>NZ_JAUEYW010000009.1:0-335218 GCF_032489875.1 Bradyrhizobium sp. SZCCHNR1015
GAAAGCGATTCGTCAGTCACTCGACCGAGGAATCATCCATTTCCGGCAGCAAAATGGTAAGTTAGCGCCAATGGGGGGACAGGTCTCACCACGAACACTTCCCGTGTGTCTGCCCCGCGTCTGCCCCTCACCCCAACCCTCTCCCCGCAAGAGCGGGGCCAGGGAGCGCACCGCCGTCGCGGCAGAAGCTCGGGTCCAACTAACGAGGACTACAATCCCGCCTTCCAGTTGATGCCGTTGTCGGCCCAGGTCGGATACACCCGCGCCACCGGCAGTTTCGCTTCCTCGGTGGGCGGCGTCAGCATGATCGGGAACTCGACCTCGGCGTGCTCGCTCGCGTCCTTCAGTTCGCCCGCGTCGTGCATGACGTGATCGCCTGCAAGCTTGCCGGCGGTCCAGCGCCACAGGCTGCGAATCTCCTGCGCCGATTTGCCGGCCGCATCGAACTCGCTGACGCCGAGACCGGCGGCGAGCGCGTCCTGGTGGTCGTTGCGCATCATGATGAAGGGCTGCGCCAGCACCTCCGCGATGTCGCGTGGCGCGTCGGCGTCGAGCGCAGTCGTCGCATCGGTGACGCGATGGCCGCCGCGGATCGGGGCCTGGTTGAGCACGAAGGCGAACGGCTTGCGCCAGGCGCGCACGATGCTCAAGGTCGGTGCTGTCGCTTCGATGTCGGCGACGCTCGGACGCGCCGGAATGAGGCACAGATCGCAGTGGCGGATCGCGGCCGTCGTGGACGCCGTGATGCCGGCCCCGGTGTCGATCACGCAGACAGTGAAGCCGTCGCGGGCCAGCGCTTCGAGGCGAGGCTCGATCATCTTGGCGTCGTAGCCGGCTTCGACGATCGGCTCGCCCGCGGCGCGGCGCGCCTGCCATTTGGTCAGCGTGCCCTGACGGTCGGTCTCGATCACGCGCACCTTGTGGCCGGCCTGCTGCGCGGCCACGGCCAGACCAATCGCCAGCGTGCTCTTGCCGCTGCCGCCCTTCTGCGTGGCCAAAACGATCGTGTACATCGGGAGACAGTCCTTCGGATGTTGACGGAACTTATGAGAACGCCAAAGCTGAGTGCATCGCGGTTGCGCGGTGCGGAGCTATTCTCGCTCAGGACAGTCCCGGCCCGATCCAACTAACAGAGGGATCGCGGTGGTCCGAATCAGCACGCCGACAAAACTGTTCGAACTTTCTCACGCTCGGCCTGTGCCTGCACAGACCGGTTGACTACGGCGGGAGCCGTTCCGAGTTGATAGCAAGGTGCTAGGAAGTTGAGCGGCAGCGAGCCGCGGGCGAGCGATCGGCATCGCCGAGCATCATCCCATGCAGTCGCGATGCTGCACGTCCGATCCCCGCCGGCCGCCGTTGGGCCCTTAATTTTTTCTAAAACGACATGCTTAACATTGCGTAAACGCTGCCGCGCTGCAGTGCACAGCGGCACGATCGCGATGCCGAACCGGTTTGGCGCAGGCTCTACTTCCGCACGCAGATCACGCGCACCGTGGCCGCCTTGGCGTCGAGCGAGGTTCCGTCGGGCTTGACACCATGCGAGGCGAGAAACGCACGCGTCGCATCGGCGCTGACCATCACGACCTGTGTCGATGGGATCAGTGCCGTGCCCGCGAGGACGCCGGGCTTGAGCAAGGTGACGCCGGCGAACTTGCCGTCGCCGTCGAGCGCCGCCGCTCCGGAAAAGCCGAGCCCGGGCGCCGGCGCCAGCGAGGCGTCGCCGGTGCCGTTGGCGGCGAGCTGCGCCTTGACGGTGCTGATCGCGGCACCGCCGCCCTGGCTCTGCGGATCGGCGATGCCGACGATGTCGACCGACGATTTCGCACTGCCGCCCGACAGCGCCAGCGGCTTCAGGCCGCGCCCGCCGTAGATGCGCAGCAGCGCCAGGCCGCGCTCCTTGTCCTCGGCCACGCGCTCGGCATGGCCGAACCCGGGAATGGTGATTGCCACGCAGCCGTCGGTCACCTCGCGATCGGCGATGATGGCGCCGTCCTGGGTGGCGACGATGCCGGTGCCGTAATCGACGCGGCGCCGTGGCGCGGGCTGCGCGGCCAATGTCGACGGGAACGCGGTGAAGGCGCTCGACATCGCGATCACGACCGGCTCGACCGTGTTCTCGGTCGCCTGGTCGTAGAGGATGGTCAGGATGCGCACCTCGTCGCCCCGAAAGGTGCCGCGGATGTAGAACTTCTTCAGGTTCTGCAGGCCCGAGAGCACGAAGAAGTCGGGCTTCACCACGCTGTAGTCGACGGTGCGGCCGGCTTCCTTCTTTTCACGGTCGGCCAGTGCCGCGGTGGTCGGGTTGGCCTCCTTGCGGCGCGACAGCACGACCTGCACGGTGCCGGTGGGCGATGTCCATTTCGAGCCGTTGCCGTCGCTGGTCTGCTGCGGCACCAGCTTGGTCGGGATGCCGAGCCGGGCACCGCTGACCGGCTCGGTCACGAGCTTCCAGCCGACGCCCTCCTGCTTGCGGCGCGCGGTGTCGGCAAGCACGGCGCGCTCCTGCGGGTTCAACACGCCGGTCGGCTTGCCGCCGGATAGCTTCTGGTACTCCTTGATCGCATTGACCATGCGCTCGCTGACGTCGCCGGTGATGGCGCCATTGTATTGGCCAACCCAGGCAAGATCGGATTGCAGCGCAAGCCGCTCGGCCTGGCTCATCGCGTTGGCGGTGTCGGCGGGCGCCTGAACGCCCGGGCGCGCTGGCTGGGTCGCGACCGGCTTGGGCCTGGCGCCGGGCATCGTGGGCGTCTGTGCCTGCACCGACGCGCACGCGGCGATCCCGCAGATGAAGGTTGCCGTGGCCAGCCGTCTCATGACAAATCCCGATGCTCTTGCCGCGCCGCTAAATAAGCACATCTGCTTGGTCGGTCACAATCCGGCGAGGGTTCAGTGCGGAGATCCGCCGTCTTCGCCATGGGCCGGCAATGGGCTGACAGCGATGCGGCGGCGGAAGGACGGTGTAACGATGCTGAGCGACGAAGAAGTGGAGCGCTATGCCCGTCACATCGTGCTGCGCGATGTCGGTGGTCCCGGTCAGGCGGCGCTGAAGCGCGCCGCGGTGCTGGTGGTCGGCGCAGGCGGCCTCGGCGCGCCGGCACTGATGTATCTCGCCGCCGCCGGCGTCGGCACGATCGGCGTGGTCGACGACGACGTCGTATCGCTGTCGAACCTGCAGCGCCAGGTCATCCATGCGACCCCCGACATCGGCAGGCCCAAGGTCGAGAGCGCCGCCGAGCGCATCAATGCGCTCAATCCGCATGTGAGCGTCGTGGCGCATCGAAGCTGGCTCAATGCCGACAACGCGCTCGATCTGATCGGCGGCTATGATCTCGTGCTCGACGGCTCCGACAATTTCGACACCCGCTATCTCGTCTCCGACGCCTGCTTCCTGGCCGAGAAGCCGCTGATCACCGGCGCGCTCGGGACTTTCGATGCGTCGCTGACGACGATCCGCGCGCATGAGCGGAACGAGAAGGGCCAGTTCAATCCGACCTATCGCTGCCTGTTCCCCGAGCCGCCGCCGCCGGGCACGGTGCCGGCCTGCGCGGAAGCCGGCGTCATGGGCGCGCTCGCCGGCATGCTGGGATCGATGATGGCGCTGGAGGCGATCCGGGAGATCGTCGGTTTCGGCGAGGGTCTGGTCGGCCGGCTCTTGATGCTGGACGCGCGCACGATGCGGTTCGAGACGCTGCGCTACGGGCGCGATCCGGCGAACCCGTTGAATGGCGACGGGCCTGTGATTGCGGATTTGAGTGCGCACCGAAAGTGAGGTGTGCGTGAGCCGAGAGGCCGCCACGCATCTAGTTGTCGGTCATGAGTTGAGAGACTCTCGCCTCACTCTCCGCTGTCGTCCCGGACAAGCCGGGGCGACGCGATAGCGTCGGCGCGGCGCCGATCCGGGATCCATACTCCGTGAGCGTGATGAGGCGCGCGGAATTGACGGCCTGCCCGTTTCAGACGTCACGCGATATGGGTCCCGGCGTTCGCCGGGACGACGCCGAGGGGCTTGCCCGGTCTCGGCTCACATTCGCTTCCCGCGCTCACTGTCCATGTGGACCAGCTGCGACTCCGGATAGCGTTCGCCTGCCGCGACGCCAATCGGGAAGGCCTTGTCGAGCGCAGCGAGTTGCACTTCGGTGAGCTTGACGCAGAGCGCGCCGAGCGCCTCGTCGAGGCGGTCGCGGCGGCGGGCGCCGACCAGCGGGACGATGTCGTTGCCCTGCGCGGCCACCCAGGCGATCGCGACCTGCGCCGGCGTGGCGCCGACCTCGTCGGCGATGCCGCGCAGCGTGTCCACGAGGGTAAGATTCCGGTCGAGATTGTCGCCCTGGAAACGCGGCGAATGGCCACGGAAATCAGCGGCATTGGCGCGGTCCTTCGACCAGTGGCCACTGATCAGTCCGCGCGACAGCACGCCGTAGGCGGTGATGCCGATGCCGAGCTCGCGGCAGGTTTGCAGGATGTCGCTCTCGATGCCGCGCGAGATCAGCGAATATTCGATTTGCAGATCCGCGATCGGGTGCACCTTGTGCGCCCGGCGGATCGTCTCGGAACCGACCTCCGACAACCCGATATGCCGGATGTAGCCGGCCTGTTTCAGCTCGGCCATCGTGCCGATGGTCTCCTCGATCGGCACCTTGGGATCGAGCCGCGCCGGGCGATAGATGTCGATGGCGTCGACGCCGAGCCGCTGCAGCGAATAGGACAGGAAGGTCCTGATGGCCTCGGGCCGGCTGTCATAGCCGAGCCAGCTCCTGTCGGGGCCGCGCAGCGCGCCGAACTTCACGGAGATCTGCACGTTGCGCGGACCGGCCGAGGCCAGCGCCTCGCGGATCAGCATCTCGTTGTGGCCCATCCCGTAGAAGTCGCCGGTGTCGAGCAGCGTGATGCCGGCGTCGAGTGCGGCGTGGATGGTGGCGATGCTCTCGGACCGGTCGGTGGGGCCGTAGAAGTCCGACATGCCCATGCAGCCTAGTCCGATGACCGAAACCTCGGGGCCGGTCGAGCCGAGTTGGCGGGTTTGCATGATCAATCTCCTCTTGCTGGCGCAGGCGGCCTGCTGGTCCGCCCGGACAACGCGGATATCGGCGGATTTCCGCGGTTCGAAAAGCTGGACAATTCCGAATGGACTGTTCAACATGTCGAACAATGAGCGAGCCGGACCTCCGTGATCTTCAAGCCTTTGCTGCCGTGGCTCGCAGCGGCAATTTCCGCCGCGCCGCGCGCGAGCAGGGGCTCGCGGCATCCAGCCTCAGCCAGCGGCTCAAGGAGCTGGAGCAGCGGCTCGGCGTCCGGCTGCTCAACCGGACCACGCGAAGCGTCGGCCTGACGCAGGCCGGCGAGGCGCTGCTGGCACGGCTCGAGCCTGCGCTGTCCGAGATCGAAGCGGCGATCCATCAGGTGCGCGGCCAGCAGCAGGTCGCGGCGGGACGCCTGCGCATCAATGCGCCGCCGCCTGCGGTCGATCTGGTGCTGGCGCCGATGGTCGCGCCGTTCCTTCAGGCCTATCCGCTGATCGAGCTCGAGATCGTCGCCGACAGCGGCTTTGTCGACATCGTGCAGGCCGGGTTCGATGCCGGCGTGCGCTATGGCGAGCACCTGGCGCAGGACATGATCGCCGTACCGCTCGGCGAAACGCAGCGCTACGCCATCGTCGCCTCACCGCAATATGTTGCGCAGCATGGCCGTCCCGCGCATCCGCGCGACCTGCTGCAGCATGGCTGCATTCGGACGCGCTTCTCGTCCGGTGCGATGCTGGAATGGGAGTTCGAGAAGGACGGGCAGGTGATCAGGATCGCGCCGCCGGCTCGGCTGATCGCGGTCCAGCTCGGTCTGGCCTTCCGTGCCGCCTGTGACGGCGTTGGCTATTGGGCGACCTTCGAAGGACATGTGCGTGATGCGCTGGCGGATGGCCGCCTCGTCAGCGTGCTCAACGATTGGTGTCCGCCGTTCCCCGGGCCGTATCTGTATTATCCGAGCCGACGCCAACCACCGCCGGCGCTGGCAGCGTTCGTGTCTTTCGTCGGCGAGTGGCGGAAGCGGGCGGGCGGCCGGACCGAGCTGTCGTCCCGGCCTTGAGCCGGGATCCATAGCCACCGAACTGAATACGTTATGCGCGATCAGCCGCGTGCCCGTTTTCAGACATCGCGCGGTATGGGTCCTGCGTTCGCAGGGTCGACACCGATTGCTGAGATGGCTGGTCGGCCTACAGCATGCTCGGCAGCACGCGGTCCGGTGGGCGGTGGTTGTCGAGGAAGGTCTTGATGTTGATGATGACCTTCTCGCCCATCTCGACGCGGCCCTCGATCGTGGCCGAGCCCATGTGCGGCAACAGGGTCACCTTGCCGGCCTTGGCGAGCCGCACCAGGCGCGGGTTCACCGCCGGCTCGTGCTCGAACACGTCGAGGCCGGCGCCGGCGATGTCGCCGGCTTCGATCAGCCGCGTCAGCGTCTCCTCGTCGATCACCTCGCCGCGCGCGGTGTTGACGATGTAGGCGTCCTTGCGGATCAGCTTCAGCCGGCGCGCCGACAGGAGATGGAACGTCGCCGGCGTATGCGGGCAGTTGACCGAGATGATGTCCATCCGCGCCAGCATCTGGTCGAGGCTCTCCCAATAGGTGGCGCCGAGCTCGTCGGCGATCACCGGCGCGACCGGTCGGCGGTTGTGATAGTGGATCTGCAGGCCGAAGGCGCGGGCGCGCCGCGCCACCGCCTGGCCGATGCGGCCCATGCCGATGATGCCGAGCCGCTTGCCGCCGATGCGGTGGCCGAGCATCCAGGTCGGCGACCAGCCCGCCCAGTTCTTGCCCTCGGTGAGCACCGAGGCGCCCTCGATCAGCCGCCGCGGCACGGCGAGGATCAGCGCCATGGTCATGTCGGCGGTGTCCTCGGTGAGGACCTTCGGCGTGTTGGTGACGGTGATGCCGCGCGCCACCGCCGCGGCGACGTCGATGTTGTCGACGCCGTTGCCGAAGTTGGCGATCATGCGCAGCTTGCACTCGGGCTGATTGAGAATGTCGGCGCTGATGTGGTCGGTGACCGTCGGAACCAGCACCTCGGCGGTGCGCACGGCATCGGCGAGCTGCTCCTGGCTCATCGGCTCGTCGTCGAGATTGAGCCTGGCGTCGAACAGCTCGCGCATGCGGGTCTCGACCGAGTCCGGCAGCTTGCGTGTCACCACGACGAGGGGCTTTTTCCTACCTGACATGTGCTGCTCTCATGAGATCCTTCAGACCTCATTAACCGGGTTCGCCGAAACTACCGTCGTCGCCTGAGAGCGGCGCTTCCCTGGACTGGTCGTGTCGGATCTCGCAGGTGGGCCGATCCGTCCCTGACAGGGCTTCGCGAGCGATTCTCAGGCGCTTCCTGGCCGCTTGTGTTCGGTCCTGTCTAGCAGAAGGCCGGGCCAAGACAAGAAGCCAACGGCGGGTCGGGACTGGCGCTTTCGGCAAGCCCTCTCCGAGCACGAAGGGGGGCAGCCGGGCGGTTCGATGGGGATCGGGCGAAGGATCGCAACGCAATCCGCTTTGATCGGAGCGCGGGTCGATCCTTTCGAGGGAGAGTAAGTTGAGTAAATCGACGTTGTGGCGTTTGGGTGCTGTCGTGGTGCTGCTGGTCTGTCTGTTCGACGTTGCCGTCGGCAGGGGCCGCGTTGCGGCGAAGGACTCCGTTCTCACCACCAGCGGCCTGCCGGTGCCGCGCTATGTCAGCCTGAAGTCGGATCATGTGAACGTTCGCGCCGGTCCGACCAAGGACAACGACGTGGCCTGGGTCTATACGCGCTCCGGCCTGCCGGTCGAGATCACCGCGGAATATGAGAACTGGCGCCGCGTGCGCGATTCCGAAGGCTCGGAGGGGTGGGTCTATCACTCCTTGCTGTCGGGGCGCCGCACGGCGGTGGTCACGATGAAGAACAAGGACGATCTCGCCCCGATCTATGAGAGCGCCGACGCCACGAGCGGGGTCACCGCGCGGCTGCAGGCCGGCGTCGTCGCGCAAGTGAAGAAATGCGGCAACGGCTGGTGCCACGTGCTCGGCAATGGTTTCGAAGGCTGGATCCAGCAGCAGCGGCTGTGGGGCGTCTACGCCGACGAGCAGGTCAATTGAAGGCCCAGGTCAGCGCCATCCGCTGACCTCTATCCTGACGCACGCCCGACACAAAAATGCCCGCAGCGGCTGCGGGCATGATGCTTCTATGACGATGTTCCGGAGGCTCAACGCTTCTTGCGCAGCCGGACGACCATGTCGATCCGGGCGATCTCGTAACCTTCGGGCGCCTCCGGCAGCTTCGACAACGCCAGATGCTGGTCAGGGATGTCGACCAGCTCGTGGTTGTTCTCGAGATAGAAGTGATGGTGGGCGGTGACGTTGGTATCGAAATAGGTCTTGGTGCCGTCAACGCTGACCTGGCGCAGCAGACCGGCGTCGGTCAGCTGGTTCAGCGTATTATAGACCGTGGCGAGCGAGACCGGAACCTTGGCCAGCGTCGCTTCCTCATAGAGCATTTCGGCGGTCAGATGCCGCGCACCCTTGCCGAACAACAGCCAGCCCAAGGCCATGCGCTGGCGGGTCGGGCGCAGCCCGGCCGCCTGCAGCATCTCGTTGACGTCGTGCCATGGGCAGCCATTGAGTGCCGGCTGCCGGCCGCTCCCGAGATCCGGGTTGCCGCGATCATGACCATTCATCGAGGCGTTGTTGCTGACATCCACTTCAAGCACCGCACAATTCGCTCTCATCCACAACTGATATAGGAAGAAACCCATTCAGATGCAAGCTTATCGCAACTAACGTATCTAGAACGCCCCTAAACTGCATTTGCCGCCCGGTTCGGGCGCGGGGCCCGGTGCTGCGTCGATTTACCTGGATACGCGCATTGACGCCGCAATCCTCTATGTTAGAGAGCGCCCGGACCCGATTTGCCCTGCCATGGTGAGCGCCGGCGGCCGTGATGGCCATGTGCGCGAATCCAGGCGTCGTTAAGCCCGCCGCCGACAGCGGTCATGTTCGCCTGGTGCGATGGCCCAGCCTTCGTGCCGACGCGATGACCGGCCAGCGCGGCGCGGAAGGGGGCGGCGCGCGGGAAGGGTCCATGTCGCGCGGCACAAATTCCACCGGGGATCGTTGAGAAAGGCCACCAAGCATGCTGGATCGGCGCAGCGCATATGAATACGAGGACCTGCTGGCCTGCGGCCGCGGGGAGCTGTTCGGCCCCGGCAATGCGCAACTGCCGCTGCCGCCGATGCTGATGTTCGATCGGATCGTCGAGATCTCCGAGACCGGCGGCGAGTACGGCAAGGGTGTCGTCCGCGCCGAGCTCGACGTGAAGTCGGATCTCTGGTTCTTCGGCTGCCATTTCAAGAATGATCCGGTGATGCCAGGCTGTCTCGGCCTCGATGCGATGTGGCAGATGGTCGGCTTCTACCTCGGCTGGACGGGCGGCGCAGGGCGCGGCCGCGCGCTGGGCCTCGGCGATCTCAAGTTTTCCGGCCAGGTTTTGCCGACCGCGCGCCAGGTTGTGTACAACGTCGACATCAAGCGCGTGATGCGCTCAAAGCTGGTGCTCGGTATTGCCGACGGGTGGCTTTCGATGGATGGCGAGATTATCTATCGCGCCAAGGACCTGAAGGTCGGCCTGTTCAAGCAGGACGCCGCGCCGACTTGAACCGGCAGGCTGCGACCACAGACAGTGCAGCAGGCACGACTGCAACACAACACACGAGCAAGGTGAGGCGGACATCATGAGGCGGGTTGTCATCACGGGCATGGGCATCGTCTCATCGATCGGCAACAACACCCAGGAGGTGCTTGCCAGCCTGTACGAGGCGAAGTCCGGCATCTCCCGTGCTGAGAAATATGCCGAGCTTGGGTTTCGTTCGCAGGTGCAAGGCGCGCCGACGCTGAATCCCGCGGACGTGGTCGACCGCCGCGCCATGCGCTTCCTCGGCGAGGGCGCCGCGTGGAATCACGTCGCCATGGAGCAGGCCATCCTCGATTCCGGGCTGGAGCCGACCGACGTCTCCAACGTCAGAACCGGCATCATCATGGGCTCCGGCGGGCCCTCGACGCGCACGCTGGTGGAGGCGGCCGACATCACCCGCACCAAGGGCCCGAAGCGCGTCGGTCCGTTCGCCGTGCCGAAGGCGATGTCGTCGACGGCCTCGGCGACGCTGGCGACCTGGTTCAAGATCAAGGGCGTCAACTACTCGATCTCCTCGGCCTGCGCGACGTCCAATCATTGCATCGGCAATTCCTACGAGATGATCCAGTACGGCAAGCAGGACGTGATGTTCGCTGGCGGCTGCGAGGAGCTCGACTGGACGCTGTCGGTGCTGTTCGACGCGATGGGCGCGATGTCGTCGAAGCACAATGACACGCCCGCGACCGCGTCGCGGCCCTATGACGTCACGCGCGACGGCTTCGTGATCGCCGGCGGCGCCGGCGTCCTCGTGCTGGAAGAGCTTGAGCATGCCAAGGCGCGCGGCGCCAAGATCTACGGCGAGATCGCGGGCTACGGCGCGACCTCGGACGGCTACGACATGGTGGCGCCGTCGGGCGAAGGCGCCGAGCGCTGCATGAAGATGGCGCTGTCGACCGTGAAGACGAAGATCGACTACATCAATCCGCACGCGACCTCGACGCCGGCCGGCGATCCGCCGGAGATCGAGGCGATCCGCAAGGTGTTCGGATCGGGCGAGAAGTGCCCGCCGATCGCCGCCACCAAGGCGCTGACCGGCCACTCGCTCGGCGCCACCGGCGTCCAGGAGGCGATCTATTCGCTGCTGATGATGAAGAACGGCTTCATCTGCGAGAGCGCCAACATCACCGAGCTCGATCCCGCCTTCGCCGACATGCCGATCGTGCGCAAGCGCATCGACAACGCCAAGCTCGGCACCGTGCTGTCGAACTCGTTCGGCTTCGGCGGCACCAACGCGACGCTGGTGTTCAAGCAGCTCGACGCTTAAGATTTCAATAGCACTGGTTTCGTCGGCATCATGGCCGGGCAGCAGCGCGAAGCTCATTCTTCGCACCGATGTCCGGCCATTGGCGTCTCGAAGGCGGAACGATCATCCTGGCTGGGCCGATCCCGGCATGACGAAGGAGAGACATCATGCAGGGTCTGATGAAGGGCAAGCGCGGGCTTGTGATGGGCATCGCCAACGACCATTCGATCGCCTGGGGCATCGCCAAGACGCTGGCTGCGCATGGCGCCGAGATGGCCTTCACCTATCAGGGCGACGCGCTCGGCAAGCGCGTCCGCCCGTTGGCCGACGAGCTCGGCGTCAAGCACGTGCTGCCTTGCGACGTCGAGGACATCGCCAGCGTCGATGGCGTGTTCACTTCGCTGCGCGAAGCCTGGGGCGGGCTCGACTTCATCGTCCACGCCGTCGCTTTCTCGGACAAGAACGAGCTCAAGGGCCGCTATGCCGACACGTCGCGCGAGAATTTTGCGCGCACGATGCTGATCTCCTGCTTCTCCTTCACCGAGATCGCCAAGCGCGCCGCCGAGCTGATGCAGGAGAGCGGCGGCAGCATGATCACCTTGACCTTCGACGGCTCCAACCGCGTGATGCCGAACTACAACGTGATGGGTGTCGCCAAGGCCGCGTTGGAAGCCTCGGTGCGCTATCTTGCCGCCGATTACGGCCGCCGCAGCATCCGCGTCAACGCGATCTCGGCCGGCCCGGTGCGCACGCTGGCGGGCTCGGGCATCGGCGACGCCCGCTTCATGTTCGCGTTCCAGCAGAAGCACTCGCCGCTCGGCCGCGGCGTGACCCTGGAGGAGCTTGGCGGCTCCGCGCTGTATCTGTTGTCGGAGCTGTCCGGTGGCGTCACCGGCGAGATCCACTACGTCGACTCTGGATATAACGTGATCTCGATGCCGCGCCCCGAGGATCTCAAGGCGGACTGACCTCCGCGCGCATCGGCGGTATCGGGGGCGCGAGACTCCGTCCTCCGATCGACCCAAATTTTCCCAGTTGAAGACAATGTTCCTGAACGGCTAATCAGGAGGCATTGGCGCAACTCTTGCGGTTGGCTGTTGCGATGACGCTGCGATGCATCATGACCGGTGCATCGGCCGCGGCCGTCAGCCAGACGCTCGCGCCGGCAGCAAGACAAGTCGTGGGGGCGATTGATGCTGCGTTCGAAAGTCCGTGTCATCGCTCTCTGCGCGATGACCGGCATCGTGCTTGCGGCAGGGGGCGCAGGGCCGGCGAAGGCGCAATCGAGCGTCTGGGACTCCACGATCTCCAACACCAACTGGTATGTGCCGACGGCGCAACTGCTCGCCTACCTGTCGCCGAAGACGGGCTTCTCCAATCCGGTCCCGATCGGTGACCAGACGTTGTGGACCCTGGGCACCGCGACCAACGGCGCCTTCACCGGCACCAGCGTCGCGCAGCTCAGGATCGGCCCGGCGCTGCTGACGGACACCTCGACCATCCAGGGCTTCGTCACCACCAGCGGCCAGATCACCATGCTGTTCACGCCGACCGGCGGCGGCACTGCGACCGTCGGGCTCGGCTATATGCGCAACGTCAACGGCGTGACCAGCATGGAAATGCAGATGATCACCGGCGACAGCCTGCTGGTGACGCATTGGGCCTACATGCTGCCCTATGATCCCGCGACCTTCACGCCGCCGCCGTCAGCACCGGTGCCGGCCAACTCCGTCCCGCAATGGGCATGGACCGCCGGCACGCCGTGGCGGATCGTCAGTCCGACATTGTTCGGCACGCAGGCGCCGGGCCGCTTCGTCATCACCAACTATCAGAACGGCTATTTCTGGGGCGCGGGCGTCGCGCCGACGGGCAGCACGGCCGGTGGCTTCACCCTGCTCGGCTCGGTCACCCCGGAGGGAAGCGTGCTGTTCAATACGCTGTCGCGTGGCAGCCTGACCAGCCTCTATGGCGCGATGAGCGGCAATGCGTCTAATGCGCAGATGGTCACCTCGACGTATGATCTCACGGGAAGCATGACCGGCGATCTGGCGACGATGTCGCTGATCCAGCCCTATGGCACTGCGCTTCGGTCGGCCGGCGGCCGCGTCGGCCTGGAAGCCGCCGACGTGCTGTACCGGCTGTCGATGACGTCGGCCGGCTGGAGCGGATCGATGGTCTCGGGATTTGCCGCGCTCGACAATCTCAGCGGTCCCTCGCTCAGTGCCGCCGTCAAGCAGACGCTGCCGGTGCTGACCGGGGCGGCGTCGCAGGCAACCTATGTCAGCCAGCAGGCCTTCCGGCAGACGATGACCAACAGGCTCGATGAGGTCAGCAGCACCGGCTGGGCTGCTGGCCGCAATGTCTGGATGCAGCCTCTCGGCGGCACCGCGCAGCAGACAGGACGTGATGGCGTTCCCGGGTATAGTGCCGTCGGCGCGGGTCTGGCGCTCGGCGCCGATGTGGCCGTCTCGTCCCGCGCCATCATCGGCGGCGTTCTTGGCTATTCTCATCACACGATCAGCGGAAGCGACGATGCGGTGCCAAACCGTCTCGGTCTCGCCTCCTATCAGCTCGGGCTCTATGGGGCCTACGCCGTCAGTTCTGATGTCACCTTCGACTATCAGCTCGACGGCGGATCGAGCGACAACGGCGAAAGCCGGTCACTGAACTTCATGGGTGCGTCCGCCGGCGGCAGCTATCGTTCCTACAGCGGCCACGCCGGTGCGGGCATCAAGACCCGCATTCCGCTGCGAGACGACCTCGCGCTCGTTCCTGCACTGCGCCTGGACTACGGCACGGTTCGCAGCGGCTCCTATCGGGAAAGCGGTGCCGGCGGTTTCAGCCTCGACGTCGATCCTCAGGTCTATCAGGAACTCGTGACGACGGCGCAGCTGAAAGCGGTCTATGCGCCGACAACGCAGGTTCGTCTGATCAGCGATGTCGGCGTCGGTTACAACGCGCTGAACCAGGCATTGCAGATCGGCGCCGCCTTCTCCGGCGGCGGCGACGGCTTCGTCACCCGGGGCCTCAGCCTGTCGCCCTGGGTCTACTCGGCCGGGCTTGGTCTTGTCGCTGCGGGCAACGATCGCCTCGACCTCAGCGTTCGCTACGGCATCAACGCGACGCCGTCCGGCCTCGTCCAGCAGTCAGGCCATGCGGTGCTGAAGATCAGGCTATGACGCGCCGAGCTGATGGTTCTATTCGCGCTCAAAATAAGCCGGCAGGCGCTGGTCGAGCCGGAACTTGAGCATCGAGCGCGCCATGTCACGCAGCACGTTGTTGTTCGCGGCATCCGGCGGCGAGGCGGGAAATGCGGAGTTGTCGACGTCGCCGGCATGAGACGGCGGTCCGACGCCGGACGTCAGCCGTGAGAGCAGCGCCTTGGAACTCGTGGCAGGCTCGCGCGTCTCGAATGTCGCGCCGTCATAGAGCTGGATATCGATCATGATGAAGACGTGGCTGATCCGGCCAAAACCCTCGCCCCGATTGACCACGCCGACGCCGGTGACCTCGTCGTTCGTCGAGGGTTCGCTGTCGGTCCGGCGGGTGATCACGAGGTAACGAGCGCACCCCGCCGAACCGGCCACCCTCCTGACGATGGGTGTGAGCTTCCCGTTCTCGGCCTTGACCGGGGGCGACTGATAGAACGAATCGAATGCTCCTTTGGGGACGCTGATGCGGCGGATCCCGGCATCACCCGCGGCTGCTTTCACGCGCGCGTAGACGAGATCGTCGAAACCCCAGGAGACCGGCACTTCGGCGTACTCGTTGCCCAGACGGGTCATGCCGTTCTTCTGCACCGTGAAGACATCGCCGAGCGCTGAGATCACCCCGAGCTCGCACGGTCCGCCCTCGCGGACGGCCCTTGCCGGCTTGGCGGCCTTGGCAACGCCGGCCGCCGGCTTTGCCGCAGGCTTGGCGCTCAGCGGCGCAGGTGACGATTCCGCCAGGGCGTTGGTGCCCGACCAGAGCACGGCAATGAGCAGCGGCGCGAGCAGGCGTGAAATCGTCACTGGGAAAACTCGTGCTGGGAGAAACGAATGCGGACGGTGAAGCCCGTTCGAGGCGTATGACAGCGGGCGACGGCTCATTCGATCTTCAGGTAGCTCGGCAGGTCGCGATCGAGCTTCGCCGCGACCAGGCTGCGCGGGCGTTCGCGTAGCACGGTGCTCGTGGCTGCGGCGGCAAGAGGCTCGGGGAAGTCGGCATTGTCGAGCTTGTTGAGGGGATCCTCGGTGAGCCTCATGGTCTCGGCCAGCCGTGCGCCGGTATCCGCCGAGAATGAGCCGATCTTCTCGTAGGAATGGCCGTCGATCAGCGTGATGTTGACGTTCGCGAACAGGTGCGAGTGCCGGATGAGTGATCCGAGGCCCTGATTGTAAGCGCCAATGCCCCTGAGCCTCAGGGTGGTGTTGGGAATGGTCGCCTCAAACCTGGTGACCACGAGGTAGCGTTCGCAATTTGCATTCGTGGTGACGTTGCGCACGATCGAGGTCAGGCTCTCCTTCGGATCGGGCAGGAAGCGCGACGTCGGATGGTAGTAGGGCTCGAACGCGCCTTTGGGATAGCCGACCCTGCGGACGGTCGGATCGCCGGCGGTCGCCGCACGCACGCGCGCCACGGCGAGGTCGTCCAGTCCCCAACCCGGCAGGGTGACCTCGTCCTCTTCGGTTTCGAACACCGTGAGGCCGAACTTGCTGACGGCGAGCTGGTCGCCGAGCGCGGCAATGACGCCCAGCCGGCAGGGACCGCTTTCAACAGCGATCGGCTTTGCCGCCGGCTTCTTTCCCGAGGACTTCTTGGCGGCGGGCGCGGCCTTGGCCGGGGCTGTCATCGTCGACGGAGCCTGGGCCCAAGCCGCAGTTGTGAAGGCAGCAGCGAGACCGACGAGCGCAAGACGGGGGATCAGCAGGAGCGGTGCGGACATGGCGGATGTTCGAGATTGACGAAGCGAGCGGGAACCCGAACTTAGTTCGCCCGCGAAGGCGCACGCAACGGTTTCCGGCCGACACGTGCAAGATCAGCGCTTGCACGCTCCGCGATCATGAGTCCGCCGCCCGGTCGCCACGCCTCCATCGATAATATTTCATGATGCGGCCGTGCAGCGGATCAGCCTGCTTCTTTTCCAGCGCGAAGCCCTCGCGTTCGTACCAGCGCCACGCCTTCCCGTTGCCTTCGGCGCAACGCAGCCAGACCTCGTCGGGCAGCAGCTCGCGGGTGAAGGCGAGCAGGCGGCGGCCGAGCGAGCGGCCCTGATGCGAGGGGGCGATCATCAGCTGGTCGAGATAGAGCAGGGGCACGTTGATCGCGAGCATCGCCGCGAGCTGGCCGCCGTCATCAGCGACATAGAGGCTCCAGCCACCCTCCATCTCGCGCGGCACGCGCTCCTTCAGCAGGCTCAGCAGCGTGTCGCTCGGGCGCTCCAGCCCGGTCGAGCACCAGCTCTCCATCCAGAGCCTCGCGATGGCGTCGTATTCGTCCGGGCGAGCGGGGCGGATGACAGGATGGTGCATGTGGGGTGACCTGAAGCGGGGTGACGGCCTGGCCTCTGCATCCGCAGCCATGACCTGGGACGCGCGAGGGTGTGCGACCGATAGGACAACAAAAAAGGGCGGCTCGAAAGCCGCCCTTTGTGTTTCACTCGAAGGGTGCCCCGGCTTTACTCGCCGGCGGCTTCGCGCGCCTCGGCGGGCGCGTCCTTCTGCTTGGCCTCGAGATCCTCGCCGGTGGTCTGGTCGACCGCCTTCATGGACAGCCGGGTCTTGCCGCGGTCGTCGAAGCCGAGCAGCTTGACCTTGACCTTGTCGCCTTCCTTGACGACGTCGGTGGTCTTCTGCACGCGCTTGTCGGCGAGCTGCGAGATGTGCACGAGGCCGTCACGGGTGCCGAAGAAGTTCACGAAGGCACCGAACTCCATCACCTTGACGACGGTGCCGTCATAGATCTGGCCGACCTCCGGATCGGAGGCGATCGACTTGATCCACTTGATGGCGGCCTTCATCGCCTCGCCGTCGTTGGAGGCGACCTTCACGGTGCCGTCGTCCTCGATGTTGACCTTGGCGCCGGTCTTCTCGACGATCTCGCGGATCACCTTGCCGCCGGTGCCGATCACTTCGCGGATCTTGTCGGTCGGGATCTTGAAGGTCTCGATGCGCGGCGCGTATTCGCCGAGCTCGGCGCGCGCGGCGGTCAGCGCCTTGGACATCTCGCCCAGGATGTGGATGCGGCCTTCGCGGGCCTGACCCAGCGCAACCCGCATGATCTCCTCGGTGATGCCCTCGATCTTGATGTCCATCTGCAGCGAGGTGATGCCGCTCTCGGTGCCCGCGACCTTGAAGTCCATGTCGCCGAGATGGTCCTCGTCGCCGAGGATGTCGGACAGCACGGCGAAGCGGCTGCCTTCTAGGATCAGACCCATCGCGATGCCCGCGGTCGGCCGCTTCAGCGGCACGCCGGCATCCATCAGCGCCAGCGAGGAGCCGCACACGGTCGCCATCGACGACGAACCGTTGGACTCGGTCACCTCCGACACGACGCGCGTCGTGTAGGGGAACTCGTGGTGCGGCGGCAGCACCGGGTGGATGGCGCGCCAGGCGAGCTTGCCGTGGCCGATCTCCCGGCGCTTGGTGCCGCCGAGACGGCCGGTCTCACCGACCGAGTAGGGAGGGAAGTTGTAGTGCAGCAGGAACGTCTCCTTGTACGTCCCCGACAGCGCGTCGATGTACTGCTCGTCCTCGCCGGTGCCGAGCGTGGTCACGACCAGCGCCTGGGTTTCGCCGCGGGTGAACAGCGCCGAACCGTGGGCGCGGGGCAGCACGCCGACCTCGCAGACGATGTTACGCACCGTCTTGGCGTCACGGCCGTCGATACGCTTGCCGGTGTCCAGGATGTTCCAGCGGACGATCTTGGCCTCGAGCTCCTTGAACACGGCGGCGATACGGAGCTTGTCGTATTTCGGCTCCTGCCCCTCGGGGAAGAAGTAGGCCATCACCTTTTCCTTGACGGCGCCGACGGCAGCATAGCGCTGCTGCTTGATCGGAATCGCGTAGGCGGTGCGCAGGTCCTGCTCGGCGATCCCGAGCATCTCCTTCTCGATCGCGGCGTTGTCGATGATCGCGACGTCGCGCGGCTCCTTGGCGGCCTTTTCGGCGAGCTCGATGATCGCGTTGATCACCGGCTGGAAGTGACGGTGACCGAACATCACCGCACCGAGCATGATGTCCTCGTTGAGCTCCTTGGCCTCCGATTCCACCATCAGCACGGCGTCCGAGGTGCCGGCGACGACCAGGTCGAGCTGGGTGTCGGCCATCTCGTCGAGGGTCGGATTGAGGATATATTCGTCATTGGCGAAGCCAACGCGGGCCGCGCCGATCGGGCCCTTGAACGGAACGCCCGACAAGGTCAGCGCTGCCGACGCGCCGACCAGCGCGACGATGTCCGGATCGTTCTCCATGTCGTGCGACAGCACGGTCACGATCACCTGGGTCTCGTTGCGCCAGGCATCGACGAACAGCGGGCGAATCGGGCGGTCGATCAGGCGGGAGACCAGCGTCTCCTTCTCGGTCGGACGGCCCTCGCGCTTGAAATAGCCGCCGGGAATGCGGCCCGCGGCGTAGGTCTTTTCCTGATAGTCGACGGTCAGGGGCAGGAAGTCGACGCCCTCCCGCGGCGCCTTGGCGGCGACGACGGTCGCGAGCACGACGGTCTCGCCATAGGTGGCGACGACGGCGCC
Organism: Bradyrhizobium sp. SZCCHNR1015; assembly: GCF_032489875.1. Taxonomy (NCBI): domain Bacteria; kingdom Pseudomonadati; phylum Pseudomonadota; class Alphaproteobacteria; order Hyphomicrobiales; family Nitrobacteraceae; genus Bradyrhizobium; species Bradyrhizobium sp. SZCCHNR1015. The sequence goes on from NZ_JAUEYW010000009.1 coordinate 18,676, forward strand.
GTCAGCCTGGCGGGCGATCTTGCCGGTTTCCAGCTTGAGCGGACGCCCACCCCAGTCGATCTCGACGGAATGCTTGGTAAACATGGGTATCTTCTTTCATGAGATGATCGAAGGCGGACTCCCCAGAAACAAAAAAACCATGCGCAAGATTGCGGGGCGCTGGAATGCGATCAGCGGCCTGCGATCCTGCCATGGTTTTCTTATTTCGGATGGCGTCCATCCTTCTCGTAAATAACGGGCACCTTGCCCGTCACGCCCAGCGGCCGGATTGCTGCTGAAGCGTACTGCATGGTCCTGGTCGGATCAGTCGAAGAGCGTATCCGCTTCTTTCCAGATCCGGCCAGACCGCATGATCCCGGATGAGCGAACGCCGCGCGTGCGGCGTCCTCAGGATCATGTCGTCAACGCGCGCAATGACGCGCGCGCTCATTCCATAGCGAAGCTCAACGACGAATGTTGTGCTTCTCGAGCAGCGCCTTGTAGCGCGCCTCGTCGTTCTTCTTCAGATAGTCCAGCAGCGAACGGCGGGTCGACACCAGCTTCAGGAGGCCGCGGCGGGAGTGATTGTCCTTGCCGTGGGTCTTGAAATGGCCGGTCAGGTTGTTGATGCGTTCCGACAGGATCGCAACCTGCACCTCGGGAGAACCGGTATCACCGGCCTTGGTGGCGTTCGCCTTGATGATTTCCGCCTTGCGCTCTGCGGTCACCGACATCGTCAGTCTCTTTCGTTGCGACCGGAGCTGGCAGTCAGTCCGGTCAGGTTGAACACGCGCTTGGGGATGAGTTCGCCATTGCCAATTTCGGCAAGCGCCAGAAGGCGGCCTGCGACCGTGACATAGACTGTGCCGCTACTATTGGGCGCATCCCGTCCGCGCAACAAAACGGCCTGGCCCCTGTGGAGCCTTGCCGCATCAGCCCGAGTGACGGCCAGTGCCGGGATGTCGTCCAGCGCGGTCTCAACGGGCAGGAGTGCGTCGGCGAGGCTTCCCTCACCGGACGCGGCTCTATTGCACAAAGCCTCCAACTGTTCCAGCGGAATCATGTCGTTCTCGGTAAACGGACCCACCAGGGTCCGCCGGAGCGCGCTGATATGGCCGTAACAGCCGAGGAGGCGGCCCATGTCGCGGGCCAGCGCCCGGACATAGGTTCCCTTGCCGCATTCCGCCTCGAATACCGAATGGTCGGTGTCGGGCTGGTCGACGAGGGTCAGTTCATGGATCTCGACCGGGCGCGGCTGCAGCTCGACGACCTCGCCGTCGCGGGCGAGATCGTAGGCGCGCTCGCCCTGGACCTTGATCGCGGAATAGCGCGGCGGCGTCTGCTCGATCCGGCCGGTAAATTGCGGCAGCAGCGCCCGGATCGCCGCGGCATCCGGCCGGCTGTCGCTGGTCTCGACGACCCGTCCTTCGGTGTCGTCGGTATCGCGCTCCTCGCCCCAGGTCACGGTGAAGCGGTAGCGCTTGCGGCCGTCCATCACGAAGGGGACCGTCTTGGTGGCTTCGCCCAGCGCGATCGGCAGGCCGCCGGAGGCGAGCGGATCGAGCGTGCCGGCATGGCCGGCGCGCTTTGCCTGGAACAGGCGCTTCACCACCGCCACGGCCTGGGTCGAGGTCATGCCGATCGGCTTGTCGAGCACGACCCAGCCATGGACGTCGCGACGATCGCGGCGCGGCTGGTTGCCCTGACCGTTTCCTTGGCGCTGCTTGTTGCGCGGATCATTGTTGTCGCGCAACGGGCGTCCGTCGGCGGAATGGATCGCCTTGGCCGCGGTCGGTTCAGCGCTCGGCGCGTCGACAGTGCCGGTTTCGGGGGGAATGGTCATCAGCTCTCTTCCGAATCCGAATTGAGGTCTCTCTGCACCGCGGGTGTTCGCAGTAATTTCTCGATCCGTTCCGCTTCGTCGAATCGCTCGTCGACGCGGAAGCGGATGTCAGGTGCAAATTTCAGGTTAACGCGCCGCGCGATGTCGCCGCGCAGGAACTTCTTGTTGCGCTCCAGCGCCGTGAGCACGACGTCCGTATCCTGTCCGCCGAGCGGCATGATGTAGATCGTGGCGAGCTTCAGGTCGGGCGACATGCGGACTTCGGGCACCGTGATGATGTGTCCCTCCAGGTCCGGATCGTGCACGTCACCGTGGCTGAGAATGTCGGCGACAGCGTGACGCACGGTCTCGGCCACGCGCAACTGACGCTGCGAGCCGCCGGAAGCGGCGCTTCCCCTCTGGTGATGGCGAGGCATTTTTCAAAAATCCAATGGATCGTCGCCCGGCGTGAGCACGGGCGAGAGGATCATTCTGATTGAGTTCAACGACGCTTCGTTAAGTTCAAGAGGCGCGGCGATTCCGCATGTTCACGGAATCGCTGCTCGCTCGAATTGCAGCGCTCTGTAGGATTCGGACTTACAGCGAGCGCTGGATGGTCTCCACGCGATAACACTCGATGACGTCGCCGACACGCATGTCGCCGTAGCTCTCGAAGGCCATGCCGCATTCCTGGCCGGCCTGCACTTCCTTCACTTCGTCCTTGAAGCGCTTCAGGGTCGACAGCTTGCCCTCGTGAACCACGACGTTGTCGCGGATCAGGCGGACATTGGCGCCGCGTTCGACAGTGCCGTCGGTGACGCGGCAGCCGGCGACCTTGCCGACCTTGGAGATGTTGAACACCTCCAGGATCTGCGCATTGCCGAGCATGGTTTCCCGAAGCGTGGGGGCCAGGAGACCGCTCATCGCCTTCTTCACGTCATCCACGAGGTCGTAGATGATGTTGTAGTAGCGGATCTCGATGCCGTTGCGCTTGGCGAGTGCGGCCGCTTCCTTGTTGGCTCGCACCGAGAAGCCGATGATCGCGGCGTTGAAGCCTTCGGCCAGCGTGACGTCGGACTCGCTGATGCCGCCGACGCCGGCATGCAGGATGCGGGCGGCGACCTCCTCGGTGCCGAGCTTCTCCAGCGAGCCGAGAATGGCTTCCAGCGAGCCCTGCACGTCGGCCTTGATGATCAGCGGGAACTCCTTGCGGCCCACAGTCTTCAATTGCGACATCATCTGCTCGAGCGAACCGCGCATGCCGGAGATCGAGGCTGCCGCGTTCTCGCGCTTCTGGTGCGCGCGGTAGCTGGTGACCTGGCGGGCGCGGGCTTCGTTCTCGACGACGGCGAGACGATCGCCGGCTTCCGGAGGACCGTTGAAGCCGAGCACCTCGACCGGCACCGACGGGCCTGCCTCCTGCAACGTCTCGCCCTGGTCCGAGATCAGGGCGCGGACGCGACCCATCTCGGCGCCGGCGACGATGATGTCGCCGACCCGCAAGGTGCCGCGCTGGACCAGCACGGTGGCGACCGGACCACGGCCGCGATCGAGCTTGGCTTCGATCACGGTGCCTTCGGCCGGGCGATCCGAATTGGTCTTGAGGTCGAGGATGTCGGCCTGCAGCGCGATCATCTCCAGCAGACGATCGAGATTGGTCTTGTTCTTGGCGGACACCTCGACGTCGACGACCTCGCCGCCCAGCGATTCGACCTGCACCTCGTGCTGCAGCAGCTCGGTGCGGACGCGCTCGGGACGGGCGTCGGGCTTGTCGATCTTGTTGATCGCCACGATCATCGGCACCTTCGCCGCCTTGGCGTGGTTGATGGCCTCGATCGTCTGCGGCATGACGCCGTCATCGGCCGCGACCACCAGCACGACGATGTCGGTGACCTTGGCGCCGCGGGCGCGCATCGCGGTGAACGCGGCGTGGCCGGGCGTGTCGATGAAGGTGATCTTCTTGCCGGAATCCGGCGCGGTCACCTGATAGGCGCCGATGTGCTGGGTGATGCCGCCGGCTTCACCCGAGACCACGTTGGCGTGTCGCAGCGCGTCGAGCAGCGAGGTCTTGCCGTGGTCGACATGGCCCATGACGGTGACGACCGGCGAGCGCGGCTCGGTGTCGGTCGAATCGTCGACGACGTCGAACAGGCCCTCTTCCACGTCCGAGGCGGCGACGCGCTTGACCGTGTGGCCGAGTTCTTCCGCGATCAGCTGCGCGGTGTCGGCATCGATCACGTCGGTGATCTTGTGCATCGCGCCCTGGCGCATCAGCAGACGGATCACGTCGACCGCGCGCTCCGACATGCGGTTCGCCAGCTCCTGGATGGTGATGGCTTCCGGAATCGTCACCTCGCGGACGAGCTTCTCCTTCTGCTCGTTGGCGGCATGGCCCTTCAGGCGCTGCGTGCGGCGGCGGAACGATGCGATCGAGCGCTCGCGCACATCGTCGGCCGTGAGCGCCGTGACCACCGTCAAGCGGCCGCGCTGCTTCTGCGGACCCGGCTTGTGCGTGGTCTTCGGCGGCGGCGCGGGACGTGCGGCTCCGCCGGGCCCCCTGCGGATCTGGCGCGGACCCTCATCCTCGTCGGGACCGGCGGCAACCGCCGCCGGCGCGCGGCCGAGCGGGCCGCCTGCGGCAGGACGGGCGCCGGCCGGGCGGGCGCCCGCCGGCTGGGCGCCGCCGGGCCGCGAGCTCGGACCACCAATCTGCTGCGGCCGGCTGCCCGGTGCGCCGACGGGCCTGCCGGGGGCGGGCGTCGAGCGGGCCGGTGCGGTGGCGGCGGGCTGCGGCGCGGATGTCGCCGGACGGGGCGCCTCGCCTTCACCGAACCGCTTCTTGGCCTCGAGCTCGGCCTTGCGCTTGGCTTCCTCTTCGTGACGGTGCCGCTCTTCCTCGGCCTTGCGGCGCGCCTCGGCAGCCTCGCGCTCGGCGCGTTCGGCGGCTTCGCGCTCGGCGCGGCGGCGGGCTTCCTCTTCGGCCTGGCGGCGTTCCTCGATGTCGCGCACGCGGGCGTCGGCCAGCGCGCTGGCGCGCGCCGAGCGCTCGTCCTCTGTCAGGGTGCGGAGCACGACGCCGGAGCCGCTGCGCTGTGGACCGGACGACCGCGGCCCGGACGGGCGGTTGCTCGCCGGCGGCGGCGTCGGCGCCTTGGCGACGGTCGGCTCCGGCGCGTGCGGCGCATCGGGCGCCCCATCGCCGACACGGCGCTTGGTGCCGCGCTTCTCGACCACCACCTGCTTGCTCCGGCCATGTGGGAAGCTCTGGCGCACCGTGCCAGTCTCGACGCGCGGCTTCAGCGTCAAGGTCTTGGTCGGGACACTCAGTTTCTTGTCGCCCGGAGTGTTGTTGTCGGCCATTCAGTCGTCCTAATCTCGTTTACCTGCGTGCGGGTCTGCCGCACCGTCCCATTCGTGCAATCGTCGCGTATTCGTCGCTATGTCTTCGAAGTCGAAGCAGATTTCGTGGCCGCGGTTCCGGCAATCTTGTCAGCGTCGGCCGACCGGTATCGGACCAGTGTCTGGCTGCGCGACAGGAATGTCCTGCTCGCCGGGCCTGCGAGCACGGCAGCATGTATCACATTTGAGCGCCCAAGTGCCAAATCCAATTCTGCCGAAGTGAGACAGCAGATGATCGGAATTGTCGGGGCTTGGCCCTGACCCTCGGCGTTCGGCCGCACCAGCGCGTCGAGCTTGCGGATCCCGTCGGCTGCACCGTCCGCAGCATGGACGAGGGCTGCCAAGGTCGACCGTGACTGCCGCTGCGACAGCGCCGCTTCCACCTTGGAGAAACCGGAGACGACCTCGCCCGCCTTGGCGGCAATCCCCAGCGCTTCGATCGCGCTGCGGGCCAGCAAGGCTTCCAGGTCTTCGGGAAGGGTAGGCGGGACGCGGACGTTTGTCTTGAAGCCTCGGCTGAAATGGTGACGCCGCACCGCCTCCGCAACCGCCTGGCGCGAGGCGGTGATCCACAAGCCCCGCCCCGGCAGCTTGCGCTTGATGTCGGGCACGACCTCGCCCGACGGGCCGACGACGAAGCGGATCAGCTCGCCGATCGGCCGCACTTCGCGGCTGACCGCGCACATGCGCATGGTCGCGGACTTCTCGGTCCGCGGTCCATTGTCGAGCTCGGGGTCGGCCAAAGCGAGCATGCGGTGATGCGGCTCCTCATCTCAAGCGAGCTGGGTCAGGGTGGGGGTCATTGCGGTGTCCATGGGGCGAGCCAAACGGGTCAGGCGGGCTGTCCTTCGGTCGTTTCGTCCTCATTCTCGGGCTCGGCTTCGGCCTTGGCGAGGTCAGCCTCACTGATCCAGCCGGCCTTGACGCGGGCCTGCATGACCATGGCTTCGGCGTCATCGCGGGAGACATCGAGACCGTCGAGGAAACCGGGGAATTTGGTGGCTTCGCCCCCCTCCTTGCGCTCGGTCCAGCCGACCAGATCGTCGGTGGCGCAGCCCGCGAGGTCCTCGACCGTCTTGATGTCGTTCTCGCCGAACTTGACCAGCATCTTGGTGGTGACGCCGGGCACGTCCTTCACCGCGTCCTCGACGCCGAGCTCCTTGCGCCTGGCCTCGAGCTCGGCTTCCTGCTGCTCGAGGAATTCGCGGGCGCGGGTCTGCAGCTCGGTCGCGGTCTCCTCGTCGAAGCCCTCGATGCCGGCGAGATCCTTGAGGTCGACCAAAGCGAGCTCCTCGACCGAGGTGAAGCCTTCGGACGCCAGCAACTGGCCGACGACCTCGTCGACGTTCAGCGATTCCATGAACACGCGGGTGGAATTCTCGAAGTCGGCCTGGCGGCGCTCCGATTCCTCCTGCTCGGTCAGGATGTCGATGTCCCAGCCGGTCAGCTGCGAGGCGAGCCGGACGTTCTGGCCGCGGCGGCCGATCGCCAGCGAGAGCTGGTTGTTGGTGTCGGGGACGACCACCTCGATGCGCTCGCGGTCCTCGTCGATGACGACCTTGGCGACTTCGGCCGGCGCCAGCGCGTTGACCACGAAGGTCGCGATATCCGGCGACCAGGGGATGATGTCGATCTTCTCGCCCTGCAGCTCGTTCACCACGGCCTGCACGCGCGAGCCGCGCATGCCGACGCAGGCGCCGACGGGGTCGACCGAGGAGTCGCGGGAGACAACGCCGATCTTGGCGCGCGAGCCGGGGTCGCGAGCGACCGCCTTGATCTCGACGATGCCGTCATAGATCTCCGGTACCTCCTGCGCGAACAGCTTGGCCATGAACTGCGGATGGGTGCGCGACAGGAAGATCTGCGGTCCCCGGGTCTCGCGGCGCACGTCGAACACATAGGCGCGGACGCGGTCGCCGTTGCGGAAGACCTCGCGCGGCAGCATCTCGTCACGGCGGATGATGGCCTCGCCGCGGCCGAGGTCGAGGATCACGCTGCCATACTCGACGCGCTTGACGACGCCGTTGACGATGTCGCCGATGCGGTCCTTGAACTCCTGGTACTGCCGGTCGCGCTCCGCCTCGCGCACCTTCTGCACAATGACCTGCTTGGCCGATTGCGCGGCGATGCGGCCATATTCCAGCGGCGGCAGGGTGTCCGCGATGGTGTCGCCGATCTGGGCGCCCGGGTTGGCGCGGCGCGCATCATCCAGCGAGATCTGGTTGGAGGGGTTCTCGACCTTCTCGACCACCAGCATGTGGCGCGACAGCCGCAGCTCACCCTTCTTCGGATCGATCTCGGCATGAACGTCGGTCTCGCTGCCGTAGCGGGCGCGGGCGGCCTTGGCGATCGCGTCTTCCATCGCGGCGATCACGATGCCGCGGTCGATCGACTTCTCGCGCGCGACGGCGTCGGCGATCTGCAGCAGTTCCAACCGGTTGGCGCTGACGGCCATGGCTCAAGTCTCCTCTAATCAGGATCGATCTCGCCCCTGCGCGCGCGGTCGGCAGCGAGGCGATGTTTCTTGGTGTTGGTCGGCAGCGGCTTCTTGGCCGGCTGCTTGTCTTTCAACTTCGGCTTCGGCTTGGCCTGGGCCGCCGGCTTGGCGTGCGGCGCCAGCGGCGGTGCGATGCCAAGCTCGCGCTTCTTCTCACGCTCGGCGGCCTTGCCGCGGCGCATGGATTCGGCGATCAGCTCGTCGGTCAGCACCATCTTGGCGTCGCCGATGTCGGTCATCGGCAGCACGACATCGGCATCCTGGTCCTTGGCGACGTCGTCGCGGGTGATGCGGACGCCGTCACCTTCGACGCCCTTGATGATGCCGCGGAAGCGTTTGCGGTTCTGATGCGCCACCGCCATCTCGATCTTCACGAGATGCCCGACATGGCGCTCGAAATCGGAGCGGCGGACCAGCGGCCGGTCGATCCCCGGCGAGGAGATCTCGAGCCGGTAGGCACGGTCGATCGGGTCGGCGATATCCAGCACCGGCGACAGCGCCCGCGACACCGCCTCGCAATCCTCGATCTGCATCGTGCCGTCGGGGCGCTCGGCCATCACCTGGACGGTGCAGCCGGCCTCGCCGGAGATGCGGATCCGCACCAGACGGTACCCCATTCCCTGCAGCACGGGGTCAGCCACCGCCGCGACGCGCGCCGCGACGCCCGGCTCAACGACGAGACGGGGCTCGGTCAGGAGGTCGGTGTCAGCGGTTGCGAACGTAGGTTCCGTCATCGAGGCGTCGATCGCGTGTCTTGCTTGGTTGGGCCGTCGGGCCTGTTCGATCGCGCTCACCGGACCGATCCCGCCCGTGGCGGAGCGATCCAGGTAACAAAAAAGAGCGGGTCCGGAAGGGCCCACCCTCACTACGCGATCGTATATGAGATGATGTTTGATGGCGCTCATATAGCCGCTTTGCCGCCTGACGGCAAGGGTCGTGTCGGCTCAAACGGCGCCTGGAACTGGGAATCTGCTCCGCGCCAGGAGTGCGGATCGGATCGTTTTCCCCGACCGGGAACGGCCGAATGCCGCAGGGTCTAACCCTTCATTCACCAAGATCGCTTAAAAATGAGCTGAGTTCGCGCTTTTCGCCTCCGTAGTCGTGCCGCACGGAGCGGAGCGCACGGAAACGTGTCGTGTTGCGTATCGAGTAGACGTCATGACCCCGGCAACCGCGCTGATCCCCGGCCTCGGCCGGATCGTCAGGCAGGGCCATGCTGAACGCGGCCTCGAGGCCACGCGCCGCATCGCCGACCTGTTCTTCGAGGATGCGACGAAGCTGCGTCCCGAGCACATCAATCTGTTCGACGGTCTCCTGATCGATCTGGTCCCGTTCGCGGATCTGCCGACGCGGATCGATCTGGCGGAGCGGTTGTCGCGGCTCCTCAGGGCGCCCCGTGCCGTCGTCAGCCGGCTGGCGCGCGACGACGAGGTTGCGGTGGCGGGTCCGCTGTTGCGCCGTTCGCTCGTGCTCGACGATCCCGTGCTCATCGCCATTGCGCGCGACAAGAGCCAGGGACATCTGCTCGCGATGGCAGAGCGGACGCGCCTGTCGGCCGATATGACCGATGTGCTGGTGCGCCGTGGTGATCGCGACGTGGTGCGGCGGACCGCTGCCAATGATGGCGCCGCGTTTTCCCCGCGCGGCTATGCCGCGCTGATCCACCGCGCGAGTTCAGACGGCGTGCTGACGCTCACGGTCGGCCGGCGCGACGATGTTTCCGACGATCATATGCGACAATTGCTGGCCGGTGCGCTCGATGTCGTCAGGCGGCGGCTGTTCGATGTGGTGCCGCCGGACAAGCAGGCGAGGATCAAGCAGGCCCTCGCCGAGCTCGCCGATGCGGCACAGGCAACAGACAGCACGCGCAATTTCGTGCCGGCGCAGCGGACCATCCTGTCGCTGTATGAAGCCGGTGCCTTGGACCAGTCGGCGCTGTTCGGCTTCGCATCCGAGCACAAATACGAGGAGGTCATCGCGGCGCTCGCCGCAATGACGGGATTGAAGATCGCGACGCTCGACCGGCTCATGTCGGGCGATCGTCACGATCCGCTTCTGATCCTGGGGCGCATGATCGGGCTCGATTGGCGCACCGTGCACACACTGATCCTGCTGCGCCTCGGACCGAAACGCGTGCCGGCGCAGCGCGACATCGATGCGATCAGGGTCAACTACGCGCGCCTGCTGCCATCGACCGCCGAGCGGGTCGTCGCGTTCTGGAAGACACGGCATTGAATGACGCCCACGGCGCAGTGGTCAGCGCCGGCGGAAGATCAGGTAGTTGGCGACGCGGCCTTCGCGCGTCGCCTTCCGTCCGTAGCGCGTCATGGTGTAGCCCGGCCAGGGCAGACGCCAGTCGTCGGCGCGCTCGGCCGTCCAGGCGAACTCGGGCGACCGGAGCAGATGCCACAGCGTCCAGGCGCAATAGTCGGCGATGTCGCTGACGAAGCGGAACTCGCCGCCGGGCCTCAGGACGCGCGCCATCGCGGCGATCGTCGCATCCTGCACGAAACGCCGCTTCCAGTGCCGCCGCTTCGGCCAGGGATCGGGATGGATCAGGTCGATCCGCTGCAGCGATCGCGGCGGCAGCCAGGCCAGCAGTTCGGCGGCGTCGCCGGCCAGCAGCCTGATATTGCCGATGTTGTCGGCCTCGATCGCCGACAGGATCTTGGCCATGCCGTTGACATAGGGCTCACAGCCGATGAAGCCGGTGGTCGGAAACGCCTTTGCTTCGGCGGCAAGATGCTCGCCGCCGCCAAACCCGATCTCCAGCCGCAGCGCGTCGACCGGCGGATCGTACAGCGTGGGCAGCACGGCATCCGCGGGAGCGGCGAGATCGAGCGCGAGATGCGGCAGCAGGTTGCCGACCAGGTCGGCCTGATGCGCCCGCAGCTTGTGGCCCTTGCGCCGGCCGAAGAACGAGCCCTGACCATGCAGGGCCGCGGTGTCGGTGTGATTGTCGTCGTCGACGGGCATGTTGATTGCGGTGCTCATCGCAGCGTTTCATAGAGGCGGTAGAGCAGCCTTGTCCGCGGCTCGATCGAGGAGATGTACATCTGCTCGTAATGCGTATGCGCGCCCTTGCCATCGACGCCGAGCCCATCGAGCGTCGCCGTGAACGGTGCGGTGAAATTGCCGTCGGAACCGCCGCCGGTATAGGTGTCGATCAGCTCGAAGCCGATTTCGTCGGCGAGCGATTTCGCATGCTCGAACAGGGCGGCGCCGGCGTTGCCCTTGACGTAAGGCGGCCGGTTCACCTCGCCGCTCACTTCGACCGTGACGCCATCGCTGCGCGAGGTCAGCCCCAGGATCTTGGGCAGGATTTCCTCGGCATCGGCAGGCGTCGGCAGCCGTGCGTCGACCTCGGCATAAGCTTCCTCGGCGATCACGTTCGGACGTGTTCCGCCGCGCACGACGCCGACATTCACGGTGATGCCGCGGGCGGGGTCGTTGAGCGCCTCGAGGGCGTGAATGACGTTGGCGAGTTCGCGGATCGCGCTGCGTCCATCCTGTGGACGCGCGCCGGCATGCGCGGGCACGCCGCGGATCGTCACGTCGAACCGCGCCACGCCCTTGCGTCCGGTCACGATCTTGCCGCCGTCACGCGCGGGCTCGGTGACGAGGACGTATTTGGCCTTGCGGCCTTCCTCCTCGATCAGCGCGCGCGAGGTCGGGCTGCCGATCTCTTCATCCGAGACGAACAAATGAGTAATGCCGAGCGGCGATTTTTGACCGCCTGCGCAGAGTTGACGAAAGGCGTGGAAGGCGAGATACGCGCCGCCCTTCATGTCGTAGATCCCCGGACCGTACGCGACGTCGCCGTCGACCGAGAACGGCAGCCGCGCGATGAACCCGATCGGATGCACCGTGTCGAGATGGCTCAGGACCAGGATGCCAGGCTCGTCCTGTCCCCACGACGACCGTGCGACGAGGTGGTCGCCGCAGCCGTCGCGTCCGGCGATCCGTTCGATCGTGGCATCGAGCCCCCGATAACCATCCGCGACAAGGGAAGCCAGCTTGTTGACCTGATCAGGCGCCTCGGTCGGGGTCTCGATCTCGACCCATTGGCGGATGCCTTCGAGAATTGTGCGACTATCGAACGGGCTGCTGCTGCTGGTTGTCATGAGCTTTGTAAATCGTTCTCGATGGTTACGAAGTGGTAGCAGGCGGTTGGGCGCGCTGGCGCGTCGCGGGGCGGGTTGGCGGCCGGGACGCCGGAGTTCCAGGCCACATGTGCATAAAAAGATTTAGAGCGCGATAGCCTTTCCCGAAGGGGAGCCATCGCGCTCTATTGGTCGTGATCCAACCTGTCTATCGGTTCATTCGTCTGCGGAATGAAGCGTGCCCAGCGCGTCGTCCGCAAACGTGCCCCGCTGATGGCCCCCCGAGGGCGCTGACATTCCTATGAGAGTGATCACGATAGGAATGTCAGCGCCGGCGCATCAGCTAGCCTTCTTCCGGAGCTTCGCGATCAGCGATCTGCTCGACCAGGTCGACGATGCTGCGACGAAGCTTCGAATCGTGGATCCGCGTGAATGCGCGGGTCAACGCCAGTCCTTCGGAGGTCGCCAGGAAATCAGACACATAGGCGGGCGAAGCGCCTTCGCCGAAAGCTTCACCGTTGGTCCCGCCACTCGGGACCCCTTCGAACAGGAAGGAGACCGGGACCTGCAGAACCTCCGATATCTGCTGAATCCGGCTGGCGCCGACTCGATTGGTGCCTTTTTCGTACTTCTGTATCTGCTGGAACGTGAGTCCGAGAGCCTCACCAAGTTTTTCCTGGCTCATGCCCAACATGATACGGCGCATCCGCACCCGGCTGCCGACATGCTTGTCAACAGGGTTGGGCGCTTTCGTCGACATCTCTCAACTCCTTAGAATGGGCCTCGGAACGAGGCGGTCGCAGTATGCCTCAGGCGCTCACACCGTCAATTTCTGTTCGCATGTCGTACTAACGAAGACGGCCGAGCAACGAACTGGACGGCTCATGCTGCCGCGCGAGAATGCGAATTGCAGCAGCTATCTGTCAACACTTGGGGTTTTGCTTGTCAAAAAAAATCTTACGGACCCGGAAAGAATCGAGATCTTGCTGTCGTCAGGGAAGCTTTTGAGCAACACGTCTGCGAACGACGGTGCTCAGGGCGATCACTAACAGGATCGCAACCGGAATGTCGCCGAGCCTTGCATAGACGGTCGGCTGCAACGCAACAGGCAGCGCGGAATCCAGCACGCCCTCTGCGCCGAGAGGCAATTGCTTAACGATACGGCCGACCGGATCGATCACTGCGGAGATGCCGGTGTTCGCAGATCGAACTAATGGAAGTCCTTGCTCGATCGCGCGCCACTGCGCCTGCTGCAGATGCTGATGAGGACCGGTCGATATGCCGAACCAGCCATCGTTCGTCAGGTTGACGATCCAGCCCGGTCGTTCTTCGCTCGGCACGCTGTCGCTCGGAAAGATCGCCTCGTAGCAGATCAAAGGAAGCACACGTGGGGCGTGTGGCACGTCCAGGTTGCGTCGCACCGTGCCGGGGATGAAGCCGCCCTGCACCCGCGTGAGCTGCTCGAGCCCGATCCGCTCCAGCAGAGTCTGGAACGGCAGGAACTCGCCGAATGGGACCAGATGGAGCTTGTCGTAGACCGACAGCACGGTGCCGTCGTGATCGATCACGTAGATCGAATTGTAGGCCCGGGTGATCGGGGTGTTGCGAGGCGCGTCGGGGGCGCGGACCGAACCGGTGATCAGCACCGTGCCCGGTGACAGCAGGTCGGCGATCTGGCCCATCGCGTCCGCCTCGCGGGTTAGGAAGAACGGGAACGCCGATTCCGGCCAGATCAGGACGTTGGCGTCCCGGACACCGGTGGCGTTCGGGCCGGAGGCGCGGTCCGACAGCGCCAGATAGCGGCGCATGACGTCGGCCTTGGCGCCATAGTTGAACTTCACGTCCTGCTGCAGGTTCGGCTGCATGATCCGCAGCTTGAGGTCGGCGACGAAGGCGGTCGGATGCAGCCCGAGCCGGATGACGCCGAACACGCCCATCGTCACGAGCAGGGCGGCGGCCGCGGCCGGCGCCCGCCAGCGCTCACGCCAGGTCTTGCCGTCGATCAGCACTGCGGGGCTGGCGAAGATCGCGATTGCCAGGAACGTCATGCCCCAGATCCCGATCAGCGAGCCCGCCTGCGCCAGCGCGAGCGGCTGCGACAGGGCATAGCCGAACGTGTCCCAGGGGAAGCCGGTCAGCGCGTGGCCGCGCAGCCATTCGCTCGCGGTCAGGCAGACGGCGAGCGCCAGGATGCGGGTTGCATCACGCGTCCAGATCAACCGGGCCAAGGCGAAGCCCAGCGCCGGAAACAGCGCGAGATAGGCCGGCAGGCCCAGCACGGCGAACGGCATCAGCCAGGCGAAGGTGTCGGCATCGACCAGGAACGCGTTGCCGATCCAGTACAGGCCCGGCACGAAATAGCCCATGCCGAAGCAGAAGCCGGTGAAGGCGGCAGCCGGGATGCCGCGCCGCCGTCCCGCCGCGGCGCCGTCGATCAGCCAGACCAGCACCGGGAAGGTGATCGCGAGCACCGGCCAGGCGTTGAACGGGGCCATCGCCAGCGAGGAGAGCGCGCCGGCAGCGAGCGCGATCGCCGCACGCTTCCAGCCCCAGGCCAGGACAACGCCGATGGCGAGGCCGCGAATCGTCGATGGGCGGATCACTGTGAGCTGGCTCCGTCGCCCCTTGGCGGGCTGCTATCGTCATGGACCGGCGCAGGGCCGGCCTCTGCCGGCGGCGGCTCGGCCGGGACGTCCGTGTCCGGCAGGGTCACTTCCGGCGCAACGTCTCGACGCCGGCTTTCGCGCGGCGGGCGGGGCGTGGGGCGTTCCTTGCGCGGCGCGATGCGCAGCCGCTTGACCCGGCGCGGATCGGCATCGAGCACCTCGACCTCGAAATTGCCGGGGCCGGAGATCAGTTCGCCGCGCACCGGCAGCCGGCCGACATGGTTGACGAGATAGCCGCCGAGCGTCTCCACGCCCTCGCCGGCCTCGCCCGTCACGAACTCCTCGCCGATCACCCGGCGGACGTCGTCGAGGCTGGCGCGGGCGTCCGCGATGAAGGCGTTGTCGGCCTGCCGCACGATCGCCGGCGGCTCGTCGCTGTCGTGCTCGTCGTCGATCTCGCCGACGATCTGCTCGACGATGTCCTCGATCGAGACCAGTCCGTCGGTGCCGCCATATTCGTCGACCACCAGCGCCAGATGGATGCGCGAGGCCTGCATCTGCGCCAGCAGATCGATCGCGCGCATCGATGGCGGCACATAGAGCAGCTTGCGGATGATGTTGGCCTCGAACAGCGGCATCGAGAGGTCGACTGCCTTCAGGTCGAGCCCGGCCGGCAGCGGCTTCTTGCGCCGCGCCTTGACCTCGTCCGAGACGCGCGCCTGTGCGGTGGTGAAGGCGAGCAGGTCGCGGATGTGGACCATGCCCTCGGGATCGTCGAGCGTGTCGTTGTAGACCACGAGCCGTGAATGCGAGGCACTCTCGAACAGGCTCATCAGCTCGCCGAGCGTGATGTCGCGCCTGACCGCGACGATGTCGGCGCGATGTACCATCACGTCGGCGATCCGCCGCTCGTGCAGATCGAGGATGTTGCGCAGGAGCGTGCGCTCGACCGCGGAGAAGCCGATGTCGTCGGGTGTCGAGGCGTCGAGCACGACCTGCAGGTCGTCGCGCACCGATCCGCCGCCCTTCCATCCGAACAGATTGCGCAGCGCGCGAAAAAGCCAGTTCTCGCTCGGCGAGCGGCCGAGCTCGGATGCCGGCACCACGGCCGGAAGATTGCGCGTGTTGCGCGGATTGTCGTGAATGGGTTCGGAGTCGGCCATGATCAATTCGTCCGCTCCCGGTCGGCATAGGGATCGGGGATGCCGAGATGGGCCAGGATCTCGCGCTCGAGCGCCTCCATCTCCTCGGCCTCGTCGTCGGTCTCGTGATCGTAGCCGATCAGGTGCAGGAAGCCGTGCACCGCGAGATGGCTGAGGTGCTGGTCGAACGGCTTCTGCTCCTCGTCGGCTTCGCGCCGCAGCGTCTCGTAGGCGATGGCAATGTCGCCTAGCATGCGCGGCGCGTCGTCGTCGCCACGCGGGCCGGTCGGCTGCAGCGCCGGAAACGACAGCACGTTGGTCGGCTTGTCGATGCCGCGCCAATTGCTGTTCAGGGTGCGGATGCCGTCGTCGTCCGTCAGCATCACCGCGATCTCGGCGTCGCCGACGTCCGCGTCGACCGTCTCGGCGGCGGCGACGATGGCGCGATGTATGACGTCCTCGGCGTCGGGCTGGTCCTGCCAGCAGTCGGCGGCGACGATCACCTCGGTGGTTGGAATGGGACTTTGTGGCATCCTGGTCGTTCTGTGCGGATGGCGCTTGGATCACGCGCCGATCGGCGAGCTTGCTCTCGGGGTCAGCGCGCCTTTGGGCTCTCATAGGCGGCGACGATACGCGCCACCAATTCGTGGCGAATGACGTCCTCGCCGGTGAACCTGACCTGCGCGATCCCGTCGACGCCGTCGAGCAGCCGCGCGGCCTCGGCGAGGCCCGACGTCTGGCCGTTCGGCAGATCGACCTGCGAGGGATCGCCGGTGATGATCATGCGGCTGTTCTCGCCCAGGCGCGTGAGAAACATCTTCATCTGCATCGATGTCGTGTTCTGCGCCTCGTCGAGAATGATCGCGGCATTGGTCAAGGTGCGCCCGCGCATGAAGGCGAGCGGCGCGATCTCGATCTCGCCGGCCTGCAGCGCACGCTCGACGATGCGCGCATCCATCAGATCGTACAGCGCGTCGTAGATCGGGCGCAGATAGGGATCGACCTTCTCGCGGAGGTCACCAGGCAGGAAGCCGAGCCGCTCGCCGGCTTCGACAGCCGGGCGTGAGAGGATGATGCGGTCGACTTCCTTCCGCTCGAACAGCTGCGCTGCATGCGCGACCGCGAGCCAGGTCTTGCCGGTGCCGGCCGGACCGATGCCGAACACCAGCTCGTGGCGCTTCAGCGCGCGGATATAGGAATCCTGCGCGGCGGTGCGGGCGCGCACCGGACGCTTGCGCAGGTTGATGCTCTCGAACGCGTTCTTGGCGTTCTTGGCGTCGAACTCGAACAGCGAGCCCTGCGCGACCACGGCGCGGATCGCGCCCTCGACGTCGCCCTGCGCCAGATCCTGGCCCTTGACGGCCTGCGCATAGAGCGATTCCAGCACGCGCCGCGCGGCATCGCAGCCGTCGCGGGTGCCGCCGATGGTGATGTGGTTGCCGCGGGAATCGACGACGACGCCGAGGCGTCGTTCGACCAGCGCCAGGTTCTGGCCGTAGGGGCCGACCAGGGCGGATGCGGCGCGGTTGTCGTCGAAATCGATGACGACCTGGGTCTCGGGGGGCATGGACATGTCGCGGTCGTACTTGCGGCTGGGAGCGAGGGAAGACGAATCCGATGCGCTCTTGGGCAAGTGCTCAGCCTCCGATGGACACGAGGGGCGTGGGGGAGATCACTGCCGGCGCGGCCGTGACGAGCTCGCCGAGCAGGCTGTAGCGTTCGAGACTGTCGATCCGCACCGGCAGAACCTGGCCGATGATGTCGTCGGACGCCATGACGTGAGCCGGCTGCAGATACGCGGTCCGTCCGACGAGCTGCCCGGGCCTGCGCGCTGGCCGCTCGAACAACACGTCGACGACCTGGCCGATCGCGGCCTTGTTGAAGGCTGCTTGCTGGCTGTCGATCAAGCTCTGGAGGCGCTCCAATCGCTCGTCCATCTCGGTCGCTGACACCATCTCCGGCATGTCCGCTGCCGGAGTTCCCGGACGCGGCGAATACTTGAACGAATAGGCCGCAGCGTAGCCGATTTGGTCGATCAGGGCGAGGGTGGCGCGAAAATCTTCCTCGGTCTCGCCCGGGAACCCGACGATGAAATCCGAAGAGAATGCAATGTCGTCACGGACGGCGCGGAAACGGTCGACGACTTTGCGATAATCGGTCGCCGTGTGTTTGCGGTTCATGGCGCTCAGGATGCGGTCGGATCCCGACTGAACCGGCAGATGCACGAACGGCATCACCGCTGCGAGATCGCGATGCGCCGCGATCAGGCTGTCGTCGACGTCGTTGGGATGGCTGGTCGAGTAGCGGATCCGCGCCACCCCCGGAATCTCGGCAATCCTGTAGAGCAGCCGACCCAGCGTCCAGGGCCGGCCGTCGGGGCCTTCGCCGTGATAGGCGTTGACGTTCTGGCCGATCAAAGTGATCTCGCGAACGCCGTTGTCGGCGAGCTGCGCCACGTCGTCGACGATGCGCGCCACCGCGCGCGACATCTCGCTGCCGCGTGTATATGGCACGACGCAGAAGGTGCAGAACTTGTCGCAGCCTTCCTGCACGGTGACGAAGGCCGAGACGCCGCGGGCGCGGATGGCCTCGCGGCTGGGCTTCGCCAGGAAGCCGAACTTGTCGTCGGCCGGGAATTCGGTCTCGATCGCCCGCTCGCCGCGGCGGGCCTGGGCCAGGAGCTGCGGCAGATGGTGGTAGCTCTGCGGCCCGACCACGACGTCGACGGTGGGGGCGCGGGTGATGATCTCCTGGCCTTCCGCCTGCGCCACGCAGCCGGCCACGGCGATCTGCATCGTCCGGCCGGCCCGCGCGGCGTCCTCCTTGGCGACCCGCAGCCGCCCGAGCTCCGAATAGACCTTCTCGGAGGCCTTCTCGCGGATGTGACAGGTGTTGAGGATCACGAGATCGGCGTCGCTGGCCTCGGCGGTCTCGACGAAGCCCTCAGGCCCCAGCGTGTCCACCATGCGCTGGGCATCGTAGACATTCATCTGGCAGCCATAGGACTTGATGTGCAGCTTGCGCGGCGGCGTCATGAACCCTTGCATGCAGTCGGAGGCGCGCCCAATTGGCGCCGCGCTCAGATATAGACTAGGGGGCCGGAAATCCAGCGATCGCAGGCTTTTTCTCGGCCAGCCGGCTCAGAATCGCCGGCAACTGCCGCATGTCGTCGAAAACCAGGGTGGCGCCGGCGGCGCGCAGGTCGTCGGCGTGCCCGGGCCGGCAGTGGCTGCCGCCGTGAAACCCAAGCACCGTCATGCCGGCGGCGACACCGCCCCGGATACCGGCCGTGCTGTCCTCGACCACCACGCAGGCCGCGGGACGCGCCTTCATCTGCGCTGCCGCGAACAGGAACAGATCGGGCGCGGGCTTGCCGTTCTCGACCTGGGAGGATGAGAAGATGTGCGGGGCGAGGCGATCGTAGAGCCGGGTGGCGCCGAGGCTGACGCGCATGCGCTGGTGCGATCCGGAGGAGGCGACGCACACCGGCACGTCGATGGTGTCGAGCGCCTCCATGATCCCGTCGATGGCCGCGAGGTCCTGCTCGAAGGCGCGGAACAGGCGATCCTGCAGTTTCGGGTTGAAATCGTCGGGCAGGCTGCGGCCGAGTTCGGCCTCGACCTCAAGCTTCGCCTGTTTCAGCGACCGGCCCAGGAACCGCGCGAACACCTGCTCGGTCGTGATCGGATAGCCGCACAGGCTGAGCACGTCGGCGTGCGTCTGACAGGAGATCACCTCACTGTCGACCAGCACGCCATCGCAATCGAAAATGACGAGATCGAAGTTCGAAGCCGGCGCTACGTCAGCCATTCGTCTCTTCGTCGAGCGGCACGCAATACAGCTCCAGCCGGTGGTCGACCAGCTTGTAGCCGAGCTTGCGGGCGATCTCGGCCTGCAGCTTCTCGATCTCCTCGGAGGTGAACTCGATCACCTTGCCGTCGCGCAGATTGATCAGATGATCATGATGGCTGTCGCGCATCTGCTCGTAGCGGGCGCGGCCCTCGCGGAAATCGTGGCGCTCGATGATGCCGGCATCCTCGAACAGCTTCACGGTGCGATAGACCGTGGAGATCGAGATCTTGTCGTCGACGGCGACGCAGCGCCGGTACAACTCCTCGACGTCGGGATGGTCGCAGGCTTCCGCGAGCACGCGGGCAATGACCCGCCGCTGCTCGGTCATGCGCATGCCGGTGGCGGCACAGCGGGCCTCGATTCCGGTGGAATTGAGCGCTGGCGTAGTTTTCAAGGAGGAGGTCATCGTGTCTCGCCTCAAGGATGCGCTTTCTGCCACCAAGCGCAGGTTACGACAAGTCCCGGCGCATCAGAAGCGCATTCAACTGTTCCCCGCCGGGCTGAAGGTAATAGCGTTCCCGACGGCCCACGGTCGCAAATCCGGCGCGTTCATAGAGTCGGCGGGCCGGCTGGTTGTTTTCCTCCACTTCGAGAAAGACCGTCCGGACCCCGCGCCCCGCAAGGTGCCCGAGATGCTGCAGCAACAGATCACGAGAAAATCCACGGCCGCGCTGATTTGGGTCAAGTGCAACTGACAATATTTCCGCTTCGTCCGCGCCGATCCGCGAGACGATGAAGCCTATGAGCTTCCGCCCGAGCCGCAGCCGATGGATCATGGTGTTGCGCTCGGCCAGCATCGCCTCGAACTCGCCTTCGCCCCAGCCGCGGTGAAACGAGGCGGCGTGGATCTGGGCGAGTCTGGCGGCGTCGCGCAGCGAGGCCGCTTCGATCAACGGTTTGGGGCTGCCGAGCCAGCGGAAGAACATGTTCATGACGAGATGGCCGTCTGCACCGGTTGACGCGTTGCGCCGGCGGGCGGCTTGACGTCGGGTGCGCGCAGATAGAATGGCCGCGCCGGCGCGTGCACCGGGTCGGCGGCCGCGCCGAGCCAGGCGACCCAGCCGATGTCGGGTCCGTCTTGCGAGTCGACCGCAACTGGCGCGGCTGATTCCTTCGGCCACCGCTCGGCCAGCAGCGCCGCGGCGTTGCCGACGAGGTGTGGGGCGCCGAGCCGCGCGACCGCCAGAACGTCGTCCAGCGCAGCCACCTGGGGCGCGACCAGCTCCTCGCCGTTGCCGCTCACGACTTGGTAGTAGACATGGTCGTGCCGGGCATCGATCGCCGAGATTACCGGGTTGGCGCGGTCCTCGCTGACGATCGGCGCCGCGTAGGCGGACAGCGTGGTCACGCCGACGACCGGCTTGTGGGCGGCCAATCCGATGCCGCGGGCGGCGGAGAGCCCGACCCTCAACCCCGTGAAGCTCCCGGGGCCGGTCGTCACCGCGATGCGGTCGAGATCGGCGAAACCGACGCCGGATTGCTGCATCACGCGCGCGAGCAGCGGCATCAGGGCCTCCGCGTGGCCGCGCTTCATCGGGAGTGTCTCCTGCGCCCGCATCAAGGCCGAATCAGTATCCAGCACGGCAGCGGCGCAATGGTCGAGGGCAGTATCGATGGCGAGGATCAACATCCGGTCGGGTTCGCATTGAAGAGAGCGCAAATACCTATTGTGGTACCGTGATAAAGTTAGTTGACGCCTTCTTACATCCTCATCGGGAAAAACGCATCAAGGCGCAACTACTGATACGCTAAGTTACTGAACTATATGCCATTTAAGCAAATCTTTCCGCGCCTGTGGGAATTATCCGCTCGGCACGTTCGGGGGAGAGATGACGCGCCGCCCGTTGGCGGATGGCCGCCCCCGTCCCGAGAAGAGGAATTTCCATGTCATTCTGGTCAGGCAGTTCGGCATCGCGCGATGCGATGGCGCAGGTCGCGGCGATCAACCGCTCGCAAGCGGTGATCGAGTTCGACACCGACGGCACGATCATCACCGCCAACCAGAATTTCCTCGACGCGATGGGCTACTCGCTGAGCGAGATCCAGGGCCGGCACCACGCGATGTTCGTGGCGCCCGAGATGCGCGACAGCGCCGAGTACCGCGTCTTCTGGGCCGATCTGCGGGCCGGGAAGTTTCGTTCGGGGGAGTACAAGCGGTTCGGCAAGGGCCACCGCGCCGTCTGGATCCAGGCGAGCTACAATCCGGTGATCGACGGCGGCAAGCCGGTCAAGATCATCAAATTCGCAACCGACATCACCGAGCAGAAGATGCGCAGCATCGAGGACGCCGGCAACATCGCGGCGATCGGGCGCGCCCAGGCGGTGATCGAGTTCAATCTCGACGGCACCATCATCGATGCCAACGATCAGTTCCTGAGCGCGATGGGCTACACGCTGGCCGAGATCAAGGGCCGGCATCACAGCATGTTCGTGCTGCCCGACGAACGCGACAGCGCCGCCTACAAGGAATTCTGGACCAGCCTCAGTCGCGGCGAATTTCGCTCGGGCGAGTTCAAGCGTTGCGGCAAGGGCGGCCGGGAGATCTGGATTCTCGCGTCCTATAACCCGATTCTCGATGACGAGGGGCGGCCGTTCAAGGTCGTCAAATACGCCTCCGACGTGACGCAGCAGAAGCTGGCTGCGGCCGATTTCGCCGGCCAGATCGCCGCGATCCGCAAGTCCCAGGCGGTGATCGAATTCGACCTGAACGGCATCGTGCTCGACGCCAACGAGAACTTCCTCGCCACGCTCGGCTACACGCTGGCGGAGATCAAGGGTCAGCACCATCGCATGTTCATGCCGGCGGGCATGGGCGACAGCGCCGCGTATCGCGAGTTCTGGGCCGCGCTCGGCCGTGGCGAATTCCAGATGGGCGAGTTCGAGCGCGCCGGGAAGGACGGACGACAGGTCTGGATTCAAGCGAGCTACAATCCGATCAAGGATCTCAACGGCAAGCCGTTCAAGATCGTGAAATTCGCGAGCGACGTCACTGCGCAGGTGATCAGCCGCATGAAGGGCAACAAGGTGCGCGGCATGATGGAGCACGTCGCCGCCGGCGCCGAGCAGCTCAATTCCTCGGTGCAGCAGATCGCCGATGCCATGGCGAAGTCGAAGGAGACGGCGACGGCGGCGGTATCGCGCGTCGAAGACGCGGACCAGCAGGCCAAGCGCCTGTCCTCGGCAGCCGGCGCCATGAGCAGCATCGTCGAGCTGATCGGCAGCATCACCGGCCAGATCAATCTCCTGGCGCTCAATGCGACGATCGAATCGGCCCGTGCCGGCGAGGCGGGGCGCGGCTTTGCCGTCGTCGCCGGCGAGGTGAAGAACCTGGCCACGCAGGCCAAGCAGGCCACCGATCGCATCGGCAGCGAGATCGGCAATCTCAACGGCATCTCGTCCGACGTCGTCGGCGCGCTCGGCGCCATCAAGAACGCGATCGAGAGCGTGAATGACTACGTTTCATCGACGGCGCACGCCGTCGGCGAGCAGAGCGCCGTCACCAGCGAGATGTCGGAGAACATGCGCCAGGCAGCTGCGGAGGCAGCGTCCATCGGCAAGGCGGCGTAGAGAGCGAATGGCGAATAGGGAGCAACGAATAGGGAATGCATCTACTCGCTACTCACTATTCCCTACTCGCTCGCCCCCCTTGTCACATCGGCCGGACTTCGACCACCTCGGGCACGAAATGCTTCAGCAGGTTCTGGATGCCGTGCTGCAGGGTCGCGGTCGATGACGGGCAGCCGGAGCAGGCGCCCTTCATGTTGAGATAGACGATGCCATCCTTGAAGCCGCGGAAGGTGATGTCGCCGCCGTCATTGGCCACGGCCGGGCGGACGCGGCTCTCGATCAGGTCCTTGATCATGCCGACCGTCTCGGTGTCGGCCTCGTCGTAGAACTCGTCGTCCTCGTCGGCGGAGTCGTCATTGGCGGCGCTGCCGTCGGCGAGCAGCGTCGCGCCCGACATGTAGTGCTCCATGATCGCGCCGAGGATCGCCGGCTTGAGGTGCTGCCATTCACCGTCGCTCTTGGTGACGGTGATGAAATCGGCGCCGTAGAACACGCCTGTGACGCCGTCGACGGCGAACAGGCGCTCGGCCAGCGGCGAGCGCGCGGCGGCGTCGCGGCTGTTGAATTCCATCGTGCCAGCGGGCAGCACGACTCGGCCCGGGATGAACTTCAAGGTGGCGGGATTGGGGGTGGCTTCGGTCTGGATGAACATGGTTTTCTCCGGCAGCGCCGGTTCAAGGCCGGCCTGTGGTGTCCTCATAGCAGATGGCGCGAGCGCGCGCACGATCAAGGGGGCTCGGCCGGCGTTTCCGCTCTAAGCCTATGAAAGAGCGTCGAGATCGGCGTCACCGAGATCGCCCGGCACGATCACCAGCGGGATCGGGAAGGCGCCGCTCGTCTTGGTGACATGGGTGACCAGGGGTCCCGGCCCCTCGGGGCCCGAATGGGCGGCGAGCACCAGCAGCGCGATGTCGCTGTCATGCTCGATCGTCTCCAGGATCTGCGCTGTCGGCTCACCCTCGCGGATGACCCGTTCCGGCGCGGTCACGCCGATCGCGGACAGCAGCGCCGCGGCCTGGTCGAGCTCGGCATGCGCTTGCTCCTGCGCCTCCGCCCGCATCAGGTCGGCGACCCCCAGCCACTGCTGGTTCTGGTCCTCCGTTTCGATGACGTGGAGCATGACGATGCGGCCACCGGAACGGACCGCCCAGCGGCCGGCATAGCGGACCGCGCGGTCCCATTCCTCGCTGTCGTCGACCACGACCAGGCATTTCGGCGCATGGCCGGTCTGGTAGCTCTGCCGCTGCGCCGCCATCGCGTTCCCGCCTGCTGCTGCGAGTCGATCCGGCCGCGATGCTGCCACAGCCCATCTCCGTTGGGGAGAGGGCTGCGGGTTCCATGGCGCCTGCAATGACACCGGTGGTGCGGCAGCAAGGCCGACTTCGGGAACTCGCGCCGTGCTGCTCTGGTCAGGGCTTGCGGATGAAGCCGACGATGTCCTTGGCCGTCTTCATGGTCTCCGCGGCGATGGCCTGGGCGCGGTCGGCGCCGTCGACCAGCACGGACTCGACATAGCCGGGATCAGCGGTCAGGCGCTTCATCTCGGCGGCGATCGGCCCGAGCTTGGTGACGCACAGCTCGACCAGCGCATTCTTGAAGCTGGAGAACTGGCCGCCGCCGAAATCCCTGAGCACATCGGCCTTGCTGCGGTCCGACAGCGCGGCGTAGATGCCGACGAGGTTATCGGCCTCGGGACGTGCGTCCAGCCCCTTTTCCTCGGTCGGCAGCGGCTCCGGATCGGTCTTGGCCTTGCGGACCTTCTGCGCGATCGTATCGGCATCGTCGGTGAGGTTGATGCGCGAATAGTCCGAGGCATCGGACTTCGACATCTTCTTGGTGCCGTCGCGCAGCGACATCACGCGCGTCGCGGGACCGGTGATGAAGGGTTCCGGCAGCGGGAAGAACAGGCCGTCGCCGAAGCCGTGGCTGCGGATCGAGTCGCCAAAATCATTGTTGAACTTTTGCGCGATGTCGCGCGAGAGCTCGAGATGCTGCTTCTGGTCCTCGCCGACCGGAACATGGGTGGCGCGGTACAGCAGGATGTCGGCGGCCATCAGCACCGGATAGTCGTACAGGCCGACCGATGCGTTCTCGCGATCCTTGCCGGCCTTCTCCTTGAACTGCGTCATGCGGTTCAGCCAGCCGATGCGCGCCACGCAGTTGAAGATCCAGGCCAGCTCGGCGTGTCCCGAGACCTGGCTCTGGTTGAACACGATGTGCTTCTTCGGATCGATGCCGGCGGCGATGAAGGCGGCCGTGACCTCGCGGGTGTTGCGCGCGAGCTCGGCGGGGCCGCCCCAGACGTCGATCGGCATGGTGATCGCGTGCATGTCGACGACGCAATAGATGCAGTTGTGGGTCTGCTGCATCTTCACGAAGTTGACGATCGCGCCGAGATAGTTGCCGAGATGCAGGTTGCCGGTCGGCTGGACGCCCGAGAAAACCCGTTCCACGAAGGCCATGATCACTGTTCCGGATGATGGATTTGGGCGTCGTTTGGCACGTGCGCCTCAAAGGTGCAAGTCGGCGGCGGGCTTTTGCCGGATCGCCCGGACGGTTTCGCGCCAGCTCACGGCGCCGAGGGACACGAGAAGCCCTCCGTAGAGGATGACGGCGCCGCCGATCAGGGCGCCGAGCAGCGCGGCCGCGCCGAGATGGCTGCTGCTCCAGGTGCCGGCAAAGCGTCCGGCGGCGATCCAGAGGACCGCGCCCATGACCATGGCGGCCAGCGTGATGCGCGGCAGCCGGCGTCGCGAGGCCGGGGAAAGCGCGAAGCCGAAGCGCGTGGCGCCGCGCCGGATCAGGACCGCGGCATTGGCCCAGGCACCGAGCGCGAGCCCCGCCGCGATGCCGCTTGCCGCGAAGACGTGTGCGAGCAGGAACGCCAGCGCGATCGCGACAGAGCATCCGATCAACGTCGCGCGCAGCGGCGTCTGCGTGTCCTCGCGCGCGAAGAAGGCGGGCTGCAGCGCCTTGGTCAGCACCTGCGCCGGCAACGCTGCCGCGAGCCATGTCAGCACCTGCGCCGTCGCGGCGGCATCGTCCGAACTGAATGCGCCATGTTCGAACAGCAAACGAATGATCGGCTCGTTCAGGATCATGAGTCCGAGCGTCGCAGGCAGCGCGAGCCCGATCGTCAGCTCGAGGCCGCGCGATTGCACCTCCGCGAGAGCCGCCTTGTTGCCCTCGTGCAGCGCGCGCGTCAGCTCCGGCACCAGCACCGTGCCCATGGCAACGCCGACGAGCCCGAGCGGCAGCTCGATCAGGCGGTTGGCGAAATACAGCCACGACACCGCGGACGGCGAGGTGGAGGCGATGATCGCGCCGCCGACCGCGAGCAGTTGCGGGCCGGCGCTGGCGACCATGCCGGGCAGCGCCTTGGCGAAGAAGCCGCGCATCTCGGCGTCGAGGGCGATACGCACCGGCGCGGCAATGCGGCTGCTGCGTCCGCGCCGCGCGAGCAACGCGAGCTGCAGCAGCCCGGCGATGCCGATGGTCGCGGCGAGCATCAGCGCGGCCCGCGAGGGATCCGGATGTTGCATCAGCAACACGATGGTCACGCTGATCAATGCCACGTTGAACAGCAGCGGGGCGAAGGCCGCGAGCGCGAAGCGTCGTTGCGCGCTGGACAGTGCGAGCAGCACCGTCGAGGGGCCGGCGAAGGCGAGATAGGGCAGCATCAGCCTGGCATCATTGACGGCCAAGGTGAGCGTCTCTTCACCGGCGAAGCCCGGCGCGAGCAGGGTCATCACGAACGGCATCAGCAGCGCCAGCACCAGGGTGGCGGCGAGCAGGCCGGCGCTGACGGTGCCGAGCACACGGCCGGCAAAAGCTGCCGCATGTGTCGTACCAGCCTGCTGGTATATTCGCAGCCAGGCCGGCACCAGGGCCGCATTGAGGGCGCCCTCCGTCAGCAATCGCCTGATGACGTTGACGAGTTGAAACGCTGCGAGAAATGCGTCCGCAACCGGACCGGCGCCGAGCAGCGCGGCCATCAGCGCATCCCGGATGAAGCCGAGCAGGCGCGAAGCCAGTGTTCCTGACACCACAGTCACGAATGAGCGGATCATCAGGCTTCTATAGCAGCGCCGCTTGTGATAGGCCGCAGCGTTTGCAAAACGCCGTAAACGGGGCCAGTGGATGACTGACGCGAAATACGATGTTCTCGGGATCGGCAACGCGATCTTCGACGTGCTGGTGCATGCCGATGAAGCCTTTCTCGCCCGGCACGGCATGACCAAGGGCAGCATGGCGCTGATCGACGAGGCCCGCGCGGCCGCGATCTATGCCGATATGGGCCCGGCCACCGAGATGTCCGGCGGTTCGGGGGCCAACACCATCGCCGGCCTCGCCAGCCTGGGCGCGCGTGCCGCCTACGTGGGCAAGGTCAAGGACGACCAGATCGGCCGGATGTACCGGCACGATATCCGTGCCGCCGGCGTGACCTTCGATACCGCGCCCGCTGCCGACGGCCCGGCGACCGGCTGCTGCTACATCCTGGTGACGCCGGACGGCGAGCGCACCATGAACACCTATCTCGGCGCCGCGCAAAATCTCACCGCCGCGGACATCGATCCCGCGCAGATTGCGGCGGCGCGCATCATCTATCTCGAAGGTTATCTGTGGGACCCGAAGGACGCCAAGGATGCGTTCGTGAAGGCGGCGGCGATCGCGCATGACGCCGGACGCGAGGTCGCGCTGACCCTGTCGGATTCGTTCTGCGTCGACCGCTATCGCGAGGAGTTTCTCGACCTGATGCGCGGCGGCACCGTCGATCTCGTGTTCGCCAACGAGGCCGAGCTGCATTCGCTGTACCAGACCTCGGATTTCGACGGCGCGCTGAAGCAGCTGCGCGAGGACGCCACGCTCGGCATCGTCACCCGCAGCGAAAAGGGCTGCGTCGTGGTGTCGAATGACGGCGTGATCTCGGTGCCGGCGCATCCGATCGAGAGCCTGGTCGATACCACCGGCGCCGGCGATCTGTTCGCCGCCGGCTTCCTGTTCGGGCTGGTGCGCAAGACCGGCTACGAGATGGCCGGCCGCCTCGGCGGCCTGGCTGCGGCCGAAGTGATCCAGCACATCGGCGCAAGGCCGCAGGTGTCGCTGAAGGAACTGGCGGTGCAGAGCGGGCTGAAGGTTTAGGCCTGGGCTGAGGCGGCTCGGCCATTCTCTGTCGCGTGTGACACATCTCTCTCCATCGTCATGGCCGGGCTTGACCCGGCCATCCACGATCTTCGGTTTGCAGGATCAAAGACGTGGATGCCCGGGACAAGCCCGGGCATGACGCGCAACTAACAACGATCTTGCCTGCGTGGATCGAGCGTTGGGTTCTCTCACGCCGCCTTCTTGCCCGCCGCATCCAGCCCGGCATACACGCCGCGCTCGAAGCCGGCAAAGGTCTCCAGGCACAGCCGGTCGGCGAACGGCAGCAGCTGCATCAGGATCACGCCGGTGACGTCGCGCGCGGGATCGATCCAGTAGTAGGTGTTGGCGAGGCCGGCCCAGGCGAGGCTGCCGGCGCTGCGGCCTTCCAGAGTCTGCGCGGTCGTGATCATGAAGCTGAGGCCCCATTTCTTGACGATGTCGGGATAGAGATCGACGTCGTTGGTCACGCCGGGCACGGCCGCGGCCATCTTCGTCATCTCGAGCTCGCCGATGTGGTTGTCGCGCATCGCCGCGACCGTCTCGGGCTTGAGCACCTGGTTGCCGTTGCCGCGGCCATTGTTGAGGATCATCCGGGTGAAGCGGATGTAGTCGCCGGCCGTGCCGTAGAGCCCGCCGCCACCCATGTGGAATTCCGGCTCCTGCTCGAGTTCGAACGGAATCGGCGCGAGACTGCCGTCCTCGCCGCGCGCATGCATGCCGACCAGGCGGGCGCGCTGCGACGGACCGAGCTTGAAGCCGGTGTCGTCCATGCCGAGCGGCGCGAACAGATGGTCGCGCAAATAGGCGTCGAGCTTCTGGCCGCTGGCGGCCTCGACCGCCTTGCCGACGAAGTCGATGTTGATGCCGTATTCCCAGCGCGTGCCGGGATCGGAGGCGAGTGGCAGCGCCAGCGCATCGTTCTTGCAGGTGATGATGCCGGGCGTGCCGGCCTTCTGCACATAAGTGGCCATGTCGCCGTTCCACATGTCGTAGCAGAAGCCGGCGGTGTGAGTCATCAGATGGCGCAGCGTGATCGCGGTCTTCGCCGGCCGCAGGATCGGGTCGCCATTGGCGTCGAAGCCGTCGAGCACCTTGGGCGCCGCGAGGTCGGGCAGCACCGTGCCGATCGGCGCATCCAGCGACAGCCGGCCCTGCTCGACCAGCTGCATCCCGGCCGCGCAGGTGATGGCCTTGGTCATCGAGGCGATCCAGAACACGCTGTCGGCGGTCATCGGATCGTCGCGGCCGAGGTCTCGCCTGCCGAAGGCGCCTTCGTAGATGATGCCGTTGCTGTCGGCGGCGACGGCGACGACGCCGGGGATCGCTCCCGCCTCCGCCTTCTGCCGCAGCACGCCGTCGATGTCGGTCTTGTTCTGCATGGTCTCCTCCGTTCCGTTCTTGATGACGGTAGGCGATTGTTCCTCGCGCCGGCCCGGCCAGCAAGGACCGCCGGTCCCACGGCCGGTCGCGATCTCGTGATGATGCGGCGCGAACGAAGCAGCCGGGGACAACAGCGCTGCGGAGGCCACAGCGCTTCAATTTTCCGCCAGAATCATGATTAGTTCCATGTAGCCGCGAGACCGACACATGGGGGCCATGTTCCCACCACGGGCTTGCGCCTGTTGTGAGTTGCAACCATTTTTGCATTAAAGAGTTCGAGAACCGGCTTTTTCGAGCCGATGACGTGTTTTGGCGGCAATGTCCGCCGTTGGGGGCGATATGATTTCGACATGGAGCGAGTGGAAGCGGTATCCCCGCCCGGGGCGCGGTGACAATATCGAGGCGCCCATCACGCCCGGCATCTACGAAGTGCGCATTGCGGCGACCGGAGCGCTGTACGCGTTCGGCGCGGTCGACAATGTGGCGCAGGCGCTGGCGCTGCTGCCCGTGGGGCAGAAATCATGGTTCGGCCGTCGTGATCCCGCCACCTTGCCGGACCTGGAATACCGCACCTGCGCCACCTCGACCAAGGCCGACGCCAAGGCGGCGGCGGAGCGCATGATCGGCCGCCGCGAGACCTATATGAGCGGCGCGGCCTGATCCCGCGCCGGCGCGTCGGCATTCAGCATCCGGTGCCGTACAGGCACGGATCGCCGGATCGAATGTACCGTTGAGGAGGCGCACGAGTCGTGCGCTGCCGCCGGGGCTTGGCTATAGTCGGGGGAAAGATCGCTCGCTCCGAGGAGTAGCCCGATGACACCGCCCGCCGCCGCCCGTGCCTCCACTGCCGCTCCGAGCCTGCGTCACCGCCTGAAGGATCCGTCGCTGCTGCGTGAGCAGTGCTACATCGATGGTGCGTGGGTCGGTACGCCGGTGCTCCCGGTCAACAATCCCGCCACCGGCGCCGAGCTCGCCAAGGTCG
This sequence comes from Bradyrhizobium sp. SZCCHNR1015, assembly GCF_032489875.1. Lineage (NCBI taxonomy): Bacteria > Pseudomonadati > Pseudomonadota > Alphaproteobacteria > Hyphomicrobiales > Nitrobacteraceae > Bradyrhizobium > Bradyrhizobium sp. SZCCHNR1015. The sequence goes on from NZ_JAUEYW010000009.1 coordinate 49,150, forward strand.
CGCAACTCGGCGCGGCGGAGACCACGCGAGCCGTCGAGGCCGCCGCGCGCGCGTTCCCGACCTGGGCCAGGCTGACCGCCAAGCAGCGCTCCAACATCTTGCGCAAATGGTTCGAGCTCATCACGGCCAACCGCGAGGACCTCGCGCTGATCCTGACCTCCGAGCAGGGCAAGCCGCTGACGGAGGCGCTCGGCGAGGTCGATATCGGCGCCGCTTATATCGAGTTCTTCGCCGAGGAGGCGCGCCGCGTCTATGGCGAGACCATCCCGACGCAGAAGCCGGATGCACGTCTCCTGGCGCTGAAGCAGCCGATCGGCGTCTGCGGCGCCATCACGCCGTGGAATTTCCCGAACTCGATGATCACCCGCAAGGTGTCGCCCGCGCTGGCGGCCGGCTGCACCGTGGTGCTGAAGCCGGCCAACGAGACGCCGCTGTCGGCGCTGGCGCTCGCCGTGCTGGCCGAGCGCGCCGGGATTCCTGCGGGCGCGCTCAACATCATCACCGGCGATGCGCCTCCGATCGGCAAGGTGCTGTGCGAGCATCCGTCGGTGCGCTTCGTCGGCTTCACCGGCTCGACCGAGGTCGGCAAGATTCTCTATCGCCAGTCGGCCGGCACTGTGAAGAAGCTCGGCCTCGAGCTCGGCGGCAACGCGCCGTTCGTGGTGTTCGACGATGCCGACGTCGATGCCGCCGTCGAGGGCGCGATGGTCTCGAAATATCGCAACATGGGCCAGACCTGCGTCTGCGCCAACCGCCTCTACGCGCAGGACGGCATCTACGACCAGTTCGTGCACAAGCTCGCCGCCAGGGTCGCGGCGATGAAGATCGGCGACGGCACCGAGGCCGGTGTGGTGCAGGGACCGCTGATCAACGAGGAAGCGGTCGAGAAGGTCGAGCGCCACATCGCCGATGCGGTCAAGGGCGGCGCCAGGATCGTCACCGGCGGCAAGCGCCATGCGCTCGGCCGCACCTTCTTCGAGCCGACCGTGCTGTCGGACGTGAAGGCCGATGCGCTGGTCGCGCATGAAGAGACGTTCGGCCCGCTCGCGCCGGTCATTCGTTTCCATAGCGAGGCCGATGTGATCGCGATGTGCAACGCCTCGCCGTTCGGTCTCGCGTCCTACTTCTTCGCCCGCGATCTCGGCCGGGTCTGGCGCGTCGCGGAGGCGCTGGAGTCGGGCATGGTCGGCGTCAACACCGGCCTGATCACCACCGAGGTCGCGCCGTTCGGCGGCGTCAAGGAAAGCGGCCTCGGACGCGAGGGCTCGCATCACGGCATCGAGGAATATCTCGAGATCAAATACGTGATGATGGCGGGCGTCTGAACCTCGGACGCCTGAGTTCAGGCGATCTTCGGCAGCTTGTCGACCGGCACCAGGTAGGACTTGTTGCCGACCTGAAAGATGACCTTGCCGCTCTTGCCGTCGGTCGTCGAGATCTGCGACTGGCCGAACATGATGACGTTGTTGTAGACGATCCCCGTGCCCTCGCGCGTGACGCCGTTGGTCGTCACGCTGACCTGCGCCTCCTTGCCGCTGACGGACAGCACGCGAAAGCTCGCGCTCTGGCCGTTCTCGCCGGAGTAGCCGGCCCAGCTGCCGACCAGATTGCTCTCGTCGGCGGGAGGCGCCTGCTTTTCGAGCATCGCGGTGGCCTTGCCGCCGCCGGCCGAGAACAGCAGCACCGCGTTCTTGCCGTTCTTGGTGCCGAGCGTGACCGCGCCGAAGTCGATGGTCGAGCCATTGACCTGGCCGATGCCGCGCTCGGTGCGGCCGTTGTGGGTGTATTCCACCGTGGCCGCGGCGCCTCTGATGTTGACGACCTTGAAGCTCACGGCCTGGCCGTTGGCCGTCCAACTGCCCTTCCACTCGCCGAGCAGGTTGCTCTGGCGATAGACCCGCTCATTGGCGGGCGAGATCTGGTTGGTGCTTTGGATGGCGACCATGCGTGCTTCCAAGGAGCTCGATTGCTCGTTTACCCCGTATGTCGGATCGTTGCAGAGTGTTGCTAACGAGACGTAGGTCGAGGGGGTTAATGAAACGTAAACTGGCCCCGGCGAGCCGCCCGGGTCGCGGTGCGGCCCATCGTCTCAGCGTCCTCCGGAGCGATGGCGGTCATGGCCGGATGAATGCAGCAGCGAGGGGCACCTGGCGACCTGGGAGCGAGCGGGCGCTTGCCGCGGAGCGCCGGATCGCCGACCATGATGCAGCGAACCACGCCCTCTGTTTTGCGAGCCCACTATGACCGCAGCCCTCCCGCGCAGCAGCGTCGGCCAGCTTCAGGACGCGGAGGCGCGCCGCCTCGATGGGGATGGCTATCTGCTGCTGCGCGGTGCGATTCCGGCGGACTGGCTTGTCGCATTACGCGACGCCTTCGAGCTGGGCACGCGGCCGTCCGAGCAATGGCCGGTGCCGCGCGGCCGCGACTGGCGCCACGCCATGGTCGATCTCGATGCGACGGTGCAGCAGGTTTGCCGCCTGCCGGTGATGCTCGCCGCCGTGCATCATGTCCTGAAGGCGCCGTTCTTCCTCGGCCAGGTCGAAGGGCGCGAGCCGTGTGCCGATGGCGGCCAGCAGCCGCTGCATCGCGACGGCGTCGATCGCCGGCGCACCGACGCCGTGTCGGCGCTGGCCTTTCTCGATTCCTTCGGCCCCGACAATGGCGCCACGCAAGTGGTGCCGGGCTCGCATCGCCTCGACACGGACGATGCGCGGGCCGCGTCGTCTGCGTTCGTCACGGCAGGCGAGGCCGGCGACATCCTGCTGTTCGACGTCAACCTGTTGCACGGCGCGACGCGTAACCGCAGCGGCGCGCGCCGCCGCTCGCTGCTGATCACTTACGCCGTCTTCTCGCAGCAAGAGGACTGGCGCAGGACGCGCAAGTTGCGCGCGGTTCGGATGGATCAGGACGAGATTTTCGGGGCTGACTGATCCGGCTGCGTCATGACCACCGTCATCCCGCGGCGAGGCCGCGGGCCTGGGAACATGCCACGACGTCGATCGTGACAGCGCAGAACGACCCGCGCCGACTCGTTCCGACGTCACGCGCCCGTGGTTTGGTCAGACAGAGAGAACGCTCATGAAGCTGTACGATGCCGCAGTCGCCCCAAGCCCGCGCCGCGTGCGGATCTTTCTCGCCGAGAAAGGTCTCGCCATTCCCATGGTTCGGCTTGATCTGCGTGCCGGCGAGCAGTTCGAGCCGGAGTTTCGCGCGCTGAATCCGCAATGCACCGTTCCGGTGCTGGAGCTCGACAGCGGGGCTGCCATCACCGACGTCATCGCGATCTGCCGCTATCTCGAGGAGCTGCATCCCGCACCGCCTCTGATGGGCCGCGACGCCGAAGAACGGGCGCTCATCGAATGCTGGATCCGGCGGATCGAATGGGACGGTCTCTACGCTCTCCAGGAGGCCTTTCGCAACGGCACCCCTGGGCTGGAGCGCCGGGCATTGCCGGGTCCGCTGCCGCTCGAGCAGATCCCGGCGCTCGCGGAGCGCGGACGCCTGCGCGTCGCGCACTACTTCGCATGGCTCGACGCGCGGCTGGCCGAGCACGCCTTCGTCTGCGGGCCCGATTTCAGCATCGCCGACATCACCGCCATGGTGTCGGTCGACTTTGCAGCCCGCGCCAAGCTCGATCCGCCGAATCATCTCCATCATCTCAGGCGATGGTACGGCGAGGTTTCGAGCCGTCCGAGCGCAAAGGCTTAGGGCGGATGCGCGCCCGCGAGTCTCTTCAGCGTGATCCGAAGCGCTGTTTGGCGGTGTCGGTGACCGGCGTATAAAGACTGACGATCGTGCCCTCCGGGTCGCGGAACTGAGCGGCGCGGTTGCCCCACGGCATCGTCTTCGGCGCGTGCACCACCTCGACCTCGTCCTTCAACCGCGCGAAATCACCATCCACGTCATCGACCTCGAACTCCAGAATGGCGCTGCGATTGGCGCCGGGCTCGGCGCTGCCCTCCTTGAACAGCGCCACGGTCTCGGCGCTGCCGATCGCGAGCGTTGCGCGCGACGTGACGATCTCGGCGAACACCGGCGCCAGCCAATCCGCCGTCTGCTCGGTGACCTTTTCGTAGAAGCTGACCACGGCCTTGATGTCGGCCGCCACCAGACGGGTCGATGCGAACTTCATGACTTTTACCTTGCGTTCGAGGATCGGTCCCCGACCCGCTATCGCAGGGCTGCTGACAGCCTTGTGTCAGCAGTGGTGTCCGAGCATCGGCCGCATTACGCCGCGAGCTTCGCCAGCCCCTCCCAGTCGAACGCGATGCCATGGCCCGGCCGCGCCGGCGCCTGGGCCAGGCCATCCCAGAGCACGAGCGGATGCTCGATGTAGCGGTCGAGGCCAAAACCGTGCGCTTCGAGGAACGAGCGGTTCGGGCAGGCCGCCAGCAGGTGCACGGTGATGTCGTGCGCGCCATGGCTGGTCACCGGCAGGTTGAACGCCTCGGCGAGCCGCGCGATCTTCATGAACGCGGTGACGCCGCCGCAATTGGTCACGTCGGGTTCGGGATACGACACCGCACCGGCGGCGATGTAGTTCTTGAAGTCCCACAGCGAGCGCAGATTTTCACCGGCCGCGATCGGCACGCCGCCGGCGCTCAGGATGCGCGCGTGGCCGGCGATGTCGTCGGGAATGGTCGGCTCCTCCAGCCAAGTGAGATCGAACGGCTGCAACGCGCGGGCGGCGCGGATCGCCTCCTCGACCGTCCACTTCATGTTGGCATCGCCCATCAGCGGAAAGCCGTCGCCGAGATGTTGCCGCATCGCCTGCACGCGCGCGACGTCGGCGGAGAGAGCCGGCCGGCCGACCTTCATCTTGATGGCACGAAAGCCCTTGGCGAGATTGTCGTCGGTCTGCTTCAGCAGAGCGTCGACCGACAGATCGAGGTCGATGCCGCCGGCATAGCAGGGCACCCGGGCATCGAAGCCGCCGAGCAGCCGGAACAGCGGCAGCTTCGCGCGCCGCGCCTTCAGATCCCACAGCGCGATGTCGAGCGCCGACAGCGCCAGCACGACCGGACCGCCGCGCCCGCCATAATGCAGGCCCCACCACACCCGATGCCAGATCGCCTCGGTGTCGTCGGCCTCGTGCCGCGCAACCAGATCGGGGATCTCGCGCCTGACGATGTCGGCGACCGCGGGGCCGTTGCGGCCGACCGTGTAGGTGTAGCCGACACCCTCCGCGCCGTCGGCATCGCGCACCCTGCACGTGATCAACTCGAAGGCTGTCATCTCGCCATGCGTGCTGTCGGACAGCGTGACGGAAAGTGGGATGCGATAAAGACCGGTCTCGATCGATGCGATCACTGCCATCGGCTCGGTTCCTTCCCTGGCGTTTCTTATCAGCGTAGGCCTGCGGCGGACCGCGGGCAATTGCTCAAGCCATCGGCCTGATGCATTCATTGTCGCGGCGGAACTGATGCCCGCGTCTGCGCGGCGCGGAGCGGGCGTTTACGCGTCTCACACCGGCCGCTATGCTCGGACATGTCTCCGGTTCACTCAGTGCTGCTCGACCTCGACGGCACGCTGATCGACTCGCGCCCCGGCATTGCCGCGAGCGCGCTCGCGGCCCTGCGGTCGCTCGGTCATGCGCCTGACGACACGCTCGACGTCACCGCCGTGATCGGTCCGCCGCTGCAGGACATGCTGCGTGTGCTGCTGCAGGCCCACGGCGACGGTCGCGTCGACGAGGCCGTCGTGGCCTACCGCGAGCACTATGGCGAGATCGGTCTGTTCGGCAGCACGCTCTATCCCGGCATCCGGGAGGCGCTGCAGGCGATGCACGATGCGGGCTTGCGCATCTATCTCGCAACGTCGAAGCGCGAGCTGTTCGCGCGGCGCATCCTGGAGCATCTCGATCTCATATCGTATTTCCAGGCCATTCATGGCTCGGTGCCGTCGGGTGCGCTGGATCACAAGCCCAAGTTGCTCGCGCATATCCTCACCGAACGGAATATCGCCGCGCGCGACAGCCTCATGGTCGGCGACCGCCGCCACGACATCGCAGGCGCCCATGCCGTGAAGATGCGGAGTCTCGGCGCGCTCTGGGGCTATGGCAGCCGCGACGAGCTCGAAACCGCCGGTGCAGACCGTCTCGTGGAAAATCCAGATGATCTGGCGCGCGCGGTGCTGACGATGCTGAGGCGTTAGTCCGGTTCGAGGCGGTGACGCAGATGATCGCCTGCGCGTCGCAACCTTGCACTGGAACCGGAAAGTCGCGAAGATCGCGGCCAGCTCAGTGATCATTCCGGGAATACCAGCATATGCAGTTTGACGACGTCATCCTCGGCCGCCGCAGCATCCGTGGCTACAAGCCGGATCCGGTGCCGCGGGCGCTGATCGAGGAAATCCTCACGCTGGCGATGCGCGCGCCATCGTCGATGAACACCCAGCCGTGGAATTTCTACGTCATCACCGGCGAGCCGCTCAACCGCATCCGTGCCGGCAACACCGAGCGCATGCTCGCCGGCGTGCCGCAGTCGCGCGAGTTTCGCATCGGTCAGCCGTTCGACGGCGCGCACCGCGAGCGCCAGATCGGCGTCGCCAAGCAATTGTTCTCCGCGATGGGCATCGCGCGCGACGACAAGGAGAAGCGCCAGGACTGGGTGCTGCGCGGCTTCCGCCAGTTCGATGCGCCGGTCTGCATCATCGTCACCTATGACCGCGTGCTCGACGGCAGCGACGACACGCCGTTCGACTGCGGCGCCGTCACGACCGCGCTGGTCAATGCCGCATGGTCACGCGGCCTCGGCGCCGTCATCAACAGCCAGGGCATCATGCAGTCCCCCGTCGTCCGCGAGCACGCCGGGATCGCCGACGACCAGGTCATCATGAAGAGCATCGCGCTCGGCTGGCCGGATCATGATTTCCCGGCCAATGCCGTGGTGTCGGAACGGAAGTCGGTGAAGGACGCGACGGTGTTCGTGGGGTTCGGGGATTAGTGGCGGGCCGGGAGATGAGGTCCGTAGACCGATGAGGCCAATGACGTGCGTTGTCGGATCCAAGCTGTAGCGTGGGCAAAGCCGCCGCCGAAGGCGGCAGCGTGACCACCGTCGACCGGCGCATTCGTCTGCCGATAGCGTCACTGCACGTGCTGCAGCGGCAACGGTGCCGCGGCCTTGCGGGTCTGGATCGCGATGTTGCTTTTGACCTCGCGGACGATGGGCAGGTTCAGCAGCCGCTCGACCAGGAACTGCCGGTAGTGCTCCAGGTCGGCCGTGACGACCTCGAGCAGATAGTCCGACTCGCCGCAGACCAGATGGCAGGCCAGGACTTCCGGCATCGCGCAGACGGCCTCTTCGAAGGCCAGAGCGTGCTCGTTCGCATGTCCCGCGATCTTGATCGCGAGGAATGCCGAGAATCCGAGGCCGACGCCGTCGCGATTCAGGACCGCGCGATAGCCCTGGATGACGCCGTCCTGCTCCAGCCGCTTGACGCGACGAAGACAGGGAGACGGTGACAGGCCGACCCGGTCGGCCAACTCGACATTGCTGAGCCGGGCGTCGGCCTGCAATTCCCCGATGATGCGCTGGTCGATCGCATCGAGCTTGGCTTTTGGCATATCTCTGACATCAGTCGCGGAAAACAGCGGGTTTATTGCGTAACGAGCCCGTACGTTAGCACAGTTCGCAAGGACATGCGCGCCGGTTCGGGGCGAGGATGACGTGCTTCCCACGAGCCTCCGGAGACCTGGATATGACCGACACCGCTGTGCCCCAGACGTTGCTCGATGCCGTCGAGCGATACTTCGACACCATGTTCGACTCTGATGTCGAACGATTTGACCGAGTGTTTGCGCCGACCGCGCAACTGCACGGCCTGCGTGACGAGGCTCTGCGCGTCCTGACCGCGGCCGAGTATCGTCAGCTGTTGACGACCACCCCCTCGCCGCAGTCGAAGAGCGCGCCCCGCCAGCAGGAAATTCTGCTCATCGACTTCGCATCATCCACGCAGGCGGTCGTGAAGGTTCGCGTCAGGATCGATCTGATTCTCTATCTCGACTATCTCTGCTTTCACCTGATTGGCGGCGAGTGGCTGGTGACGGCCAAGTCGTTTCATGTGGAGCGGCGTTTTGCGGACGGGAAGTAATTGTTCAGCCGACCTGCGCCAAATGCGCGCCGTACGCAACTGCCCGTCGGGCTATTCTGCCGCACCAGTTTGTGCTTGCTAATTTTCCGAAATCATGTTCTTATCCCTGCATCCCGTCCTCATGCAGAGGGGCGTACGCGTCGTCACGATACGTAGAGGCGGGGAGCGGTGGCCGCGGGTCTGTCAGGTGCTGATGCGCTGGACGATGGACAGCTCGCGGACGTTCAAGCTGTGTGGTCCTGGCGCCCCGAAGCTGGCGCCAAGTCCGCGGTGACGCGATCCCTGACAGGACGTGTCATCAGGGCGACGGGGGCAAACAAGCCGGTCCCCGGGGAGAGCGCGGAGCAGACGTAAACCCATCGCGCAGGGAGGGCCGGGATGTCTCGGCTGAACCTGTGGTACCTGCCGCCTGCATTTTTTTCCGCAGGCGGGCCATGGGAGCAGCCAGCTCCCGGCCTTCCCTGCGCCCTCGGCATTTCCAGAGGGCGGGATCGATCAGCAGAACTCGGGCCATTGCGCCGCGAGGCCAATCAGGCGCGTCTTAACATGGATGGCGGGGCTCATGCATGCTCGGCGCTCGCCTCGCTTGCAATAGGGCCATTTCATATGAGGTACGGGCTGTGGCGACAAACAATCCCGGACGTTAGTTACGCCGTCATGCCCGGGCTTGTCCCGGGCATCCACGTGGCGCTCAGCGTGCTGAACGACGTGGATGGCCGGGACAAGCCCGGCCATGACGATGTGGCGACGCATGAGCGCACGACTCTGATCGCCAGATACCATGGCTCTGCCCCTTCCAGGGGAGCTCGGATTGCCTCGAATGCGATCCGGATCAGCGGCTCCCCTCCCTGCCAGCGGGGTGAGGGGGAGCACTGCCGATGCGGCATGAGTTCAGCTCACACGTCCAAACAAGAGCGCTGGTCGTGCAACCGCTGACCGCAGAAAAGCGATCCTTAGATCTTCAGCTCGCTGCCCGTCACGCGCCGGAACGCCTCCAGATAACGCTGGCTCGTCGCGTCCACCACGCTCTGCGGCAGCGGCGGCGGTGGAGCGTCGCCGTTCCAGCGGCCGGCCTTGCGCTCGGCGTCGAGATAGTCGCGCAGCGGCTGCTTGTCGAAGCTCGGCTGCGGCTTCCCCGGCTGATAGGCGTCGACGGCCCAGAACCGCGAACTATCCGGCGTCATGGCCTCGTCGATCAGGATGATGTTTCCATCCTTGTCGCGGCCGAACTCGAACTTGGTGTCGGCGATGATGATGCCCTGCTCACGCGCCAGCGTCTCGCCGAGCGTATAGACCGCGCGGGTCATGCTCTCCAACGTATAGGCCGTGTCGTCGCCGACCACCTCGCGCATCCGCGCAATGGTGATGTTCTCGTCATGGCCAGTCTCGGCCTTGGTCGCCGGGCTGAAGATCGCGGGCTCGAGCTTCTGGCTCTCGACGAGGCCGGTGGGAAGCTGCTCGCCGGCCAGCGTGCCGCTGGCGGCATATTCCTTCCAGGCCGAGCCCGAGAGATAGCCGCGGATCACGCATTCGATCGGAAACACGGTGGTGCGCTTGCACAGCATCGCCCGCCCGAGGATCTCCTCGCGATGCGGCTGCAGCGCCGGCACCTCGGCGAGGATCCCGTCGGTGTCGGCCGAGATCATGTGGTGATGCACGACGCCTTCCAGCGCGTTGAACCAGTAGGCCGAGATCTGCGTCAGCACCGCGCCCTTCATCGGGATGGTCTCGTTCATCACGACGTCGAAGGCCGAGATGCGGTCGGTGGTCAGCAGCAGCAAGCGGTCGTCGCCGACGGCGTAGATGTCGCGGACCTTGCCGCGGCCGATCTTCGGGAGCGGCAGATTGCTGGCGAGAAGCGTGGTCATCGTTCGGGGCCTTCGAAAGGGAGCATCGCCTCCCATAGCCTATTCCGGCAGCGGAATGAACTCGTGCTCCTGCGGGACGGCGGCGAAGCGGCCGGTTTTCCAGTCCTGCTTGGCCTGCTCGATGCGCTCCTTGCTGGAGGAGACGAAATTCCACCAGACGTGGCGCGGCCCCTCCAGTGCGTCGCCGCCGAGGAACATCATCCGGGTCGGCTTCACCGTACGCACGCTGATGGCATCGCCCGGGCGGAAGATCAGCAGCCGCGGACCCTCGTGGCGCTCGCGGGCGATCTCGACCTCGCCGTCGACGATGTAGATCGCACGCTCCTCGTGGTCCGGATCGAGCGGCACCACCGTGCCGGCCTGCGCCGTCACCTCGACATAGAACCAGGGCGAAACCATCGTCACCGGAGAGGCTTTTCCAAACGCCCGGCCGGCAATGATGCGCGCGGAGAAGCCGGTGTCGCTGACCGTCGGCAGCGCGCCCGCCGCGTAATGCTGGAAGCTCGGCGCGATCTCTTCCGATTCCACCGGCAGCGCGATCCAGCTCTGCAGGCCCAGCATGTTCTGGCCGTTCTGCCGCTGCAGATCCGGCGTGCGCTCGGAATGCGCGATGCCGCGGCCGGCGGTCATCAGGTTCATCGCGCCGGGCTGGATCTCCTGGACGTTGCCCTCGCTGTCGCGATGCATGATGGCGCCGTCGAACAGATAGGTGACGGTGGCCAAGCCGATATGCGGATGCGGCCGCACGTCCATGCCCTTGCCGGAGACGAATTGCACCGGACCAAAATGGTCGAAGAAGATGAACGGCCCGACCATCTGCCGGCGGCCATGCGGCAGCGCGCGGCGTACCGCAAAGCCGTCGCCGAGATCACGGGTGCGCGGCACGATGACGTGCTCCAGCGCATCGCACGAGGTGGGATCGCCGAATTCGGGATCGTTCGAAGGCTGCCAGCTCATGGGACGCTCCTGAGATGTGGTCACGCGAGCCTAGCAGCTTCGCGACGGCGAGGGCAGGGCATGAGGTCGCGGCGTCGGCGTGATTTGAACGGAGCGGCACTCCGGCCTAGAGTTCCGGCGCTGACAACGGATCCGTGACGATGACGCTCGACAGCCTCGATCTCGTGCTTCGCGCCGCCGCCATTGCGCTGCTCGCCGTGCTCGCCGTCGCGTTGGGACGTGACCTCGGTGGTCAATGGCGCGGCCGGCTGGCGATCGCGCTGGCGCTCGGCTCGGCCGCGCATGCGGCGACCTTCAACATCGGCGGGACGGCGGCGCCATCGCTCGCTTCCGCGCCGCTGATTGCGCTCGCGACGGCCGACATCATCGTGCTCTGGCTGTTCTGCCGCGCGCTGTTCGACGACGGCTTTGCGTTGCGCGGGCTGCACGGCCTGATCTGGCTGGCTGTGTTCGGCTTCAGCCTGATCGGCTGTCTCGTGCTCGGACCTGCCGGACATGGCCGGCTCGTGATCGTCGCCAACAATGTGCTGGCGCTCGGCTTCCTTGGCCTGACCTTGGCGCAGACCATCCGTTCCTGGTCGGCGGATCTCGTCGAGGGACGGCGGCGCATCCGGGCCTTCGTCGTGATCGCGGCGCTGTCCTACGGTGGCGTCAATGCGCTGCTGCAGATGGCGTCCGCCGGCAGCGGCCCATCCGAGCTTGCCAATGTGGTCAATGCGGCGATGTTCCTGGTCGTGGTCGGCGCCGTCGCGCTGATGCTGCTCAGGGTCGGTGCCGGCGATGTGTTCGCGCCGGAGACACCGCCGGTCGCAGAGCCCGAAGCCACGGCTCCCAGGGCCGCGGACCGCAGGCTGGTCGACGCGCTGATGCGGCTGATGGCGGATGAGCGGATCTATCGGCGGGACAACGTCACCATCGGGATGTTGGCGACCAGGCTCTCCATTCCTGAATACCGGCTGCGGCGGCTGATCAATGGCGAGCTCGGCTACCGCAACTTCAACACCTTCCTCAACGCCCACCGCATCGAGGAGGCCAAGGCCGCGCTCGCCGATCCGGCCCAGGCCGAGGTCCCGGTCATCACCATCGCCATGGACGCCGGCTTCCAGTCGCTCGGTCCGTTCAACCGGGCGTTCAAGGCGGTGACTGGGGTGACGCCGACCGAATACCGGCGCATGAGGCTGGCCGCAGCGTGATCTGTTCGGCCTTGAAATCACGGAGGAATTCCAGAATCGGCGAGGTCCCGGCCATTCCCGGCTGGTGCGATTTGCGAAATCGGCGAGCATCCGGGCCGCAGCCGCGGTCTGGTCCGGCGGATCGAACTTCCGGAGCTCCTCATGACCAGACGCCGCCTGCTGCCTGCTCTCGTTGCCACCACCGCGCTGACCGCCCTGGCGGTCGGCGGCGCCCGCGCCCGCGATGTGCCGAAGGTGGCAACCGGCTTCATCGCCAGCGTGCTGTGCTCGGAGACCTTCGTCTCCGGTCTCGACCCGGACCGCACGCTCTCCGAGACCCGGGCCGCGATGCCCGGCGCCGGCCTGCTGAGCTGGGCAATGGACGTCCGCGTCGATCGCGCCGCCAAGGACGTCAGCGTGACGCTGCTCGGGCTCGGCCGGAGCCACGCCGTGTATCGCGACGGGCTCGGCTGCCACGTGGACCATGGCGAGAGCCGCGACTGGCCGACCGTCCGGTTGTCGCCGCCGCAGCCGGCCTTGCTGCCCGACATCGCTCCGCCGCACGTCGTGGCGCCGGCGACACCGGCGCTCGCCGCGGCGCTCGACCGCGCCTTTGCCGAGCCGGAGGCGCCGCCGTTCCGGCGCACCCATGCCGTCCTGGTGATGAAGGACGGCAAGGTCATCGCCGAGCGCTACGCGCCCGGCTTCACGCTCGACACCCCGCTGCTCGGCTTCTCCGCGACCAAGTCGATGACCGCGACCCTGATCGGCATTCTCGTCCACCAGGGCAAGCTCGCGCTGCATGCGCCCGCGCCGGTGGCGGCGTGGCAGAGCGAAAGCGATCCGCGTCATGCCATCACCGTCGATCATCTGCTGCGCCACACCGCCGGTCTCGCGCTCGGCAGCTCGCTGCAGGCCTCGCTGTTGTCGGCGCTCGAGCCGGTCAACCGGATGAAGTTCGTCGAGCCCGACCGCGCCGCCTATGCCGAATCCATGCCGCTCAAAACTGCTCCGGGCGCGGTCAGCAACTATCACGACGGCAACACCGTCATCCTTTCACATCTCATCCGCGATGCCGCCGGCGGCAGCGCCGCGGATGTGCTGCGCTTCGCGCATCGCGAGCTGTTCGATCCGCTGGGCATGGCCAGCGTCACGATCGAGTTCGACGCCGCCGGCACGCCGGAGGGATCGAGCCAGATGCTGGCCTCGGCGCGCGACTGGGCGCGGCTCGGCCAGCTCTATCTCGACGACGGCGTGGTCGCCGGCCGGCGCATCCTGCCCGCCGGCTGGGCGGACTACGTCGCCACGCCCACACCGAACGCCTATGTCGGCCTCGGCGCCGGCTTCTGGACCAACCGCGGCGACAGTTTTGGCGCCAACTACCGCATCGCGCACGGCTGGCCGCGCGACGCCTTATTCGCCAAGGGCACGCTCGGCCAGTACGTCATCGTCATCCCATCCGAGCGCCTCGTCATCGCGCGCTTCGGTCGCACCGTGAACTGGCCGCCCGAGGCCGACGGCGTGGCGCAGCTCGTGAGCGACGTGATCGCGGCGACAAGAGGGGAATGACGCATGCGCTACGTTCTCCCCAACGCCGTCGCCTGCGCCACACGGTCGAAACGCTCCAGCGACAGGATCGCATCGGCAAAGCTTTGCGCGCGGCTGCTCAGCACCGGCCGTGCCAAAGTGATGAACTTGTCGCTCATCGCCTGCGCCGATGGAAACGAGGTCGGCTCGCCCGAGGGATCATCGTGCAGCCGCTCGTGCACGCCGTCCTCGGTGGTGATGGTCACGCGGGCGCCGAACGGATGGCTGCGGCCGATCTCCAATTTGTCATCCTGCACGACGTCGAACTTGTCGGCGAGCGCGTTGATCGCGGCGTCACCAAGGCGCGTGTAGTCGTCCCAGCCGAAGCGGCCCTGGTCGAGCGCCAGCGCGCCGGTGAAGAACATCGAGAACTGGCCGCCGACGATCGAGCTCGGATGCCGCTTGGTCGAGGCGTCGCCCGTCAAGGTGATGCCGTTGCGATGCAGGCCGATCTCGACGCGCTTGACCTGGTCCGGCGTCAGATTGTGCTCGCGGCGCAGCGCGATGATGGCGTCGATCGCGGCATGGGTGTAGCGGCAGCTCGGATACGGCTTCACGCCGATCTTCATCGTCTCATAGGTGGAGCCGAGCCCGGCGACGGCCTTCTCATGGTGCGGCGTGTCAGTGTAGCCGACCAGCAGGCCGTGCCTGCCCTCGACGGATTCGATCGCGCCGACGAAGTCGTTCTTGGCGAGCGTGGCCGCGATCACGCCGTTCATCGCGGACGCACCGACCTGATAGCGCTTGTTCCAGGCGCCGTTGACGAGAAACTGCAGCGAGCCCGCGGCCTGGCTGCCGGAGACGCCGAAGGCGTAGATCAACTGCTGCTCGGACAGCCCGAACAGCTTGCCGGCGGCGGCCGCCGCACCATAGGTGCCGGCGGTCGCGGTCGGGTGGAAACCGCGGGCATAATGCGAGGTCGGATCGAGCGCATTGCCGAGCCGGCAGCACACCTCGTAGCCGGCGACAATAGCGGTCAGCACCTCGCGGCCGGAGGCGCCGACCATCTCGCCGACGGCGAACGCGGCCGGCACCACGGGTGCGCTCGGATGCAGCGAGGAATCGGCGTGGGTATCGTCGAAATCGAGCGAATGGCCCATCGTGCCGTTGAGCAGCGCCGCCACCGCCGGCGTCCAGGTTCTGTCGTCGCCGAACACGGTCGCCTCGCCCGCCGCATCCAGCTTCAGCGCCGCCAGCATGTTCACCACCGACGGCGTCGACTCCGCCTCGCGCCGGGCGCGGATGGCGCTGCCGAGAAAATCCAGCGTCAGCACCTTGGCGCGGTCGAGCACCTCGGGCGGGATATCGTCGTATTTCAGCGCGGCGACGTAGGCGGCGAGCGTTGCGGTTTCCTGGGCCATCGTGTTTCCTCACATCGTTGCAGCCAGGGTAGGCAAGCTGATTCCGCCTTTCAAGCCGGTCCGGCCCGGTGGGAGGCTGCCATGCCGACGCGCTGGTCCGTTCGAGGTGGATGATTGATGGCGTCGTTCAAGGAGCTGTTCGGCAGGTTGCGCGGCCGCAAGGCGCAGATGTCGCTGGCGGTCCGCGGCACGGTGGCGGCGACGCTCGCTTTTGCCGTTGCCACGGCCTTCCACCTGAAGCTGCCGCTGTGGGCGGTGCTGACCTCGCTGATCGTGACGCAAGGCAGTGTCGGGCGTTCGCTGAAGGCGACGCGCGACTACATGTTCGGCACCATCGGCGGTGCGATCTATGGCGGCGCCATCACCGTGTTCATTCCGCATTCCGGCGAATTGCAACTGCTCGGCATGCTGATCCTGGCGGTGACCCCGCTCGCCTTCGTCGCCGCGATCAATCCCAGCCTCAACGCGGCCACCGTGACCGCGGTCATCGTGCTCCTGGTGCCCACGATGGGCCATCTCGATCCGCTGGGATCGGCGATCGACCGCGTGTTCGAGGTTGCGGTCGGCGCGTTCACCGGCCTCGCCGTGTCGTTCATCGTGCTGCCGTCGCGGGCGCATGTCCAGATGCGCAGCGCGGCAGGCCGCCTGCTCGAACTGATCGCCGCAGCAATGACCGAGCTTCTGGCCGGCCTGTCGCGGGGCCGCGACAACGACGCGCTGCATCGGATCCAGGACGGTATCGGCACCGCGCTCACCGAGTTGAACGCGACCGGGGCGGAGGCCGAGCGCGAACGCTCGGCGCGGCTGTCCTCTGGCGCCGACACCGGTCCGCTGCTGCGGACGATCCTGCGCCTCCGCCATGACGTCGTGATGATCGGCCGCGCCAGCGTGGTGCCGCTGCCCTCGGAGCTGCAGGCACGTTTGTCGGCGCCGGTGGCGCGCGTCAGCGATGCGATCGCGAGCTATCTGCGCGGCTGTGCCGCGGCCATCCGCAACGGCTCCGGCCCACCGCCGATCTGGCCGATCCATGTTGCGGTCAAAGCCTATGCCGAGCAGGTCGCCGCCGTCCGCAGCGACGGGCTGACGCGCGGGCTGCCCGGCGATGCCGCCGAGCGCTTCTTCGCTCTGGGCTTTTCGCTCGACCAGATGCGGCAGAACTTGATCGACCTCGAGCGCGTCGTCGCCGAATGGTCCGGAGCGTCGGCCGGCAAGGTGCATCGGCCGGAGCCCGGGGAGTCGTCCGATACGGCCGGCGCCTGAACTCTTCATCGGGTGAGCCGCAGGAAGCGCGCCACCAGCAGCGCGGCGTAGATCGTGGTGCCGATCGACAGGCCGATCCAGATTCCGACCGCGCCGAGCGCGGTGTGGAGGCCAAGCAGATAAGAGGCGGGGAAGCCGATCAGCCAATAGCCGAGCACGGCGAGCAGCAGCGGCACCCGCGTATCCTTGATGCCGCGCAGCGCGCCGACCGCGATGCTCTGCAATGCGTCCGTGATGAAGAACGTCGTGCCGACGAGCAGCAGCGTGGCGGCCAGCGCCGCTGTCGTTTCGGCATCGGAGATCCCGGAGCCGAGGAACAGCTGCACGATGTCATGGCGCGCAATGACGATGCCGAGCGTGAACAGCACTGCGAGTGAAAGGCCGAGCAACATCGCCATCAAGCCGGCGCGGCGAACGCCGGTCGCATCATCGCGCCCGGCGGCGTGGCCGACGCGCACGGTCGCGGCCATGCTGATCCCGAACGGCACCATGAACAGGATCGCGGTGATCTGCAGCGCGATCTGGTGCGCGGCGAGCGCGGCCGTGCTGATCAGTCCCATCAGGATCGCGGCCGCGGAGAACAGGCCGTATTCGAGCAGGAACGACAGCGAGATCGGCGCGCCGATGATGAGGAGCTGTCGCATCAGTCGCCAGTCGATACGGCCCAGTCGCGCGAGGACGTGGTAGTCGCGGAATGGCGGGCGGAACGCTGCGAACCACAGCCCGGCGAGGAACGTTCCCAGGTTGACGGTCGAGGTGGCGAGGCCGACGCCGGTCAGGCCCAGCCGCGGAAAACCCCAGTGGCCGTAGAGCAGCGGATAGACGAGCAGCGCGTTGAGCGGGATCGCGGCCAGTGTGATCCAGAGCACCGGCTCGGGGCGGTTGACGGCGCCCATGAAGCTGCGCAGCGCCAGGAACCACAGCATCGGCGCGATCCCCCAGGTAAGACCGGCGAGATAGTCCTGCGCGCGCTGCGCCACGCCCGGTGCCTGTCCGAGCGTGAGCAGGATGGCCTCGCCGTTCAGCGCGATCATCATGATCGGCAGCGCGATGAACAGGCCGGCCCATAGTCCAACACGGAGCGCGCGCCGCACCAGTGCCGCATCCGCGGCGCCGAACGCCTGGGCGGCGAGCGGCGCCACCGCCGACATCAGGCCCATGCCGAAGGTCGAGCCGACGAAATACACCGTGCCCGCCAATGCGGCCGCCGCGACGGCATCGCCGCCGAGACGGCCGATGAAGGCGAGGTCGGTCGACATCATCGCGATCTGCGATAGTTGCGTCAGCGCCATCGGCGCGGCCAGGCGGACCGTCTCCCAGAGTTCGAGGGCGAGAGGAGGTGTCGGCGCCGCCGGCGGCGGAGCGTAGTCGGTTCCGGCTGTGGAGGTCATGGTCGGGGCTATAGCAGGCCCTGCGGCGTCGTGCACATCACGGCGGCATGTCCGGTCGCAGCCGCGTGCGGCACGGAGGCGCAGCTCCATCCGGCCAATTGCCAACGGCGGCGCGAGGCGTATCGTCACTCGCATTGACGTGATCGCGTGCATGACGGACCGATCTCGCGGCGCTGACGCGTCCGAGCTCTGCTTGATCGATGGCCCTCGGAAGCGAGAGGGCGCGGGGAATGCCGGGCGCTGGCCGCACCCATGGCCCGCCTGCGTAAAAAAATGCAGGCGGCAGGAACCACAGGTTCAGCCGAGACATCCCGGCATTCCCCGCGCGATGGTTGGAACGACTTATACGTACTCTCCCCGGGGACCGGGCTTTCTTGCCCCCGTCGTCAGCGGATCGCCCGCCGGCTTGACCTCAGCGTCGGGAGGCCAGGACCATACGCTTTCGCCGTACGCGGCAGCTCATTCGTCCACGCGCCAGCCTCGGTAAACCGAGTGCACGCTGTGAGCCGCCGCGCCCACCGCATCCCCGCCCTCAACGTCCGTGACGACCGCGAAGCGCCCCTCTCATGAGGACGGGATGGCTACATTGTTTCTGATTCTTGGAATAATAGCAAGCAAAAAATTCGGAAAAACGGCAGCCACGATATCGGCGGCTTGGGCACGGAGCGCCGGTGCGACAGCGAGCCGAAGACTCGCGTGTCATCATGCGGCTGCTGCGACCTGCCGGAGCATCGCCTTCACGACGAGCCGGTGAAACGGCTTGATCATGGCGAGATAGATGCGGCCGAGAGCATTGTGGGTCTCGACCAAGGTGGTCGCTGTCACTTGCGAGGTCGCGTGCTGAGAGGCCACGTCGACCAGGACGCGAAAGTCCAGATGCTTGTCGTCGAAGCCGAGCACGAGCCGGGCCGGCGTTTCGTCGACGACCGGAAAAATCCCGATCAGAGGACGTGGGTTGCTTGGGTCCGCGCCCGAGGTCTTCAGACCGAAGGGCCTGACCAGCAGGTTGCGGAGCTTCAGGAGCGCCGCCATCCACCAGGGCGCGTGACCGAGCATGCGTTCGGCCGCCGTGCGGGCATCGATGTCTGGCTCGTCAATCGTGATGCGAAAGGCGTCGGCGAACTCCGCGCCGGCGAGCCATCTGGTACGGTCGACGTTGGGAGTGATCTCGCTGATGGCCATGTGCAGTGAGCCTCGAGGTTGGTCGTTCGTATATGGCGGGTGACGCGTCTGCGCCTGCTTTCCACATCAAGTCCAACCGAAGTAAGCGCGGACTCGGCGTGCCTGCTGATCGAGCTCCTCGCGACGCTCGGCATCGCTTGGAGTGTAGCAGAGGCGCTCGAGCTCCGGACGAAATTCGAGCGCGGTGTCGTGCGGAAGGCCGGGAAGCAGCAACTGGATGATCCAATACTTCCAGACATGATCGTCGGATTTCAAGACATGCCAGATGTGCGGCACCATCGGGGTACCGATCGACGACAGGAATGGCGCGATGATGTGAGCAATGGGCCAGTTGTAATCCTTCAGCCAAACCGTCAGTTCGCCGAGTATCGGGGCGACTGCAGGATAGCCAGCTTGCACGACGGCCCGTGCACCATCGATGTCGTTCTTGCTGCGTGGGAGAAGATGGGAGATGTCGTCCATGGAGCGCCTAAACGTCGACGTCGACCGTCTCGACCACGGGGAGTGTATGCGCCTGTAAAGCACCCATGGCCTTCGCAGCCGCCTTTCGCACGTGGCCATCGCGATCGGTGCAGAGCGGGTTCAGGAAGGGAACGACGTCCGAATGTCCGAACGCGCTGGCGATGTCACACGCCCATCCACGATGTCGAGGTAACGCGTCAGTGCGGAAGGCATCGAACAAGAGCCGCCAATCCGCGCTGGAGACGTTGTTTCGGAGGGTCCACGCGGCCTCGCGCCGGACCGCGGTCTCCGCGTCCGTCTTGTAGATCTGAAAGACCGGCTGAAAATCCGTCTGCTGCCAAATCGCGCCCAGTGTGCGGATGGAGACCTGTCGCGTGGATACAGACGGGCTCTTGATCAGATTCGAGATAGCATCGTGAGCAGCGTCCCATCTCCAATCTTCGATGACCTTGCAGCCTGCGCGTACGACATAGTCGGATTGATCGGCCAGGGCACGCAAGATCACGTCGTTTAGGTTCCGGCCGCTCGCATGCCGGCCTATGATTTCAACAGCGGTTCGACGAATGAACTCGTCGGCCGAGGCCGACGCGTCGCGCAACAAGGCCAGCGCTGCGGCATCAGGGCGTGTCAAAAGAGCGCGGATTGATTCGTGCGTGAACGGCATCGACGAGAGGCCAGGGCTGACCGGACGGTGGACGACGTCCGAACACTACAGGGAATGGCGCTCGTCGGCATCACACATCTGATGAGACAATGCTTCATCATCGGCTGTTGATGACGACGATGGCGTACGTGGCGCTCTTGTCGGCTCTACGATCAGATCGAGCGGAGCCGCGTTGTTCGTGAGTGCGCCGTCTCCCCTTGTGGAAGAGGGCATGTATGCCGGTTCGGCAGGTTCGGTCGGGTGAGGGGTCTCTCTCCACAAGCGTCTGCCGTGGATAGAGACCCCTCACCCGAGTGAGTTAACGGATAGGCCGGGGATGCCCTCTCCCACAAGGGGAGAGGGCGCATTCGCTGGCATCGCGCTGATCTTCCGATCTCAAGCGCTGCGATGAGTTCAACGTCGCGGTCTGGCTGCTGCGAGCAGACAGCCGGGTCGGATAATGCCTACCGTCCCCGCTCCGGCACGCGCGTGATCTTGGCGCCCAGCGCATTCAGCCGCTCGTCGATGCGCTCGTAGCCGCGCTCGATCTGGTCGGCGTTGTCGATATACGAGGTGCCCTCGGCACAGAGTGCGGCGAGCAGCATGGCCATGCCGGCGCGGATGTCGGGGGAGACGACGCGGGCGCCGCGCAGGCGGCTGGGGCCGGCGACGATGGCGCGGTGCGGGTCGCACAGCACGATGCGCGCGCCCATCGAGATCAGCTTGTCGACGAAGAACATCCGCGACTCGAACATCTTCTCGAACATCAGGATCACGCCCTCGCATTGCGTGGCGGTGACGAGCGCGATCGACATCAGGTCGGCCGGGAAGGCCGGCCAGGGCTGGTCCTCCAGCTTCGGCACGTGGCCGCCGAAATCGTCCTTGATCCTGAGCGTCTGCTCCGAGGGCACGATGAGATCGTCGCCGGCGACCTCGCAGACGATGCCGAGCCGCTCGAAGCCCATGCGGATGGAGCGCAGATGCTCGGTACCGGCGCGCACGATGCGCAAGGGAGAGCGCGTCACCGCGGCGAGCCCGATCAGCGAGCCGACCTCGATGTGATCGGGCTGGATCGCGTAGGACGCCTGACCGAGCGTGCTGGCGCCATGGATCACCATCGTGTTGGTGCCGATGCCCTCGATGTTGGCGCCGAGCGCCACCAGGAAATGCGCGAGGTCCTGGACATGCGGCTCCGAGGCCGCGTTGCGCAGATAGGTCGTGCCGTGCGCAGCGACGGCGGCGACCAGCGCGTTCTCGGTGGCGGTGACGCTGGGCTCGTCGAGGAACACGTCGGCGCCTTTCAGGCCGGAGGCGCGCAGCTCGATCTTGTCGGTCGCGGTGACCGTGGCGCCGAGCTGCTCGAAGGCCAGGAAATGGGTGTCGAGCCGGCGCCGGCCGATGACGTCGCCGCCAGGCGGCGGCAGCGCCACTTCGCCGCAGCGGGCGAGCAGGGGTCCTGCCAGCAGGATCGAGGCGCGGATGCGAATGCACAGATCCGGATCGAGATCGGCGGCGCGGATGTCCTTGGCATGGATCGCGAGCCGGTTGCGGCCGCGCCATTCGGCGGAGGCACCGACCGAGCGGATCAGCTCGACCAGGGTCTCGGTGTCGCGGATGCGCGGCACGTTGTCGAGCGTGACCGGATGCTCGGTCAGCAGCGCGGCGGCGATGATCGGCAGCGCGGCGTTCTTGTTGCCGGACGGCTCGATCGCGCCTTTGAGCCGGTGACCGCCCTCGACGATGTATTGAATGGGCGCCATGCGGTGATGATCCGTTGTCGAAGCGTGTGGCCGTTGCCCTTGCCGGCTTCGCGACGGCGTTCGGGCACAGGGTGTCCAGCGGGATCAACCTGTTCCGCAATCCGGCGACCGCGAACCTGGTTCACGGGCCGCCGGGGTCCTCATGAGACCGACTCCTAACGCCAATTCCAAAACGGAATCAATGCCGGAAAATCGCGGCGGGCCACTTTGCCACGGCGGCGGGGCAGCGGCCGGGGAGCGCGCCGTGTTCTTGACGGCCGGTGTAGCGCGGCCGATGGTCGTTGGCTGCCGCGGCTGCGGCAGGGATGGAGAAACGCTGGAATGGCCGATGATCAAGCTGACGTCTGGACCTGCTCGGCGCAGCGACAGGCGCGCGCCAACATCCGCCGATATCTCGACTGGCTCGCTTCGCGCGGCCACAGCTTCTCCGGCTATCACGATCTCTGGCAGTGGTCGGTCGACGACGTCGCCGGGTTCTGGCGTTCGATCTGGGATTATTTCGAGGTCATGGCCGACGGCGAGATCGGCGAGGTCGTCTCGCGCGATCCGATGCCGCGGACGCGCTGGTTCACGGGGACGCGGCTGAACTTCGCCGAGCACGTGCTGCGCCACGAGTTGAGCGGCAGTCCCGATCGAGCGATGCTGCATCACGGCTCGGAGCTGCGTCCGCTGGCGGCCGCGAGCTGGGGCGAAATCGCACGCCGCGTGCGGCGGCTCGCCACGTCGCTGCGCGAGATGGGAATCGGCAAGGGCGACCGGGTCGTCGCCTACATGCCGAACATTCCCGAAGCCGTCATCGCGATGCTCGCGACCACGGCGATCGGCGCGGTGTGGTCCTCGGCGGCACCGGAATTCGGCGCGCAGACGGTGATCGACCGCTTTTCGCAGATCGCGCCGAAGCTCGTCTTCGCGGTCAACGGCTATCGTTACGGAGCGAAGGATTTCGACCGCATCGGCGATCTCGAGACGATCCTCGCGGCGCTGCCGAGCGCCGAGATGCTGGTCATGCTCGACTATCATCCGGCCGCGCGCAAGGCGCCGGAGTTTCGTGGCGGCATTCGGGCGTGGCCCGACCTGCTCGACGGTCCGGCGATCGCGCGCGACGCATTTCAGTTCGCACGCGTCGCATCGGATCATCCGCTCTGGGTGCTGTTCACCTCGGGAACGACCGGCCTGCCGAAGCCGATCGTGCACAATCACCACGGCATCGTGCTCGAGCACTACAAGTCGGCGGCGTTTCATTTCGAGATCGAGGCGGACGGCACGCTGTTCTTCTACTCGACGACAGGCTGGATGGTCTGGAACACGCTGATGTGGGGGCCGCTGATGAACGGCACCTCGGTGCTCTATGACGGCCATCCGAGCCATCCGGACGCGCGGCTGGTGTGGCGGCTCGTGGAAGCCGCCGGCGTGACCGTGCTCGGCATCAGCCCGAGCTACATCCAGCTGGTGCGGCAGCAGGGCGTCGTTCCGGGCCGCGAGTTCAATCTGGAGCGGCTGCAGTCGGTGATGCTGGTCGGATCGCCATCGACACCGGAGGTGTTTCGCTGGGTGCACGAGGCGGTCAAGCCCGAGGTCTGGGCCTCCTCGCAATCCGGCGGAACGGAGTTCTGTTCCGGTCTGCTGGCCGGCTCGCCGCTGCTGCCGACGCATGCTGGCGAGATCCAGGCTCCGGCGCTCGGCGTGGCCGCGGTCGCGTTCGACGATGCGGGGCGCGAGATCATCGACGAGGCCGGCGAACTCGTCGTGCGCGCGCCGATGCCTTCGATGCCGCTCTGCTTCTGGGGCGATGCCGATTTCGTCCGGTATACGGACAGCTATTTCGGCGTCTATCCGGGGGTCTGGCGCCATGGCGATCGTGTCCGCTTCAACGCGCGCGGCGGCTGCCACGTCTTGGGCCGTTCCGACGCCACGCTGAACCGTCATGGCGTGCGGATCGGCTCGGCGGAAATCTACCGGACGATGGAGGGGATTCCCGGTATCGTCGATAGTCTCGTCATCTGCATCGAGCAGCCGGACGGCGGCTTCTACATGCCGCTGTTCGTGCAACTCGCCCAGGGCATCGAGCTGACGGACGGGTTGCAGGACGAGATCCGCCGGCGGCTGCGCCACGAGCGCAGCCCGCGGCATGTCCCCGACGTCATCATCGGCGTGCCGGAAATCCCGATGACCCTGACCGGCAAGAAGATGGAGGTGCCGGTCCGTCGACTGCTGCTCGGCGACGCTCCGGACAAGGTCGCGAGCAAGGATGCCACCCGCAACCCGGCGGCGCTGGACTGGTTCACGCAGTTCGCGGCGGCACGGCGAGGCGGATGACAGGGGCGAGCGTCAGCCCGATGAGGGACAGGCCGGACGGCTGGAGCGTCCCGGCATCTGGGCCTACACGTCGACGTTCGCCGACAGCGAGTTGTCCTGGATGAATTCGCGGCGCGGCTCGACGACGTCGCCCATCAGCTTGGTGAAGATGTCGTCGGCCTCGTCGACCTCCTTGACCCTGACCTGCAGCAGCGTGCGGGCCTCGGTGTCGAGCGTGGTTTCCCAGAGCTGTTCCGGGTTCATCTCGCCCAGACCTTTGTAGCGCTGCTGGGTGACGCCCTTGCGGCCGGCATCGATGACGGATTCGAACAGATCGACCGGGCCGTGGATCACCGTCTGGACGTCGCCGCGGCGCAAGGTGCCGGGCTTGGCATAGGCCTCCTGCAGGCGGGCCGCATAGTCGTCGAGCTTGCGGGCATCCGCCGAGGCGAGCAGCGCGTCGTCGATGACGGCGACGTCCTTGACGCCGCGCACGGTGCGTTCGAAGGTGAAGCCCTGGCCCTCGAGGAAGTGACCGATCCAGCCGCGCTCGACCTCGTCGGCCAGCACGTCGAGCCGTTTCGCGATGTACTCGGCCGCGGCGTCCGCGGTCGCCAGGTCGCGGGTGATATCCGGCCGCAGCACGCCGGCGATCGCGGCCTGCTCGACGACCTTGCGATCGTAGCGGCTGTGCAGATTGCGCAGGATGTTGCGGACGATCCGCGCTTCCTCGACCAGCCCCAGCAGGTCGCGGCCCTTGCGCTCCTCGCCCTCGGCGGTCTTGAACACGCAGTCGTCGAGCCCGGTGCCGATCAGATAATCCTCCAGCGCGCGCTCGTCCTTCAGATACTGCTCGGACTTGCCGCGCATCACTTTGTAGAGCGGCGGCTGCGCGATGTAGAGATGGCCGCGGTCGATGATCTCGCGCATCTGCCGGTAGAAGAAGGTCAGCAGCAGCGTGCGGATGTGGGCGCCGTCGACGTCGGCGTCCGTCATCACGATGATCTTGTGATAGCGCAGCTTGTCGATCGAGAACTCGTCACTGATGCCGGTTCCGAGCGCGGTGATCAGCGTGCCGATCTGCTCGCTCGACAGCATCTTGTCGGGGCGCACGCGCTCGACATTGAGGATCTTGCCGCGCAGCGGCAGCACCGCCTGGAATTCGCGGTTGCGGCCCTGCTTGGCGCTGCCGCCGGCCGAGTCACCCTCGACGATGAACAGCTCGGACTTGGCCGGATCCTTCTCCTGGCAGTCGGCGAGCTTGCCGGGCAGCGAGGAGACGCTGAGCGGGCTCTTGCGGGTCAGCTCGCGCGCCTTGCGCGCGGCCTCGCGTGCCGCTGCGGCCTGGATCACCTTGCCGACGATGGTCTTGGCCTCGCCCGGATGCTCCTCGAACCAGGCGGCGAGCGCCTCGTTCAGAACGTTCTCGACCACGGGACGCACTTCCGAGGACACCAGCTTGTCCTTGGTCTGCGACGAGAACTTCGGATCTGGCACCTTCACGGAAAGAACGGCGGTGAGACCCTCGCGACAATCGTCGCCGGTCAGCGCGATCTTCTCCTTCTTCGCATTGGCCTCGGCATAGCCGTTGACCTGGCGCGTCAGCGCGCCGCGGAAGCCGGCGAGATGGGTGCCGCCGTCACGCTGCGGGATGTTGTTGGTGAAGCACAGCACGTTCTCATGATAGCTGTCGTTCCACCACAGCGCAGCTTCCACGGTGATGCCGTTGACCTCCGAGCGCACCATGATCGGCGCCGGAACGATCGCCTTCTTGTTGCGGTCGAGATATTTGACGAACTCCTCGACGCCGCCGTCGTAATGCATCTCCTCGCGCTTCTCGACCGCGTGGCGCATGTCGGAGAGCACGATGTTGACGCCGGAATTGAGAAAGGCGAGCTCGCGCAGGCGATGCTCGAGCGTCGCGTAGTCGTATTCGACGTTCTTGAAGGTCTCCGTCGAGGCCAGGAACGTCACCTCGGTGCCGCGCTTGCCCTTGGCCTCGCCGACCACCTTCAGCGGCGCAATCGCATCGCCATGGGCGAACTCGATGAGATGCTCCTTGTCGTCACGCCAGACGCGGAGCTGCAGCTTGCTCGACAGCGCGTTGACGACGGAGACGCCGACGCCGTGCAGTCCGCCGGACACCTTGTAGGAGTTCTGGTCGAATTTTCCGCCGGCGTGCAGCTGGGTCATGATGACCTCGGCCGCCGACACGCCTTCGCCCTTGTGGATGTCGACGGGAATGCCGCGGCCGTCGTCGCGCACGGTGACCGAATTGTCCGGATTGAGGATCACCTCCACCGCGGTGGCGTGGCCGGCCAGCGCCTCGTCGATCGCGTTGTCGACGACCTCGTAGACCATGTGGTGCAGGCCGGAACCGTCATCGGTGTCGCCGATATACATGCCCGGGCGCTTGCGCACCGCGTCCAGGCCCTTCAACACCCGGATCGATTCTGCGCCGTACTCGTTCGCGGTTGCAGGCTCGGTGTCGGCGATGGTTTGCCGGGCGGGTTCGGTCATGTGGGGCCTTCGGAAGGGTGGTCGAATCGGCATCGCAAACCGCATGCCGAGAGCGCTCTTTCTCTCACGAAAGAAGCCACGCGCCTAGCGCAAAGTGGCCCTTCGTAAGACATTGAAGAGATAGCGTTTTTTAACGGTTTTTCAAGGCCTGGCGAGGGTCGTTTTCGTCCCCTCCGAAAGCCGGATTCAGGCCATTCCCGCGGCTGGTTTTGAGGCGTGCGGCGGGGCGCTTTCGCGTGCGATTCAGGGCACGAGTCCGGTATGACCCCGGGGGGATCCCGACCAACGGCCGAAGGCGTTACCGCCGCGCGCTGATCCGTCCGGCCTCGACGTCGAAGATCTCGCCGAGCTCGCGTAGTTCGGCAAACGCCGCGGGATCGGCGCCGGTCAGCCATACCTGGGCACCGAGCGTGCCGAGCTCGGCGAACAAAGCGGTGCGGCGGCCGGGATCGAGATGGGCGACGATCTCGTCGAGCAGCAGCATCGGCACGATGCCGGTGGTCTCGGCGACCAGCGTCGCATGCGCGAGGATGAGGCCGATCAGCAGCGCTTTCTGCTCGCCGGTCGACGCGTCGCGCGCCGGCATGTTCTTCGGCGCGTAGACGACATGGAGATCAGTGAGATGCGGCCCGTCGAGCGTGCGGCCCGCCGCGGCATCGCGCGCGCGATTGTCGCGCAGCATCGCGCGGTAGCGGTCCTCGACGGCAAGCGCCGGCTCGCTCAGCAGCGCATTCTCCATCCAGCCGTCGAGCGCGATCTCGGCGGATGGGAACGCCGAGGCTTGTCCGCGCTGGCGCAGCATCGCAGCGAGCTTCACCGCGGTCTGGCCGCGGCTCGCGGCGACGGCGACCGCGAGCTCCGCAGTCTCGCGCTCGATCGCGCCACACCAGTGGTCGTCGAAATTGCGCACCTCGAGCAGCCGGTTGCGCGAGCGCAAGCTGCGCTCCAGCGCCGACACGCGGCTCGAATGCTCGCTGTCGATCGCGAGCACCAGGCGGTCGAAGAAGCGCCGCCGCTCCGAGGCCGCGCCCATGAACAGGCCGTCCATCGCAGGCGTCAGCCACACCATGCGGATGTGGTCGCCGAAGGCGGCTGCCGAGCCCACCGGCTCGCGGTCGATGCGGCAGCGCCTGGTGGTGCTGGCGTCGCTGCGCGGCGGCTCGATGCCGGTGCCGAAGGTCGTCAGCCCCAGCGCCCCCTCGACCTCCGCCGAGACCGCCCAGGAGCCGTCGCCCTGGTTGTCGGCGACATCCTCGAGTGTCGCGCGGCGCAGGCCGCGTCCCGGCGCGAAGAACGAGATCGCCTCCAGGCAATTGGTCTTGCCGGCGCCATTGGCGCCGACCAGCGCAACCATGTCCGCCTGCACGCTGACGCTGGCAGCGCGATAGCTGCGAAAATGCGTCAGCGCGAGACGGTGGATGCGGGAGGGGGTCATGGGAAATCTAGGCCACACATTCGAAATCCCCTCTCCCCTTGCGGGAGAGGGTGCCGCCGAAGGCGGCGGGTGAGGGGTATCTCACGGCTCGCTCAGCTTCGTGAGGATGTCCTCTTGAACGGCGGTCGAATTGTACAGCACGTCGTTGTTCCAATAGCGAACGATGCGAAATCCTGCAGCTTTCAAGATCGCGTCTCGCTCGGTGTCTTTCTCGTTGTCAGCATGCTGGCTGCCATCGATCTCGATGATCAGGCGCTTTTCGAAGCAAACGAAATCGAGGATGAATTGCTCTACGGGCGCCTGACGACGGAATTTGTATTTCTCAAACCTGCGATCACGTAGCAGTCGCCACATGGCCGCTTCGGATTCGGTCGGCTGACGTCGCATCGTCTTGGCGAAGCCGCGGATGCGTGTGGATGTCGTCCGATGGCTCGGTGATCGTGGAGGCATACCCCTCACCCGCCTCGCTTCGCTCGGCACCCTCTCCCGCAAGGGGAGAGGGGATTTTCGTCGTGTGGCTCGTCCCAAGCGTTGCGTGCAGCGCGCCTCACACCCGCATCGGCATCAGCACGTACAACGCATTCCTGTTGTCGCGGTCTTGGATCAGGGTCGGCGAGCCGGGATCGGCAAGCCGGAGCACGGCGACCTCGCCCTCGATCTGGGCGGCGATGTCGAGCAGATAGCGCGAGTTGAAGCCGATATCGAGGGCATCCGCGGCGTACTCGACCTCGAGCTCTTCGGTCGCGCTGCCGGAATCCGGATTGGTCACCGACAGCACCAGCTTGCCGGGCGCCAGCGCCAGCTTCACGGCGCGGCCGCGCTCGGAGGAGATGGTGGAGACGCGGTCGACGGCGGCGGCGAAATCGGCCTTGTCGACGACCAGCTCCTTGTCGTTGTTCTGCGGAATGACGCGGCCGTAATCCGGGAAGGTGCCGTCGATCAGCTTCGAGGTCAGCACCACTTGGCCGAGCGTGAAGCGGATCTTGCCCTGCGACAGCTCGATCCTGATCTCGCTGTCATTGTCCTCGATCAGCCGCTGCACCTCGCCGACGGTCTTGCGCGGCACGATCACGCCCGGCATCTCGGCGGCGCCGGCCGGCTGCGGCAGGTCGACCTGGGCGAGGCGGTGGCCGTCGGTGGCGACGGCGCGCAGCGTCGGCTGCTTGGCGGTGCCGCCGGCATGCAGATAGATGCCGTTGAGGTAGTAGCGCGTCTCCTCGGTCGAGATCGCGAACTGCGTGCGGTCGATCAGGCTCTTGATGTCCTTGGCCGGAACTCCGAAGGCGTGCGTCATTTCGCCCGCGGCGAGATCCGGGAAATCGCTCTCCGGCAGCGTCTGCAGGGTGAACTTGGAGCGGCCGGCGCGGATCGCGAGCACCGCGCGCTCGCCGTCGCTCTCCAGCACGATCTGCGAGCCGTCCGGCAGCTTGCGGACGATGTCGTAGAACATGTGCGCCGGAACTGTGGTCGAGCCCGCGGTGGCGGTCTCGGCGGCCAGGGTTTCCGTCACTTCGAGATCGAGGTCAGTTGCGCGCAGCGACAGCCGGGCGTTCTCGGCGCGGACCAGCACGTTACCCAGGATCGGGATGGTGTTGCGCCGCTCGACCACACGATGGACGTGGCCCAGCGACTTCAGGAGCTGCGCGCGTTCGACGGTCACCTTCATTGCACTTACCCGCCCGTTCCCAACTGATCTCGTCCTGGAATGCCGGCGGGCTAGAGCAGCGCCGCGGCCGATGGCACCTCGCGCCCGAACGGCGCTTGGCCAGCGTCCAGGAGCGTGAGGGGGAGGCGTAAAGTGGCGCGGATGAGGCTCAAGCGCAAGGGATGCGGAGCCGATTTCCCATGTTTCGGCAGGCTCTTCCGGGACCCGGAGGCAGGGGCCGAGCATGACGCCCGAGGGCAGCGTCGAGCCGCCGGGACAATGGCCCGGCTGGGGGCGAACCTTCTGTCCGCTCCCCTGGCCGTGCGTGCCCTCTAATCCTGCAGCTGGCGCTTCAGCGACTCGACTTCGTCGTTCAGCGTGACGTCCTTGCCGACCAGCGCCTCGATCTTGCGCACGGCGTGCAGCACGGTGGTGTGGTCGCGCCCGCCGAAGCGGCGGCCGATCTCGGGCAGCGAGCGCAGGGTCAGCGTCTTGGCGAGATACATCGCGACCTGGCGCGGGCGCACCACGTTGGCGGTGCGGCGCGACGACAACAGGTCGGAGCGGCTGACGTTGTACTGCCGCGCCACGACGCGCTGGATGTCCTCGATCTTGATCCGCTTCGGCTCCTGCGGGCGGACCAGGTCGCGCACCTCGCGCTCGGCCATGTCGAGCGTGACCGGCTGATTGTTGAGCTTGGAATGCGCCAGCAGGCGGTTGATCGCGCCTTCGAGATCACGGCCGTTATGGGTGATGGAGCGGGCGAGATAGTCGAGCACCGGCTCCGGCACGTCGAAGCTCGCATGATGGGCGCGGGCCGCCGCGACGCGCGACTTGAGAATGCCGAGGCGGAGATCCTCGCCCAAAGTTGCCATCTCGACGACGAGGCCGCCGGCAAGCCGCGAGCGGACGCGATCATCGAGGCTTTCGAGGTCGGACGGCGGCCGGTCGGCTGCGATCACCACCTGGCGCCCCGCGTCGATCAGCGCATTCAGCGTATGGCAGAACTCCGCCTGGGTGGATTTGCCCTGCAGGAACTGCAGGTCGTCGATCACCAGCACGTCGATGCCGCGCAGTGCTTCCTTGAACGCCAGCGCGGTCTGCGATTTCAGCGCCGCGACGAAGCCGTACATGAACTTCTCGGCGGTGAGGTACAGCACCTTGCGCTCGCCGCCGGCGTTGCCGGCCCAGGTGACGGCCTGGAGCAGGTGCGTCTTGCCCAGCCCGACACCGGCATGGATGTAGAGCGGGTTGAACATCACGGGATCGCCGCGGCGACCGTCGGCGACCTGGCGCGCCGCCGCATGGGCCAGCGTGTTGGCGCGGCCGACGACGAAGCTGGCGAAGGTCAGCCGCGGATCGAGCGGCGAGCCGCCGAGCGCATCATGGCTCGTGGCGAGCGAAGCCGCAGCCGACGCCGTTCGCGTGTCGGCGCTGGTCGCCGGCTTGGCGTCGCTGCGCTCGGCGCGGCGGGCTTCGACGGCGACGGGGGCTTCCTTGACCGGCGTCGCGCAGCGCATCGCGGTGCGAACGGACAGATCGATACGGTGCACCTCCGGCATCTCGGCCTGCCAGCACGACAACACGCGCTCGGCGTAGTGCGCCTGGATCCAGCTCTTCAGGAAACGCGTCGGCACCGACAGATGAACGCTTTCGTCCTGGACGGCTTCGAGGTCCATCCGCGCAAACCAGCTCGTATAGACATCCTCGCCGACGGTCGAGCGCAGCCGACCCTTCACGCGAGACCAGCGTTCCTGTTCCGAATTTGTCATGGCAGTCGCAACTTTTCGAATTGAGTGGTGGTGTCGTGTGATCGCCGGGCAGGCGTCCCGTGGAAGGACGCGTCTCCCGCAGCGAGACCTCGAGCGGAGGCTCAACTCCAGACATGGCTTGCCGTTCGGCGCGAGCGCCGTTGGGCTGATCAATGCTGGTGAAGAAAACTACTCCGCGAGGTCAGCGCATACTCGGACGAGCGGGAGGGCCGATGGCCGTGCTGGCGATGGCTGTGCTGGTCGTACCGGTCACTTCAGTGCCGACCGCCAAAGTGCCGACCGCCAAGGGTGCGTGATCCGGAACCAGCTTATGGTGTGTGCCCGCAATTTGTCCGTAAAGCATGCAACCTCCCCGCCCTGCCGTGATTGCTCACGGCAAGTTGTCATCCCAATGCCGCCGCGTCCGAACCCCAAGATTCAGCCGCACCGCCGTACATCCCGTCCAACTTGTCCACTCGGTGAGCGAAGCCGCCACGAGCTCCGGCCGGGTCGACCGATGTCGTATTTCTCTTGTTCAAAGCGGCGCAACGATGATGCTGCGCCCGAGAAATTTCGACAAAGTTCGGTCGTTCCCCATATTGCTATGGGTACAGATCCGGCCATCGCTTTGGAAAGCGTCGCCAACGCGCACACCGCCGCCGATTTGCACGTCCGCCCCGTTTCTAAAACCGCGCTGGTCTCAAGATCGTGGGCGCCGCGAGTGATTAAAGAAATACACGATGCGTCGGGACTCGCAATCCATAAGATCGGAGCACGCGTGACGAGTCTTCGCAGCGGTTGCGACGCGGTGTTGCGCGTTAAGAAAGCAACGTTTTGAATCATCGCGAGGAATCTCGGATGTGACAAACAACATCGTCTGCCCAAAATTTCTTCATAATTTTTTTATGTTTCGACCGGCCTCACCCGCTTTTCCAATCACTTGGTCGCGCTATGCGCTTAAGTCATTTTCGAGACGATGTTTTTCGCGATTGCCGGACGCGGGTAACTCCCGCGATGCGCGGTGCGTGACGTGAACGACGCGCCGCGCTCACTTGACATCGCTGCGCAAGCGCGACGCGCAGAGTCTTCGCTGTTTCAGGTGAGACAATATTGTCACCGCGTAAAACTACGGAACGTCACGTAGGACTACGGAACAATGTCAGGCGCGTATGACGTCGCGCATCCTCCAACACGCGCAGATCGCATTCGCGACGCGATATCGCCATCAAATAGAAGGCGCGGCGAGGAACGAATGTGCTCCGGCGCAATGCGCAAAAAGAAAAGCCCGGCGCGAGCCGGGCTGTTTGCATCTTGATAGTTCGCCAGTGGCGCGGTCGCGTTACTTCGCGAGCTTGGCGATCTGATGCGTGAGGCGCGACACTTTGCGGCTCGCGTTGTTCTTGTGAATGATGTTGCGCTGCGCGGCGCGCATCAGCTGCGGCTCGGCGTTGGCCATCGCCTTCAGCGCAGCCTCGCGGTCGCCCTTCTTGATCGCGTCCTCGACGGAGCGAACGGCGCCGCGCATCTGGGTGCGGCGCGACTTGTTGATGATGGTGCGGCGGGCAATCTTGCGCGTCGCTTTCTTCGCGGAGGTCGTGTTGGCCATGCTCTCAAATATCCTTCGGCGGCGAGCAGTCGCCGCTCTTGCGGGTACGCGCGCGGCCCGCTTGACGCGGCCCCATCGACGCGGTGGGTTGTTCGGACGCCTCTCTGAGAATGCCATGACCGGAGCGGATGCTCGGCGGATCGGCGCTGCTCAAAGAACAGCGGCGGCGGGATTGCGCCCACCGCCAATGGCGACCTTATAGGGGCAGGCCTGCCGAGCGTCAACGGTCTCGGAGCGCCCGCGGCGGCCGGAATCGACCAAAACCCGGTTCTAAGCCCCTGACGAGGTTGAATTTCTGCGGGGGCCCCGCTATGGCCTTGCTGCCCGCAAGGGCGTGCGAGAGAGGGCAGGTGAGGCATGATCCGCGGTTTTTTCCGTCTGGTAGGGCTGTTGCTGCTGGCCGGAAGCTTCATCTTCCTGGTCTATGACGGCGCGCGCTGGGTGGCCGACCAGACCCTGCAGTTCACCCGTTTCGGCCAGCTCTGGAACGACGTCCACCAGGCGAGCCAGGCCGCCTTCAAGGCCTGGATCGAGGCCAAGGCCCCGTTCTTGTGGGAGTGGATCGTCAAGGTGTTTTTGGACCAGCCGGTGTTTGCGGTGCTTGGACTGCTTGGAATCCTGCTGATGCTGCTGTTCCGGCCGCGCAAGCCGCTGATCGGCTATGGACGCGACTGAGCGCGGCGGTTCGTCTCGCTGCGCCGGCAGCTGTATGCTGGCAGCATGCCGCGGGAACCGCTGGCGCGGCGTAACAGCGCTACTGCTGGACCCGTAGAGCCCTATATATTCCCCCTGAGGAGAGGTCATCGCGCCGTGGGCCGTCCCGCGGGCGCTGGCCATGAGCGGAGACATCCCATGTTCTTCATGCGCAAAGCCCCTGTCATGCCGTCTGCCGCCGAGGCGCTGCCCGGCCGCACTCAGCCGATCCCGACCGCCGCCACGCATTTCGTCAACGGTCGCCGCCTGTTGCCGCCCTATCCCGACGGCCTCGCGCAGGCCGTGTTCGGGCTCGGCTGCTTCTGGGGCGCGGAGCGCAAGTTCTGGCAGCTCGGCGACGGCATCCACGTCACCGCCGTCGGCTATGCCGGCGGCCATACGCCGAACCCGACCTACGAGGAGGTGTGCTCGGGGCAGACGGCGCACACGGAGGTCGTGCTGGTGGTGTTCGATCCCAAGGTCATGTCCTACGAGCGGCTCCTGAAGACGTTCTGGGAGAGCCATGACCCGACCCAGGGCATGCGCCAGGGCAACGACGTCGGCACGCAATATCGCTCGGCGATTTACACGTTCAGCGATGCGCAGCGCGAGGCCGCCGAGGCGTCGAAGACGGCCTATGAGTCGGCGCTGCGTGCCAAGAGGCTCGGCGCGATCACGACCGAGATTGCTCCGGCGGGGCCATTCTATTTCGCCGAGGATTATCATCAGCAGTACCTCGCGAAGAATCCGGCCGGCTATTGCGGCCTCGGCGGCACCGGGGTCGCGTGCCCGATCGGTGTCGGCGTGAGCGCCTAGGCCAGCCGCGCGCTGGATCGCGCCGAATATTCTCGGGTCCCTCTCCCACGCGGTGGGAGGGGGATTTTTTTCGAACCGCCTTCACCGCGGCGCGCTTGCGGATGCACGGACTGCACGCGCCAACGGTTTGTTAACCTTAACCGCGCATGACTAACGCACATCCTCATTCAAGGATTGTTCGAGTGCGCGCGTTGTTTGTTCCGGTCATTGCCGTCCTGTCCGCGATCCTGTTGTCGGGCTGCATGCAGACGATCTCCCCCGTCGCTGCCGTCCAGCCGCAGAGCGATCTCGACGCGATGGCCTATGGAACGCCTTCCTCCGGCCCGGTTGCCGCCACCGGGCAGGGCGGGGCGATCCCGGCGCTGCGCAACTCGTTCGCTGCCGCCACTCGCGCGGGCGCCTATGTCGTTCCCGCCGGCTACGTGCCGGCGCGGCGCGACTCCGCCTATCATCTCGACGCCGGCGATAAGCTGCGCGTCGTCGTCTACGGCCAGGAGGGCCTGACCAACACCTATGCGATCGACGCGTCCGGATCGATCACGATGCCGCTGATCGGCAGCGTGCCGGCGCGTGGCCGCACCACCGCCGGCCTCGCCGCCGAGATCACCGCCAAGCTCCGCAACGGCTACATCCGCGAGCCATCGGTGGCGGTCGAGATCGAGGCCTATCGCCCGTTCTTCATCCTCGGCGAGGTGCAGGCGCCCGGCCAATACCCTTACGTGCCCAACATGACGGTGGAGAGCGCAATCGCGATCGCCGGCGGCTTCTCGCCTCGGGCGCGGCGCGACATCGTCACCCTGACGCATACCGATGCGTCCGGAGTCGCGCGCTACGAGGTTCCGCTCGGGACCTCGCTCAAGCCGGGAGATACGATCCAGGTCGGCGAGCGCTGGTTCTGATATCAGCACGTCTCGCCCGGCTACAGGGATACATTGCCGCCGAGTGGCGCGCTGCTCCATCCGCCGTCATTGCGAGCCAACGGGTCCGCGCACATGCGCGGCCCGATGACAGGCTCCGCGAAGCAATCCAGAGCGTCACGCGCGACTCTGGATTGCTTCGTCGCTTCGCTCCTCGCAATGACGGTGGTGAGGTTCAGCGCAAATGCGTTCCGAGGAACGCGAGGCTACGGGTCCACGCCAGATCCGCGCTCGGCTTGTCGTAGCTCGCACGCTCGTCGCAGCCGAAGCCGTGCTGTGCGCCGGGATAGACGAAGATCTCGACGTCCGGCCGCTTGGCCTTGATGGTCTCGACGTCGGTCAGGGGGATGCCCGCGTCCTTCTCGCCGAAATGGAGCTGGGTCGGCACCGTCGGCTTGTCGTCGGCGAAGCGGACGATGGCGCCGCCGTAATAGCCGACCGCGGCCTTCAGCCCGGTGAGCTTGGTCGCAGCCGCATAGGCGATGCTGCCGCCGAGGCAGAAACCGATGATGCCGACCGGCCCGACATTCCTCACGCCGTCGATTGCGGCCTGGGTGTCGCGCAAAAAGGCCGCCCAATCCGGATTGGCGACGAACTTGCGCGCGACCGCGATCTCGTCAGGCGAATAGCCCGAGGTGAAGCCGGGCTCGACGCGGTCGAAGATCGCCGGCGCGATGGCAACGTAACCTTCGGCGGCGAGGCGGTCGCAGACGTTACGGATGTGATGGTTGACACCGAAGATCTCCTGGATGACGACCAGCGCGCCCTTTGCAGTTCCCGTCGGATCGACGCGATAGGCGCCGAGCTGGAACCCGTCCGATGCCGTCAGCTTGATGTCCTGTCCCACGTTATGTCCTCTTTGCGGTCGTCAGGCGCCTGTCAGCGCCACATCCAGTTGGTGCCGTAGTCCTCTTTCCAGCCTGTCAGCCGTCCCCTGCGGAATTTCAGGTAGAGGCGGTGATGGTGCGGGACCAGTCCGCTGCCGCCGAGATTGCGCAGTGCCAGAAAGGTCTCGTTGCCGGGCGTGCCGTTCAGATAGATCAACGGCTGCTCCAGCACGCGCGATGTCTCGCCGACATCCATGCCGAAGGCAAGCGGCGTGACATTGAATAACGTCGCTGTGAAAGGCGCGTCAGCGACGCCGGGCGTCTGCCCTGCCGCAGCAGGGGTTACGGCCGACAGGCTCGGCAGCATGGCCGCAGCCAGGCACCGCGTCATGCGTATGGATGGTCTCATGGGCTGAAATCTCTTCTCGCTGTCGGCGTTGGCTGCATCTCTTCTTAGCGTGCGCGGCGTCACGAGCCCAGCATCGTTCGCGCTGCACAACGCAAATGCCGTTTCATTTCGCAAGCCGGCGCTCAAATCCCGTTGCGTCGCCGTGGCAACGCGATCATTCTTATGATGGCTGGCATCTATCCGGTGGGTTCCAGCGAATCGATAAAACCGAACTTCGCCGTAAGCGAAGTCGCACGCCGGGCGGGGAAGAAACCACATGCCCAATCTCACCATCAACGGGCGGACCATGTCCGTCGACGCGGCGCACGATACGCCGCTGCTATGGGTCATCCGCGAGCAGTTGCAGATGACCGGCACCAAGTTCGGCTGCGGCGCCGGGCTGTGCGGCGCCTGCACCGTGCATGTCAACGGCGAGGCCGTGCGCTCGTGCCAGACCATGGTCGGCGACGTCGCGAACAAGAAGATCACCACCATCGAGGGGCTGTCGCAGAAGGGCGATCATCCCCTGCAGAAGGCGTGGATCGCCGAGCAGGTGCCGCAATGCGGCTACTGCCAGTCCGGCCAGATCATGCAGGCGGCCTCGCTGCTCGCCAAGACCACGAGCCCGACCAAGGAGGAGATCGTCGCACATATGGACGGCAATCTCTGCCGCTGCATGACCTATTCGCGGATCCAGAAGGCGATCCAGCGCGCCGCGTCCGAGATGCGCACCGCGTCGAACACCAGCGACCGGAGGGCGACATGAACCAGCACGTGAAAGCAGCGCCTTCGATGGCCCCCGATCTCAGCCGCCGCTCGTTCCTGGTCGGCATCGCCGCGACCGGCCTCGTGCTCGGTTATGCCGGCCTCGCCGACAGCGCACTCGCCGCCGCGGCGCCTGCAAACTTCGAGCCCAGCGTGTGGTACGCGATTGCGCCGGACGGCATCGTGACCGTGACCTGCGGCAAGGCCGACATGGGCCAGCACATTGCGTCCACCATGGCGCAGATCGTTTGCGAGGAGCTCGGCGCCGCCTGGAAGGACATGCGGGTCCAGCTCGCCTCCAACGATCCGAAGTTCAACGATCCCGTGCTCGGCGCCCAGATCACCGGCGGCAGCTGGAGCACGATGATGAACTTCGATGCCATGAGCCGCGCCGGCGCAGCCGGCCGCATCGCGCTCACCGAGGCGGCTGCGACCGCGATGGGCGTGCCGGCCAAGGAGCTGGTCGTGCGCGACAGCGTCGTGATGCATCCGAAGTCCAAGAAGCAGATGAGCTATGCCGAGATCGTCAAGAGCGGCAAGATCACCAAGAGCTTCACGCCTGACGAATTGAAGGCGCTGACGCTCAAGACGCCCGATCAGTACACCATGATCGGCGTCTCGGTGCCGCAGCTCGACATTCCTTCCAAGACCAACGGCACGGCGAAATACGGCATCGATACGATGCTGCCGGGCATGGTCTACGGCAAGGTCGTCACGCCGCCGGTGCGCTTCGGCGCCACGGTCACGGCGGTCGACGATTCCGAGGCCAAGAAGGTGCCGGGCTTCATCAAGGCGGTGACGCTCGACGACAAGACCGGTTCGACCTCGGGCTGGGTGGTGGCGGTCGCCAACACCTATGCCAACGCCAGGAAGGCGGCGGACGCGCTCAAGATCAGCTACGACAAAGGCCCCTACGCCAATGTCAGCACCGACACCATCATCACCGAGGCGATGCGGCTGCAGGCGCAGGACGATGCCGGGCAGTTCTTCGTCAAGGATGGCGATCCCATTGCAGCGATGTCGGGCGCGGCCAAGGTGCTGGAGGCGGAGTACACCACCAGCATCAACATCCATGCGCCGCTGGAGCCGATGAACGCGACCGCCGAGTTCAAGGGCGACATCCTGCACATCTACTCCGGCAATCAGTTCGCGACCCGTTCCGGCGCGATCGCGGCGGGTGCTGCCGGGATCGATCCGAAATATGTCGTGATGCACCAGGCCTGGCTCGGCGGCGGCTTCGGCCGCAGGCTCGACGCCGACATGATGGTGCCGGCGGTGCAGGCGGCCAAGGCCGTGGGCAAGCCGGTCAAGGTGATCTACTCCCGCGAGAACGACATGACGATGGACTACTCGCGGCCGCTCACCTACCAGAAGGTCAAGGCCGGGCTCGACAGCAACGGCAAGCTGATCGCGCTCAGCCACGACGTCGTCTCGGCGTGGCCGACGGCGCGCTGGGGCATCCCGGACTTCCTGTCGCCCTCGGTCGACAAGAAGGGCCCGCTGGACTCGTTCACGGTCAACGGCGCCGACTTCTTCTACACCGTGCCCAACCACCATGTGCGCGCGATCAAGAACGAGCTCGCGCACAATGCGACGCCGTCCGGGCAATTGCGCTCGGTGGCGCCGGGTTGGACGTTCTGGGCGGTCGAGAGCATGATCGACGAGATCGCGGTGGCCTCGGGACAGGACCCGGCGCAGTTCCGCATCGCGCTGCTCGACGGCAAGGGCAAGAACGACGGCGGCGCACAGCGGCTGCGTAACACGCTGCTGGCGGCGATGGGCCTGTCCGGCTACGGCGCGAAGAAGCTGCCGAAGGGCGAGGGCATGGGCGTGTCCTGCGTGTCGTCGCAGGAGCGGGCGACCGCGAGCTGGACGGCGTGCGTCGCCCATGTCGCGGTGGCTGACGACGGCGCGGTCACGGTGAAGAAGCTCACCGTGGCGACCGACGTCGGCACCCAGGTGCATCCCGACAACATCCGCGCCCAGGTCGAGGGCGCGGCGCTGTGGGGGCTGTCGCTGGCGATGTACGAGAAGGCGACGTTGAAGGACGGCGGCATCGAGCAGACCAACTTCGACAGCTACACGCCGCTGCGCATGAGCCAGGTGCCGGAGGTCGCGATCGCCGTCATCGCCAATGGCGAGAAGGCGACCGGCGTCGGCGAGCCCGCGGTGACCGTGGTCGCGCCGGCGCTCGGCAACGCCATCTACAACGCCTGCGGCGCGCGGCTGCGCTCGCTGCCGATCACGTCGGCGGCGGTCAAGGCGGCGATGAAGGCCTAGCGTCGTCGCGCGGCCAGCGCCGTATCTGGGAACCGCCGGAGCCAGTCTCCGGCGGTTGCTTTTTGCGCTGCGGTCAGGTCTCCGCGCCGGACGATTTGACCAATTCCCTTAACCTCTCGCTCACCTGAAACGATACAGCTTGAATGATCGGCTTAAGCCGCGACGAACCCGTATCCCGGTAACTTGCATGAGCAGCAAACCGCAGGGGGCGAGCCCGTATGAGCGCGACAGCCAAGCAGACCGTGACCCAGACCGCGAACAGGCGCCATCTCCTGCTCGCGTCGGATCGCGGTGACCAGAGCAGCGAGCTGGCGCGCATCCTGCGCTCGGTCGGCGACGTCGACATGATGCCGACCACCGAAATCCCCGAGAACCCCGGCAACCGCTTCTCCGGCGTGATCGTCGACATCAACCTGCGCTCGCCGGAGAGCGTGCAGCGGGTGCGCAAGAAGCTGTCGTCGCGCGCCTATAGCGAGGTGCCCCGGCTGTTCGTGCTGGCCGAGGCGCTGCACCACGCCACCATGCAGGCGTGGGCGCTGGGCGCCACCGACACCATCGCGCGGCCGTTCAGCCCCGCCGATGTGCTGCAGCGCATCCGCTCGGCGCTCCCCGCCGACGACGGCTATGACGAGACTGATCGCGGCAAGCTGCTCAATCGCGGCGTCGAGGCCGCGCAGGCCATCATGGTCAAGATCTTCGAGAAGCTGCCCACCGGCGCGCATCTGACGATGGAGGACATCGTCGCGGCCGAGAACAAGATCCTGAAGGCGATCAAGCACTCGTCCTTGCGCGAATGGATGACCGTGGTCGGCTGTCACCACAACGACACCTACCGGCATTGCCTGTTCGTGACCGGGCTTGCGGTCGGCTTCTCGATTCATCTGGGCATGCGCGACGACGATCAGCGCCGGCTGGTCCGCGCGGCGCTGCTGCACGACGTCGGCAAGGCGTTTATTCCGGTCGCGATCCTCGACAAGCAGGGCAAGCTGACGGCGGAGGAGATCGCGCTGCTGCGCCAGCATCCGCGCCGCGGCTACGAGGCGCTGTGGCGGCAGGGCGGCTTCCCGCCGGAGATGCTCGACGTCATCCTGCATCACCACGAGTTCCTCGACGGCTCCGGATACCCTGACGGGCTGCACAACGAGCAGATCAGCGACATCGTGCGCCTCACCACGATCGTCGACATCTACGCCGCGCTGATCGAGCACCGCGCCTATCGGCCGGCCTTCACCCATGCCCGTGCGTTCCAGATCATGGAGAACATGGGCCCGAAGCTCGACCAGCAACTGCTGCAGGCGTTTCGCCCGGTCGCGATGGGCGCGCATTGACGCGATCGCCTGAGAGCGCATCCATCGCCCGGCGGTAGCTGCTCGACGCAAGTGCATCTCTGCGGAGGCGCACTATCCTACCCGCCAATCGATGAAAGGCGGGAGGAGCAGCATGGGCGCAGCCGAACAGGCCGGCGAGGTCATTCCCGGGCCCATCGCCGCCGCGCTGGTCGATCCGGCCTGCTACGCCGACCACCGCATCCATGATGCCTATCGCTGGCTGCGCGCCAACAACCCGCTCGGGCGGGCCGAGCTCGATGCGTTCGATCCGTTCTGGGTGGTGACGCGGCACGCTGACATTCTCGCCATCAGCCGTCAGAACGATCTGTTCCACAATGCCGACCGTGCGACCACGCTGACCAACAAGGCGGTGCTGGAGCGCGTTCACAAGATCACCGGCCAGCCCAATCTCGTGCGTTCGCTGGTGCAGATGGATGCGCCGGACCATCCGAAATATCGCGCGCTGACGCAGGGCTGGTTCATGCCGGCCAACATCGCCAAATTCGAGCCGCGCATTCGCCAGATCGCGCGTGCGACCGTCGACCGCATGGCGGCGAAGGCCGCGGCCAATGGCGGCGTCTGCGATTTCGTCGCGGACGTCGCGCTCGGCTATCCGCTGCATGTGATCATGGAGATCCTCGGCGTGCCGGAAGAAGATGAGCCGCGCATGCTCAAGCTGACGCAGGAGCTGTTCGGCCCGCAGGATCCGGACACCGCGCGGGTGCGCGAGGCGCTGTCGGCGGAGGTGTTCGCGGCCATGCTGCAGGCCGTGGTCGCGGATTTCGCCGCCTACTTCCAGCGCATCACCGACGACCGCAGGGCCAATCCGCGCGACGATCTCGCCACCGTCATCGCCCATGCCAGGATCAACGGCGAGGACATGCCGCTGCATGACCGCACCAGCTACTACATGATCGTTGCGACCGCAGGCCACGACACGACGTCGTCGTCGACCGCCGGCGCGATCTGGGCGCTGGCGGAAGACCCCGAACAATTCGCGCGCGTCAAGGCCGATCCCGCGCTAATCCCCGGACTTGTCGACGAGGCGATCCGCTGGATGACGCCGGTCAAGCACTTCATGCGCAGCGCCACCGCCGACACCGAGCTCGGCGGTCGCCATATCGCGAAGGGCGACTGGCTCATGCTGTGCTACGCGTCAGGCAATCGCGACGAAGCCGTGTTCGACGAGCCCGACACGTTCCGTTGCAACCGCAAGCCGAACCGGCACGTCGCCTTCGGCTATGGCGCGCATCTCTGCCTCGGCCAGCATCTCGCCAGGCTCGAGATGCGCATCCTGTTCGAGGAGTTGCTGCCGCGCCTCGCGTCGCTGTCGCCGGCGGGCCCGGTGAAGATGACGCAGGCGACTTTCGTCAACGGGCCGAAGAAGCTGCCGATCCGCGTGGAGATGTCTTGAGGTCGAGCCGCTCGATCCTCCTCAATCCAGCAGCTTGCGCAGCTCGGCCTTTGCGACCTTCTCCAGGGTCGAGCGCGGCATCTCGTCGACGAGCTTCACCTCGCGCGGCACCTTGAAGTCGGCGAGGCCGGCGCGGCAGGCGGCCAGCACCTTCCCGGGAAGTTCGTCGCGCGCGATCCCGGGCTGCGGGATCACGAATGCGACCGGCACCTCGTCCAGCATCGGATGCTTCCTGGCGACGACGGCGGTCTCGCGCACGCCGGGCACGGTGATGATCACCTGCTCGATCTCGGACGCCGCGACGTTCTCGCCGCCGACCTTGAGCATGTCCTTGGTGCGATCGCCGAACTTGATGAAGCCGTCGGCCAGGCGCGTGACGCGGTCGCCGGTGAGGAAGAAGCCGTCGGCATCGTAGCTCGTGCGGGTCGCTTCGGCGTTGTAGAGATACTCGGCGAACAACGACAGGCCGGGCACGCCCTTGATGGCGAGGTTGCCGGTGGCGCCGACCTCGGTGGGCCGGCCGTCATCGTCGGTGATGCGGATGGTGTATTCCGGTGCGGCCCGGCCGATCGACATCGGCGCGTTGGGCTGGTCGATCTCGCCGACGATGCCGTGGGTGATGGTCTCGGTCATGCCCCACCAGCCGATGATCTTGATGCCGAACCTGGCAAACGCAGGCGGCTCGGATACCGCCGTGCCCCACAGCCGGAACTTGTGATGCTTCGGCACCTCCTGGTCGAGCAGCGCCTTCATGCAGAACGGGATGGTCGAGGTCCAGGTGCAGCCATGCTCGAGCGCGACGCTCCAGAAGCGGCTCGCGGAGAAGCGCGGCTGGATCACGCAGGTCGCGCCGACCCAGAGCGTGGCCAGCATCGAATAGGCCAGCGCGTTGGTGTGGAACAGCGGCAGATAGGTCTGGTGCACGTCGCCTTGATGAAGGTCCTCGTGCACGGCATTGACCTTGGCGCCCCATAGCGCGTTGGCATGCGTCCACAGCACCGCCTTCGGCCGCGACGTCGTGCCCGAGGTGTATTGCACGCTGCAAGGCGCCAGCGGGTCGGCCGGCCGCCGCGGCCGGTCGGCACTGTCGGCAAACAGCGCTTCGAAGCGCTGGCCGCGTCCGACGGCCGGCGCCTCCGCCTGACCGGGATCGTGCGAGATCACGGCCATCCACTTGAGACCGCGGCAATGCGCTGCGATCATCTCGGCATAGGCCGGCTGGGTGATCGCCGCCACCGCGCGACAGTGCTCGGCGAAGTAGCTCATTTCGGCGGCTGCCGAGCGCGTGTTGGTCGTGACGGCGAGTGCGCCGAGTTCGACACAGGCGAACCAGGCGAGCATCGCCTCGACGCAATTGTCGAGATGGATCAGCACGGCATCGCCAGGCCGGACGCCGCGCTTGACCAGCCCTGCGGCCAAGGCGCCGACACGGTCGTGAAAGGCGCCATAGGTCCAGCGGCGCGCCGGCGCATCGAACGGCGCGGAGATCAGGAACGGATGGTCGCGCCGGGTCTCGCTGCGCAGCTTCAACAGCCAGGGCGCGTCCATGCCGTCGAACGGCGTCACCGTGCCCGCTGCCATCGTCGTTCCGTTCATCTTCGCTCCCGCCATTCTTGAGTACGGCCTGTCTCCGGCCGCTTCGTTCTTGTCGTCATCTTTTGCCACCTCGCGCCGCCGCGATCAAATCGGGATTGAACCCGTCTCCGTCTGCGGGCGACCAATGGCGCGGCAAGACACGCCCGGAGGTTTGCATGCAGGCCGAGCCACGACCATGGCGGCTGCCCGATGCGCGCTATTTCCAGATCGCGGCATTGGCGACGCTGCTGGCGATCAATTTCGCCGCGATCGATTTCGGCGCGCGTCCCG
The DNA here is from genome assembly GCF_032489875.1 of Bradyrhizobium sp. SZCCHNR1015. Taxonomy (NCBI): domain Bacteria; kingdom Pseudomonadati; phylum Pseudomonadota; class Alphaproteobacteria; order Hyphomicrobiales; family Nitrobacteraceae; genus Bradyrhizobium; species Bradyrhizobium sp. SZCCHNR1015. The sequence goes on from NZ_JAUEYW010000009.1 coordinate 93,430, forward strand.
CAGCGAGCGTGATCGCGGTCACCATGGCGCTGCTCACGCAGGTGGCCTGCTGCCGCATCGCCGGCGTGCCGCTCGATCTCAAATCGCCGCTGATCACCGGCCTCTCGCTCAGCCTGCTGTTGCGCGCCGATGCGCTGTGGCTGCATGCGGCGGCGGCCATGATCGCGATCGGCTCCAAATTCGTGCTGCGCATCGACGGCAAGCACATGTTCAACCCGGCCGGGCTCGCGATCGTGGGGCTGCTGCTCGGCTCCAAGAGCGTGTGGATCTCGCCGGGCCAATGGGGTACGGAGATCTGGTTCGCGAGCCTCGCCGGCTTCTTCGCGATCCTCGTGCTCAGTGCGTCACGCCGGGTGGATGTCGCGCTGTATTTCTTCGCAAGTCACGCCGCGCTCCTGCTGCTGCGCGCCGCCTGGCTCGGCGATCCCCTGGCGATTCCGCTGCATCAGCTGCAGAGCGGCTCGCTGCTGATCTTCACCTTCTTCATGATCTCCGACCCGCGCACCTCGCCGGACTCGCGCGTCGGCCGGCTGCTGTTCGCGCTGAGCGTTGCGGTCGCGGCGCACTACCTCACCTTCGCCCTGCAGATGCGGCCGGCGCTCTATGTGGCGCTGATCGCGCTGTCGCCGCTGACGCTGCTGCTCGATCGGCTCGTCCCTGAGACCCGCTTTTCCTGGCGTTCATCCGTTCCCGAAGGAGTGTCGACATGACCCCGCGTGACAACAAGCTCTTCCGCACCGGCGTCGCGGCCACCGCGATCCTGGCCAACGCGGCGATGGCGCCGGCGAATGCCTTCTGCGGCTTCTATGTCGCCCAGGCGGATGCAAAACTGTTCAACCAGTCGTCGAAGGTCGTGCTGGCCCGCGACGGCGAGCAGACCGCGATCACGATGGCCAGCGACTTCGAGGGCGACGTGAAGGAGTTCGCGGTCGTCGTTCCCGTGCCGACCTTCATCGAGCGCAAGCAGATCGGCGTGGTCGAGCCGAAGACGATCGATCATCTCGACAAATACACCGCGCCGCGGCTGGTCGAATATCATGATGCCGACCCTTGCGCGCCGGTCGTCGTTGCGGCGCGGGCCATGTCCGCGGCGCCAATGATGGCAGGCGCCGTCTACGAGATGGCCCGGCGGAACTATGGCGTCACCGTCGAGGCCAGCTACGACGTCGCCGAATACGACGTGCTGATCCTGTCGGCGCAGGAGAGCGACGGTCTGACCCGCTGGCTGACCGACAACGACTATCGCATCCCGCAAGGCGCGGAGTCCGTGCTCGGCAGCTACATCAGGCAGGGCATGCGGTTCTTCGTCGCCAAGGTCAATGTCGAGCGGATGAAGGGACTGGGGAACGGCCAGCTCCGGCCCCTGCAGGTACGCTACCGGAGCGCCAAGTTCATGGTGCCGCTGCGGCTCGGCACGGTCAATGCCAGGGGACCGCAGGACCTCATCATCTATGCCCTGACGAGGAGCGGCCGCATCGAGGCGGCCAATTATCGCACGGTGAAGATCCCATCCGATATCGATGTCCCGCTCTATGTGAAGGACGAGTTCGGGCCGTTCTACAAGGCGCTGTTCGAGCGCGCCGTCGCGCGTGAGAACATGCAGGCGGTGTTCGTCGAATATGCCTGGGACATGGGATGGTGCGACCCCTGCGCCGCCGATCCGATGAGCAACAGGGAGCTGGTCGAGCTCGGCGCGCGCTGGATCGGCAGCGACGATGACGCCTCGTTCCGCACCACGCGCCGTGGCGGCTCCGATGCCTACGCGACCCGGCTGCACGTGCGCTACGATGCCAAGACGTTCCCCGAGGACATCGTGTTCATCGAGACCAAGGACCGCAGCAATTTCCAGGGCCGCTATGTCCAGCACCACCCCTGGCGGGGCGAGGCGTCCTGTCCAGCGGCGAAGACCTACCAGGACAATCTCGCCGCACGCTTCGCCAGGGAGGCGACGGATCTCGCGCAACTGACCGGATGGTCGCGCAGCGAGATCGCCGCCAAAATGGAGAAGAGCGGCGAGACCGCGAGGCAATGACCTCGGCGTGGCCCCGGCTCAATCCTGATACGACGAGATCTCGATCAGGCTGCCGTCGGGGTCGCGGCAATACACCGAGCGCAGGGTGCCGCGCGCGCCCTGCTTGGCGACCGGGCCTTCCTCGATGGCGACGCCGAGCGCCCTGAGATGCGCCACAACCTCGTTGGGGGTGCTGGTGGTGAGGAAGCAGAGGTCGTCGCTGCCGGCCACGACGTGGTCGGCCGTGAACCAGTCGACCTTGTCCGCGTCCTTCGGTCGCACGTTGATCTTCTGGTTCCCGAACAGCAGCGACGTGCGCCTCGCCTTGCCTTGTCCGGGATCAAACACCTGGACCGTCATGCCCAGCACTGCTTGATACCACGCCGTCGTGCGCTCGACGTCGGCGACATTGATGACCAGATGATCGAGCGCATCGACCTTGACCGGCATGGGCTCTTCCCTCCTGATGGGACATCGATCTCGCCGCCATCGCGGCACTCTGTTACAATCGATGTTACAATAGATCCTGGCGGCTCGTTGACCGCCGCCCAACGATAATGCCTGAGGAAACGCATGATTTCACGTCGTACCGCGCTTGGTCTGATCGCCTCCGCCGTCCCGTCCATCGCTGCTGTTCGCAACGCCTCCGCGGCCGACTATCCCACCCGTCCCGTCCGCTTCGTGGTGGGGTATCCTCCGGGCGGCGCGACCGACATCCTGGCGCGGCTGATCGGCCAGCGGCTGTCCGAGACGCTCGGTCAGCAGTTCATCGTCGAGAACAAGCCGGGAGCCGGCAACAATATCGGCACCGATGCCGTGGTGAACGCGGCGGCGGACGGCTACACCGTGTTGCTGGTCAATCCGGCCAACTACATCAATGCCAGCCTCTACACCAATCTCAAATTCAACTTCGTCCGCGATATCGCGCCGGTGGCCTCGTTCAACCGCGTCCCCAACGTGATGACCGTCAACAAGGACATCGAGGCCAAGACCGTCGCCGAGTTCATCGCCTATCTCAAGGCGAACCCCGGCAAGGTGAACATGGCCTCGTCCGGCAACGGCACCTCGGTGCATCTGTCGGGCGAGATGTTCATGGCGATGACCGGAACCAAGATGCAGCACGTGCCCTATCGCGGCGCGGCGCCGGCGATCACCGACATGCTCGGCGGCCAGGTGCAGGTCATCTTCGACAACATGCCCTCCATCATCCAGCATATCCGCTCCGGCTCGTTGCGGGCGCTCGGCGTCACCACCCAGCAGCGCTCAACGCAATTGCCGGACGTCCAGGCCGTCGCCGAGACCGTACCCGGTTACGAGGCGAGCGCGCTGTTCGGTATCGGCGCGCCGAAGAACACGCCGAAGGAGATCATCGAGAAGCTCAACAAGCAGGTCAACACCATCCTGGCCGAGCCCGAGATCAAGACCCGTCTCGTCGATCTCGGCGGCGAGCCGCTGATCCAGTCGCCGGAGCAGTTCGGCGCCCAGATCGTCGCCGAGACCGAGAAGTGGAAGAAGGTCGTCGAGTTCGCCGGCCTGAAGGTCGAATGAGACGAGTAGGCGACGCCGCGATCGCCGGGCCGCGCGCCGCGGCAGGTCTTCGATGAGGCGCCAGCCCGCCAGACGGGTGTCGAGGGCTGAAGGTGACGTGCCGCGCAGGCGACACGTCACTGCCTTGGTTGGTGATCCGTTCCGCCGATTTGTCGTTTTTTGACCATGCCGGTGTGGTGCAACCCTCCGGCCAGAAGAGGAACAGATCATGCGCAAGGTTATGATGATGGCAGCCGGCCTCGTCGGCGTTGCACTTGGTGGCGGTATCGCGCCGGCCTCCGCAGGCGGTTACGACTATCCCTGGTGTGTGCAGGGCCGAGGCGTCGGTTACCCCGGTGACTGCTCCTACCAGACCTTCGAGCAATGCCGGGCGAGTGCCTCCGGGCGCAATGCAGGCTGCGGCATCAATCCGCGCGTCGCGTTCGATCCTGCCCGCCGCCGCCCCTCGGTCTATGTCGACATGCCGCCGCGGCGCCGCGTGCACCGCTATCAGTATTACTGACACCCTCGACCGAGCGGGTCGGCGTGCGCGACCGATCGGCTGACGCAGGCGCGCTTCCGGGATCGCGCGGGCTTGCATCGACTTTGCGTTCGTATATACTTTGTACCGCAAAGTTAAAAGAGCCGGTCACCGGCTTCAGGTGAGACATGCGCGATCTCGATAAGGCGCTGGCGGACATCATCGCGATCCGCAGCCAGCTTGCGGCGGGCACGGCATTTCGCGGCTACGGGCCGGCGACGATGGCCGCGACCTCGGCCGTCGCGCTGGTCACTGCGCTGCTTCAGCAGCTGTTTCTGCGCGACCCGACGGCCGACGCGTGGACGTTCCTGCTCGGATGGGCGGCGGCAGCCTGCGTGTCGCTGACCATGATCTGGTTCGAGATGCGGGCGCGATCGCGCCGGCATCATTCCGGCCTTGCAGACGCGATGATCCATCAGGCGGTCGAGCAGTTCCTGCCAGCGGGCATCGCCGGCGTGCTGCTCGCGGTGCTGTTGTGGAAGTTCGCGCCGGAGGCGCTGTGGATGCTGCCGGGCCTGTGGCAGATCCTGATGTCGCTCGGCGTGTTCGCGTCGGTGCGCTCGCTGCCGCGCACGGTAGCGCTTGCCGGGGCGTTCTATTTCATGGCCGGCTTCGCCGTGTTGCTGGTCGGCAGCGCCACGCATGCGCTGTCGCCGTGGACGATGGGGCTTCCGTTCGCGATCGGACAGGGGCTGATGGCGGGCATTCTGTATTTTGCGACCGGAGAGTCCGATGTCGAAGACTGATGGCAGCGCGCCGTTCTCCTATGACGGCCTCGATCGCGTCATCCACGAGAAGGCAAGGCTCGGCCTGCTCACCTCGCTGATGGCGCACCCGAAGGGTCTCGCCTTTGCCGACCTCAAGCAGCTCTGTGGGCTGACCGACGGCAATCTGTCGCGGCATCTGCAGGTGCTGCAGGAGGCCGGTCTCGTCGAGGTCACCAAGGGCTATGAGGGTAATCGCCCGCATACCACCTGCCGGCTGACGAAGGCGGGACGCCGCCGCTTCCTCGACTATCTCGCCGTGCTCGAGCGCCTCGTCCGCGACGCCGCGGCCGCTGCCGGCAAGGAGCACACGCCATCGTCGGCCGGCCTGATCCCGGGCCGCGTCTGACTCTCGCATCGCGCTTATTTTTGACCTGGAGCTTTGCAATGCAAAGTAGTCTGCAACCTCAATCGCCTGCTGTGGTGGATGGCCTGCATGTTGGCATCATCATGGATGGCAATGGCCGCTGGGCGACGCGCAAGGGCCTGTCGCGGCTGCGCGGGCACGAGGCGGGCGTCGAGGCGATTCGGCGCGTCGTCGAAGCTGCGCCCGACCAGGGCATCGGCACGCTGACGCTGTATGCGTTCTCCAGCGACAATTGGCGGCGCCCGCGGGCCGAGGTCGCAGCCCTGATGGCGCTGCTGCGGGTCTATCTCGCCAGCGAGGTGGAGGCGCTGGTGCGCAACGGCGTCCGCCTCACCGTGATTGGCCGCCGCGACCGGCTGCCCGGCGGCATCGCCGACGCGATCGGCCGGGCCGAAGCGGCCACCCGTGACGGCAACACCCTGCACCTGCGCATCGCCGTCGACTATTCGGCGCGCGACGCCATCCTCGCGGCGGCGGCGAAGGCCCGCGAGCTCGATGGCCTGACGCGTGCGGCCTTCTCCGATCTCGTGACCGGCGAAACCAGCTTGCGCGACGTCGACCTGATCATCCGCACCTCCGGCGAGCAGCGCCTGTCGGACTTCCTGCTCTGGGAAGGTGCCTATGCCGAGCTGCACTTCACCCAGCGCATGTGGCCCGATTTCGATGCCGCCGATCTGGCCCAGGCGCTCGCCTCCTTCCGCGGCCGCGAGCGCCGCTTCGGCGGCCTCGAGGCGGCGCCGCTGGCACCGGCGCCGGTCGCCTGACGACGGCGCAATCTTTCCGCGCATCGGGGAATCATCTACCGCTTGCAGCACGAGCGCAGAGATCCCCTGATGAAGCACAAGCCGCGCCGGTCCGCCGGCAAGCCCCCGGCCAAATCCGGATCGATGGGCCACAGCGATACGCCTGATGCGCTGTGTGCCGCGGCCTTGCGGCTGCTGCGCGCCGGACAGCTCGCGCAGGCCGAGGATGCGTGCCGCCGCGCGCTGACGCTGGACGCAGCCTCGCTCGACGCGCTGCGTGCGATGGGACAGGTCTGCCTGGCGCTCAAGCGCGCCGATGATGCGATTGAGTGGTTCGCCCGCGCCGTTCGGCAGGACATGTCGGCCGCGGAGTCCTTCGTCGGCCTTGCGCAGGCGCTGCGGCTCGCCGGCCGCACCGATGAAGCGATCAAGGCTTACGATCGCGCGCTGCAGCTGCAGCCGGATGCGATCGAGAGCTGGGATGCGCTTGGCGAACTGCTGCAACTGAGGCAGCGGCACGCCGAGGCGGCGCTGGCCTGCGATCGGCTGCTGCAGCTCGCGCCCGATCGCGCCGCGACCTGGTTTCGTCTCGGCGAGGTGCTGGAAGCGCAGGGGCGGCGCGACGAGGCGGCCCTGGCCTTCGATCAGGTGGCGCAGCTCAGGCCTGACCACCTCGAGGCGGCCAACAAGGCCGGCGCACTGCATTTCGATGCCGGCCATTACGAGCAGGCCATCACGCGCTTTGGGCAGTCGCTGGGGCTGATGCCCGATCAGGCGGGCGTGCTGTATCTGAAGGGAATCGCCCTGCGGCGGCTGCGCCGCTACCAGGAAGCCGAGACGTTCGGCCGCCGTGCGCAGGCGCTGGCGCCTGACGATCCCGACGTCGCCAATGGCTATGGCTGCATCCTGCAGAACCTCGGCCGTCACGATGACGCCGTCGCCATGTTCGACAAGGCGATCGCGCTCCGGCCGCAGACCGCGGATTTCCATAATCATCGCGGCACGTCGCTGGCCGAGCTGCATCGTTTCGCAGAGGCGTTCGACAGCTTCGATCGCGCCGTCGCGCTGAAGCCGGACCTCGCCGATGCGCATTGGAACGCGGCGCTGTTCCGGTTGCTGACCGGCGACTTCGCCCGTGGCTGGGCGGCGCGCGAATGGGGACGCAAATGTCGCGCCGTCGGCTTCGTCGAGCGCAGCTTCGAGGCGCCGCTGTGGCTTGCCGATGCGCCGCTGGCCGGCAAGACGATCCTGCTGCACAGCGACGAGGGGCTCGGCGACACCATCCAGTTTTCGCGCTACGCCACCCTGGTGGCCGAGCAGGGCGCGCGCGTCGTGCTCGAGGTCGACGCGCCGCTGCAGCCGCTGTTGTCCGGCCTGGACGGCGTGGCGCAGTGTGTTGCCCGCGGCATCGATGCGCTGCCTTCCATCGACTATCACTGCCCGCTGTCGAGCCTGCCGCTCGCCTTTGCCACCCGGCTCGACACCATCCCTGCCGCGCCATGCTATCTGCCGCGCCCTCCCGAGGCGCGCCGGGCGATCTGGGAGCAGCGATTAGGTCCGCATGACCGCTTGCGGGTCGGGCTCGTCTGGTCCGGCAACCCCTCGCATCTCAACGATCACAACCGTTCGATTCCGCTGCCGGCGCTCGCGCCGCTGCTCAAGATTGGGGCGCGGTTCGTCAGTCTGCAGAAGGAGCCGCGGCCGTCCGACAAGGCCGCGCTCGCCGCGCGCGACGACATTCTCGATCTCACCGCCGACATCCGTGACTTCGTCGACACGGCTGCGCTGATCGACAGTCTCGACCTCGTCCTCACCGTCGATACCAGCGTGGCGCATCTGGCCGGCGCGCTGGGCAAGCCGACCTGGATCATGCTGCCCTTCACGCCGGACTATCGCTGGCTGCTCGGCCGTGACGACAGTCCCTGGTATCCGAGCGTGCGGCTGTTCCGCCAGGACGCGCGACGTGACTATGCCGACGTCGTCGTGCGCGTGCGCGATGCGCTGGCGCAGCAGGTCGCGGCGTTTTCCGCGACTTCCGCGACTTAAGGATCGGCATTCAGCAGACCGATCGAGATTTCGTGGATGCGCCGCGTCAGCTCGGCGACGCTGCGCCATCCCGTCTTCTCCCGGGTGCGCTTGAGATGCGTGTAGACCGTCGTGACCTTGATGCCGCGATGCGCGGCATATTCGACCGCAGTCATGCCGGTACTCAGCGCACAGGCCAGTTGCGCCTCCGCCCTGGTCAGACCATGAAGGTCCTGAAGCAGATGCGCCGCCGGGCTGTCCCGCATCGGATCACGCACCAGCATCACCACCATCGCAGCGGGCCAATCCGAACGGGGGTGTCGTTTGTGCAGGGAGCGCAGCGATATCGTGCAAGGCGGCAAGCCGCCTGGACGCGGCGCCAGGAAATCGAGCGCGGCATCCGTGCCGATCAGGCCGTCGGTACGCGTCGCCGCGCTGAGCGCGCGCGCATAGCGATTGCGCAGATCGGCCGAGGCGAAGACGATGCCGCGCCTCTCGATCCGGAACATGGCGCCGTCTGCCGAGATGGCTTGCAGGCTCGGATTGAGGTAGACGATCTCGCCTCTCGGATCGAGCAGTGCGACGCCGTCCTTCAGCACATCGAGTGCGGTCGTGCCGATATCGTTGCCATAGGCTGTGACGAGGCTGTTTCGCATTCTAAGTGCGCGCTGCAGATGGGGCGTGAGGCGGTGCATCAGGGCGATGTCGGCCTTGCCGACATGGCCCTGCCGCGGCGTTCGCTGCAGGGTCAGGGCGACCATCCGCTGCGGCGACCGCTCCAGCACCGCTGAGAGGAAATAGCGAAGCCCGGCGCGCGGCAGGAACTCTGCATAGAACGGATCGCGGTTCATGGCGCTCTCGTCCATGACCTGATAGTCCCAGGCCAGTTCGCCGCGCTGTTGGTTCAGCGCCATGCGCAGGCGCGGATTGCGGGGCGCGAAGTAGGCGAGGTAGTCGTCGCCCTCGGCCGCAGCAACACCGCTGCTGTGAAAGGTCAGGGGCTGCCGGACGATCGGGTCGATGACCTCGAAGGTGGCACCCTCGGACCTCGTCAGTTCCCGGACGCAATCCAGTGCGTCCGTGATGCCATCCGGTTCCGCAAAGCCCTGATAGATGGCGTCCAACGCCCGCGAATAGAACTCGCTCTGCACGGTGACCTCGCTGCCATGACCGGGAAAGGGTGCGCCGGTCTGAATAATCAACCCGGGCGCGTGGACGATATTCCCCTTCATGGGTCGGCATGCGGCGCGTGAGGTTCATCGCGCAACGGTCGCGCGAAGCCGCGAGATTGGCAGGCCTGCCCAGGCCGTCGGCTGAGGAGTGGCGCACGATCGGAGCTTCACTTGGCCGGAGATGAGTGATGAGGATCCCTGTGCCGCGCGTGCGGCGACAGTCGCACAGAATTCGACGTCGGATGCGCCGGATGGCGCGGGCCGTGCTCGCCGCGCTTCAGGAGTCGCGGTTGCGCACCGCGCGCCGATTGATCCACGATCATCGGCATCTGCTCGACTGATGAGATATGAGAAGGACGCCGGCCGAGCCCCGGAACCTGTCATGCTCCGGGGCTCGGCATCGCCAGGCTACTCAGCGACGGCGTCGCCCGAGCCGCCGAACTCGCGCGGAAAGTCCTTCAGCTTCGGCAGGCCGTCGCGCATCGGCAGCACGGTCTCGGCATAGTTCACGTGCACGGCCGGCTTGAAATCGAGATCCGGAAGCGTTGCCGCGAACACGTCGACCAGCCCGAGCGGCGGATGAGTGGTCATCAAATGTCCACCGCATTTGGCGCAGTACTGCCGCTGGCTCAACGGCGTCTTCTGGAACATCGCCACGTGCTCGGTGCCGGCTGCGATCCTGACCGCGTCCGGCTTCCACAGGCTGAAGGCGTTGACAGGGCCGCCCGACCACGAGCGGCACGACCGGCAGTGACAATAGCCCATCGCCTCTGGCGCCCCGGACACCTCGACTTCGACCGCTCCGCAAAAACATCGTCCAGTGAGTGTCATCCTCGTCCTCGTTGGTTGTAAGGCCGCAGACGGCATCACTCCCGAAGCCCTGTGTCTTGGCGCGCGGCGACGATCGGCAGGGCTGGCACGACCGCGCGTGACCCAGTTCACATTCGGCCATCCTCCGACAGGCGACATCCTCTGATCGGAGGACGCCGCGTTTGCGGCGATGACGCTATCGATTCCGCCTTGGATGGAGCGCGCGGCTCCAGGTTTCAGTTTCGGATTGTCTCGGGTGATCGCATGTCAGGTTTCAATTCGCGCATCGTCGAATTCTCGACCGACAACATTCCGGAACCGGAGCGCGCGGCGTTCTGGCGCGAGCACTACGGCCAGGTCATGCTGCGTGTCGATTTCGAGCCCGCGCCGGATCTCGCGTTCAAGGCGCGCAATCGGGCCCTGACCCTGCCGGGGCTGCAACTGCTCGATGCCTGGGCCACGCCGGCGCGCATCTCGCGGTCCGGCCGCTATCTCGCCGACGGTGCGGACAACGTCATCCTCGCGATCAATCGCCAGGGAACCGCGTTCGTCGAGTCCGCCGGGCAGACCCGCGAGCTGCGCGAAGGCGAGGCGGCGATCCTCAGCGGCGCCGATGCGAGCGCGTTCCATCGCACCAGCAATGGTCGATCATTCACGCTGCTGATGCCACGCGTGATGGTCGAAGCCGCGGATGTCAGCATCGCGGATGCCTTGATGCGGCCGATGCCGGTCGATCGCGGCGCATTGCAGCTGCTCGACCATTATGCGGGCTGGCTCATGGCCAGCAGCGGCGCGATCGATGCGCAACTGCTCAATCTGTCGGTACGCCACGTCCAGGACCTGCTCGCGCTGTCGATCGGGCCGGCCGCCGACCTCGCCGAGACGATGCGCGCGAGAGGATTGCGCGCGGCGCGGCTGAAGCTCGCAAAATCGTTCCTCATCGCCAACAGCCGGCGCCGCGACATGTCGGTGGCGACGATCGCGGCGAAATTGAACGTCACGCCACGCTACGTGCAGCGCCTGTTCGAGATCGACGGCACCACCTTCTCCGCGTTCCTGTCCGGCGTGCGGCTTGCGAACGCGCATCGCATGCTCTGCGACCCGGCCCATGGCCAGCTTGCGATTGCCAGCATCGCCTATGATGTCGGCTTCGGCGATCTCTCGCACTTCAATCGCTCGTTCCGACGCCAGTACGGGCTGACCCCGCGGGAGGTCCGGGGCGATTGCGGAGGCAGCCGCGGGCAGCCGACCGCGCGCGTGTCCTTAACGGGGAGCACGCCATGACGTCCAAGACGATCGTGTTGAGGATCCTCGATGGCATCTTCGTCGCGGCAACCGGCCTTCTCCTGCTCATGCTCGCCGGTCTGCCGATCGAGTGGATGCTCGTCCTGCTCGATATGTCTTCACGCGAATTCCAGGCGTTCGCCTTGTTCGTCATCTTCAGCAGTCTGCTGCTGATCCATGCCATCGCGACGTCGGATTCCGCGCCGTAACCCAAACGTGATCGCAGGCTTCGGCGGCATGCGCGGGGCTGGTTGAGCTGTGTCAACGGATTCTCCCGCGCCTATGGCAAACGAGCGCCATGCTTCAGCGGAGAAGGTTTTTCGGAATGGATCCACAGGACACGCAACTCGCCGGCGACGAACGGCCCGTTCAGCGCGTCCGTGCTGAAACCGCAGCCGTCGTTCCCACGCCGGCGATGCCGGTTCCTGTGTCCCATCAGCCGCGGCGCAGGTGGGCAGTGTGGCCGCTTCTCGTGCTCCTCCTTGCCGTCGGGGCGGCCGGTGGTGGCGGCTACGTCTGGTGGCAGCGGCTGCATCCGCCGCTGCCCCTCGGCATCAGCGTCAGCAATGGCCGCATCGAGGCTGACGAGATCGACATCGCGACCAAATATGCCGGCCGTGTCGCCGAGCTGCGCGCCGATATCGGCGATCGCGTCGAGGCCGGGCAGATCGTGGCGCGGATGGACACGAAGGAGCTGCAGCAGTCGCTGTCGAAGGCGCAGGCCCAGGCCGAGCAGGCGCAGCACGTGGTCGATCAGGCCCGTGCCAATCTCGCGCAACTGCAGGCGCAGAAGACGCTCGCCGAGCAGGAGATGGAGCGCACCCGCAGCCTGCTGCAGAGCGGCTGGACCACACGGGAGCTGGCCGATCAGCGCCAGCAGGCGCTCGACACTGCGACCGCCGGCCTTGCCGGCGCGCAGGCGCGGATTTTCGAAGCCGAACGCGGGCTCGAAGCGGTCCGTCACGACGTCGCGCTCTACACCGTTCAGATCGCCGACAACTCACTGATCGCGCCAAAGCCCGGCCGTATTCAATATCGTCTCGCCAATGTCGGCGAAGTCCTCGCCGCGGGCGGCAAGATCTTCACCATGCTCGACATCGGTTATGTCTACATGGACGTGTTCCTGCCGACCGAGGAGGTCGGCAAGGTCAAGATCGGCACCGACGCGCGGATCGTGCTCGATGCCTATCCGGATCGTCCGATCCCGGCGAAAGTGTCATTCGTGGCGAGCCAGGCGCAGTTCACGCCGAAGACCGTCGAGACCCGCAGCGAGCGCGACAAGCTGATGTTTCGCATCCGCGTGCGCGTCGATCCGGACAGGCTGGCCGCGCATGCCGATGCCGTGAGGAGCGGATTGCCGGGCGTGGCGTATGTCAGGTGGAATTCCGACGTTGCATGGCCGGCGCGCCTGCAAGCAGCGCCATGATGGCCGACATGATCGGCGATGCGTCTCCGGTCGCGATGGTCAGGGACGTCTCGCAGCGCTATCGCGACGTGATCGCGCTCGACAACGTCTCGATCGACATTCCCGCCGGCCGCGTGGTCGGCCTCATCGGCCCGGATGGCGTCGGCAAGTCGTCGCTGCTGTCGATCCTGGCCGGCGCGCGTGCGATCCAGGCCGGGCAGGCGCGCGTGCTTGGGGCCGACATGGCCGACCGGCGCGCCCGCACGCAAGTGTGTCCGCGGATCGCCTACATGCCGCAGGGCCTCGGCAAGAATCTCTACCCCGATCTCAGCGTGCGCGAGAATATCGCGTTCTTCGCCCGGCTGTTCGGCCAGTCGCGGTCCGAGCGCGACTGGCGCATCGCCGAACTGATGGAGGCGACGGCGCTGTCCGATTTCGCCGACCGGCCGGCGAAAAAGCTGTCCGGCGGCATGAAGCAGAAGCTCGGCCTGTGCTGCTCGCTGATCCATGATCCCGATCTTCTCATCCTCGACGAGCCGACTACCGGCGTCGATCCGCTGTCGCGGCGGCAGTTCTGGGACCTGATCGACCGCCTGCGCGCGCGCAGCGCGGCGGGCATGAGCGTGATCGTCGCCACCGCCTATATGGAGGAGGCCGAGCGTTTCGACTGGCTGATCGCGATGAACGACGGGCGCATCCTCGCGACCGGTACGCCGGCCGAGCTCAAGGCGCAGACGCAGGCCGCCTCGATCGAGGATGCGTTCGTCGCGCTGCTGCCCGACCGCTCGGCGCGCGACCGCGCCGAGATGCCGGCCAAGACCGAGCTCGACGGCAGCCACGAGACCGTGATCGTCGCGCGCGACCTGACCTGCCGCTTCGGCGATTTCACCGCGGTCGACGGCGTCAACTTCCAGATCCGCAAGGGCGAGATCTTCGGCTTCGTCGGCTCCAACGGCTGCGGCAAGACCACGACGATGAAGATGCTGACCGGGCTGCTGCCGCCGACCGAAGGCGAGGCGCTGATCTTCGGCCGCTCCATGGAGGCCGGCAATCATGAATCACGCAGCCGGGTCGGCTACATGTCGCAGGCGTTCTCGCTGTATGGCGAGCTCACGGTGCGGCAGAACCTGGTGCTGCATGCGCGGCTGTTCCATCTGCCGCGCGACGCCGCCGAGAAGCGCATTGCCGAACTGGTCGAGCGCTGCGACCTGACCGATCACATCGACGGCCTCGCGGCCGATCTTCCGCTCGGCATCCGCCAGCGCTTGTCGCTCGCGGTGGCGATCGTCCACAGGCCGGATCTTCTGATCCTCGACGAGCCGACGTCGGGCGTCGATCCGGTGGCGCGCAATCAGTTCTGGCGCCTGCTGATCGAGCTGTCCCGCCAGGACGAGATGACGATCTTCGTCTCGACGCATTTCATGAACGAGGCGGCGCGCTGCGACCGGCTGTCGCTGATGCATGAGGGGCGGGTGCTGGCGACCGACACGCCGGACGGCCTGATCCGCGCCAAGGGCGCGCAGACGCTGGAGCAGGCCTTCATCGCCTTCCTCGAGCAGGACGCTGGTGTCGCCGATCCGCCGGTCACACTGACCCAGGCGAGGCCCGATCCAAAGCCCGCCGACCGGCCGCGCGAGGAGCGACGGCGGGGCGCCGTCAGCCTGCGGCGGCTGTTGGCCTATACGATCCGCGAAGGTCTCGAGCTGATCCGTGACCCGATCCGTCTGATGTTCGCGCTGTTCGGAACGGCGTTCCTGATGATCGTGATCGGCTTCGGCATCTCCACGGACGTCAACAACCTGACCTTCGCCGCGCTCGACCGCGACCAGTCGCCCGAGAGCCGCGCCTATCTCGCGGAGCTCAGAGGTTCCCGCTACTTCGTCGAGCGGCCGCCGCTTGCAGATTATGCCGAGCTCGAGCGGCGGATGAAGAGCGGCGACATCAAGGCCTCGATCGAGATCCCGCCGAACTTCGGCGTCGACATCAAGCGCGGCCGGCCGGCGTTCGTGTCGGCCTGGATCGACGGCGCGATGCCGTTCCGCGCCGAGACCATCCGGGGCTATCTCGAAGGCACGCATCAGCTCTATCTGTCCGATCCCGCCGTCAAGACGACGCAGCCATTGCCGGCCTCGCCGGTCAATGTCGAGATCAGGTTCAAGTACAACCAGGCGTTCGACAGCATCTACGCCATGGCTCCGAGCACGATCGCGCTGTTGCTGGCGCTGTTTCCAGCCATCCTGATGGCGCTCGCGGTGGTCCGCGAGAAGGAGCTGGGGTCGATCACCAATCTCTATGTCACGCCGGTGACGCGGCTCGAATTCCTGCTCGGCAAGCAACTGCCCTACATCGCGGTCGCGCTGGCGAACTTCGCGCTGATGTATGTGATGGCGATGGTCCTGTTCCGGGTCCCGCTCAAGGGCGCGTTTCTGCCGCTGATGGTCGGCACCTTGGTCTATGTCATCACCACGACCGGCTTCGGCATGCTGATCTCGACCTTCTGCCGGACCCAGATCGCGGCGCTGTTCGGCACCGCGATCCTCACCGTGCTGCCGGCGACGCAGTTCTCGGGCATGCTGGTCCCGGTGTCGTCGCTGTCCGGCGTGGCCAAGCTGATCGGCATGGTGTTCCCGATGACCTACTACCGCCCGATTGCGGTCGGCACCTTCACCAAGGGACTTGGCTTCGCCGATGTCGGCGCCGATATCCTGATCCTCTTGATCTTCATTCCCGTCCTGACAGGGTTCAGCCTGGCGATGCTGCCGAAGCAAGAGGCCTGAGCGATGATGCGCTCGCTCTCCAACGTGTTCTGGCTCGGAACCAAGGAGCTGCGCAGCCTGTTCGGCGACGCCGTGCTGATCGGGCTCGTGATCTATTCGTTTACGGTGGCGGTGATCAGCCAGGCGCAGAGCAGCTCGCAGGAGCTGCATCGCGCCTCGATCGCCGTCGTCGACGAGGACAGCTCCGAGCTGTCGCGTCGGATCGCCAGCGTATTCCAGCTGCCTTACTTCCAGCCGCCGGTCTACATCAGCCAGAGCGAGGTGGAGCGGCTGATGAACAACGGCCGCTTCACCTTCGTGCTCGACATCCCGCCGAATTTCCAGCGCGACGTCCTGGCGGGCCGCAAGCCCTCGGTGCAAGTGAACGTCGACGCGACCGCGATGATCCAGGCGGGTATCGGATCCGGCTATGCGCTGCAGATCATCAACACCGAGGTTGCCTGGTTCGTGGCCCGCTCGGAGACGTCCTCGTCCGCCCCGGTCAACCTGGTGACGCGGATCGCGTTCAATCCCAACGTCACCACGGCCTGGTTCGAAGGCGTGATGGGCATCATCAACAGCGTCACCATGCTCGCGATCATCCTGGCCGGCGCGGCCCTGGTGCGCGAGCGCGAGCATGGCACCATGGACCATCTGCTGGTCATGCCGCTGTCTCCACTGGAGATCGCGATGTCGAAGATCTGGGCCAACGCGCTGGTGATCGCGGTCGCCGTCGCCATCGCGCTCTACGCCGTCGTGCGCTGGTATCTGCGCGTGCCGATCATGGGCTCGATCCCGCTGTTCATGGTGGGCACCGTGCTCTATCTGTTCTTCGCGACCGCCGTCGGGTTGTTTCTCGGCACCATCGCGCGGTCGATGCCGCAGCTTGGCCTGCTCTATATCCTCGTCGCCGTGCCGATGAACCTGTTGTCGGGCGGGATGACGCCGGTGGAAAGCCAGCCGGTGTGGCTTGCCACCATCATGAAGGCGTCGCCATCGACCCATTTCGTGTCGTTCGCCCAGTCGATCCTCTACCGCGGTGCCGGCCTCGATGTGGTGTGGCCGCAATTCGTCGCGGTGGCGGCCATCGGCGCGGTGGTCCTGGCGTTGACCTTGCGCCGCTTCCGGGCGGCGATCGCGGCGGCCTGAGCCCGCCCTCGACCCCAACAAAAAAGCCTCGGCACTGCGGCCGAGGCTTTCCCTTGAATGGTGTCGGTATGGATGACGGCGATCAGTAGCGCGCGGCCGCCGGGCCACCAAACTTGTAGTTCACGCCGACCCGGACCGTGTGGAATGAGAAGTCCTGCGACAGGCGCTCGACGTAGTTCGAGCCGGGCGGGGCGAATGTGCTGCCCGGGACGTAGGCCGAGGTGTAGTTGATGCTGCCGAGGTCGGTGTAGAGATATTCCGCCTTGACCGTCCAGTTCGGCGCGAACGCATGCTCGACGCCGGCGCCGACCGTCCAGCCGACCCGCGTCTCGTTGGCAGAGGCGGTCTTTGTGTAGCCATTCGCCGAGGTCAGATCCCAGCTGCCCTTGACATTGCCGACGGCGAGACCGCCAGTGACGTAGAACAGCGTCGTATCGACCGCGTAACCGGCGCGGCCGCGCAGGGTCATGAACCAGTCGTTCCGGATGCTCTCGTTGAAGGTGCGGGTCGTGGGCGGGTTGGCCGCCGTGTAGACCGTCCGCTTGTTGAGGTCAGATCCGTTGATGTCGGCCTCGATGCCGAAGACGCCGGCGCCGCTCTGCCAGTTGTAGCCGGCCTGCAGACCGCCGAGCACGCCAGCCGGATTGAGCCGGTTGTTGCTGATGTTGACGAACTGATTCTGGAAGGCGGCGCCCTCGACCGCCCAGCTGCTGGTCTGGTCCAGCGTCGTGTTCAAGTTCGACCGGCCCCAGCCATAGCCGACGCTGCCGCCGAAGTAGAAGCCGGTCCAATTGTAGATCACGGCCGGGGGAGGCGCCTTGGTGTAGCGGGCCGGCAGATCCGCGGCGAATGCGCCGAGCGAGCTGGCGAGGAGCAAAGAGACGGCGGAGGCAAGGGTTTTCATCGGTCACAATCCTCAATGAATATCAGCAACATTGAGACAAGGATTTCTCACAATTCGGCCTATTAGGCTGTAGTTCAACTACAACACTCGTGAGCGTAAGTATCTGTGACGACGTCACTTTATGCGAGTGCGTCCTTAACCTTAAGTCGTTGTAAATTCGAGCGTGCGGCGGGGAGGCGGTCGATCGATACCGTCGTCGATCGACGATCCGGACAATTCGACGCACCGCGTTAGTCAACGATTCGCCAACCATCCGCACGCTCCATCGCGCCCGCTAACGATTTCGCAAAGTGCATGCGTGCACCTTCGGCACGTCCTGGGGGACGGAGAGGGGAGAGCATCATGATGATGAATGGGGAAGCGGTTCTCGAGAACGTGCGGCGCTATCGTACCATCGCCTCCTTGTACCGCCAGACCGCGGCGTTCCGTCCGCATCAGCGCGACTCACTGCTGGCGCAGGCTGCCGAATGGGAAAGCCGCGCGGTCGCCGAACTCGAGGATTACTTCCTCGCCCGCCATGCACCGTCACAACCGCCGGCGAACTTGAACTTCAATATCAGCCATCATGGGGCCTCCTACAGGTCGTCGCACCGGCAGATGGCTGCGGCGTAGCGCCAGATCACGGCACCGTTTTTTCGCTGCGCTCATCCGGATGGCGCCTTATGCTGCATCTCACTCCGGTGCCATGCGCGCTGCAGCGAGCAGGCCGATCAGGGCGGACAGCGCGCCCACGCTCATCGCGTTGATTGCGATCAGCGAGGCGTAGTTGAGATCCACGACGCTCATCACCGGCTCGCCGAGCCGGGAATCGATCAGCAGATAGCAAACGAACGGCAACGCGAGCAGCGGCAAGGACCGCAGGCGCTCCGTGGGTGCGAACAGCAGCGCGGCCAGCAACACGCAGGGAATGAGAAACAGCTCGACGCCGCTCTGGGCGCCGAACAGCTTGACGCAGAACACGGTGTTGGCAGTTCCGGCGAGCACCATCAGGGCGCGGCCGGCGAACGGCTGGCGCTTCGCGAGCACGGGCACGGCCGCGAACAACGGCGTCGTGAGCAGCGTCAGCCAGGCCGGCCAGGCTGCGCGGCCTGCGATGGCGTGGAGATACAGCGGGTAGAATGGCTGGTTGGAGACGATGACGAGCGCCACTTTGGCGGCAATGTCGGAGCGCGCATCATCGGCCGATGCATAGGCCTGCACGGCGGCCAGCCAGCGTCCGAACGTCTTGCCCATTCAAGTCCCTCAATTCCGCAGGCCGCCGCGCGCGCCTCGGCCTGGAAACGCGCTGGCGTTCAAGGCAGATCATTCGTCTCGGGAATGGGGGCCGATCACGCGTTCAACGCGGTGCGGATCATGCGGGCAAGGTCGGCGCTCTGATAGGGCTTGGTGAGCAGCAGCACGCCGGCATCGAGGCGGCCGTGATGGACGATGGCGTTCTCCGTATAGCCCGACGTGTAGAGCACTTTGAGGTTCGGGCGCCGCTTCAGCGCCTCGATCGCGAGCTGGCGACCATTCATGCCGCCGGGCATGATGATGTCGGTGAACAGCAGGTCGATGCGGGGGTGACTGTCGATCAGCGCCAGCGCCTCGTCGGCCTTGCTGGCGGCGAGCGTCGTGTAGCCGAGCCGCTTGATCTGGGCGATGACATATTCGCGCACCAGCGAATCGTCTTCCACGATCAGGATCGTCTCGTCGCCGCGCTCCATGCCCTCGGCGCTGATGGTCGACAGTGCCGCGTCGGCGTCGGCATTGGCCTGCGGCAGGTACAGCTTGACCGAGGTGCCGTGCCCCGGCTCGCTGTAGATCTTGATGTGCCCGTTGGATTGCTTGACGAAGCCGTAGACCATGCTGAGGCCGAGGCCGACGCCCTTGCCGACGTCCTTGGTGGTGAAGAACGGCTCGAAAACCTTGTCGAGCAGATTGGCGGGAATGCCTTCGCCGGTGTCGCTGACCGCGATCATCACGTAGTTGCCGGGGATCACCTCAGGGTTCATGCGCGCATAGGCGGCGTCGAGCAGGACGTTCTTGGTTTCCAGGGTCAGCTTGCCGCCGTTCGGCATGGCATCGCGCGCGTTGAGCGCGAGGTTCAGGATCGCGGTCGACAGCTGGCTCGGGTCGATCATGGCCGGCGCCGAATCGTGCGCCAGCATGGATTCGATCTCGATCTGCTCGCCGAGCGTCCGGCGCAGCAGGCGCGCGGTGTCGACGACCATGCCGTTGATGTCGACGCTGCGCGGCTGCAGCGGCTGGCGGCGGGCGAAGGCCAGCAGGTGTTTGGTCAGGTCGGCACCGCGCGCTGCGGCCGAGTTGATCAGGCTGGTGATCTGCACCAGCTGCGGACTGTCCTTCACCGCCTCGGCCAGGATCTCGATGGTGCCCGTGATCACGGTGAGGATGTTGTTGAAGTCGTGCGCGACGCCACCGGTGAGCTGGCCGATCGCCTCCATCTTCTGCGCCTGCCGCACCTGCGCCTCGGTGGCCTCGATCTCCTGGAAGCGCTTGACCATGGCTTCCGCGGTGCGGCGCTGCCGCGTCTCCTCCTCGAGCTGTGCATAAGCGTTCCGGAGTTCGGCGCGGGACGGCATCGTCAGGACCCGCGGCAGCATCAACAGCAGCGCCGCGGCGATGCCGACCGACATGAAGGCCAGGAAGCCCTTGGTGGCCGCCTCCAGGCTGTAGGCTGGAACCCAGATCGTGAGCACCTCGATCAGCCGCGTCATCCCACAGAAGGACACCCACAACGCGAAGGCCCAGAAGATGTAGCTGAACTGAAAGTCGCGGCGGCGATAGACGATGAAGGCAAGCACGAACGCAATGGTGAAGAAGGCGAACGAGGTGAGGATGTCGGACACCGTATTCACCCATATCAGCTCAGGTGTCCACAGCAGGCACTCGCCATGCGGCGTGAGCATCGACATGTCCGATTTCCCCAAAACATGTAGCCGACGGACCGTGTCGCCCCCGCGGCTCGGCCGGTTCCCTTAGCAGATCATCGAATTTCCGTTGAGCACACAAGGGTTCTCACTGTCACGACACACACATTCGGTAAACCGGCACCGCAAGCATGGTGGGCTCCGCGTCGATCCGATTGCTTACGGCTGAGCTTGTGCCGGGAGCTCTCTTTAACATGCGCGGCTTGACGCCTTGTACCGATCGGTACATAGTATTCCGAATGGTATACAAGGAGATGTCCCGTGAGCACTCTCGCCCCGCCGTTTACGCTGCAGACCGCCACCCAGAAGGTGCGCATGGCCGAGGATGGCTGGAACAGCCGCGACCCCGAGCGGGTGTCGCTGGTCTACACGCCCGACAGCCGGTGGCGGAATCGCGCAGAGTTCATCACCGGCCGCGCCGAGATCGTCGCCTTCCTCACCCGCAAATGGGCCAAGGAGCTCGACTACCGCCTGATCAAGGAGATCTGGGCCCACAGCGACGACCGGATCGCGGTGCGCTTCGCCTATGAGTGGCACGACGACAGCGGCAACTGGTTTCGCTCCTACGGCAACGAGAACTGGGAGTTCGACGCGCAGGGGCTGATGCAGCGTCGCTACGCCTGCATCAATGACCTGCTGATCAAGGCGGCCGATCGCAAATTCCACTGGCCTCTCGGGCGCCGGCCGGACGATCATCCCGGCCTGACCGAATTGGGACTTTGAAACAGGGAGAGCCATGCGGACGCTCAACGAGCGCGCCGACGTCGTCCCGCTGATTGCCGAGGTGTTCCGCGAATTCGGCTTCGAGGGCACCTCGCTCAGCCGGATCACCGAGACGACGGGACTGGGCAAAGGCAGCCTCTATCACTTCTTTCCAGGCGGAAAGGACGAGATGGCGCGCGCGGTGCTGGCGCATGTCGACGCCTGGTTCGAGCGCGAGATCTATGCGCCGCTGCGCGATGATCCGCCGGAGCAGTCGATCGCGCGGATGTGGCGCGGCGTCGACGACTACTTCCGTTCCGGCCGCCGCGTCTGCCTGGTCGGGGCGTTCGCGCTCGACGAGACGCGGGATCGCTTCGCCGCCGCCATCGCCAGCTACTTCACGCGCTGGATCGAGGCCTTGCGCGATGCGCTGATCCGCGACGGCTGGCCGGCGGCACAGGCCGCCGACGGCGCCGAGGAGGTGGTGCTCGGCATCCAGGGTGCACTGGTGCTGGCGCGGGCAACCGGTGAGGCGGCCGTTTTCGGCCGCGCGCTGACGCGGTTCCAAGCGCGTCTGCAACGATCTTCCGTCGTCTGACTCTCGAAACGCTGGCGGCCGCTGCCTCAGCAAGCGGCAAATGGCGGGCTGAAATATCGGCGCGCGGCTCTCGTGAAATCGTGGTTGTCTTGGGCGACGTCTCGAGCAGCGGCGACACCAGGGAGGTCCGGCATGAACGGGTTAGGCGGTCTCAATAAATCCGATAACGGCGTGGTCATCGGCCTGGTGCAGCTGCAGCTCCCGGTCGTCGTGACCAAGGACGACCTCGCGCGGCAGACCGAGAAGATCGTCTGGATGGTCGGCAAGGCCCGGCGGAATCTCGGCACCATGGACCTCGTGGTGTTCCCGGAATATTCGCTGCATGGGCTGTCGATGGACACCAATCCCGAGATCATGTGCCGGCTCGACGGGCCGGAGGTCGCCGCGTTCAAGCAGGCCTGCATCGACAACAAGATCTGGGGCTGCTTCTCGATCATGGAACACAACCCCGACGGCAATCCCTACAATTCGGGTCTGATCATAGACGACCACGGCGACATCAAGCTGTATTACCGCAAGCTGCATCCATGGATTCCGGTCGAGCCGTGGGAGCCCGGCGATCTCGGCATCCCCGTGATCGAGGGACCGCGCGGCGCCAAGATCGCACTCATCATCTGCCATGACGGCATGTTCCCGGAGATGGCGCGGGAATGCGCCTACAAGGGCGCCGAGATCATGATCCGCACCGCCGGCTACACCGCGCCGATCCGCGACAGCTGGCGCTTCACCAACCAGGCCAACGCGTTCCAGAACCTGATGGTGACGGCCAATGTCTGCATGTGCGGCTCCGACGGTTCGTTCGATTCTATGGGCGAGGGCATGATCGTCAATTTCGACGGCAGCATCATCGCGCACGGCACGACGGGGCGCGCCGACGAGATCATCACCGCCGAGGTGCGCCCCGATCTCGTGCGCGAGGCCCGCATCAACTGGGGCGTCGAGAACAACATCTATCAGCTCTGGCACCGCGGCTATGTCGCGGTGAAGGGCGGCGCGATGGATTGTCCCTACACCTTCATGCATGACATGGTCGCCGGCACCTATCGCTTGCCCTGGGAGGATCAGGTCAAGATCACCGACGGCACCTCCTGCGGCTTCCCGGCGCCGACGCGCGCTTTCGGCAGGCTCGGCAAGGCGGCGGAGTGAGCGAATGCGGCGGCGCGTGCGGCCGCCGCAAGCTTGACAGATCGATCGTCCGCGAATTATTTTATACTTAAAATAATTGGCGGACAGGTTTTGTCATGAGTGCATCGGCGAAGGTGATCCCCCGCGACTGGCTCGACTGGCCGTTCTTCGAGCCGCGTCACCGCGCCCTGTGCGACCAGCTCGACCGCTTCGTCGGCTCGGGCGTTCTCGACGAGGTCGATCACGGCGACGTCGACACCGCCTGCCGCAAGATCGTGCGTGCGCTTGGTGCCGCAGGCTTGCTCGACAGCGCCGTCGTGGCGCCCGATGCGGATGCCGGCGCGATCGACTCGCGCGCGATCTGCCTGTCGCGCGAGACGCTCGCTTATGCCGACGGTCTGGCCGATTTCGCCTTCGCCATGCAGGGCCTCGGCTCCGGCGCCATCGCGCTCGGCGGCTCGCCGGAGCTGCGCGCCAGTGTCTTGCCGAAGGTGCGCGCCGGCGAATGGCTCGCCGCTTTCGCGTTGTCCGAGAAGGAGGCGGGCTCCGACGTCGCCGCGATGGCCTGCGCGGCGCGGCTGGACGGCGATACCTACGTGCTCGATGGCGAGAAGACCTGGATCTCCAACGGCGGCATCGCCGACGTCTACACGCTGTTCGCCCGCACCGGCGAGGCGCCCGGCGCGCGCGGCATCTCCGCCTTCGTCGTGTTTCCCGATGATCCCGGTTTCTCCGTTGCCGAGCGCATCGAGGTGATCGCACCGCACCCGCTGGCGACGCTCCGCCTGCAGAATTGCCGCATCCCGGCCAGCCGCCGGCTCGGCGCGCCTGGCGGCGGCTTCAAGCTGGCGATGCAGACGCTCGACATCTTCCGCTCATCGGTGGCGGCTGCCGCCCTCGGCTTCGGCCGCCGCGCGCTCGACGAGGCGCAGGCGCACGCCTCGAGCCGGCAGATGTTCGGCGGCGCGCTGGCCGACCTGCAGATGACGCAGGCCGCGTTCGGCGAGATGGCGACCGATACCGACGCCGCGGCGCTGCTGACCTATCGCGCGGCCTGGCGCCGCGACGTCCAGAAGCTGCCGACCACCCGCGAGGCCGCGATGGCCAAGCTCACCGCGACCGAGACCGCGCAACGCGTCATCGACCGCGCCCTGCAGATGTTCGGCGGCCGCGGCGTGCGCAAAGGCGAGATCGTGGAGAGCCTCTACCGCGAGATCCGCGCGTTGCGCATCTACGAAGGCGCGACCGAAGTGCAGAAGCTGATCGTCGCGCGCGAGTTTCTGAAGGCGCGGGCCGGCGTGGTGCGCGGCTAAGACCAGACGCGGGCGAGACCGGAATAGGGCTGGCGCACCCGACACGATTCGAACGTGTGACCTTTGCCTTCGGAGGGCAACGCTCTATCCAGCTGAGCTACGGGTGCGTACGGCAGATCGTTTAGCCGATTGCCTGAGCGACGGCAACGGCCTTGGATGCTCCCGGACCGGGCGGACGGCCGCACGCGCCGCGAGGCGGGCGGGCAGTTCGGCCGGGTTGCGCGGCCCGGCCGCTCCTGCCGAACCGGCTTACGCCGGCACGATGGTCTTGCCGATCGGCCACAATGCCAGCCCGGCGAGCTTCAGATGGGCCCAGGCGAAGGGCAGGCCGATGATGCTCACCGCGAGCACGATTGCGGTAAGGAGGTGGCCGAGCGCCAGCCACCAGCCGGCCAGCACGAACCAGATGATGTTGCCGAGCAGGCCGAGAACGCCGGTTCCGACGTCCTCCATGCCGGTGAGCTCGTCGCGGCGAACCGCGCGCGAGCCGAACGGCAGCAGCGTATAGGCGGCGATGTTGAAGGCGGCGCGGGACCAGGGCAGGCCGACGATCGTGATCGCCATCACGACCGCGGCGACCAGCCACCCGAACGCCATGTAGGCGCCGCCGCACAGGATCCAGAGGATGTTCAGAAGCATGGAAACCGGCTGCATGACGACCTGCCAACTCCGTTGTTGCCGCTCCGGATATAGGAACGCGGCGCCAAGGCCGGTAGCGGGCCGGGCGTCGAAATCTGCGTGGCCTCGCGCCGCAGGCTCGGCCGGGGCGGCCGGCGCGTTGAGGGAGCCGAAAAGCCGGCTCAGCCGGCGGCCTGCAGGCTCCCTGCCGCCGCGTCCGGAGCGAACAGCTTGCGCAGCTCGGCCGCCGGCTTCGGGGCGCTGAAAAGGTAGCCCTGCATCTCGGTGCAGCCGAGCTGGCGCAGTGCCGTCTGCTGCGCTCCGGTCTCGACGCCCTCGGCCGTCGTCGTCATGTTGCTGGCGGCGGCGATGCTGACCACCGCCTGCACGATCGCCGACGAACTGCCGGCGCCGATGTCGCTGACGAAGCAGCGGTCGATCTTGATCTTGTCGAACGGAAACCGCTTCAGATAGCTCAGCGACGAATAGCCGGTGCCGAAATCGTCGAGCGCGATGCGCACGCCCATGTCGTGCAACTGGTGCAGGATGCCGAGCGCGACGTCGTCGTCGCTGATCAGCACCGCCTCGGTGATCTCGACCTCGAGCCGTTCGGGCGCAAGACCGGCCGCCGACAGCGCACCTGCGATCCGCAGCGCCAGGGTCGGCGATTTGAGCTGCACGGGCGAGACGTTCACGGCGATGCGGATGCCGGCGGGCCAATGCGCGGCCTCGGCGCAGGCGGTGCGCAACACCCAGTCGCCGATCTCGTTGATGAGCCCGGTGTCCTCGGCGAGCGGAATGAAGTCGAGCGGCGGCACCATGCCGCGCTCCGGATGACGCCAGCGCAGCAGCGCCTCGCAGCCGGTCATGATGTTCTCGCTGAAGCCGAGCAGCGGCTGGTAGTGCAGCTCGAACTGGCCTTCCGTAATCGCCCGGCGCAGGTCCTGCTGCAACTGCAGCCGCGCGCGCGCGTTTTCGTCCATCGACGGTTCGAAGAACCGGAAAGTGCGGCGGCCGCCGGCCTTGGCGGCATACATGGCGAGATCGGCATTCTTGGTCAGCTGGTCGCGCTCGACGCCGTCCTGCGGCGCCAGCGCGATGCCGATGCTGGCATCGGTCGACAATTGGTGGCCCAGGCAGCGATAGGGCTTGCGGATGGCCTCGAGGATCTCCTTCACGGCCACGATGACCGCGTCCCGGTCCGCAACGGTGGTCAGCAGCACCGCGAATTCGTCGCCGCCGAGCCGGGCGACCATATCCTCCGGCGCGAGGCAGCCCTCGATGCGGCGCGCGATCGTCTTCAACAGCTCGTCCCCGACATGATGGCCGAGCGAATCGTTGATGCCCTTGAATTCGTCGACATCGATGTAGAGCAGCGCGAAGAAGGTGCCGTGGCGCGCGCGTTCCAGCTCCTCGTCGATGCGCTCCTGGAACAGCACGCGGTTCGGCAGCTCGGTCAGCGCGTCGAAATGGGCGAGATGGGCGATCTTCTCGTCGGCCAGCCGCCGCTCCGTGGTGTCCTCGATCACGTTGATCAGATAGCGCGGCTCGCGCGCATCGTCGGCGACGGCGATGCGCCGCGACGTGATGTAACGCAATCCCAGCCTCGGACTCTGCCAGGGATGTTCGGCGAGAAACAGCCCGTCCGACTGCTCCAGAGCCCGGTCGTCGTCCGCGGTCACCTTTTCCGCGACCGATCGCGGCAGCAGGTCGAACGCCGTCTTGCCGACGATCTCCTCGCGCGGCACGCCGAAGCGCTGCTCGGTCGACTGGTTGACCAGGACATAGCGGCGATCGCGGACGTCCTTGACCATGATGTGCGACGGGATGTGGTCGATGATCTCGCGCAGGAATGCGTAGTTGCGGTCGCGCTCCTGCTCGAGCCTGCGATGTTCGCTGATGTCCTCGATCGTCGTGACCCATCCGCCCGAGGCCAGCGGCTTGTCGATGATGTTGAAGAAGCGGCCGGCTCCGCCCTCCGCGATCATCTGCGACGTGCCGCCTGCCGCGGCTCTGTCGATGATGTCGGCGCAGAAGTCGGTCACGTCGCCGTTGAAGGATCCGCGCGCCTTGCAGTGCGCGATGACCTCGCTGAGGTGGGCGCCGGGCCTGATCACGTCCGTGGACAGGCCGAGCAGGTCGATGAAGCGCTGATTGAACATCACGACGCATGCGTTCGCGTCGAATGAGATCAGCCCCTGCGTCATGTTGTCCAGCGCAGTCTCGACCCTTTCCTTCTCGGTCTCCAGCTGACGCGTTGCCGCACGCCCCTGCCGCACGATCTGTCGGATCATCAGGCTGAACGTCACGGCGATGACCGCGATCGCAAGCACCGCCGCACCCACGAGCAGCACCATCTGCGATCGCCAGTCCGCGAGCGCGGCGTCGACCGGCCTGTTGGCCGAGATGACGAGCGGGAAGCGCCCGATCCTGGAAGCCGACGCGATCGTCTCCAGGTTGTCGACGGAGCTCGTGAGCAGGGTCGTGCGCAGGCCACTCTCGGCGACGCCCTTCAGCAACTCGTCGTTCCCGATCCTGGCGCCCATCAGGGATTCGGCGTGCGGGTAGTGCGCCAGCACGGCGCCGTCGGAATGGACCAGCATGATCGACGAGCCCTTCCCGAGGGCCATCGATTCCAGGAACGTCTCGTAAGTGTGCGGATCCACCCGGCGGGTCAGCAAGCCGAGGAATTCCCCGTTCGCGCCGTTCAGGCGATGCGCGACGATGGTCGCCCAGCCGCCGGTGACGCGGCTCATGACCGGCAGGATCACGAAGCTGTCCGGCCGCGATGTCGATTGCAGGTCCTTGAAGTAGGAGCGGTCCGCGACGTTGATGGCCGGCAGCGGGTCGTTGGACGACCAGTTCACGAAATTGCCGTCGACGTCGACGATCGTGAGGTCTCCCATATAGGACAGGCCATTGACCTGAGAGCGCAGCATCTCGCTGATCTCGGGCTTTGCCATCTCGGCCCGGAATGCCTCCGGCGAAGCGATCGACGCGAGCTGCATGCGGCCGATCGCGTGCGATACCGCGGTCTCCGCATCTTCGAACTGCTGCGCGAAATGCCGGCTCAACAGCAGCACGGTGTTCTCGAGTTCGCGCTCGTTGTTGGCGATCGCACGCGCCCGAAAGCCGCTGGCCATGACGATCGTCCCGATGACGATGGCTGCGATGAGAAGCGCTCCGCACGCAATCAGCCATGGCACCGGACCGCGCCAGAGGGACGTGCCAATCCGTTCCGGCTCGCTACCGGTCCCTGACGTATCTGCTGCGCCTTGCATGCCTTGATCGACCCGGGAGGAAATGACTTGTTGCAAGCCAGCTTGATAACAAGGCACTGGTGCCGGACCGGTTAGGAAATGCGGTTAGCCGTCGCTTAAGGCGCGCGCCGAAACTTCGCGGCAAACGATAATTTCTGCATGCGAATACCGTGCGGCAGAGGCTGCGGCGGCGCCGTTGCGCAGAATTTTAAGGGTACTTGCAGCTCAGCGCGCCGCACCCGGCCTGTTGCGGAGGCGGCCGACGACGCCGGTCGGAAAGAAGTAGACGCTGGCGATGAACAGGAGGCCGAGCCACAGCAGCCAGCGGTCGGGGTGCAGCAGGCCGGGCAGCAGCGGCAATCCGGCGTCAGCAGCCGCGTTCGAAGCGATCCCCATCAGGGCCTGCAGGTAATTCTGCGCCAGGATGAAGATCGCAGCTCCGATGATGGCGCCGTAGATGGTGCCCATGCCGCCGATCACGACCATCAGCAGGATGTCGAGCATGATCGAGAACGCCAGCGACGTGTCGGGCCCGGCATAGCGCAGCCACAGCGCGTTCAACATGCCGGCGCAGGCGGCGATCATCGCGGCGATGCAGTTGGCGTAGGTGAGATGGAAGACGGTGCGATAGCCGAGCGCCTCGGCGCGGAAACGGTTCTCGCGGATCGCCTGCAGCACGCGGCCGAATGGCGAGTTGACGACGCGCAGCAGCGCCAGGATCATCAGCGCGCAGGCCGACAGCACCAGGTAATAGGTCAGAATGCGGCCGTTGATCGGAAAGCCGAACCAGTCCTTGCCGATGAACACGGTGCTCGGGCGCAACAGCTCGGGCAGCTGGAAGCTGCGGCCGTCCTCTCCGCCCGTCAGCCACGACAATTGCGACGCCAGCACCAGGAACGCGGAAGCGATGGCGAGCGTGATCATCGCAAAGAAGATCGCCTCGACGCGCAGCGAGAACAGCCCGATCGCGAGCGCGAGCAGCAAAGCGAGCGGCAGCCCGGCGGCGACGGCGACCGCCACCGAGGTCCAGTTTGGGCCGAGGCCGTAGAGCGCGATGGCGATCGCGTAGGAGCCGATGCCGTAGAACATCGTATGCGCGAACGAGACCGAGCCTGTATAGCCGAGCAGGAGATCGTAGGACGCGACCAGCGCCGCGAAGATGCAGATCTTGGCGGCGACGTTGAGCGCCTTGGCGCCGGGGAAGATGAAGGGCGTCGCCAGGAGCGCCAGAATGATGACGACGAGCAAAATCGACAGCGCACGGCTGCGGGGCGGATCGCCGGACAGGATCATCATCGGCTGGTCACCGCATAGAGACCGCGCGGCCGCCACATCAGCACAGCGACCATCAGCAGGATGTTGGAGACGAGGGCGAGCTTGGGCACCAGGAAGCCGCCATAGTTGGCGACCATCGCAACCAGGATCGCGCCGATGAAGCAGCCGGTGATCGAGCCGAGCCCGCCGATGATCACGACGATGAACACCAGCACGGTGAGCTCGTCGCCGAGCGAGGCGTGCACCTGCTCGCGATACAGCCCCCACATCACGCCGCCGAGTCCGGCCAGCGCCGATCCCGTCATGAAGACGCCGAGGAACAGGCGACGGATGCGATAGCCGAGCGCCTCGACCATCTCGCGGTTCTCGACGCCGGCGCGGATCAGGAGACCGAGCTTGGTGCGGTTCAGCACCAGCTCGATGGCGACGAAGATCGCCAGGCCGACCAGCATGGCCAGCAGCCGGTATTTCGAGATCGCGACGTCGCCGATGATGAAGGAGCCACGGAATGCGTTGGGTAGCGGCAGCGGAATGATCTGCGGACCGAACAGCGCATACAGCGTCTGCTCGGCGACGATGAGCCCGCCGGTGGTCATCAGGATCTGCTTGAGGTGCTGGCCGTAGACCGGCAGCACCAGCACGCGCTCGACGACGAGGCCGAGCGCGCCGGTGACGCCCATCGACAGCAGCGCTGCGGGGACGAGGACGGCGAGGTTGGTCAGCAGTGAGTCGGACTGGGCCCAGCTCGCCAGCGGCAGCAGCACCAGCGTCGCGACATAGGCGCCGACGGCGATGAAGGCGCCATGGCCGAAATTGAGCACGTCCATCAGCCCGAAGACGAGCGTCAGGCCGGACGCCATGATGAAGATCATCATGCCCATCGCCAGGCTGGCGACCGTCAGGGTCACCCAGGAGCTCGTCGATCCCACCAGCGGGATCATCAGCAGCGCCAGCACCACCGGCAGCAGCAGGGGCGCAATGTCGCGCTTCGGTTTCGGCAGTGCCTCGGTCGCAGCGATCTCGCTCATTGATGCGCCTCCAGGCTGAGGCCGAGCAGGCGCTCCTGCAGCGGCACGTCGGCCGCGAGCGCGGCCATCTCGCCGCGATGGACGATGGTGCCGTTGTCCATCACCAGTACCTGGTCGCCGAGCTCGCGCGCGGCGTGGAAATTCTGCTCGACCAGCAGGATCGTGGCGCCACGGCGCTTGATCTCCTTGAGGCATTCGATCAGCGACACCACGATCGCCGGCGCCAGGCCCTTGGTCGGCTCGTCGATCAGCAGCAGCTTGCGCGGCTCGACGATCGCGCGCGCAATCGACAGCATTTGCTTCTGGCCGCCGGACAGGCTGCCTGCACGAGACAGCCAGAACTTCTTCAGGGCAGGGAAGAAGCCGAAGATCCAGGCGAGCTGGGCATCGTCGAGCGGGCCGTTGCGCGCCGCGAGCACCAGGTTCTCCTTGACGGTGAGGTCCGAGAACACCGCCATGCTCTCGGGTACGTAGCCGACGCCGCGCTGGGCGATGTCGGGCGTCGCCAGTTTTTCGATCGGTTCGCCGGCCAGCGCGATCGTTCCATTCCTAGCCTGCCACAGCCCCATGATGGTGCGCAGCGTCGTGGTCTTGCCCGCGCCATTGCGGCCGAGCAGCATCGTGGTCTGCCCCTCCGGCACTTCGAAATCCACGCCCTGCAGGATGTGATAACGCCCGATATAGGTCTCGACGGCAGACAGCTTCAGTAGCGCGCTCATGCCGCGCTCCGCGGGGCGACGCCCAGATAGGCTTCCTGCACGATCGGCGAGGCGATCACCTCCGCGGGCTTTCCGTCGGCCACCAGCTGGCCGTTATGCAGCACGATGATGCGGTCGGCGAGCGAGCGCACGACGTCCATCTTGTGCTCGACGAGCAGGATGATCTTGCTCTTGTCCTGCTTGAGCCTGCCGATCAGGTCGAGCACGACCGGCACCTCGTCGATGCTCATGCCCGCCGTCGGCTCGTCGAACATGAAAACCTTCGGCTCCAGCGCCATCATCAGCGCGACTTCGAGCTTGCGCTGGTCGCCATGCGACAGCGTCGTTGCGGTGACGCTGCGGCGGCCGCCGAGCGCGACCTGGTCGAGGATCGCGTCCGCTCGCGCAATCAGGTCGCGTCGCGCCATCCAGGGGCGGAGCAGGTCATAGTGCACACCGCTCTGTGCCTGCACAGCGAGCCGCACGTTCTCCTCGACGCTGAGATTGGGAAAGAGGTTGGTGAGCTGGAACGCGCGTCCCAAGCCGGCGCGGGTGCGCAGGGGTGCCGAGAGACTGGTGATGTCGCGGCCGTCGAACAGGATGGAGCCCGAGGAGGCCGTCAGCTGGCCGGAGATCAGGTTGAAATAGGTGGTCTTGCCGGCCCCGTTGGGGCCGACGATGGCGGTCAGCTCGCCCGGCCTGAAGCTGCAGCTGACGCTGTTGACCGCGACATGACCGCCGAAACGGATGGTGAGGTCGCGGGTTTCGAGGGTAAGGGCCATGTCGCCAGCTTGTCAGTGCCAGTAAGAACGTGCCCGGCGCGAGGGCCGGGCACGCAATTCATCATCTCAGCGCTTGTTGCGGATTGGCACCGCCATCTCGTCGATCTTGATCTCTCGCACCGGCTCGTTGACGGCCCAGGCGAGGTTCGGATCGACCTTGACGCGGAAGTGATACATGCTTTGCAGCGCCTGGTGATCTTCTTTCCGGAAGATCATCTTGCCCTTCGGCGTATCGAACTCCATGCCCTCCATCGCCGCGATCAGCTTCTCGGTGTCGGTCGACTTGGCCTTGGTGACGGCGGTGACGACGGCCATCGCGGCCGAGAAGCCGCCGGCGGTGAAGAAGTCCGGCGGCGCGTTGAAGCGCTTCTGGTGCTCGGCCACCAGCCAGTCGTTCACGGGGTTCTTGGGAATGTCATAATAGTAATAGGTGGCGCCTTCCATGCCCGGCAGCCGCTTGTAGGCGGCAAGCGCCGGCAGGATGTTGCCGCCGGTCGACAGCTCGATGCCGTAGCGCTTCGGATCCATGTCCTGCAGCTTTGTCAGTGGATCGCCAGCGCCGGCCCAGATCACCCAGATGATCTTCTTGCCGGGCTTGTCCTTCAGCGCATCGAACAGGCGCTGCCCGACGGCGGTGAAGTCGGTGGTGCTGGTCGGCACATATTCCTCGGCCCCCAGCGTCGCGCCGGTCTTGGCCAGCGCCTCCTTGAAGGCAGCGACGCCGTCGCGGCCGAAGGCATAGTCCTGCGCCAGCGTGGCGACCGTGACGCCCGGCTTGCCGATCGCGACCGCGTTGGAGATCGCATCCTGCGACGAGTTGCGGCCGGTGCGGAAGATGTAGCGGTTCCACTTCTCGCCCGTGATCTGGTCGGCGACCGCCGGCTCGACGATCAGGATCTTCTTGTTCTCCTCGGCGACCGGCAAGTCCGCGAGCGCCGCGGCGGAGGAGGTCGTGCCGATCGCGATGTCGGCGCCGTCATCCTGATAGGCTTCGGACAGTGCGGCCTTCGACAAATCGGGCTTGCCCTGGTCGTCCTTGGTGATGATGACGATCTTGCGACCGTCGATCATGTTGGTGCCCTTGGTGGCATATTCGAAGCCGAGGCGGAGACCCGCTTCGGTCTGCTTGGCGTAGGCCTCGAGCGGGCCGGTCTTGCCGTAGATGAGAGCGATTTTCAGATCGTCGGCCTGGGCGGCGGTGGCCAGCAGGGCGGCAGTCAATGATGAAACAATACCTTTGAGAATATGTGACGTCTTCACGAGCCTTCCTCCCAGCTACCGGCGGCTGTTGCCTGCAACTGATAGTGTGCAGGCTCAGCCTGGGTCAAGGCGCTTTCAGCGGCAGCCGGTGACGCTCATATTTTGTGCTGAAGGGCTCCGTCCTCCGAGAGGTCAACGCCGATAGCGGCTGCTGCGCGCATAGGCCTGGCGATTTTCCTGCACAGGGCGACTGGCGAGACTGATGCGCGCTTCGCTTGCAAGCGGGGCCGCCGGCTTCAGCTCTTCCAGGAAGATCGGACGCGAGAAGTAGTAGCCCTGCGCATAGCGGATCTTGGTCGCGGCCTGCAGATAGGCGAGCTCCTCGAACGACTCGATGCCTTCCGCGATCACCGTCATGCCCAGCGCCTCGCTCAGGGATTCGATCGCGCGCAGGATGCCCTGGCTGCGCGGCCGCTTATGAATGTCGGTGATGAAGGAGCGGTCGATCTTGATCTCGTCCGCCGTGATGTCGGCGAGCGCCGATAGCGACGAATAGCCGATGCCGAAATCGTCGATCGAGATGCCGACGCCGATCCCGCGCAGCAGCGGCACGATCTCATCCTGGAAATGGCTGCGGGTCACGAACGCGTCCTCGGTGACCTCGATCATGAACCGCTTGGGAAAGCCGGTCGCCGCGATCGCCAGCGCGAAGGGCTGCATGAATTCCGGATTCGACGCCTGTTTCGCCGCGACGTTGATGCTGATCGTCGCGTCCGGTCCAAACGCGTCGTTGATCAGATCGATCGATTTGACGATCTCGTCCAGCACGAGATGGGCGAGCTCGTCGATCAGGCCGAGCTCGACGGCGAGATTGATGAAGGAGCCTGGCGCCTGGATCACGCCTTCATTGTCGCGCAGCCGTACCAGCGCCTCGATGCCCTTGATCTCCTCGGTGCGGATGTCGACCTTGGCCTGGAACGCGCAGCAGAAGCGCTTTTCCAGGATCGCGAGCCGCAGCGACTGCTCGACCTTCATGCGCGCCAGCGCCTCGTGCTCCATCGCGCTGGAGAAGAAGGCCAGCGTGCCCTTGCCGCTGTTCTTGACGCGGTACATCGCCAGATCCGCGTTCTGGCGCAGCACGTCGTAGCTTGCGCCATGCTCGGGAAACAGGCTGACTCCGACGGACGCGGAGGCGAACACCTCCGCGCCGTCGATGAAGAAGGGCGCGTTCAGGCGGTCCAGCATGTCGTGCAGGAATTCGGCGACCTCCTCGGCACGCTCGATCGGATGCAGCAGCAGCAGGAACTCGTCGCCGCTGATGCGCGACAGCAGGTCCGACTCGCGCAGGTCGCGGCTGATGCGCTTGGCGAGCTCGACCAGCAGCGCATCGCCGGTGGCGTGGCCGTAATAGTCGTTGATGTACTTGAAATTATCGAGGTCGAGAAAGGCGAGTGCGAAGCGTCCGTCGACGCGGCCGCGCCGGACCAGGAGGTCGGCGCGATGCTCGACCACGCGGCGCATCGGCAGGCCGGTCAATTCGTCATAATAGGCGGCGCGAAACAGCTGGTCCTCGAACTCCTTCTGCTCGCTGATGTCGGCCGAGCTGGAGATGAGGACGCTCTGGTCGCCGATGCGAACCGGCCGATGCGCTGTCAGCAGGGTCTGCCCGCCGCGCTCGCCTGCCACCTTTTCCTCGCCGATCACCGTTCGTCCCCGGCCAAGGATCTCGCGGCAGGCCGTGCGCCTGTTGTGGAGATGCGGCGCCGAGAGGCCGTCGATGCTGTTGGCGGCGGCGCCGAGCTGGACGGCGGCCGTATCGTTGACCAGCAGAAAGCGACCGTGCTCGTCCTGGACCGTGACGCCCGAGGGAAGCTGGCTGAGGACGGTGCGCAGGAAGCGCAACTCGGCCTCGGTCGAGCCCAGCCCCTCGTTCGGTCCGGGAGAAAAGTTGAATCGGTCGCTGCTGTACATGCGCCGATTGTGCAAAGTTCCCGCTTCATTTTAGTTAAGCGCTACGTAGAAACCCGGAACGCGCGCGCCAAGTCTTGGAAAGAACGGAGCTTTGTGCCGCGGCGTCATTAACCGTTCCTGAATCGGAAGAACGACGCGACCGGACGCATGCGGCGAAAGTCGCAGGCAGGATTGGCCGCCCGGCGGCCAATTCAATTCGGTGGCACGCGACACTGCAAGGTGCAGTGAAGGCCGGATTCGAGAAAGCTGGTCTCGGTCCTGCCGTCGAACGACGACAACGCGGCCTTGAGCAATTTGCTCCCGAAACCGGGCATGCCGACCGGACCGATCGGCGGACCCGCGGCCTCGTCCCAGGTCAGATGGAGACGGTCCTCCTGCATCGTCCATGACACCTGAAGGAAGCCGCGCGGCGAGGCGAAGGCGCCGTATTTGCCGGCATTGGTCGCCAGCTCGTGGAAGATCAAAGCGAGGCTGACGGCGAGCTTGGCGGGCAGGAACAGCGGCGGGCCGTGGAGCTCGAAGCGGACCTGGCCATAAGGCCCGAGCTCCGACACCAGCAGGTCCTTGAGGTCGCAGCCCTGTCCTTCGGCGCGCGCGACCAAATCGTCGGCGGTCGCGAGCGCGCGGATGCGCTGGTCGATGCGGCTCCACACCTGCGGTTGGTCGTACAGCACCTGATGCAGCACGGCGTGAATGGTCGAGGTCTTGTTCTTGAGGCGGTGATGCAGCTCGTCGACCAGGAGCTTGCGATACTGCTCCTCCTCGGTGAGCCGCCGGGCGATCTCGCGCTGCTTGCCGGCCAGCCGCCGGTAGTGATCGACGCCCCAGATCACCAGCAGCGCCACGACCATATACATCGCCATCAGCGCGAGCCGGGCGCCATCCGCCGGACCGCCGCCAAAATCGAGCGTCAGGCCGAGCGCTGCGCCTGCGATCGCCGTTGCCAGGCCGACGCCCGATCCGCCCATCGCGGTGGCGAAGAAGACGGCCGGCATGTAGGGCGTGAAGAACACGTCGGGCCGCAGATGCGCCATGCCGTAGCGGATCGCCGTGGCTGCGAGCAGGCACATCGCGGCAAACATGCAGCTCCATGTCAGGGAAGGCTGCTGCTCGCCGCGCCAGATCCGCTTGATGTCGTCGATGAGTCGCGTCATGGACATCCATGAGCCTCAACTGCGCAACCAAATTAAGGCCGACGTGGCGGTAATTTGTCCGGTTGATGGAAGCCGTCTTGCGTGTGTTGCCGTTTGGCGCGCACGATGACGGTTCCGCGGCGGAACTCGGGCGCTTATTATTCCGCCGCCAAGAACGAGCACGTAGCAGCAACGCAAGGAGTAGGGAATGGGACGGTTGGAGGGCAAGGTCGCCGTGATCACGGGCGCGACCAGCGGCATCGGCCTGCGCACGGCGGAAATCTTCGTGGCCGAGGGTGCGAAGGTCGTCGTCGCTGGCCGGCGCAGCGCGGAGGGCGAGGCGCTGGCGAGCCGGCTCGGAGCGAATTGCGTATTCCGGCAGACCGACGTCACGGTCGACGAGCAGGTGCGGGAGCTGATCGATGGCGCGGTCGAGCGCTTCGGCCGGCTCGATTGCGTGTTCAACAACGCCGGCGGCCCGGCGCAGACCGGCGGCATCGAAGGCCTCGACGCCGATCGCTTCGACCAGGCCATGGCGGTGCTGGTGCGCAGCGTCATGCTCGGCATGAAATACGCAGCGCCCCACATGAAGAAGCAGGGCGCCGGCAGTATCATCAACAACGGCTCGATCGCCGGCCGGCTCGCCGGCTTCTCCACCTCGTTGGTCTACAGCACGGCCAAGGCGGCCGTGGTCCATCTGACGAGATGCGTGGCGATGGAGCTCGGCGAATCCGGCGTGCGCGTCAACTCGATCTCGCCGGGACTGATCGCCACCGGCATCTTCGGCAAGGCGCTCGGCCTCTCGACCGAAGCGGCCGAGAAGACGCCGGAGACGATCCGCAACGCCTACGCCACGGCGCAGCCGATTCCGCGCGCCGGCCTGCCCGACGACATCGCCTATGCCGCGGTGTTTCTCGCCAGCGACGAATCCAGCTTCATCAACGGCCATGATCTCGTCATCGACGGCGCCATCACCGGCGGCCGCAACTGGAGCCAGCAGCAGCAGGGCTACGCCGCGATGCGCAAGCTGCTCGGGGATGCGGTGGAGTAGCGGAGGGCGCTCATCACCCTGGATTGCTTCGCTTCGCTCGCAATGACGCGCTGAGAGAGCCGTGGTCTAACCTCCGCCATCGCGAGCGCAAGCGAAGCGATCCAGTTTTGTCGGCGTACGCTGGTCTTCCAGTTGTCGGCACATTGCGATCAAACCGCCTTCAGCTGCACCTTCAGTCCGTCGCGGGGCTTCGGGATCGGCCAGACCTGCCAGTCCGGCCGATAGTCGGGGGCGAAGGAGACTTCGAGGTTGGCGAGGAAGTGCCGCGCGAAGCACTTCACCTGCATGTAGGCGAAGTGCAGGCCGAGGCACATGTGCGCACCGCCGCCGAACGGCACCCAGGCGAAGCGGTGGCGGCCGCGCTGGGCCTCGTCGGTGAAGCGCATCGGGTCGAACCGCTCCGGCTCCGGCCAGATCTCCGGCATGTGGTGGGTGTACATCGGATTGATTCCGACGCCGGTGCCGGCGGGAATCGCAAAACCCTTGAAGGTGAAGTCCCGGATCGGACGGCGCGGCAGCGACGGCACCGGCGGCATCAGCCGCAACGTCTCCTGAAACGCCATCTCGGTGAGCTTCATCTTCTCCAGATGCTCCGAGCTCATCGGTTCGTCCTTGGCGAGGCCGAGGCTCGCGACCTCCTCGCGCAGCTTCTGCTGCCACTGTGGATGCGCGGCGAGCTGGGCGATGAAGGAGGTCAGCGACGAGGTCAGGGTGTCGTGCGCCGCCATCATCAGGAAGCTCATATGGTCGACGATGTCCTGCGTCGACAGCAGCGCGCCGTGGTCGTCGGTGGCGCGGCACAGATGCGAGAACAGATCGTCGCCCTCGCCCTTGGCGCGGCGCAGCGGAATCTGCTCCGAGAAATAGGCGACGATGCGCTGGCGGCCCTTGACCCCGCGCGCCATCTGCGTGCCTGGCAGCGGCCTGCGGATCGGCGCCACTGAGGCTGCGACCATGTCGACGAAGGCGCGGTTGATGGCGTCGACCTCCGGGCCGATCTCGGTGCCGAGGAAGGACGTCGCGGCGAGGTCGAGCGTGAGCTGCTTGATCGCCGGATAGAACAGCATCTCGCCCGGATTCGCTTTCCACTGCGCGATGCGCGCGGCGATGCCGCGATCGAGGCCGGCGAGATAGGACTTCATCGGCCCGGCCTTGAAGGCGACCGACAGCGCCTTGCGGTGCATGCGGTGCTCGTCGAAATCGAGCAGCATCAGGCCGCGCGGAAACAGCAGGTTGAGGATGTGGCCCCAGCCATGCGCCGACGAGAACAGCTTGGCCTGATCGAACAGCACCAGCTCGTTGGCCTCGGGGCCGAGCAGCACGACGTTGACGTCGCCGAACATGTGGGTGCGGTAGACGTGGCCATACTTCCTGGCGTTGCGCTCGACGTGGCCCTTGGGGTCGGCGAGGGTCTCGAATGTCTTGCCGATGATCGGCCAGCCTTCGTCGCCGGGGATATGGGTCAGCGAGTTGCGCCGCGGCGAGGTCAGGCGGAACGATGGCGTGGCCACACTTTGCATCGACATCAAGCAGGCTCCGTTTTCGGGGCGGCGGGGCGCGGCGACGCGCCGACGCTTCATTGAAGGGCGGATGCAGCCATCATGCAATACGCTGCGTTATTTCGTCTCGGTGTAGTTGTGCTGCATCGCACGCGTTCGCGATCTCGCGACGCGCTTCATGCGTCCGAGTCCTGCTGGACTTGCTGCCCTCCCTGGGAAGAGGGCACGGGGAATGCCGGGCGCTGGCCGCACCCATGGCCCGCCTGCAGAAAAAAATGCAGGCGGCAGGTACCACAGGTTCAGCCGAGGCATCCCGGCATTCCCCGCGCGATGGTTTTGACGGCTGCTTCGCGTTCTCCCCGGTGCGCCGGGCTTGTTGGCCACCGTTGCCTGCGCGACGCGTGAGCGCTGCCGCAAGCGTAACACCAGCATCGGGGTGCCAGGACCACGCGACTTGACCGTGCGCATCTCTGCTGTTCGTCGGCGCGGGATCACCCCACGCTGCAACATCGACGCGCCCACCGCATCCCGCCTCAACGTTCGTGACGACCGCGAAGCGCCCCTCTGATCGAGACGGGACGACGCGACGATATGCGAAATTCGGAAAAACGAAAGCAAAATATTTTCGCGCGCGGGACTGGACAGGGGTGATGTGATTGAGCTGGTTCGTGAAATGAGTTTTTCGGCGCGCACCGCCTTATGGTGATGAGCCTGCGATCGGCAGGCCGGCGCGGTGCGGCTTCGCGTTCTCAAAGGCGCTTTGCTGGAAGCGATTTGCCCGTCGGCCCGGACGGTCGCCAATACTTCCTGCTGTCGCTCGCGAGTAATGCCGCGATATCGGCGGTCAATCGACGCAGGATCAGCGGATCATCTTTCGGGGCGAGCAAGCCGCGCCACAAGCAGAAGTCGCCACGCGTTCCGATCTGGACGCCGAGACCATCAGCCGCCCGATTTGTTGATCTTCTTCACCTTGGCGTCGGTTGCCTCGATCGAGGCGGCCAGCTCCAGGATCGCCTTTGCCAGGAGGTCGGCGGCCTCCTTGGGATCCTGCGACCGTTCGGCGCGCAGCGCGTAGTTCCTGGCTGACGAGAGTGACATTGGCGAGCTTTCCCACGGAAAAGCCCGCCGGGTCGAGGCGGCGGGCTGCCTGAAGCATCCTACGCGCGAGAGGTAGCAGGTCCGGGTTAAGAAAATTTTCGTGACGCTCGCTGCGCCGGTGTCCGCCATGCGGTTGCTGGCGCCTCCATCTCCGGAGATCAGACTGTGTGACCAAAAGCTGGCAAGTCATAGGTTGATGTCGCCGCGGATCACGCGGCCGTAGGGCGGGCAAAGGCGATCCGTTGATCGCTCGGCGGGCTCGCTTGCGGTGGCGCCGTGCCCACCATCTTCTGAGGAGCTCTGAGATCAATAATGGACACGCTGCCGCCTGCGGCGGCTGCTTTGCCCACCTTGCATTCATCAGGACCGACCGCGCCTCAGAACTTGTAGGCGAGTCCCACTGTCGCGGTGTGGGTGCGCGTCGTGACGTGCGCGGTGAAGCGGTCGTCGAATCCGGGGCCGACGCCGCCGGGAACGAAGAAGGTCTGGGTCCAGGTGCCGAAATCCGCGTAGCGATAGTCGGCGCGCACGATCCAGTGGCCGCCGATCATGTGCTCGACGCCGCCGCCGACGGTCCAGCCGACCCTGGTCGATGCCTGGGTCTCGTTGTGCGGATTGCCGAAGCAGAAAGCATTGCCTGGAACAACGGTACAGTTGGCGTTCAGCTCGAGGCGCTGCCACGCCACGCCGCCGCTGCCATAGACCAGCGTGTCCGGCGTAACCAGATAGCCGAGCCGGGCGCGCACGCTGCCGTCCCACGTCTCCTTCACGGAGCCGGTGGGAAGGCCGACCAGCGGCGCGCCGAAGAACAGCCCGGTGGTTCCCGGCAGGGGATTCGCGGTCGTCTTGTTGTCGGCCCATCCAAGGTCGCCCTCGAGGCCTGCGACCCATGACGGGGCGAACTGCCAGTTGACGCCGAGATAGCCTCCGATCCTGGCCGCCACGCTGTCTATGGCGCCGCCGGTGCCGGCCGTCGGCACGAACACGCCGGCCCCGAAGTTCGGCGAGATGTCGCTGGTCCGCCAATCATTGTCGGCCCAGCGGGCGCCGACCGACACGCCGGCATAGACGCCGGTCCACGACGGCGCGGCCACAACCGGCGATGCCTTCACCGGCAGGTCGGCCGCCAGCGCTGATCCCGCGAGGACGATGCTCGCCAACGCGGCCGCAATCCCGGCCACTCCAGATTTCGTCATGCTTTGCCCCAGCGCGCGACGTCGATTCGACATGGTTGCGGCACCATCGCCGGTTGCATCGAACGCGGCAATTGCATCGCGATTGGCTGGATCAAAAAGTTCGCGGTGTTGCTGGCGGGATACGTCGACCGGGTTGAGGCGGCGCTCGACGAGATGGCGCCGAGTCGGCATCGATGACCACACTCGCTGCGAGCCTGCTCCGGCTGGCCCGCACGTCATCAGGTCCGCCTCGCCCCAGGCGGCCCCCGCGTCCCCTTCACCCGTAAATCCACGGAGCCGAATGTTTACCTCGCGGCCATCGGCGGCATCTAGCAACGGCCTGACTTGACGTCGGGTCAACGTGCGACGAGGGCAAGGGCATGAGCAATCAGTTGCTGGTGATCGAGGATGCCGAGGTGCATCTCTCGATCCTGCGCAAGATCGCCGCGCAGTGCGGCTACGAGGCGACCTGCGTGACGTCGGTCGAGGCGGCGGCCGATCTGCTGCGCCAGCGGACCTTCGACTGCATCACGCTGGATCTGTCGCTCGGCGATCGCTGCGGCGCCGACATCCTGCTGCTGCTCAACGAGCTGAAATCGCGCACGCCGGTGATCTTCATCAGCGGCGCCGAGGACGCCACGCGCGAGGAGCATGTCCGCCTCGCGACCGTGCTCGGGCTCGTGGTCTATCCGCAATTCCAGAAGCCCGTCGACCTGCCGGCGCTGCGCGAGACGCTGAAGCAGATCGCGACGCTCGCTGAGTGCGAGAGGCTGGTCGCGGCGGTGAGGTAGCCGTGCGTAGGGCGGATTAGTACTACTGAGTCAAAAATCGACGATATACCCGGCTAAGAATCAAGTATTTGTAGAGATTCAGACTTTCACGCGCGGGAGGGTCGAATGGATCTCAAGCCTGAGGAAGCCAGTGCGCGTCGATTTTCAGCCTATATCGAAGGTCTCGCGAGCGAGATCGGGCACGCGGACAGAGTAAACCCGCTTCACGATTATTGTACAGGCCTGATGCTGCCCGGGGAGCGCAAGAGCGTAGAACCGATGGCGGCCAGGACGGCGCCGGCGCGGACGGCGGCCCAGCATCAGTCGCTGCTGCACTTCGTCAATGCCTCACCCTGGTCGGACGAGAAGGTACTGGCCAAGGTGTGCGAGATGGTGCTGCCGGCGATGGAGAAAGCCGGGCCGATCGAGGCCTGGATTCTCGACGACACGTCGTTTGCCAAGAAGGGAAAGCATTCGGTCGGCGTGCACCACCAATATTGTGGCGAGCTCGGCAAGCAGGCCAATTGCCAGGTGGCGGTGACGCTGTCGATTGCCAACCACGCCGCCAGCCTGCCGGTGGCCTATCGGCTGTATCTGCCGGACGTCTGGACCAAGGACCGCACGCGGCGAAAGAAGGCAGGCGTGCCCAAAGACATCAAGTTCAAGACCAAGTCGAGGATCGCGCTCGATCAGATCCGCTCTGTATGTGAAGCCGGTCTGCCGCGTGGGGTGGTCTTGATGGACTCCGGCTACGGGCGTGACTCGCAACTGCGCACGGAGATCACGGCGCTCGGATTGACCTATGTCGCGGGCATTCTGCCCAACACCTTGATGTGGCCGCCCGGGAGCGGTCCGCGGCGGAAAGGAAAGCCGCTGAACAACACGGGTCGTCGTGACGAGCCTGACCTGGTCTCGGCCAAGAAGGTTGCGTGTGGCCTGCCAAAGGAGGCTTGGCACACGATCCGGTGGCGCCAGGGTTCGGCCGAATGGCTGTCATCGCGCTTCGCCCGGGTGCGCGTTCGTGTCGGGCACAACAAGCTGATCCCGGAGCAACTGAAATCGGAGTGGCTGCTGATAGAATGGCCCAAAGAGGAAAAGGAGCCGACCAGATATTGGCTCTCGACATTGCCTGCGACAACCACCTTCCGGAAGCTTATCGACTTCACGAAGCTGCGCTGGAGGGTCGAGCGCGATTATGAAGAGCTGAAGCAGGAGATCGGGCTCGGCCACTACGAGGGACGGGGCTGGCGCGGCTTCCATCACCACGCCACGCTGTGCATCGCGGCTTACGGCTTCCTCATCGCCGAGCAGGCGACGATTCCTCCCTCAGGACCACGTTCCACCTGGGCAATCCAGGCGCCTGCCTTACCCGACGATTATCGACCCAGAGGCGCCGCCCGCGCGGCCTGAGCGCCACATCCCGAACTCGATTGCAACCATGCGCATACGGCTGACGCGCATGCTCGCCAGAACCTTACCTCGATGCCCATGCTGCGGCCTTGTCTCAAAGCCCAAAAGAAGAAATTTGTGACGCAGTAGTATTAATCCGCCCTACACTCTCATCCCCTCCGCTTCGCCGCTTCCTGCAGATCCGGCG
Source organism: Bradyrhizobium sp. SZCCHNR1015 (assembly GCF_032489875.1). Lineage (NCBI taxonomy): Bacteria > Pseudomonadati > Pseudomonadota > Alphaproteobacteria > Hyphomicrobiales > Nitrobacteraceae > Bradyrhizobium > Bradyrhizobium sp. SZCCHNR1015. The sequence continues at coordinate 136,714 of NZ_JAUEYW010000009.1, forward strand.
CATTCACCGCGGGAATCGCGATGCGGCCGGGTCCGGTCTGCGACAGCGCCGCGGCGGCCTTGTCGTTGTCCATGATCTTGGCCATCACGGCCTGTCCCGCGCGCTCGAAGATGTCGCGGTTCTCGATGACAAATTTCTGCGAGCGGCGCAGGCCGTCGATGTAGCCGTTGATCTCCGGCACGACATAGCGCGCGACCATGTCCCAGCTGCGGCGCGTGTTCTCCGGATTGGCCCAGTCGTGCACGAAGCCGATGATGTGGCCGACACCGCCCGACACCTGCATCAGGTTCTTGATCGTCTTGACGAGATCGTCGGGCGTGCCGATCGTCGACGCCGCGCCCTCGACGAAGGCGGTCTTGTCGACAGCCTCGTCCGGCGAGGCGAATGGTTTCAAACCCGGCCGCATCAGGGTGCCGACCGTATATTCGTTGTGCCAGCGCATCAGCCCGGGGCCGGCCTCGCGGCGCGCCTGCTCGCGCGTCTCGGCGATGTGCCACGACAGCAGCACGCGCCAATTGGCGCGGCTCACGGTGGTGCCGTGCTTCTTCGCCGCGTCCTCGGCGAACTCCCATTGCTGCGGCAGCGCCATCAGGCCCTGGGTCGACATCGAGCCGAGCGAGATGATGCCGATGCCGTATTTGCCTGCGAGCGTCATGCCGGACGGCGAGATCTGCGACGCCACGACGAACGGCATTTCCTCCTGCAAGGGCAGGATCTGCAAGGCCGCGTCGTTCATCGTGAACCAGTCGCTCTTGGCGGTGACGCGCTCGCCGTTGAACAGGCGGCGGATGACCGCGATCGCCTCGTCCTGACGGTCACGCTGCGTCATCGGATCGATGCCGAGCGTGTGGGCATCGGAGGCGAGCGCGCCCGGCCCCGAGCCGAAGATGGCGCGGCCGCCGGTCATGTGATCGAGCTGCACCATGCGCTGCGCGACGTTGTAGGGATGATGGTAGGGGAGCGAGATGACGCCGGTGCCGAGCCTGATGCGCTTGGTGCGCTCGCCGGCAGCAGCGAGAAACATCTCGGGCGAGGCGATCGTCTCCCATCCGCTGGAATGATGCTCGCCGCACCAGAACTCGTCATAGCCGAGCTCGTCGAGCTGCGAGACCAGATCGAGGTCGCGGCGGAATTGCAGCATCGGATGCTCGCCGATCGGATGATGCGGAGCGAGGAACGCGCCGAATTTGAGCCGCGCCATGTGTTTTCTCCCAAGCGGAATTCGTTGTTGCTTGCCGATCAGGCTAATTGGCGCCTCGGTGCGAGGCAATCATCTTGCCGCGCGGGACGACCGGTGCATGGCTGCCATTTGTTTGTTTACTGATCGCCGATCGGTGCTCACACTCGGCGCGGGGTGGTCGATTCGTTGACCTGTGGCTGCAATGGCGACTTGCCAAACGTGGTGACTGCCTTTCCGGGTTGCGTCGCGTGTCGCTTTCACGCTTGCGGCGATCGAACGCCTCGTCGGTTCGCATTTCGGTGATTGCTGTGTGAAGAGCCGCGTCGGCGTGGCATTTAGATCGCAGCAAGAGCGAAATTCGCAATCAAATTGCCGAGCTCCGCAATCTCGCGGGCTTTTTCTTTTGCGCTGCAGCAACCATCTGGGTGATGGTGGGTTTGATCCGTGACTGCCAAGGAGCTGCCGTTGTCCCTCGCTGAAAATGTTGAGTATTTGCGACGGCTGCGCGAGCTGAATGGCATCACCGGATTCGCAGATTTCCACCGCCAGTCCCATCCCGCGCCCGAATGTCCGCTGGTCGAGGTCGAAAGCTTCGGCAGCAATCCCGGCCGTCTGAAGATGTTCGCCCATGTGCCGGCGCAGCGACAGCCGCTGCTGCCGCTCGTCGTCGTGCTGCACGGCTGCGGGCAGGGCGCCGCCGAGTATGATCTCGGCGCCGGCTGGTCGACGCTCGCAAAGCATTTCGGCTTCGCGCTGCTGATGCCGGAGCAGCAGCGCATCAACAATCCGCAGCGCTGCTTCAACTGGTTTCAGCCCGAGGACATCACGCGCGGCCAGGGCGAGGTCGCCTCGATCCGCGAGATGATCGCCCGCATGGTGGCCGACTACGCCATCGATGCGAACCGCATCTTCGTCACCGGCCTGTCGGCGGGCGGCGCCATGACCATGGCGATGCTGGCGGCGCATCCGGAGGTGTTCGCGGCTGGCGCCGTGATCGCCGGCTTGCCATTCGGCACCGCGCGCAACATGCGCGACGCCATCCTGCAGATGCGGATGCCGCCGGCGCGGCCGGCCGGCGAGCTCGGCGATCTCGTGCGCCGCGCCTCCAGCCATCGCGGCAAATGGCCGAAGCTGTCGGTGTGGCACGGCACCGCCGACTACACGGTGCATCCGGACAATGCCGGCGAGATCGTCAAGCAATGGCTCGACCTGCATCACCTGCCGCTGGCGCCGATGGCCGCAGGCGAGGTCAACGGCTATCCGCATGAGCAGTGGTGGAATGCCGATGGCGAGACCGTGGTCGAATCCTTCACCATCTCCAACATGGCGCATGGCACGCCGATCGGCGTCGCGGCCAACGACAAGCGCTATGGCAAGGCCGGGCCGTTCCTGCTCGAAGCCGGCATCTCCTCGTCCTATCTGATCGCGAAGTTCTTCGGCGTGACCGACTGGATCCGTCAGCCGAAGCCGGTCGCGACCTCGCCGAGCACGAAGCTCATTCCCGAGGTGTCGCCGATCTCGGCGCTGCCGGCCCTGACGAAAATGCTGCGGCGGCCGGATGCGCCGGCCGCGGTCGAGCCGACCGAGGCCAAGCCCGTGCCGGAGACACCGGTCAAGGCGGCGCCGGTCAAGCCGACACCGGCGCGTCCGCCGGCGCGGGCGAAGGGGACGCGGTCTGCTTCCGGCAAGGCCGCGAAGCCGAAACCCGAGTTGCCGGGATCCGGGCCAGCCGCGCCGGTGGTCGGGCAAGCGGTGGCCGCGAAGCCGGCCGTTACGCCGGTCGAAATCAAGCCTTCAGCTCCAAGGCCGTCAGGCGCGAAGGCGGTCGACATGACGCCGGCCGACGCGCCGCCGGTTCTCAAGCCCGCGACCGCCGTCCCGACGCAGGCGCCGCCGCAGAAGCGGCGCCGTGTGATCGACGTGGCCGCGGTGATCGAGCGCGCGCTGCAGGCGGCCGGCCTGAAGTAGTTCGTCTCAGGCCATCCCCGTCAGGAACGGGTTCGTCATCCGCTCCTGGCCGAAGCTCGAGCCGGCGCCGTGGCCGCAGATGAAGCCGACGTCATCGCCGAGCGGCAGCAGCTTGTCCTTGATCGAGCGGATCAGCGTGTCGTGGCTGCCGCCGGGCAGGTCGGTGCGGCCGACCGAGCCGTTGAACAAGACGTCGCCGACATGGGCGAAGCGCATGTCCTTGTTGAAGAACACGATGCTGCCCGGCGAATGGCCGGGGCAGTGCAGGATGTCGAAGACGAGCTCGCCGATCTCGACCGTATCGCCTTCCTCGAGCCAGCGGTCGGGCGTCACGTCGCGCACGCCCGTGATGCCGAAGCGCGCGCCGCTGGCGACGACGTTGTCGAGCAGGAATTTGTCGGCGACATGCGGTCCCTCGATCGGCACCTTCAGCTGGTCGCGCAGATCGGCCGCGCCGCCGACGTGATCGATATGGCCATGCGTCAGCCAGATCTTCTCCACGGTGACATTGGCCTGCGCGATCGCCGCCTGGATGTTCGGCACGTCGCCGCCGGGATCAATCACGATCGCCTTCTTCGTCGCCTCGCACCACAGGATGGTGCAGTTCTGCTCGAACGGCGTGACGGGCACGATCATCGCGCCGGCCTTCGCCCTGGTCTGGTTCTGCTCGGTCATGGGCGCCAGCATGCCGATTTTTCGCAATGCGCCAAGTGAAAAGGCGGCTGTCGGTGCGGAGCTCCGCCGCGGCTCCGCGCTGCAGCGGCCCGCATCGGGGCGTCAACAGGGCTTGGGAGACGCCTGGAATCGGCTATGCTGCAGCGATGGACTCGTCAGCCGCCAGAATCAGCCTCGTCCCAGTCGACCGCCGCCAGTCGGAAACGGCGCTTTCGATCGCGCGCGGCACCTCGCGGCTGCTGCGCTCGCTCGGCTTTGCCACCATCAGCGAGCTGCCGCTGCCGTCGGGCCGTCGCGCCGACCTGGTGGCGCTGAACGAGCGCGGCGAGATCTGGATCGTCGAGATCAAGTCGTCGGTCGAGGATCTGCGCGCCGATCACAAATGGGAGGATTACCGTGCCCATTGCGACCGGCTGTTCTTCGCCTTCACGCAGGATCTGCCGTGCGAGATCTTTCCGCGGGACACCGGCCTGATCGTCGCCGATGCCTATGGCGCCCACCTGCATTGCGAGGCGCCCGAACACAGATTGCCGGCGGCGACGCGCAAGCTGATGACGGTGCGCTTCGGGCTCGCGGCGGCGCAGCGGATCAACCGGCTGATCGACCCGCAGGGCCACGCGGACCTCTAGAGAATCCTCAAGTGCGCTCCACTGGACGGGGTTCCCTGCCTAGGTAGGTGACGCAGGCTCCGTCAGGTCACGACTCTCGAGATGAGAGACATCGCATCGCTGAGAGCCGATCCGCAGGCAGCGCCGTCAAAAATTTGCAGCGACGAGATCGTAGGATCCCCGGCTTCCTCGGACATAGACCTTGGCGGCGGCGGCGCAGATGCGCTCACGGTTGGAATCGAACGCAGTCAGAAAGCCGGACTCGTCCGGACAGGTGTCGGGTTGAAGGCGTCTCAACGCGCCCTCGTCGACGAAGAACGACGCTTCGATTGCGCTGTCGTAGCCCCAGAACCGTACGGCACGTCGCGTGCGATCATAGGAGCGGCTGTGATTTGGAAACTCAATCATGTGTGTGTCCGATCAGGTTCGGAGGGCGCCGCAGATGGGCGGACGTCATCCAAGGGGGCGCTCGGCGGTGGTTGCCGGCGGCAAAGCGGGTGCGCATCTCAATCGAAAGCCGACGGCAACTCGCCGTGGCGGAAGAAAACCGTCGGCTCATCGTCATAGTCGCCCATGTCGGGATCGCCCGATGACGAGAAGGCGACGACGCCTGCCTTGCTCGACACCAGTCGTTCCGCAGTTCGGAGCGCGCTCGATTCCGTCTTGCAGGCGATCGGCGTCTCGGCTTTCGGGCGTCCGCCCCGGCCGGTGCTGAACGCCTGGACGAAATAGATCGTTTCGCGCGCCATGTTCTGTCCTTTGCGCTGCCAGTACGGTCGGCCGCATCGCCACCGCATTGCGCGCGGCCTTGCATGCGGGAGAACCATCCAGACTGGTGAGACCGGAAAGCCCCTAACGCTTCTTCTTGTCGTTGGAAAAATCCGGCTGCCATGCTCCGGCCTTCTGGCTCGGCGCTGCGGCAATGCTCTTGGGCTTCTCCTTCTTGGGCTTCTTGGCTTCCCGATTGCTTTTTTGCTGACCTTTGGCCATGTCGGTCTCCTCGACTCGGGTTGGAGCTGGTTCAGCGCATCGAACGAAGGCGCCGTGTCGATCCTGCGTGCGCGGCGTCACTGCCTTGTCGTCGGGTGGCCTTCGTCCACCGGCGCCGACGGGGCGCACGGCGGTCTGATCTACGAATGCAGCGCGGCAGTTGCGAGCGCGAGAAGGATCAGCAGCAGCGGCACGATGATGGGTGGAACGATCCACTCGCTCAGACGAAACTGCGGCATTGGCTATCCCTCGCGTGGTTTGCGGCGGGAGCGCTCGTGACCCTCAGTCACCGGTGAATGCCGTCGGAATGGCGGTGATCACTATTGATACACCCTGGCTCCTGCAATAGCGAGCACCAAAGCGCAGCGACACGGCGCGATGACGGCCCAGCCGCTCATCCTTCGTGCTGACGAGAAAGCGGTGGCTATTGCCGGCTGCAAGGCGCATGCTTCGTAAAAGCCTTGAGGTTGCGACAGCGACAGCGGGCCTGTTGCGAAAGGTAGGCGCAGATGAGCATTCGCTCGCGGCGCGAATTCGTCACCTTCAGACATCCGTTCCGGATCAGAAGCATCGAGCGTCTCCTGCCGGAAGGCACCTATGAGGTGGTCACGGACGAAGAGATGATCGAGGGGCTGTCCTTTGCTGCCTACCGCCGGGTCGCGACGATGATGATGCTGCCCGCCGACCGTCCGCACTCTGGTGCCGTCGAGATGGTATCCATCAGTTCGGCCGATCTTGCAGACGCGCAGCGTATCGACGCGAGTGCATCGGATGACTGACGAACCGTTCGATCTCGACAGCCACCGCGGGATGAGCGCGCAGAAGGCCGTGGACCTGCGTCGCGCGTTGGCGGAGGCCGAAACTCACGCACGGGACCTGCGCGAGCGCCAGGCGGTTCTCGAGCAGCACCTGCTCGCCCACGCGGCTGCGTCGTGGCCGGAAGCTGCCGCGAAGGCGCGCTATCTGCTAAACCTCTACGCCGCGAGTCTTGCGGAACAGGATACCAGGCACCGAGAGCTGATCGCCGCCGTGCTGGCCGATTTCTCCCGGCTGGCCGGGGAGAGCTGACGCGAGCCGGCGAATCGTGGCGCCTATCAGCCTATCGTGCACCCGCGCCCGATTCAGGACTGTTGCCAAGGGCGACAGCATCGACCCGTCTGGCCTCCCGGCAATTTCCCCGGCTTTGCCTGATAATTGCCCCGCATAGGGCGCAACATGCCGGAACAATTTTAAGGTTCGAGCAGTATCCAGCCCAGGGGTGCGGACAGGGACGACAGATGCGACGGGTGGTCTTGGCGTTGGCACTGCTCTTCGCGACTGGAGTCCGCGCGGAGGAAAAGGCGTTCTACGTCCTCGGCGTGGGGGCCGATTCCTGCGAGCGCTTCATCGCCGCCGCCGAGGAGCAGCCGCCCGGCACCTACAAGGCGATCAGCAATGGCGACGAACCCTACGTCAACGCCATATCAAAATATCAGCAGTGGATGATGGGCTACGTCTCCGCGATCAATGCGGACCGCGGCGACGAGGGCCGGCAGATCAAGCTCGATCTGACCGAGGTCGACAGCTGGATGCGCAACTGGTGCAGCCGCAACCCGCGGCGCACGGTCTTCCACGCGCTACAGGCGTTCGTGAAGACGCACTGACGCCGGAGCGAGCAAGCGCTCGCTTACTTCGGTGCGCGCTTGGCGAGGATGCGCTGCAGGGTGCGGCGGTGCATGTTGAGGCGGCGCGCCGTTTCCGAGACGTTGCGATTGCACATCTCGTAGATGCGCTGGATGTGCTCCCAGCGCACGCGGTCGGCCGACATCGGATTCTGCGGCAGCTCGGACTTTTCGCTGGTGGTCGACAGCAGCGCGGCGACCACGTCGTCGGCATCGGCCGGCTTGGCGAGATAGTCGACCGCGCCCATCTTCACCGCGGTCACCGCGGTGGCGATGTTGCCGTAGCCGGTCAGCACGATGGCGCGGGCTTCGGGACGCTTGCGCTTCAGCGCCGACACCACGTCGAGGCCGTTGCCGTCGCCGAGCCGGAGGTCGACCACGGCAAAGGCCGGCGCCGCCTTGCCGATCTGTGAAATACCTTCGGCGACGCTTTCGCAGGAGGTGACGGTGAAGCCGCGAGTCTCCATGGCGCGCGACAGGCGCTCCAGGAACGGCTTGTCGTCCTCCACGATGAGGAGAGAGCGGTCCGGGTGGTTCGTCAGTTCGGCGATGGCGCCCACGGTCATATATCCTTGAGAAGAAGGCTCGATGGTTGCGAGACGATCTGGTCCATCCTCATATGGTCTGCCGAGTCGCCGCTGCCAAGATCGCGGGTTGCCGCAGTCTGCGGCGTGACGCCGCGCAGGGGCGGGTGCGCTGTATGCCAGGAGCACGCCAGGGGCGGCTGCCCCGCGGGTTTCATTCCGGCTCCGCCTCGCCATCGTCGTCCTCGCTGGCCTCGAAGCGCCGCCGCGGCCAGACGATCTGGACCACGGCGCCGTGGTCGGGGAAGGTGCGATTGCTGAACGAGACCTTGGCCCCGGTCCGCTCCAGCAGGGTGCGGGCGATGAACACGCCGAGCCCGAGTCCGCCGCCCTGGTTACCTCCCGGGCCGTCCTCGACGCTCGGCCGCCGCGACAGATAGGGCTCGCCGATCCGCTTCAGGATATCAGGTGCGAAGCCGGGGCCGTCGTCGGACACCACGATCTCGACCGTCTCGTTGTTCCACCAGGCGTTCACCTCGACGGCGTTGCGCGCGAAATCGACGGCATTCTCCAGGATGTTGCCGACGCCATAGAGGATCGCAGGATTCCGTGAGCCGACCGGTTCCTTGGCTGCGGCCACCGCGACGCGCACCTTGATGTCGACGCCGAAGTCGCGATGCGGTGCGACCGTCTCCTCGATCAAGGTCGACAGTTTCATCCGGTCGTACATCGACCCGATCGAGGACAGCTGGGTGATCTTGCCGAGAATGTCGCGGCAGCGCTGCGCCTGCTCGCGCAGGGTCTTGATGTCGGACGTGACCTGGCTGTTGTCGTGCAGGGCGCGCTCCAACTCGCGCGAGATCAGCACGATGGTCGCGAGCGGGGTGCCGAGCTCGTGCGCGGCGGCCGCCGCGAGACCGTCGAGCTGGGTGAGGTGCTGCTCGCGCGCCAGCACCAGCTCGGTGGCCGCCAGCGCGTCCGACAGCTTCCGTGCCTCCTCGGTCACCTGGAACGCATAGAGGCTGGTGACGCCGATCGCGAGCGCGATCGAAAGCCAGACGCCGAACAGATAGATCGGCGGGAAGATCAGCGGCTCCTCGCCTTCCCACGGCAGCGGCAGGTGCATGAAGAACAAGGCGGTGGCGCAGGCCACGGCGAGCAGGCCGAGCATGATCGTCAGGCGGACCGGCAGCGCGGTCGCCGAGATCAGCACCGGCGCCAGGAACATGTAGGAAAACGGATTCTCGAGCCCTCCCGTGAGATAGAGCAGCACCGTCAGCTCGATGATGTTGAGCGCGAGCAGGCCACCGGCGTGGGCCGGCTCCAGCAACTGCATCGGATTGAAGGCGATCTGCAGGCCGAGATTGAGCAGCGCCGAGATGCTGATCACGGCCAGACAGGGCACCACCGGCAGGTCGAACTCCAGCCCCTGCACCACGATGAAGATCGCGCTCAACTGACCGAGCGCCGCCAGCCAGCGCAGCCGCAGGATGGTGTCGAGCCGGACGCGCTGGCGCGGATGGCGATAGTCGGTGTCGGGCGTGTCGATGATCAGGGCGTCGTCGGTCATGACGGGAACCTAATGCCGCGCAGGCGCGGCGACAAATCTGGGCGGCCGTTGGTGGCCTGTTGCGGTTTGCGGCACAATGCCTCAATGAACCCCTCCCATGACGCAAGATGACGCAGTGCCGACCCTCTCATCCGATTCCGGCTCGGTTTCGCCCGCGATTGCCGTGTCGCGGCTGACCAAGGTCTACAAGACGACGACGGCCGTCGACGGCATCTCCTTTGCGATCCGCCGGGGCAGCATCACCGGGCTGCTCGGCGGCAACGGTGCCGGCAAGACCACGACGATTGCGATGATCATGGGGCTGGTGCAGCCGACCTCGGGCGAGGTCGCCGTGCTCGGCCACAGCATGCCGGACGAGGCGGCGGCCGTGCTGGGGCGGATGAACTTCGAGAGCCCCTATGTCGACATGCCGATGCGTCTCACGGTGCGGCAGAACCTCACCATCTTCGGCCGGCTCTATGCGGTGGACCACCTCAAGGAGCGGATCGCCGAACTCGCGTCGCAGCTCGACCTGACCGACTTCATCGATCGCGCCAATGGCAAGCTCTCGGCCGGGCAGAAGACGCGCGTCGCGCTGGCGAAGGCGCTGATCAACGATCCCGAGCTGCTGCTCCTGGACGAGCCGACGGCCTCGCTCGATCCCGACACCGCCGACTGGGTGCGCGGCCATCTCGAGCGCTATCGCGCGCGCCGCGGCGCCACCATCCTGCTCGCCTCCCACAACATGCTGGAGGTCGAGCGTCTGTGCGACCGCATCATCATCATGAAGCGCGGCCGCATCGAGGACGACGACAGCCCGGCGCAGATCATGGCGCGCTACAACCGCTCGACGCTCGAGGAGGTGTTTCTCGACGTCGCCCGCGGCCGCGACCGGGAGGCGGCGCAATGAACGATCTTTCCCTCCACATCTCGCCGCACCGCATCGGCGCGATGATCCTGCGCTATTGGTACCTGCTGCTGTCGTCCTGGCCGCGGCTGCTGGAGCTGATGTACTGGCCGACCCTGCAGATCATCACCTGGGGGTTCCTGCAGACCTACATCACCGCCAATGCCGGCTTTTTCGCCAAAGCCGGCGGCACGCTGATCGGCGCGGTCATCCTGTGGGACATCCTGTTCCGCGGCCAGCTCGGCTTCTCGATCTCCTTCCTGGAGGAGATGTGGGCGCGCAACATCGGCAACCTGATGATGAGCCCGCTGACGCCGATCGAATTCCTGCTGGCGCTGATGACGATGAGCCTGATCCGGCTGGCCATCGGCATCATTCCGATGACCCTGATCGCGGTCTGGTTCTTCGACTTCAACTTCTACAGCCTCGGGCTGCCGCTGATCGCGTTCTTCTGCAACCTGATCTTCACCTCCTGGGCGGTCGGAATCTTCGTGTCGGGTCTGGTGCTGCGCAACGGGCTCGGCGCCGAGAGCATCGTCTGGACGCTGATGTTCGCGCTGATGCCGCTGGCCTGCGTGTACTATCCCGTCCAGGTGCTGCCGCATTGGCTGCAGCTCGTCGCCTGGTCGCTGCCGCCGACCTACGTGTTCGAAGGCATGCGCGCGCTGCTGGCCGATCACGTCTTCCGGTCCGACCTGATGCTGACCGCGCTCGGGCTCAATGCCGCCCTGCTGCTGGCGTCGTTTGCGGCATTCATTGCTCTTTTGCGCAGCGCGCGCCGCGCCGGCTCGCTGCTGGCGGCAGGGGAATAATTGCGCTTTTCCCGTGGATTTCCGGGCTCATTTCGTCGCTTTGCGGCGTTGACACGTACAACACCGCATTGACGCTTAATTACGCATTCGGCAGTATGCTGCGTTGCAGAGAGGTTGAACGAGAATGCCGATAGGTGAGTTTGGCGGTGCACCGCCCCTGGCGTCGGAAGGCAGTCCGGTCCTGACGACGCCGATGTACTGGATGTACGAAATGGCGCATGCCTCGCTCAATCCGGCGCGCGCTGTCACCGATGCCACCAAGATCTTGTTTCAGAACCCGCTCAATCCCTGGGCGCATACCGAGATGGGCAAGTCGGTCGCAGCGGCCTGCGAGCTGTTCGAGCGCACCACGCGCCGCTACGGCAAGCCCGAATGGGGTCTCGACGAGACCGAGGTCAACGGCATCCGGACCCCGGTCGAGGTCCGCGCGATCTGGGAAAAGCCGTTCTGCCGGCTGCTCTATTTCGACCGCAAGCTGACCCGCCCTCTGCGCGCGCCCCAGCCCCGGCTCTTGATCGTGGCGCCGATGTCCGGCCATTACGCGACGCTGTTGCGCGGTACCGTCGAGGCGTTCCTGCCGACTCACGAGGTCTACATCACCGACTGGTCCGATGCGCGGATGGTTCCGCTGGCCGAGGGCCGTTTCGACCTCGACGACTACATCGACTACGTCATCGAGATGCTGCGCTTCCTCGGCACCAACATGCACGTCATGGCGGTGTGCCAGCCGGCGGTGCCGGTGCTGGCCGCGGTGTCGGTCATGGAGGCCGAGCGCGATCCGTTCGCACCGATCTCGATGACCCTGATGGGCGGCCCGATCGACACCAGGCGCAATCCGACCGGCGTGAACAATCTCGCCCAGGAGCGCGGCATCGACTGGTTCCGCAACCACGTCATCACCAAGGTGCCGTTCCCGCATCCCGGCGTGATGCGCGACGTCTATCCGGGCTTCCTGCAGCTGAACGGCTTCATCAGCATGAACCTCGACCGCCATGTCGACGCCCACAAGGCGCTGTTCGCCAATCTGGTGAAGGGCGATGGCGACCAGGTCGACAAGCACCGCGACTTCTACGACGAGTATCTCGCCGTCATGGACCTGGCTGCGGAATATTATTTGCAGACGGTTGAGACGGTGTTCATCCGACACGCGCTGCCGAAGGGCGAGATGACCCACCGCGGCACGCTGGTCGACCCGTCGAAGGTCACGCGTGTGGCGTTGATGACCGTCGAAGGCGAGAAGGACGACATCTCCGGTCTCGGTCAGACCGAAGCGACGCATGGACTCTGCTCGTCGATCCCGGATCATCGCCGGGTTCACTACGTGCAACCGGGTGTCGGTCATTACGGCGTGTTCAACGGCTCGCGATTCAAGTCGGAGATCGTGCCGCGCATCAACGATTTCATGTTGTCGGCGGCCGATCCCAAGTCGCTGCTCGCCATTGCGGCTGAATGAGCGACAATCACATTCACCGCGCATCCGAATCCGGCTGCGCGGTAACTCTTTGAAGGGACGGTAGAAACCGGAATTCAGGAGTGACTCAAGCAGTGAATGTGGCGTCGCTCCTTGAGCGATGCTTTTGAACCTGAATTCATATCTTCGGGAGCCTGAGAGGCCCAACTGCTGGGGTGCGGAACCTTCGGAACCCCTGTATGTTGGGCAAATGATTTGTTTTTGCGCCGAGCGCTTTCCCTGGCGGTGGATGTGGCAAAATCCGGGCGAGTTCTTACCCCCCGGACTGACAGAAATGGCCACTCGCGCGCTACTTTATCGGCGGCCCGCCGAACCCTCGCGTCTTCTCGTCAAGCACGGCTCGCAAATCTACTCGATTAGATTGCGGCGTCACCGTCGTGCGCGACGTTATACCCTGAGAATTCATCCGTCGGATCGCGAAGCGATCCTGACGATGCCTCCGCGCGGCACCATCATCGAAGCGAAAGACTTCGCGCAGCGTCACGGCGCGTGGATCGCGGCGCGTCTCGGCCGGCTGCCGAAGGCGGCGCCATTCCTGCCGGGCACGTTGGTGCCGCTGCGCGGCGTGCCGCACAAGATCGTGCATCGCGCCGGCGAGCGCGGCACGGTGTGGACCGAGACGCGCGACAGTGGCGAGAAGATCCTGTGCGTGGCCGGCGGGATCGAGCACACCGAACGCCGCGTGCTCGACTTCCTCAAGCGCGAGGCGCGCCGTGACCTGCAGAAGGCCGCCGACGGCTATGCCGAGCAGCTCGGCGTCAAGGTCAAGCGGCTGTCGATCCGCGACCAGTCGAGCCGCTGGGGCTCGTGCACCTCGGCCGGCTCGCTGTCGTTCTCGTGGCGTCTCATCCTGGCGCCGCCCTTCGTGCTCGACTATCTCGCCGCGCACGAGGTCGCGCATCTGATCGAGATGAACCACTCGCCGCGGTTCTGGAAGGTGTGCGGCAGAATCTGCGCCTCGGTCGAGCGCGCCAAGAAGTGGCTCGACACCTGCGGCAACGATCTGCATCGCTATGGCATCGACGACTGAGGTCTCGACGACAGACCTCTCGACGATGTGAGTCCCAATGGCCCGGCCTTCTGGTCCGGGCCATTTCTTCGTCGGGTTCCAATCTGCATCGATGAACTCAGAACCCGCCTGCGGACTATCGAATTCTTAAGCCTTCTCGCCTGCAGTCGCAGGATATTGCCCAAATCGGCGGCGCCTTAACGTGGCTGTAACGCTGCGCTCGCCAGATTTACCGCAATCAACCCAAGGTGACGTCCCAGCGAGCTGCCGGGCCGTTCGCTGCAACCAAAGCGCCGATCGTTTCTCTCGAAACGTGCAGCGCGCCTCGAATCGAACGATGTTTGCAAGCGAGTTTCAACCGGCCGCATCCACACAATTGCTCTCTGCCGCGCTCGACGGTGCCTCCGAGGCGATTCTCTTTCTCGACGCGCAGGGCCACGTCCAGCACGCCAATCAGGCGGCGTCGGTGCTGCTGCGGCGTGAGCCGGCCGCTCTGGTCGGCGCCGACCTCGAAAGCCTGGGTCTCCCCGCGGATCTGATCGCGGCGACCCCGTGCGCCGAGGCGACCGACACGCAGCAGGAGCCGGATCAGTCCGACGCCCGCGAAATGACGATGCGTCATGCCGACGGCGGGCGGACCCGCCTCCGCCTGTCATTGTGCGCGCTCCCGCCGGGCCGGGAGGATGAGCCGGTCCGTTCGTTGCTGTTCATTCGTGACGTGACCACCGAAGTCGACATGCGCGAGCGCAATGCGCTGCTGACATCGGTCGCCGATCGGACCAACCGGGCCGTCATCGTCACCGATCGCCATCTCAACGTCCTGTACACCAACGCCGCCTTTGCCAGCCTGTTCGGCTACACGCCTGAACAGGCGATCGGGCGCCGCGCCGAGGAACTGCTGACCGGCCCCTGCACCGATCCCGCCATCGTCAACCGGCTGAGGCAATGCCTCGAGGACGACCGCGGCATCGAGGAGGACGTGCTGGTCTACGACAAGGACGGCCGCGAGATCTGGACGACCGCCTATGTCAAGGCGCACCGGACCAGGCGGGGCAAGGTCAGATATCTGTTCGGGCTGCTCACGGACATCCGGGAGACCAAGCAGCTGCGCTCGCTGCAGCAGCTGATCATGGCGTCGCTGGCGTCCGACGTTTCGATCACGACCATCGCCGATCAACTGTGCCGCCGGGTCGAAGAGCTCGCCCCTGACGTCGTCTGCTCGATCCTGCACGTCGATTCCGATGGGCACGTGCATCCGCTCGGCGGCCCGAGCCTGCCGGCCGATTTTTCCGCCAGCCTCGACGGGATCCCGATCGGGCCGGACGTCGGCTCCTGCGGCACCGCCGCCTATCTCTGCGAGCCGGTGCTGTCGCGCGACATCGACAATGATCCGCGCTGGCAGCCCTACAAGGCCGGCCCGCTCGCCGCCGGCCTGCGCGCCTGCTGGTCGTCGCCCATCAAGGGCAAGGACGGCCGCGTCATCGGCACCTTTGCCTTCTACTTCCGTGAATGCCGCGGCCCCAGCCCCTGGCACGAGCAGATCGTCGCCGCCTGCGTCCAGCTCGGTGCGCTCGCCATCGAGCGCCAGGAGGTCCGCTCGACGATCTCGCAGGTCGCCTATCACGACATGCTGACGGGCCTGCCCAACCGTGCCCGCATCCCGTCGCTGATCGCCGAGGCCATCAAGGCCTGTCCGGAAGGCGGACACGTCGCCGTCGCCTTCCTCGACGCCGACAATTTCAAGGACGTCAACGACACGCTGGGCCATGCCGCCGGCGACGAGTTCCTGGTCGGCTTCGCCAACCGCCTGCGGGCGCAGATTCGCGCCGGCGACATGCTGGGCCGGCTCGGCGGCGACGAGTTCGTGATCGTGCTGCAGAACCGCGATCCGCTCGAGGCCTCGCTGGCGGCGGCGCGGATCACCGCGGCGCTCGCCATGCCGCTGACGATCGGCAAGCGGCAGGTGCCGATGTCGGCGAGCATGGGGCTCAGCCTCTATCCCGATAATGCCAAGGACATCGAGACCCTGATCAAGCAGGCCGATGCGGCGATGTACAAGGCCAAGCGCGGGGGACGGGCGACCTACCGCTTCTTCAGCGCCGACATCGACAAGCTCGCCGAAGAGCGGCTGATGCATTCGACCGCGCTGCGCGAGGCGATCGCCAGCGAGGCCCTGACCCTGCACTATCAGCCGCAGATCCGCACCCGCGACGGCGCGATCCACGGCGTCGAAGCGCTGGCGCGCTGGCACGATCCGGTGCTCGGCGAGGTCTCGCCCGCCAAGTTCATTCCGCTTGCCGAGGAATGTGGTCTGATCGAGCAGATCGGTGTGTGGTCGATCAAGCTGGCCTGTCAGCAGATGGCGTCGTGGCGGCGTGCCGGTCTCGATATCCCCTGCATCTCGGTGAACCTGTCGCCGATCAACTTCCAGAACGTCAACCTGGCGGCGATGGTGGCGCAGATCCTGGCCGCCAACGACCTGCCGGCGAAGATGCTGATGCTGGAGATCACCGAAGGGGTGATCCTCAACGAGCGCGCCACGGTGATCGCGACCATGAACGAGCTGCGCAACATGGGCGTCGGCCTGTCGCTGGACGATTTCGGCACCGGCTATTCCAGCCTGAGCCGGCTGGCCCAGCTGCCGATCGACGAGCTGAAGATCGATCGCAGCTTCATGCGTGATTTCGAGAACGACAGCGGCACGCGGGCGATCGTGACCGCGGTCGTGCGCGTCGGCCAGAGCCTCGACGTGGCCGTGGTCGCCGAAGGGGTCGAGACCGAGCCGCAGCGCAAGCTGCTGGCCGAGCTCGGCTGCGATGCGATGCAGGGCTTCCTGTTCGCGCGGCCGATGGCCGCCAGTGCCTTCAGCCGCTGGCTGCTGGACTACAGCGCCCACCGCGCGAGCCTGATGCTGCGGCAGATCGGACGCGTTTTGGCGCAGACGGCTGGTTCTGCGGCGGTTGACCCGGCTCCGCTTCCGATCGCCAAGGCGGCCGGCTGAGCCAGCCGGGCTGCATCCATCCTCAGCCGAGCCATCGTCATTCCGGGGCAATCGTGAACGCGCGCATGCGCGTCGACGATTGAACCCGGAAGCCCGAGATTGTTGAAACGAACGCCTGCCAAGCCACTCGAGCTTCCGGGTTCAAGGCCTGCGGCCTTGCCCCGGAATGACGGTGGGCGTGGCGCAAGTCGTCACGCGATGAGCTCAGCTCAGCGCCGACCACCGAACAGCCGGTCGACCAGCCAGCCATCGAGGCCGGCGGCGGGCTCCGGCCGCACATTGTTGCGGCTTGGCGGCGGCGCCGAGCGCGCGGAGTAGGCGGCATTGGGGGCAGGGGCCGTCGGCGCCGTGATCTGTGAGGCGATCTGCGCCAGTGTCGGGACCACGCCGGGGCTCTGTGCATTCGGCAGCGCCGCCACCGGCACGCCCTGATGCGCTGGTCGCATGAAGCGCGTCCAGACCTCGACCGGCAGGCCGCCGCCGGTCGCCTTCTTGGTCGGCGAGTTGTCGTCATTGCCGAGCCAGACGCCGGTGACGAGATGCGCGGTGTAGCCGATGAACCACGCGTCGCGGAAATCCTGGCTGGTGCCGGTCTTGCCGGCAGCGGTCCAGCCCGGGATCTCGGCCTTCTTCGCGGTGCCCGAGATCAGCGTCTCCTGCATCATCTGATTCATCATCGCCGCGTTGCGCGGCTCGATCACCTGCACCGGCTGCTCGGTCTGGCGCATGTAGAGCAGCTTGCCGTCGAGCGTCCTGATCCGCGTCACCACATGCGGCGAGACGGCGAGGCCGCCATTCGAGAACGGCGCATAGGCGCCGACCAGCTCGATCATCGACACCTCGGAGGTGCCGAGCGCGATCGACGGGTTGGGATCGAGCCTGGAGGCGATGCCGAGCCGGTGCGCGGTCCGCACCACGTTCTTCGGCCCGACCTCGAGGCCGACGCGCACTGCGACCGTGTTGAGCGACATCGCCAGCGCCTGGGTCAAGGTCACCGGGCCGAAATATTCGCGGGTGTAGTTCTCCGGCTTCCAGCCCTTCAGATCGAGCGGCGCGTCCTGCCGGACCGTGTCCGGCGTCAGGCCCTGCTCGATTGCGGTGAGATAGACGAACGGCTTGAACGCCGAGCCGGGCTGGCGCTTGGCGGTGACGGCGCGGTTGAACTGGCTGTCGGAATAGTTGCGGCCGCCGACCATGGCGCGCACGGCGCCGTCCGGCGTCATCGCCACCAGCGCCCCCTGGCTGACGTTGAACTTGACGCTCTTCGCCGCGAGCTCGTCGATGATGGCCGCCTCGGCGACGCTCTGCAGCTTCGGATCGATCGTGGTCTCCACCACGATCGATTCCTCGACCTGGCCGACGAGATCGTCGAGCACCTCGCCGATCCAGTCGGCGACGTAGTTGATGGTGCCGGCGCCCGCCGGCTTCACTGCGACGGAAGGGTGCGCGATCTGGGCCTGCGCCTGGGCGTCGGTGATGAACTTGGCGTCGGCCATCGCCGCGAGCACGGTCTGCGCGCGCTTGGCGGCGCCCTCCGGGTTGCGGTTCGGCGCCAGCCGCGACGGAGACTTGACGAGACCTGCGAGCATCGCGGCCTCGCCGATCGTCACCTGCCGCGCCGACTTGCCGAAATAGCGCTGCGCCGCCGCCTCGACGCCATAGGCGCCGGAGCCGAAATAGACCCGGTTGAGATACAGCTCCAGGATCTCGCGCTTGGAATATTTGCGCTCCAGCCACAGCGCCAGCTCGGCCTCCTGCAGCTTGCGCGCCAGCGTACGCTCCTGGGTCAGGAACAGGTTCTTGGCGAGCTGCTGCGTCAGGGTCGAGCCGCCCTGCGACACGCCGCGATGCAGGACGTTGGCGACCACGGCGCGGGCGATGCCGATCGGATCGATGCCGAAATGCTGATAGAAGCGGCGGTCCTCGATGGCGATGAAGGCCTTCGGCAGATAGGGCGGCAGATCCTTCAGCGCGACATTGGCGCCCGCCATCTCGCCGCGCTGCGCCAGCATGCTGCCGTCATAGCCCACGATCTCGATCGTCGGCGGCCGCTTCGGGATCTCCAGCGACTGGATCGGCGGCAGATGCGCGCCGGCCCAGATCACGACGCCGACCAGCGCGATCACGCCCCACAGGCCGCAGACCAGTGCCCAGTAGAACATGCGGCCGACCGACATCCCCCAGCGTGACTTGGCTCGGGCAGGCTTCGGTTTCGGTGGGGTGGCTTTCGGCGCGCGCGCCGGCACATCGTCCTCGTCGTCCGGCTCAACCGGCCTTTTCTTTGCAGCGGACTTCTTGGGCGCGTTGTCGGAGGGAATGCGATCCTTGGGGTCGAGGCGCAGATCGGCCATCGCGGCCGCAAGACCGAATCGCGGCTCCTTGCGTCCGCCGCCCTGTTTCCGTCCCCGCGCCATACGCAACCCGAGCCCGCGATCCCGCCGTCCGACCACGGTAATGTCCGGAGTTTAAGGGGCAGTTAGGAAGAGCTTAACGCGCGATTAGGAGTTTCGCGCTCGTAACGCCGCGTTATGGTTAAGCCAAGGTAAACAACAACAGACGAGGGAGTTCATGGGCCATATCGATCCCACCAAGGAGGTGTTCGCGCAGTTCCGGGAGAACGACCGCCCGGGTCCGATCCACATGCTGAACCTGGTGCGACTGCGCAAGGAGGCGGCCTATCCCGACGGACGCAAGGTCAGCGGCGCGGAAGCCTATGCCGCCTATGGCCGCGAGAGCGGCCCGGTGTTCGAGCGCCTCGGCGGCCGCATCATCTGGCAGGGCCGCTTCGAGCTGATGCTGATCGGCCCGCAGGAGGAGCGCTGGGATCACTGCTTCATCGCGGAATATCCGTCCGTGCAGGCGTTCGTCGAGATGATCCGGGATCCCGTCTACCGCGAAGCGGTGAAGCACAGGCAGGCGGCGGTGGAAGACTCGCGGCTCATCCGGCATGCGGTACTGCCGGTGGGGAAGAACTTTGGCGAGGTGCCGGCGTAGTTTTTTCTCAGCAGTGTTGGTCGAAGTCGACGCCCCATCGGCGGTAGGTTCCCTCCCCCCTTGTGGGGGAGGGTTAGGGAGGGGGTGGCCACGAAGACGGTCGCCCGGAGGCCCCCCTCCCCAACCCTCCCCCACAAGGGGGGAGGGAGCGCAGCGGGGGACTTTGCGAGAGTGTTTTCTACAGTGGAATGCAGTCCGCGAGCGTGGGATCGCTCGATAGGCTCGCCAATGCTTGGGCTGCGGGCTTGCACAAAACATAAGTTTATGCTTATGTGTCGTCATGATCGAGAGTGACATCTTCAAGGCGCTGGCCGATCCGACGCGCTACGCGATCTTCGAGAAGCTCGCGGCCGGCGGCATGAATGCCAGCGCCCTTCGCGAAGGTTTGACGATCAGCCAGCCGGCGATGTCGCAGCATCTCGCGGTGCTGCGGAACGCGGGGCTGGTGCGGGAAGAGCGGCAGGGCCGCTTCGTCAACTACGAGGTCGATCCGAATGGCCTGGCGCACATCGCGCGCTGGCTGGCGAAGTACCGCGCCTACTGGCCATCACGGGTCGATGCATTGAAAACCCTGCTGAAGGACATGGACCAATGACC
The DNA here is from genome assembly GCF_032489875.1 of Bradyrhizobium sp. SZCCHNR1015. Lineage (NCBI taxonomy): Bacteria > Pseudomonadati > Pseudomonadota > Alphaproteobacteria > Hyphomicrobiales > Nitrobacteraceae > Bradyrhizobium > Bradyrhizobium sp. SZCCHNR1015. The sequence goes on from NZ_JAUEYW010000009.1 coordinate 156,660, forward strand.
GATCTCGAGGCTGACGCGCAGGGCGATGAACTGGTGCTCGACTACGAGCTCGATGCGCCGCCGGAGAAAGTCTGGCGTGCCATCAGCAGTCCGGCGCTGCGCGACACCTGGCTGCCGCCCGGCGACCTCGCCGATGCCGCGCCGATCTCGTCGACGCCAGGCGAGGAAGTGCGCTACCGCATGCGCGACGACGAGCCGCCCTACCTCGAAAGCATCGTGACGTTCCAGGTCATGCCCAACGCCGATGGCGGCACGCGGCTCAGGATCATCCACGGGCTGGCCGCGGCGACGCTGATGCGGCGAACGCCGCCGGCGGCGAACGGCAACACGCGCAGTTTGATGCGCGCGGCCTGACGCTTCAACTCATCAGCAACTCACTGAACGGGAGCTCGCGCATGCGCGACACGATGCAACTCGTCCCCATGGTCATCGAGCAGTCGAGCCGGGGAGAGCGATCCTTCGACATCTATTCGCGGCTGCTGCGCGAGCGGATCGTCTTCCTCAACGGCGAGGTCAACGACACCGTCTCCGCCCTGGTCTGCGCGCAACTGCTGTTTCTCGAGGCAGAGAACCCGAAGCGGCCGATCCACCTCTACATCAATTCGCCCGGCGGCGTGATCACCAGCGGGCTCGCGATGTACGACACGATGCAATTCGTCAAGGCGCCGGTGCATACGCTGTGCATGGGAACGGCGCGCTCGATGGGGTCGTTCCTGCTGATGGCGGGGGAGCCTGGCGAGCGCACCGCGCTGCCCAATGCGAGCCTTCACGTGCATCAGCCGCTCGGCGGCTTCCAGGGCCAGGCGTCCGACATCCTGATCCACGCCAGGGAGATGGAGCAGACCAAGCGCCGCATGATCCGGCTCTATGCCGAGCATTGCGGACGCAGCTACGAGGATGTCGAACGTACGCTCGATCGCGATCATTTCATGACCGCGGATGAAGGCCTGCAGTGGGGCTTGATCGACCGGGTCGTGAAGCAGCGGGACCTGGGTAGCGTCAGCAGCGATTGATGCGCCTGTGAGGCGACGGTGGTTGCTGTCGCGACGAGTGTCGTCATCCGCCGAAGGCGGGTGACCTAGTATTCCAGAGGCCGCCGTGATGACCCGAGCGGCCGCGGCCGGTGAGGGCAGCGTAGGCTCGTTAGCGTCGCGTGGGCCATTATGCTTTGCCACGAAAATCGTCCGTTCCCTCCCCCCTTGTGGGGGGAGGGCTAGGGAGGGGGGTAGCTCCGGGCGACCGTCTTCGTGGCTACCCCCTCCCCAACCCTCCCCCACAAGGGGGGAGGGAGCGGAGTTGAGGTTTTGGCACGATTTGTTGCCTCTTGCGCTTAGTCGCGGGGGCTTACCCCGCGGCTCCCGTGTCCTCGATGATCGGGCCGAACAGCTCCCAGCGCTCGCCATTGAACTTCATCATCTGCATCTGCTTGTTGATGCGGAAGTCGGTCGGCGACGTCGTGATCGAGAGGCCGGGCAGCGCGAGGCTGGGCACGAAGCCCTTGATGCTGGCGGCCTGGCGCATCACGTTCTCGCGCGTCAGGTCGTCACCGCACTGGCGCAGGATCTGCACCAGCAGCTCCGCGGTCGAATAGCCGTAAGTGTTGACGGTGTTGAGCTTGTCGCCCTCCGGATAATACTTGTCCATGAACTCGAAATAGGCCTTCACGCCCGGATCGTCCTTCCATTGCGGGTCGGCCGGGTCCTTGCCGTAATTGGTGCTGATGATGTCCTTGGAGATGTCGAGGCCGGCCGGCTTCAAGGTCGCCGACACCGGGCTGGCATTGATGTCGAGGATGTGCACCGGCTTCCAGCCGAGATCGGCGAGCTTCTTGATCGCCTGCGCCGCGAATTTCGGCGTCGAGGCGTCGTAGAGCAGGTCCGCGCCCGACGACTTCAGCTTGACGATTTGCGAGTCGACCGTCGGATCGGACAGCTCATAGGATGCCTCCGACACGATCATCGTATCGGCCTTGGCGCCGAGGCCGCTTCTGAGGCCGGCGATGTAGTCGCGGCCGAGATCGTCGTTCTGGTAGAGGATGCCGATCTTGGCATTGGGGTGGTTGGCGAGAATGTATTTGGCGTAGATCCGTCCCTCCGACTGGTAGTTCGGATTGTAGGCGATGGTCCACGGGAAATTCTGCGGATCGGTGAAGCGCGAGGCGCCGGTCGATGCCAGGAGCTGCGGCACCTTTTTGCCGTTGAGATATTTCTGCACGGCGGCGTTCGAGGGCGTGCCGATGATCTGGAAGGTGAACAGCACTTCGTCGCCTTCGACCAGCTTGCGCACCTGCTCGACCGCCTTAGGCGGAGAATAGGCATCGTCATACTGGATCAGGTTGAGCTTGCGGCCGTTGATGCCGCCCTTGTCGTTGATCATCTTTAGATAGGCGGCCTGCGTCTTGCCGATGCCGGCATAGGCGGAGGCCGGGCCGGAGAACGGCACGGTCTGGCCGATCTTGATCTCGGTGTCGGTCGCGCCGGTGTCGTATTTCTTCTGGGCGTCGGCGGACGACGTGGGCAGAGCAATGGCAAGCGACGCAGCAAGTGCGATTGCACATGTCTTGGCGCCGCCGAGACCGAACAGTGACGTTCTCATGCGGGTCCTCCCTCCGGTGATGTTGTCGATGGTTCTTCCTGGTTGTTATATCGCCATCGCTGCACGCGAGTGTGGAGGAAGCAAGTCGACAAGGCAACGTTTCAGGGAGCGACCAACCGGCGCAATCCGTGCCGCGACGCAAAACGGGGCCGCGCCCTCGCGCAGCCCCGCACCTTCGATGTCGATCACGTCGTTCCGGGGCGCGCGGAGCGCGAACCCGGAATCTCGAGGTTCCGGGTTCGTCGCTGCGCGCCGCCCAGAACGACGTTGAGCAGTGCTAACCTGCCGCGCCCTTGTCCTCCAGGATCGGGCCGAACAGCTCCCAGCGCTCACCGTTGAACTTCATCATCTGCAACTGCTTGTTGACGCGGTAGTCGGTCGGCGAGGTGTTGATCTTCATGCCCGGCAGCGACAGGTCGCCGACGACATCCTTCAGCGACGCTGCCTGCTTCATGACGTTCTCGCGCGTGAGATTGTCGCCGCACATCTTCAAGATGGTCACCAGCAGTTCGGCATTGCCATAGCCATAGGTGTTGAAGTTCGAGTTCTTGTCGCCGTCCGGATAGTACTTGGCCATGAACTCGAAATAGCGCTTCATGCCCGGATCGTCCTTCCACTGCGGGTCGAGCGGGTCCTTGCCGTAATTGACCGAGATCACGCCCTTCGACGCCTCCAGTCCCGCCGGCTGCAGCACGGCGCCCACCGACGTCGCATTGATGTCGACGATGTGCACCGGGTGCCAGTCGAGCTCGTGCAGTTTCTTGATCGCCTGCGCCGCCTGCTTCGGCGTCGCGGCCGAGAACAGCAGGTCGGCGCCGGCCGCCTTGAGCTTGAGGAGCTGGGAGTCGATGGTGGGATCGGAGACCTCGTAGGAGGCCTCGGACACGATCATCGTCGCCGCCTTGTCGCCGAGGCCGGCCTTGATGCCGTTGAGGTAGTCCTTGCCGAGATCGTCGTTCTGATAGAGCACGCCGACCTTGGCATTGGGGTGCTCCTTCAAAATGTACTGGCCGTAGATGCGGCCCTCGGTGAAGTAGTTGGGATTGTATCCCATGGTCCAGGGGAAGTTCTTCGGATCGGTGAACTTGGTGGCGCCGGTGGCCGCGAACAGCTGCGGCACCTTCTTGGCGTTGAGGTATTTCTGGACCGCGGCGTTGGACGGCGTGCCGATGATCTGGAACGTCAGCAGCACCTCGTCGTCCTCGACCAGCTTGCGCACCTGCTCCACGGCCTTCGGCGGCGAGTAGGCGTCGTCATACTGGATCAGCTTGATCTTGCGGCCGTTGATGCCGCCCTGCTCGTTGATCATGTTGAAATAGGCGGCCTGGGTCTTGCCGATCGAGGCATAGGCCGAGGCGGGACCCGAGAACGGCACGGTCTGGCCGATCTTGATCTCGGTATCCGAAGCGCCGGGATCGTACTTCTTCTGGGCCGAGGCTGACGTGACGGAGAGGGTGACGGCCAGAGCGGCCGCCCCTGCAAGACGGAAATATCCCTGTCGCATGGGGTCTATCGTTCCTCCTGATTTGTTGTGCGGCTGGTCTGCCCAATGGGCGCCATCGCTGGAAGGCAGTGTGGAGGAACGGCTTGGCGGACGCAAGGCGAGGGGAGCGCGGGTGGGGCGGTTCCGCGGGGCGGGGGCGTGTGCTGATTTCGTCGCCTTTCGGCGAGAGCATTGGCCTCATGGTTCGAGACGCGCCGCAAAGGCGGCGCTCCTCACCATGAGGGTGGAGATTGCGCCGCGAATTCCGCCCTCGTCCTGAGGAGCCCGCCGGAGGCCGGCGTCTCGAAGGACGGCCGCAAACTCGATGGTCAGCCCGCGAGCCAGACCAGCACGAGGCCGATCGCGGCCGGCACGCTCTGGATGAACAGGATCTTGCGGCTCGCGGTGGCCGCGCCGTAAAGCCCGGCGACCAGCACGCAGAGCAGGAAGAAGATCTTGATCTGGAACGCGAAGGCCGGCGCCGGGTGGGCCAGGCCCCAGAACAGGCCGGCGGCGAGGAAGCCGTTGTAGAGGCCCTGATTGGCGCCGAGCACCTTGGTCTGCTCCGCGCGCTCCGGCGTGTTGTTGAACGCCCTCAAGCCGGCCGGCTTGGTCCAGAGAAACATCTCCAGCACGAGAATGTAGACGTGCAGCAGGCCGATCAGCCCGACGACGATGTTTGCAATCAATGCCATGGTTCGGCTCCCCCAAGCCTGCGTGAGCCGGCGCTGGTGCCGGTCCCCTTTTTCAAATCGGCTCCGAGCGGCTCAGGGCCGCGCGATGGTCCCTCATGCCGCCGGTTGAGCGGCCGCGTCGTCGTTCGCCAGCAGATGCAGCAGCGCGCTCTTGATCGCGGCCTGCCGGGTCGGCGCGTTGATCTGCGCGCCCAGGAGGTCGGTGACGTAGAACACGTCGCGGGCGCGCTCGCCGAAGGTGGCGACATGGGCGGAGGCGATGTTGAGGTTCAGCTTCGAGATCGCCGTGGTCAGCTCGTAGAGCAGGCCGGGCCGGTCGAGGCCGGAGACCTCGATGACAGTGTAGAGCTCCGACCATTGATTGTTGATGGTCACTTCCGGCTCGACCGAGAACGCCTTGTGCTGCTTGCCGCGCGTGGTGCGCCGCGCCACCGCGTCGGGCAGCCGCAGCTTGCCTTCCAGCACCTGCTCGATGGTCTCGCCGATCCGGGTCGCGCGCCGGCCCTCGTCCTCGTCGCGCTCATACTCGCGGGAGATCGCGATGGTATCGAGCGCGCGCCCGTCGGTCGTGGTGTAGATCTGGGCGTCGACGATGTTGGCGCCGGCCGAGGCGCAGGCGCCTGCGATGATCGATAGCAGCCAGGGGTGGTCCATCGCGAAGATCGTCAGCTCGGTGACGGCGCGGGCCGGATCGAAGCCGACATTGATCGCGAGCTTGTGTCCCGCATCCTCGCTCGATCGCACGAAGCGGGCATGGCGGATCTTGCGCGGCAGCTCGACCTTGAGCCAGTAGGCCGGATAATGCCGGCCGATATAGGTGTTGAGCTCGTCCTCCGGCCAGTCGGTGAAGGCGTTGCGGAATTCGGCCTGCGCCGCGGTAATGCGCTTGGCGCGGTTGACCTCGGAGAAGCCGCCGGTCAGCACCGGCTCGGTCTCGTAATACAGCGTGCGCAGGAGCTGCGCCTTCCAGCCGTTCCAGACGCCGGGGCCGACGCCGCGAATGTCTGCGGTGGTCAGGATGGTCAGCAGCTTCATCTGCTCGACGGACTGCACCACGGCGGCGAAATTCTCGATCGTCTTGCGGTCCGACAGGTCGCGCGACTGCGCCACCGTCGACATCGTCAGATGCTCCTCGATCAGCCAGGCGACCAGTTCGGTGTCGGCATTGTTGAAGCCGAGCCGCGGGCACAGCCGGCGCGCGATCTTGGCGCCGGCGATGGAATGGTCCTCGGGGCGGCCCTTGGCAACGTCGTGCAGCAGCACGGTGATGTAGATGACGGCGCGGTGCTCGGGCCGGATCTTGCGCATCAGGTCGGAGGCCAGGGTGAACTCGTCGATGCCGCCGCGCTCGATCTCCTGCAGGAAGCCGATGCAGCGGATCAGGTGCTCGTCGACCGTGTAGTGATGATACATGTTGAACTGCATCATCGAGACGATGCGGCCGAAGGCGCGGATGAAGTGGCCGAGCACGCCGGTCTCGTTCATCCGCCGCAGCACGACCTCGGCATCGTTGGAGGTCAGGATCTCCATGAACAGCCGGTTGGCCTCGGGATCGTCGCGCAGGTCGGTGTTGATCAGGTTCAACGAGCGCGTGACCGCACGCATCGCGTCGGGATGGAAGGCGAGGTTGTTCTTCTGCGCCAGCCGGAAGATGCGGATCAGATTGATCGGATCGTGCTTGAAGACGTCGGGCGCGGCGAGGTTGATGCGGTTGTTGTCGACGATGAAGTCGTCGCTCTCCGGCACGCGCCGCCAGGTCGAGCCGGTGGTCAGGCGCGAGATCATCCGGCTCAGCACCGGCGCCGGCTTGGCCTGCTGGTCCTCGAGCTTGGCGCACAGGATCGCGGTGAGATTGCCGACCTCCTTGGCGACCAGGAAGTAGTGCTTCATGAAGCGCTCGACATCCTGCATGCCGGGATGGCTGGTGTAGCCCAGCCGCACCGCGATCTCGCGCTGCAGGTCGAACGACAGCCGTTCTTCCGGACGCCCGCTGACGAAATGCAGGTTGCAGCGCACCGACCACAGGAAGTCCGCGCAGCGCCGGAAGGTGCGGTATTCATGCGCGTCGAACACGCCGCGCTCGACCAGCTCGGCGGTCTCGCGCACGCGGTAGACGTATTTGGCGATCCAGAACAGCGTGTGCAGGTCGCGCAGGCCGCCCTTGCCGTCCTTGACGTTGGGCTCGACCAGATAGCGCGACTGGCCGCCGCGGCGATGCCGCTCCTCGCGCTCGGCGAGCTTGGCGGCGACGAACTCGGCGGCGGTGCCCTGCACAACCTCGCTGTCGAAACGCGCGACCAGCTCGTCATAGAGCGGCCGGTCGCCTGCAAGATAACGCGTCTCCAGGATGGCGGTCCGGATCGTCATGTCGCCGCGCGCCTGGCGGATCGACTCGTCGACCGAGCGGGTCGCGTGGCCGACCTTCAGGCCCATGTCCCACAGCGAATACAGGATGGCTTCGGCCACCTGCTCGCCCCAGGCGGTCTGCTTGTAGGGCAGGATGAACAGCAGATCGATGTCGGACTCCGGCGCCATCAGGCCGCGGCCATAGCCGCCGGTGGCGACCACCGCCATGCGCTCGGCGCCGCTCGGTACCTGCGAGCGATAGAGGTGCTGGGTGGCCGCGGCGTAGAGGATGCGAATGATCTCGTCCTGCACGAAGCAGAGTTGCTCGGCGCAGCGCCGGCCATGCCTGTCCTTCAGCAGTTGCGCCTGGGCCGCCGCGCGCGCCTTGACCAGCTCGGCCTTGAGGAATTGCACCACGGCCGCGCGGAACATGTCCTCGCGTCCCGAATGCTGCGCGGCCAGCGCGTCGACCGCAGCCGCGATGCCGGCGCTGTCGAAATCGGAAACGCTGTCGGGGTGGGAATGGGGGGCGACGCTGTCCATGGCTGCAACCGGATATCGAACAAGGCCTGTGCTGTCACGAAACTTCCAATGCAACAATCGATCCATGCTGTCATCGGTGGTCACGGGATGATGATCGTTCTGAACCGCGCCGTCGAAAGGAAAAGCAATTCTCGCGCGCTTCCGGAATAAACTCTTGTAATAAAAGAGAGATTTCCGAGGCTCCAAGGGAGCTGCGACGGGTGATTGTCGGGGCGCGGATTTGCTGCGGTTGCGGCCGTGGTTCTACTGGGGGGCGACGCTTGACGCGCGGCCGAGCCGGTGAATGAGGTCTGCGGCGCGCGTGCGCTCTGCCGCGACGAGCCGTTCTCGGCGCTCGACGCCCTCACCCGCAAGGACCTGCAGGATCATCTTCTCGATCTCTGGACTCGTGCTGGCCGACCGCGTGCTGGTGATGCGGCCGCATCCCGGCCGGCTGTTCGAGGAGATCACCATCAATCTGTCGCGGCCGCGGGACCGCAACGCGCCCTTGTTCGACCACTTCAAGCGCCACGTGCTGACCGCGCTGGACCGCTCGCTCGACCGGACGATGCCGGACACGCAGGGCAGGCGTGAGCCCGGCGGCGGCCTGTGGTGGTGACAGCGGCAGCCGGTCCCGGTACATCTCGTCTGAAATAAATCCGGGAGAGAACGACAAATGGATGCTGCCGAGCTGCGCGCCATGCAGGCGCCGATCAAGGAACGCTACAAGGCCGACCCGTCCGCCGCCGTGATCACCTTGAAGGCCAAGGGTGAGGTCGGGCAGGAGGGGCTGACCTGCAAGCTCGAGACCGGGCGCGCGCTTGCCGTGGCTGGTCTGCATCCGGGAACCGGCGGCTCCGGGCTCGAGCTGTGCTCCGGCGACATGCTGCTGGAGGCGCTGGTCGCCTGCGCCGGCGTCACCTTGAAATCGGTCGCGACCGCGGTCGAGGTGCCGCTCAAGAGCGGCCATGTGCTGGCCGAAGGCGATCTCGATTTCCGCGGCACGCTCGGCGTCGACAAGGAGGCCCCGGTCGGCTTCCAGGAGATCCGCCTGCGCTTCGAGGTCGACACCGACGCCCCGCAGGACAAGCTCGACCTGCTGCTCAAGCTCACCGAGCGCTATTGCGTGGTCTATCAGACCATCAAGAACGGCCCGAAGGTGTCGGTCAGTCTGAAGCGGGTGGCGGCGTAGCCCTTCGTTCATTCTGTGTCCCGCCGTTGGTGAGCGCGAGCCGGCGAGGCGCGCTCGGTCTGCGCCTCCCCCGCGCGCGGGGGAGGTCGCATCGCAGATGCGAGGCGGGTGGGGGAATTCTCTCCACACGACGTGCACCACCCGAGCCGCGCCCCCACCCCGGCCCTCCCCCGCAAGCGGGAGAGGGAGCCCACCGCCGCTGCGGCATGAGCTGATGTCCCTCGATCCTTCCTTCCTGCTGCTGCTGGCCCTGCGCATGGCGATCGCCGCGTCATTCGTGGTCTCGGCGTCGATGATCGCCGAGCGCACGGGACCCGTCATTGGCGCGCTAGTCGCGACCCTGCCGATCTCGGCGGGGCCGACCTACGTGTTCCTCGCGCTCGACCACGACGCCGCCTTCATCGCGCAGGGCGCGCTGACCAGCCTGCCGATCAATGCCGCGACGATCTTCCTCAGTCTCGCCTATGCCGTGCTGGCGCAGCGCCACAGCGTGGGGGTGGCGAGCGCCACCGCCGTCGCGGTGTGGCTTGGTCTCGCCGCCCTAATCAAGAGCGTCGAGTGGACACTGTCGATGGGCATCGCTGCCAACGTCGTGACCTTTGCGATCTGCCTGCCGCAGCTCGCGCGCTACCGTCATGCAAAGATGCCGCTGATCACACGGCGCTGGTACGACGTTCCCTTACGCGCCTCGCTGGTCGCGACGCTGGTTGCGACCGTGACCTCGGTGTCGGGCTGGGCCGGCCCGAGCGTCTCCGGCATCCTGGCGCTGTTTCCGATCGTCTTCACCTCGATGATGCTGATCCTGCAGCCGCGCATCGGCGGACCCGCGACCGCGGCCGTGCTGGCCAACGGTGCCTGGGGCCTGATCGGCTTCTCGCTCGCCGTCGTCGTGCTGCATCTCGGCAGCCTGCATCTCGGTGCGGCGTTCGGTCTGAGTGGCGCGCTGGCGACCTGTGTCGGCTGGAATCTCGGCCTGTGGTGGCTGGGGCGGCGGAAGGCGGCGGGCGTCCGACCGTTACGATAGACGTGGACGCCGGCGCAGGAAGTCGGCGCGCGATCGCACCGATGGGTTCTTGTCCTGCTCGAAATGCGCGATCAGCCGGTCTTCGTCAGGGACGGCCGCACGACTGGCGATCAGCGCATCGGTTGCAGCACGCCGCACGATCACCGATGCGTCGCGCGCCGCCTGCCAGAACAGATCAGGCGGCAGTGCGATGTCCTGCAGGGGACGGTGATCGAGTTTCGGAACGCGCTTCCTGATGCCGTAGACCTTGTCGATCCATTGCCACTCATAGCCCGCGAACCAGGTGACGTTGCCTGTCAGCAGGCTGCGATAGGCAATGGCCCTCACCTGCGGCTGGATCGCCGATGCGGCCAGGGCCGGTAGATACTGATCGATCGCAGGATTGCGCGCGAGTAGACGCAGATACTTGGCCAGCGAGCCGTTCGCCGTCCGTTGCAGGAAGCCGGCAATGATCGGCAGCACGTCCGGCCTGCCGAAAACGTCATCGAGCAGGTCGGCTTCGCGGCTCCAGCGTCCCCAACTGTGTCGGCGATCGAGGAGATAGGGGGCACTGCTTGCTGCAACTTCCGGAACGATCTGACGTTGGACGCGCTGCACATAGCGCGCGGCGGCACGTCGGACCGGCTCGGCCCAATCATTCAACCGCCAAGCGACAGCGGCAAGAAAGAACGCAGACTCGGGCGGTCTTTGCAACGAATCGAGGGCTGCTTCGCGAACATGGCCGCTCGGATGAAATAGGAAAATCCAAGCATAGTTCGGAGCTCGTCGCATCAGGGCAAGATCACGGACATAGATCGGCTCGTCGGTGAATGCACCGATCAGGCGATCCATCAATAATGGCTCCCAGCCGAGACGCGCCGCCAGCGCGATCTCGCGGGAAGCCAGAACAACCAGATGATGTGGAACGGCAGAGAGGTCCGCCAGAATAGCCGGCAACTCGTCATCCCAGTTCTCGCGAGTGGACGCCAGCGCCGACAGCTTGGCAGTCAAGGCGGTAGACAGCACTGTACGAGAACGCGTGGTCATCTCGCCAGAATGACAGTCTCGCGCAAATTTTGAAAGGGGAGACGACGTTCCTCATTGCTTGCGAGTCTGCCTTTGGCCTGTCCCCATCCACCCGACAAACCGCCGCCGCCTCGACCGCTTTCTCCACCGTCATCGCGAGCGCAGCGCGCAATGACGGAGAGTGTGGACCGAGCTGCCTCCCCATCCCTGCTGTCATTCCGGGGCGCGCGTAGCGCGAACCCGGAATCCATTGGACCGCATGTGCCGACGAGAAATGGATTCCGGGTTCGCGCTGATGCGCGCCCCGGAATGACGGAGAAACAAATCAGTTGCGCGGCAGCTTCGCCTTCAGCCGATACAGCGCGTCCATCGCCTCGCGCGGCGTCATCTCGTCGGGATGCAGCGCCGTCACCGCGGCGATCAGCTCCTCCGTCTCCTTCGACATCGCAGGCTCCACGGCCGCGCGCGACGGCACCGCGAACAGCGGCAGGTCGTCGACCAGCGCACGCGCGCTCTGGCCGCGGTCCTGAGCCTCCAGCTTCGCCAGCACCGATTTGGCGCGGCTGATCACCGCCGGGGGGAGACCGGCGAGCTTCGCCACCTGAATGCCGTAAGAGCGGTCGGCCGAGCCGGGCAGCACCTCGTGCAGGAACACCACGTCGCCCTGCCATTCCTTGACCCGCACCGTGGCATTGAACAGCCGCGGCAGCTTGGCGGCGAGGGCTGTCAGCTCATGGTAATGCGTCGCGAACAGCGTGCGGCAGCGGTTGCTCTCGTGCAGATGCTCGATCGCCGCCCAGGCAATGGAGAGACCGTCGAACGTCGCGGTGCCGCGTCCGATCTCGTCGAGGATCACCAGCGCGCGCTCGCCGGCCTGGTTGAGGATCGCGGCGGTCTCGACCATCTCGACCATGAAGGTCGAACGTCCGCGCGCGAGATCGTCTGCGGCGCCGACGCGCGAGAACAGCCGGTCGACGATGCCGATGCGGGCGCGGCTCGCCGGCACGAAGCTGCCGATCTGCGCCAGCAAGGCGATCAGCGCGTTCTGACGCAGGAAGGTCGATTTACCCGCCATGTTCGGACCGGTGAGCAGCCACAGCTGGCCGCTCTTGTGTCCCGGCGTCGGCGACAGGTCGCAGGAATTGGCGATGAACGGCTGACCCTCGCGCTTCAGGGCCTGCTCGACCACCGGATGGCGGCCACCTTCGATGGCAAAGCCGAGCGAGCCATCGACCTCGGGCCTGACGTAGTTGTCGTCGACCGCGAGCTTGGCGAGGGCGGTGGCGACATCCAGCATCGCAAAGCCATGCGCGGCGGCGCGCAGATCGTCGCCGATCGCGAGCGCGGCCGCACACAGCCGGTCGAAGATCTCGAGCTCGAGATTGAGCGCGCGCTCGCCGGCATTGGCGATCTTGGCCTCGATCTCGCCGAGCTCCGACGTGGTGAAACGCACCTGGCCGGCCAGCGTCTGGCGATGGATGAAGGTCGCGTTCAACGGTGCCGTCATCAGCTTGTCGCCGTGCTGCGCGGTGACCTCGACGAAATAGCCGAGCACGTTGTTGTGCCGGATCTTGAGTGCCTTCACGCCGGTCTGGTCGGCGTAGCGCGCCTGCATCGAGGCGACGACGAGCCGCGAGGCGTCGCGCAGATTGCGCGTCTCGTCCAAGGTCGCATCATAGCCTGATCGAACGAAGCCGCCGTCGCGCTTGATCAGCGGCAGCTGCTCGTCGAGCGCGCGGGCGAATTCGTCGGCCAGCGCGCGCGCCGGCCGCGCCAGCGCGGCCATCACCGAGGCGATCTCCTGCGGCGGCTGGTCGAGCGCCGACAGCCGCTCCAGCGCCTGGTCGGCGGCGAGGATGCCATCGCGCAGAGCGGCGAGATCGCGCGGGCCGCCGCGGCCGACCGAGAGCCGCGCCATCGCGCGGGTCATGTCGGGCGCGCCGCGCAGGATCGAGCGGATGTCCTCGCGTGCGGCGCTGTCGGCAACGAAGACGTTGACCGCGTCGAGCCTTCGCCCGATCTGCGCGGGCTCGGTCAGCGGCGCAGCGAGGCGTTGCGCGAGGAGACGCGAGCCGGCCGAGGTCACCGTGCAGTCGATGGCGTCGAGCAGCGAGCCGCGCCGCTCGCCGGCGAGCGTGCGCGTCAATTCGAGATTGGCGCGGGTCGCCGGATCGATCGCCATGGTGCTGCCGGTCGCCTCGCGCGCTGGCGGCGCCAGCGGCGGGCGCTGGCCCACTTGCGTGCGCTCGACATAGGTGACGCAGGCAGCGGCGGCGGTCGCCTCCAGCCGCGACAGCACCGCGAGCCCGTCCATGGTCGCGACCGCGAAATAGTCGCACAGCCGCCGCTCTGCGGTGGCGCCGTCGAACACGTCGCGGGTCAGCGGCGTCACGGCGGTAAGCTCGCGCAGCACAGGCTCGAACGCCGCGTCCGAATACAGCGCGTCGGAGACGATGACCTCGTTCGGGTTGATACGGGCCAGCGTCGCCGTGAGCTCGACAAAGGCACATTCGGTGACGATGAAGTCCGAAGTCGAGATGTCGATCCAGGCGAGCCCGAGCCGGTCGCCGCCGGACGAGCCGCGGCTGCGCGCGATCGCCAGCAGATAGTTGTTGGCGCGCGCGTCGAGCAGATTGTCTTCCGTCAAGGTGCCCGGCGTCACCACGCGCACCACGCCGCGCTTGACCACGCTCTTGTTGCCGCGCGCCCGCGCCGCCGCCGGATCCTCCATCTGCTCGCACACGGCGACGCGGATGCCTTGCGCGATCAAGCGATGCAGATAGTCCTCGGAGCGCTCCACCGGCACGCCGCACATCGGGATATCCTGGCCCAGGTGCTTGCCGCGCTTGGTCAGCACGATGCCGAGCGCTTTCGAGGCGACCTCCGCATCCTCGAAGAACAGCTCGTAGAAGTCGCCCATCCGGTAGAACAGCATCAGCCCCGGATGCGCTGCCTTGATGTCGAGATACTGCTCCATCATCGGCGTGAGCTTGGCCGGCGCCTCGGCGGGCGCGGTGTCAGGCGGAACCGGGGCGGAGATGGGTTGCTGGATCGTCATGGCGCGGAAACTAGCCAATTTGCCCGGACGGTCCTACCGCTTTGCAGGCGATGTCCCGGTTTTCCACGATGGCGATTCTTGCCCTGATCGACCGCTTGTGAGGGGCGCCGCTCTCTCCTCTCGTCATTCCGGGCCGTGCGCAGCACGAACCCGGAATCCATCGTGCGGCATCACGCGCAGCCGGATGGATTCCGGGCTCGCCGCGCTGCGCGCGCCGCCCCGGAATGATGGCGAGTGTGGCGCGACGGTGTTCGCCAAACTTGCGGTTCGGGCAGTGAAAGTCGTTGCGCCTCCCCCGCGCTTGTCCGCCGTAGCTCGAGGAGCGAAGGCGGATGCGGGGGAGGTCGTATCGCATCGAAGATGCGATACGGGTGGGGGACGTCTCTCCACACGACGAGTGGCGCTTGGGGCGGCCCCCACCCCAACCCTCCCCCGCAAGCGGGGGAGGGGGCGCACCGTGTGCGGGGAGACGGTGTGCGCACGCCATTGTCGGCGCATAGCACCCCGCGTCCCCGTCATTTGACCTGCCTCCAGGGCACTCCTAAAACCGCCGTCAATTCTGACCAGAAACACGAAAGTTCGGGAGAGAGCGATGCGAGACGTGTTCATTTGTGATGCGGTGCGGACTCCGATCGGCCGCTTCGGCGGCGCGCTGGCCAAGGTGCGCACCGACGATCTCGCGGCCACCCCGCTCAAGGCGCTCAAGGCGAAGCATCCCAATCTCGACTGGGCTGCCGTCGACGAGGTGTTCTTCGGCTGCGCCAACCAGGCTGGCGAGGACAACCGCAACGTCGCGCGCATGGCGCTGCTGCTCGCGGGCCTGCCGGATTCCATTCCCGGCCAGACCTTGAACCGTCTCTGCGCCTCCGGCCTCGACGCGGTCGGCGCGGCGGGACGTGCGATCCGCGCCGGCGAGGTCGATCTGGCGATCGCCGGCGGCGTCGAATCCATGACGCGCGCGCCGTTCGTGCAGGGCAAGGCGACGGAAGCGTTCTCGCGCTCGGCCGAGATCTTCGACACCACGATCGGCTGGCGCTTCATCAATCCCTTGATGAAGCAGCAGTATGGCGTCGACTCCATGCCGGAGACCGGCGAGAACGTCGCCGAGGAATTCCAGGTCTCGCGCGCCGACCAGGACGCGTTCGCGATCCGCTCCCAGCAGCGCGCCGGAAAGGCGATCGCGTCGGGCTATTTCGCCGCCGAGATCACGCCGGTCATGGTGCCCGGCGGCAAGGCCGGCCCTGTGACGGTGGACAAGGATGAGCATCCGCGCCCCGAGACCACGCTCGAAGGCCTCGCCAAGCTGAAGCCGATCGTGCGCAATCCCGGCACCGTCACGGCCGGCAACGCCTCCGGCGTCAATGACGGCGCCGCCGCCATGATTCTCGCCTCGGAAGCGGCGGTGAAGAAGCACGGCCTCACGCCCCGCGCGCGCGTGCTCGGTCTCGCCTCCGCCGGCGTGCCGCCGCGCATCATGGGCATCGGCCCGGTGCCGGCGGTGCGCAAGCTGATGGAGCGGCTCGGCCTGAAGATCAGCGATTTCGACCTGATCGAGCTCAACGAGGCGTTCGCCTCCCAGGGCATCGCCTGCCTGCGCCAGCTCGGCGTCGCCGAGGACGCCGATTTCGTCAACCCGCATGGCGGCGCCATCGCGCTGGGACACCCGCTCGGCATGAGCGGCGCGCGCATCGCGATGACCGCGGTGCACGGCCTTGAGGTGCGCGGCGGCAAGCGTGCGCTGGCCACGATGTGCGTCGGCGTCGGTCAGGGCGTCGCGCTGGCGGTCGAGATGATCAACTGATCCCAAACCCTCATCCTGAGGAGCCCGCCTCTTGGCGGGCGTCTCGAAGGATGAGGCCCGGCACTGGCCTCATGGTTCGAGACGGCGCTTCGCGCCTCCTCACCATGAGGGGAAACAGCGGAGAGCGCCGCCATGACCATCTCCCGCGAACAGGACGTCACGCCGGCCGTATTGGCGGTGATGGAGCGCACCGAGAATCCGCGGCTGCGCGAGATCATGGTGTCGCTGATCAAGCACCTGCACGGCTTCGTCCGCGATGTCAGGCTGACCGAGGCGGAATTTCGCGAAGCCGCCGCCATCATTGCCGAGCTCGGACAGCGCACCAACGACACGCATAACGAAGTCGTGCTGATGGCCGGCTCGCTCGGCGTCTCGCCGCTGGTCTGCCTGCTCAACAATGGCGATGGCGGCAACACAGAGACGGCGCAGTCGCTGCTTGGCCCGTTCTGGCGGCTGAATTCGCCTGTTACCGAGAACGGCGGCTCGATCGTGCGTTCGGCGACGCTGGGTCCGGCGTTGTTCGTGCACGGGCGCGTGGTCGATCCGAAGGGCGCGCCGATTGCCGGCGCCGAGGTCGACGTCTGGCACGCCTCGCCGGTCGGCTATTACGAGAACCAGGATCCGGAGCAGGCCGACATGAACCTGCGCGGCAAGCTCGTGACCGACGCCGACGGCCGCTTCTGGTTTCGCTCGGTGATGATGGTCGGCTACCCCATCCCGACCGACGGCGTCGTCGGCCGTCTCCTGAAGGCGCAGGGCCGCCATCCCTATCGCCCGGCGCATCTGCATGCGCTGATCGTCAAGCCCGGCTTCAAGGTCCTGATCTCGCAGGTCTACGACCCCAACGACCCGCACATCGACAGCGACGTGCAGTTCGGCGTGACCAAGGCGCTGCTCGGCAACTTCATTCGCCACGATGCGCCGCACCCGACGGAGGTCGATATCACCGCGCCCTGGTACTCGCTCGATCACGTCTACCGGATGGAAGCCGGCGACACCGTACTGCCGCGGGCGCCGATCAAGTAGCGCTCAACGACTTCCATGCTAGTGTGGGCCAGGCTGCAACCCTGAAGGGATAGGGCCCGCATGGCCTCAACCGACTTGCCCTCCGCTGCCGAGCCTGCCGCGTTGACGGCCACGATGCGCGACGCGGGCGTGCTCGATTCTGGCACGGTGTCGGATGTCACCGTGATCAGCGACCGCCCGATGCTGGTGTCGCGCATCATCCGTCTTGGGCTGACCTATGATGGCGCCGCGCCGGATGCGCCGAAGACGCTGATCCTGAAGACCCCGCTGCCGGCCTTTGCCAAGACGCTGTGGCAGGGCGGCCGCCACGAGGTCACCTTCTATCGGGAGCTGGCACGGGTCATGCCGCCGCGCCTCGTGCCGGGCGGCTTCGGCGGTGCCTGGGACGAAGGCGCCATGACCTGGCACCTGCTGCTGGAGGATCTCACCGACACCCATCGGATGGCGACACAATGGCCGCTGCCGCCGACCGTGCCGGACGCCGAGCGAATCGTGCGCGCGCTGGCGCGGCTGCATGCGGCGTGGTGGGACGATCCGCGGCTCGGCGTGAGCGTCGGTAGCTTCGCGACACCAGAGCAGACGGCGGCGAATGTCAGCGAGTTTGCCGGCCACTACGCGCGCTTCGCCGATCAGCTGGGTGACCGGCTGAGCGCAGAGCGTCGCGCCATCTACGAGCGTTTCCTCGCGGCCACGCCACAGCTTCTGGAGCGCTATCATTCGCGGCGAAATCTCAGCATCGCCCATGGCGATGCGCATGTCTGGAATTTCCTCGTGCCCAAGGCCGCAGGCAGCGATGACGTCCGTGTGTTCGATTTCGACCATTGGCGGATCAACGTGCCGGCGCAGGATCTCGCCTACATGATCGCGCTGCATCTCTTTCCCGAGCGCCGCTCCGTCGTCGAGCGGCCATTGCTCGACTGCTATCACGAGACGTTGGTTGCGCATGGTGTCACCGGCTATGACCGCGCGGCGCTCGATCGGGACTATCGTTACGCCGTGCTGTGGCACATCACCAAGCCGGTCTGGCAATGGGCGATCGAGATCCCGCCGCTGATCTGGTGGGCTCATCTGGAGCGCATCTTCCGCGCCATCGACGACCTCGGCTGCCGCGATCTGCTGGACTGATCGTCCCGACATCCACTGAGGTCGCTGCACGTCAGGCGTGTTCATCGCGACGTTGCACGTCAATGCCGTGCTTTTGGCGCTGCCGTTATCAGCCGTCTTAACGATCACCAGAGATTGTTCATCGGCCTTAAACCGCCGGATGGGGGCGGCGCGACATATCTGCATGTGCACGGCGTTCGGCGTGGTCACGGAAAGGTGCGGCTCCCCAGGGGTAGAGGGTGGCTTGCGAAAGCACGAAAATAGTGCTTTGATGTTCCTCATGGCCGGAATTTACGATCAGGCTGTTCGCTACCGTCTCGTCCCCAACTCCGAGGCGCGGGCGGCGATCGAGGCGACCTTCGCCGATTATGCCCGGATGATGGACATGCTCGACGAGATCGCTGCCGCCAAAGGCATCGGCGCCAATCTGGTCGCGCTGCACGGCCATGCCTATGGGCCGGTCCGCAAGGCCACCCGGCTGCCCTCGCGCCTGGTCACGCTCGGCCTGCGCGACCGCGCCGCCTATCGCGCCGCATCGACCCCGCGACTGCCGCTCGACGACCGCCTGGTGAATGTTCGGGACGCCGGCACGCTGTCGCTCGGCACCGCGCTCGGCCGCTTCACCATCCCGTTCGAGGTCACCGGCTATGCCGCGGGCTGGACGCACGCGACGCCGGCGCAACTCGTCCGCACCGATAATGGCGACGTCGAAGTCCGTTTCGGCGTCACCGCCAGCTCACATCCGACCATCAGCCCAGGAAAGGACCACGTCATGCTCGCCGAACACGCGCCGGCTCCCGACACGCTCCTGTCACGCGCCGGGCGCCTCATCGCCGGCATCGCCTATGGAGCGATCGAAAAGGCCGAGGACAAGAACCGGGTCGCGCTGGTCAGCCAGGCGATCCGCGAGATCGAGCAGGCCGAGCGCGAATCGCGCGAGAGCCTGTCGCATGCGCGCGCCGAGGAATATCGGCTCAACGCCCGCCGCGCCGAGATCGAGCGCGAGACGACCGTGCTGGCTGAGCAGGTCCGCGTCGCCATCGCCGAGCACCGCGACGATCTCGCCCGCGCCGGCATCGCCCGGCAGATGGATCTCGAAGCCCAGTTCGAGGTGCTGTCGAAGGCGATCGACGAGAATGCCGAGCGCGTCGATGCGGTGCTCACGACGCTGCGTGCGATCCTGTCGAGCCTGCAGGACGCGCAGGCGCGTCTCGTCGAGCTCGAGCGCAGCGAGGCGCTCGCCGAGCAGCCGAAGGCCACATCGCGCAAGTCTGGCGATACCGGCCTCGCCAGGGCCGCGCGCGCCTCCCGCGTCATCGCCCGCGCGACCGGCGTGCCGGAAGGCATCGCGCCGTCGCCCGACATCGACGAATTGTCGAAGCTGAAGCGCGACAAGGACATTGCCGAGCGGCTGGCGCGGCTGAAATCGCAGAATTGAACGGGCAGGGGCGCGTCGTCCCATGACCATCGTCGACCATTTCATGCAACCCGAGGTGCGGCCGTTCGCGATCGCCGCCGTGATGATCGTGCTGGTCGGCGGCGTCGAGATCGGCTCGATGCTGATCGGCCTGTCGATCAGCGAGCTGCTCGGCCAGACCGTCGATCTCGGTCACGACGGCGACAGCACCAGCGTCGGTCACGTGCTGTCCTGGATCAATGTCGGCGGTGTGCCGCTGATGATCTGCATCCTGCTCGCGCTCGGCATCTTCTCGATCACGGGTTTTCTCATCCAGGATGCCGCGCGGCTGGTAGCGGTGGCGCTGCCGCCAACGGCCGCGGGCATGCTCGCCGCCGTCGTCACCGTGCCGCTGCTGCGCAGCTCGACGCGCTATGCGGCGCGGCTGGTCCCGCAGGATGAGAGCTATGCGGTCGGCCTGTCCGATCTCGTCGGCCGCACCGGTGAGGTCGCGGTCGGCCCGCTCGACGGCGGGCTGCCCGGCCGCGTTCGCGTCAAGGACGTCCACGGCAATTGGCACATGGTGACGGCCTCGGCCGCGCCGGACTCACCAGCCTTGCTGGTGGGCGCGTCGGTTCTCCTCGTCGACCGCAAGGACGGCCGCTTCATCGCGATCGCCGCAGCCGACGAGCTCACGAGCTCCAAGACACTTTAGCCCCAAGACACTTTCCTCAACCCGAAAGTAAATCCCATGTTTGATCTGGTTCTGCCTGCGTCGATCGGCGTTGTGCTGCTGGTCGTTCTCGGCACTGTCTTTGCCGTTCTCTACCATCGTTCCACCCGCGACGAGGCGTTCGTGCGCACCGGCCTCGGCGGCAAGAAGGTGGTGCTCGACGGCGGCGCCGTGGTGCTGCCGATCTTCCACTCCATCGCGCGCGTGAATCTGAAGACGCTGCGGCTGCGCGTCGAGCGCTCGAAGAAGGATTCGCTGATCACCAAGGACCGCATGCGCGTGGACATCGACGCCGAATTCTACGTGCGCGTGAAACCCGACGTCGATTCGATCGCGCTGGCCGCGCAGACGCTCGGCGCCGTCACCAACAATGCCGAATTGCTGCGCGACCAGGTCGAGGCCAAGTTCGTCGACGGACTGCGCTCGGTCGCGGCGACGATGGAGCTGTTGGACCTGCAGGAGAAGCGCTCGGATTTCGTCAAGCACGTCCAGGCCGCGGTCGAGGCCGACGTGCAGTCCAACGGCCTGGAGCTGGAATCGGTGTCGCTGACCAAGCTCGACCAGACCGACATCTCGTTCTTCAACGCCGAGAACTTCTTCGACGCCGAAGGCCTCACTCTCTTGAAAACGGTCACCGAGACCCGCCGCCGCGACCGCAACGCGATCGTGCGCGACAACGAGGTCGCGATTGCGCAGAAGGACCTCGAGGCGCGCCAGCTCACCCTGACGATCGAGCGCACCAAGAAGGAGGCCGAGCTCAGCCAGGAGCGCGACATCGCCAACAAGACCGCGAGCACCCGCGCCGAGGTTGCGAGCGCCACCCAGACCGCGTGGCAGACCGAGGAGAATGCCCGCATCGAGGCGCAGCAGAAGATCGCCCAGCGCGAAGCCGAGGCATTGAAGGTGCGCGAGACCGCGGCGATCGAAAGCAATCTCGCGATCAACCGCCGCAAGACCGACGCCGACCGCGAGATCCAGATCGCCACCCAGGACAACGACATCCAGATCGCGACCAAGAGCAAGGAAACCTCGGAGGCCCGCGCGGTCGCCAAGGCGGCCGAGGCGCTCGCGGTCTCCGCGGAGGAAAAGGTGACGACGGCGCGCGCCATCGAGATCGCCGATCGCGAGCGTCAGACCGCGGTCATGGCGGCGCGGAAAGAGGCCGAGCAGCGCTCGACCGGCATCACCGTTGCAGCCGAGGCCGAGAAGCGCGCCGCGGTCGATCGCGGCGCGGCGGCGAAGACCCTGGCCGAAGCGGAGGCCGAGGCCAACAAGATCAAGGCCGTCGGCGTGCGCCAGATCGGCGAGGCGGAAGCCGCGGTGATCCTGATGAAGAACGAGGCGCAGAACAAGCTCGGCAGCAACGTGATCGATTTCGAGCTCGCCAAGCAGCGCATCGCGACCATGCCCGCCGCGCTCGGCGAGATGGTCAAGCCGATCGCCAACCTGAAGGACGTCCGCATCCTGCACACCGGTGGCGCCTTCGGCGGCAACGGCAATGTCGGCGCTGGCGGCAATGTCGGCTTCGGCGAAGGCCTCGCCGGCGAGCTGCTGCGCGTGCACGCGCTGAAGCCCTTGATCGACGAGATCCTGGTGCAGTCCGGATTCAAGCCCGGCGACGATCCGGTGCAGGCGCTGGCGGGTGTGATCGTGCCGGCCACGGAGACGAATACCGCTGCCGGGCCGAAGATCGAGCCACTGCAGAAGCCGTAAGCAAGACACATGAAAAGGGAAGCCCCGGGGCTGGGGGCGGCGCTGGAGGAGCCACCGCCCCCGCCCGGCACATCACGAGTGGGGCGCTCATGAGGTGCAGTCTCTGCGCGCAACTCATACGCAGAGAACCGAGTGGGGTGAACAGAAGATAGCCTGAAACGCGCCGGATTGAAGTTACAAATCCATCACGTCGTGGTCACCTTTTTGCTATCCCGACCCCACCGTGTCTCGATAGCGTACGCATTTTCCGTCGCGGGGAAGCGGTCACTCCATCACGGCGTGGTCGGCCGGGGCAGACTGGGCGCGCAGCGCGCTGCGCGTCGAGCCGATCATGACCGCGAGCGGGATCGACACCAGGATGAACGTCATGACCAGCTGGTAGTCGTGCGAGAAGGCCAGGATCTGCGCCTGCACCATGACCATCGCGTCGGCCATTGCGCGCCCGGCATCGGTGGACAGGTTCAACAGGCCGGCGACATTGGGCATCTGCAGGGCGTGATTGAACGGATTGATGTGCTCGACCAGGATCGCGTGGTTGCGCCGCGTTCCCTCGGTGAGCTGCGCGATCGCGATGGAGATGCCGATCGAGCTTGCGACATTTCGCACCAGGGTCAGCATCGAGGTTCCATCCGTGCGCAACTCGCCCGGCAGCGTCAGGAACGCAACGGTCGAGAGCGGCACGAAGACGAGGCCGAAGCCGAACCCCTGCATGATGCTGATGGTGATGATCTCGGGCACGCCGGTCTGGTCGGTCCACGCCGTCATCTGGAACAATGACAGCGCCGTCAGCGCCAGCCCGACCACGATCAAGGTCCGCGCCTCGATGTAGCGCAGCAGGCGGCCGACCAGCATCATCGCGACGAAGGTGCCGCAGCCGCGGGTCGCGAGCAGGACGCCGGCGGTGATGATGGGATAGCCGATGACGTTCTGCAGATAGGGCGAGGACAGCGCCATGGTCGAGAACAGCACCAAGCCCATCACCGTCATGAACACGCAGCCGCCGACGAAGTTGCGGTCCTTGAACAGCGCGAACTGGATGAACGGGCGCCGCGTCGTCAGCGAATGCGCCAGGAAATAATAGAAGCCGACGCCGGCGACGATGAACTCGATGATGATCTCGTTGCTCTCCAGCCAGCCCTGATCCTCGCCGCGGTCGAGCGCGATCTGCAGCGAGCCGATGCCGATGGCGAGCGCGGCGAAGCCGAACCAGTCGAAGGTCAGCTCCGCGTTCGGCTTGGTTTCCTCCATGAACGCCATCAGGCCGAGCACGGTCACGGCGCCGAACGGCAGGTTGACGAAGAACACCCAGTGCCAGGAATAGGTCTCGGTCAGCCAGGCGCCGAGCGACGGCCCCATGATCGGGCCGAGCATCACGCCCATGCCCCAGATGGCCATCGCCTTGGCGCGCTCATGCAGCGCGTAGGAGTCGAGCATCACCGCCTGCGACAGCGGCACCAGCGAGGCACCGAACACGCCCTGCAGCAGGCGGAACAGCACCATCTGCGTGATGTCCTGGGCCAGCCCGCACATCACGGACGCGATGGTGAAGCCGGCCGAGCAGACGATGAAGGTGCGCTTGCGGCCGAAGCGGTTGGCGATCCATCCCACCGGCGCGGTCATGATCGCGGCGGCGACGATGTAGGACGTCAGCACCCAGTTGATCTGGTCCTGCGACGCCGACAGGGTGCCCTGCATGTAGGGCAGCGCGACGTTGGCGATGGTGGTGTCGAGCGCCTGCATGATCGTCGCCGTCATTGCGCAGATCGTCACCATGTTCCGGCGCAGGCCCGGAACCGCCGATGAGGCTGCCGGCGCGGTCATGACGCTACTCGTCCTTGTCCGCCGCGTGCGCCGATCCGAACAGCCCGGCCAGCGAACGCTCATGCCCGGTGTCGATCGAGACGTTGACGCTCATGCCGGCCTTCAGCTTCGCGACGAACTTGTCGGACTTGTCGAAATGGATTCTGACCGGCACGCGCTGCACGACCTTGACGAAATTGCCGGTCGCGTTCTGCGGCGGCAGGATTGCGAACTGCGCGCCGGTGCCCGGCGACAGCGAGCCGACCGTGCCCTTGAAGCGGTGGTTCGGGAACGCGTCGACGTCGAGCTCGACCGGCTGTCCGACCGCGACATAGGTGAAGTCGCTCTCCTTCGGATTGGCGTCGACCCAGGGATTGGCGATGTCGATCACCGAGAAGACCGGCGTGCCCGCGGTGACGAAGCGGCCAAGCTGGATCTGGTCGACCTGCGTGGCGATGCCCGGCATCGGCGCGCGCAAGGTGGTGTGGTCGAGGTCGCGCTGGGCGTCGTCGAGCTTGGCCTTCGCCTGGACATACGGCGGGAACTGCTCCAGCGGCAGCTCGGGATTGCCGAGCAGTTGCGTCCTGGCATTCGACAGCTGCTGCTTGATGAACTGCGCCTGCGCGCTCGCCGTCACCAGCGCGTTCGCGGCGTTGTCGAGGTCGAGCTGCGAGCCGAAATTGTTCTTGGCGAGCGTCTGCTTGCGCTCGACGTCCTTCTGCTTGAGCTCGATGCCCTGCTGGGCGAGGTCGAGCATCTGACCGTAGATCTTGATGTTGGCGGTGAGATTCTCATAGCTCGTCCGCGCCTGCTCCAGCGCCGCCTTGGCCTGGTCGACCGCCAGGCGATAGGGCATGGGGTCGATCTCGAACAGCTCGTCGCCCTTCTGCACCTGCTGGCCTTCCTTGACGACGACCTTGACGATCTTGCCGGAGATATCGGGCGTGATGAGCACCTTCTGGGCGCCGACATAGGCGTCGTCGGTCGTCACGTAGCGGCCGCCATTGAGATACAGCACGAGGCCGCCGATGGCGGCGACGAGCGGCAGCACGACCAGCAGCAAGATGCGGCGGTAGCGGCGCAGGAATCCGGGGCGCGCCGGCTTCGCGGCCGCGGCCGCGGGCGCCGCCGCATCGGGGCTGGCCTTCTGTTCAGGGGCGAGTTTCAGGGCGGGCTCAGCCATAGCGCTGTTCCTTTCGCTGCTCGTCGCACAGCGACTGCAGGGCGTTTCTCACGTTTTCCTTGATGGCTTCGAGATGGGTCATCAGCCGCTCGGCATCACCGGCGCTGATGCCCTGAAGGGCGGTGTCGGTCAGCTCGGCCTTGAGCACGCCGAGCTTGGCGAGCAGCGGGCGGGCGGCCTTCTTCAGATAGAGCCTGTTGACGCGGCGGTCGGTGTCGTCGCCGCGGCGCTCGATCAGCCCGGCTTCGGCGAGCTTGTCGATCAGCCGTGTCAGCGTGATCGGCTGCATCTCCAGCTGCTCGGCCAGCTCCGACTGCTTCATCCCCTCGTTGCGCTCGACCTTGGCCAGCACGGCCCATTGCGCGCGGGTCATGCCGAAGCGCGCGGCCTCCTTGTCGGCATAGGCGCGCATCAGGCGCTGCAGCTCGCCGAGCGTAAACAGGAAGTTGGCGTCCGCGGAGGTGCGGCTCATGGCGGTCTCGATTCGGGATCGGAGGGAACTAAGCTTTGGCTGTAATGAGCCACGGATATAATAAGCAAGCTTATGAATATTTCATGGCCCCGCCGAGCGCACCCGCTCCGCTCAGGATGCATGGCTCGGCCGCGGCCTTTGGCGAGAGCGGCCCGAGATGCTAGATTGTCGCCAATGACCCTCGCAAAACCCACCTTCCCGGCGCCGGACCACGATCATGGCCGCTGCGCGGCCGATGCCTTGGACCATGCCGAGCGCATCTGCGCCCAGCGTGGCCAGAAGTTCACGCCGCAGCGCCGCCAGGTGCTGGAGGCGCTGCTGTCGAGCCACCGGCCGCTCGGCGCCTACGAGATCATCGAGGAACTCGCCAAGGTCGCCGCGCGGCCGGCGCCGATCACGGTCTATCGCGCGCTCGAGTTCCTGATGGCGAACGGCCTGGTGCACCGCATCGAGAGCCGCAACGCCTTCCTCGCCTGCGCCCACGACCATGAGCAGACCGCGCTGGTGGCGTTCCTGATCTGCGAGAGCTGCGGCGCCGTCGGCGAGGTTCCGGCAGCGCCGATCGCGGAAAGCCTGAAGCTGGCTGCCGCGGCATCGGGCTTCACGCCGAAACTGTCGGTCGTCGAGATCACCGGGCTGTGCGCCCATTGCCAGAAGGCGGCGTGAGGTCGGTCACTGGAGCTCAAGTCGCACAGCTGTACACATGTGACCGACCGTCGTATGCGATGACCTTGCCGCGAGGCTGGTGCGCCCCTCTCCCCGCCAGCGGGGCGAGGTGACCAGTGCCGTTGCAGCAGCCACATCAGCCTCGTCTCGGGTGGTTGGCGGCTACGCTGACCGCAGGTTCAATTGCGGTCCAACAAGGAAACGCTTTCGGGAGTCCACGTCCTCGTGTCCGCAACGTCCACCTCGTCAGCCGCGAGCCGGCCCCTTGGCCCCGGCGCCATCGCAGTCATTCTCGTCCTCTGCATCTCCTGGGCCTTCAACCAGATCGCGGTCAAGCTGGCGCTACCGGAGATTCCGCCGATGCTGCAGGCGACCTTGCGCTCGGCCGGGGCGCTGCCCGTCCTCCTGCTCATCGCCCGGGTGCGCGGCGTGAGGATGTTCGAGCGCGACGGCACGCTCGTCCCCGGCCTGATCGCCGGCACGATGTTCGGCGTCGAGTTCGTGCTGATCTATGGCGGATTGCTGCTGACGTCCGCCTCTCGCGCGGTCGTGTTCCTGTACACCGCGCCGTTCTTCGTCGCGCTTGGCTCCTACCGCTTCCTGGGCGAGCGGCTCGGCGCCATGCAATGGTCGGGCTTGGCGCTCAGTTTCGCGGGCGTGGCGCTGGCGATCGGCGTTCCCCAGGCCAATGTCGATCGAACCGTGCTGCTCGGCGACCTCATGGTGGTCGGGGGCGGGTTGCTGTGGGGCGCGACCACGGTCGTCGCAAAAGGCACCCGGCTCCGCTTCGCCCCCCCGGAGAAGGCCCTGTCCTACCAGGTTGCCATGTCGATTCCGATCCTGGGGGCGGCAGCCCTGCTGGCCGGGGAACGGCTCCATCAGGTTCCCAGCCCGTTCGTGATCGGCCTGATGGCCTACCAGTCGATCTGGGTGGTCGGGACCACCTTTACCCTGTGGTTCGCGCTGGTGAAGGCCTATTCGGCCAGCAAATTGTCGGCATTTACCTTCATCACCCCTTTATTCGGGGTGGTGGCGAGCTATTTCATCCTGCATGACGCCCTGACGCTGGCCTTTGGCCTCGCCGCCGTGCTTGTGATCGTTGGGCTTTTTCTCGTAAACCGCCCGAACCGCGTGGTCCTGGCCGCGACTGATCCATTGCTGAATGTCACCAAAACCTGATATCCGAGCGCCCATGAACAAGCCCGAGACACTGACCCAGACCGATGTCGCCGGACCCGCTCCCCGGCATCAGACCACCAAAGTCATGGTCGGCAACGTCGCCGTGGGCGGCGGGGCGCCGATCGTGGTCCAGTCCATGACCAACACCGACACCGCCGATGTCGAGCAGACGGTGGCCCAGGTCGCAGCGCTGGCGCGCGCCGGGTCGGAGATGGTCCGCATCACCGTTGATCGCGACGAGGCCGCCGCCGCGGTCCCGCACATCCGTGAGCAGCTCGACAAGCGCGGCATCACCACGCCCCTGATCGGCGACTTCCACTACATCGGCCACAAGCTGCTGACCGACTATCCCGCCTGCGCCGAGGCGCTGGCGAAATACCGCATCAATCCCGGCAATGTCGGCTTCAAGGACAAGCGCGACACCCAGTTCTCGACCATCATCGAGCTCGCCAACAAATACGGCAAGCCGGTGCGCATCGGCGCCAATTGGGGTTCGCTCGACCAGGAGCTGCTCAGCAAGCTGATGGACGAGAACGCGGCCTCCGCGAACCCGCGCGATGCGCGCGCGGTGATGCGCGAGGCGATGGTGCAGTCGGCGCTGCACTCGGCCGAGCGCGCGCAGGAGCTCGGCATGCCGAAGGACCGCATCATCCTGTCGGCCAAGGTCTCGGCCGTGCAGGACCTGATCGCTGTGTATCAGGACCTCGCCGCGCGCTCCGACTACGCCATCCATCTCGGCCTCACCGAGGCCGGCATGGGCTCGAAGGGCATCGTCGCCTCCTCGGCCGCGCTCGGCATCCTGCTGCAGCAGGGCATCGGCGACACCATCCGCATCTCGCTGACCCCGGAGCCCGGCGGCGACCGCACGCTCGAGGTCCAGGTCGCGCAGGAGCTGCTGCAGACCATGGGCTTCCGCACCTTCGTGCCGCTGGTCGCGGCCTGCCCGGGCTGCGGCCGCACCACCTCGACCACGTTCCAGGAGCTGGCGCGCTCGATCCAGGACTTCATCCGCGAGGAGATGCCGGCCTGGAAGACGCAATATCCGGGCGTGGAAGCGCTCAACGTCGCCGTCATGGGTTGCATCGTCAACGGCCCCGGCGAATCCAAGCACGCCAATATCGGCATCTCGCTGCCCGGCACCGGCGAGGCCCCGGCCGCGCCCGTCTTCGTCGACGGCAAGAAGTTCCGCACCCTGCGCGGTCCGACCATCGCCGCCGACTTCAAGGCGCTGGTGATCGACTACATCGACCAGCGCTACGGCAGCGGAGCCAAGGCTGCGGAAAGCGTGACCGCGGCGGAGTAGGGGCGCCCGGATCTGAATCGGCGGCGCCTCCTGCGTCTCTGGGATGATTGCGCTGTGCTTCATATCGCTGCCCGAGCATCTGCTTATTAGTTTCTCCGTCATGCCCGGGCTTGTCCCGGGCATCCACGTCTTTCCCAGGATGCCGAACGAGGTGGATGGCCGGGACAAGCCCGGCCATGACGATGGGGAAGCAAGCGTGCGCATCATTCAGGTCGCGGCATACGCGTTCGCCGTGGCGCAGGGCGCCGAAAGCACGAGGAAGAGCCGGCAAAGCGACCTCCTCTTCAAAGTGCAACCTTGAGAGCGGCCAGCCCTGCAACCGTCAGCTGCTTGTGCCGCGCGCCTCAGTCTGGAATTTTCATCCGTGGATCAGCCGCTACGCGCCGCTGCCGTGACCGGCACGATCCGCCGGCCACGCCCCACTGCTGCCCGCATGATCAGCACCTTGAGGCCTGCTGAAAAAGGGACGCCTCGATGACTCTCGATATCCGTGAAATGGAGCTCGCCGAGACCTCGCTGGTCATCGACTACTTCTATGCGTCGAGCATCGAGCAGCTCGACCTGATGGGCATCGATCCGACCCGGATGCCGACCAGGGCGGTCTGGAGCAGCCTGTTCAAGACGCTCTACGCGACGCCGCTCGCCGAGCGCGCGGCGCTGCTGGTGATCTGGCGGCTCGACGGCCGGCCGATCGGCTTCTCCAGCTGCGACCGCATCGTCTACGGCAATCGCGCCCACATGCATCTGCACGTCACCGAGCCGGAGCTGCGCGGCCGCGGCCTCGGCGCCGCATGCGTCAGCCGCAGCGTCGACCTGTATTTCGAGAAGCTGCAGCTCAAGCAGTTGTTCTGCGAGCCGCACGCCTACAACACCGCCCCCAACCGCGCGCTGCAGACGGCGGGTTTCCGCTACTTGAAGACCTACAAGACCGTGCCTGGCCCGATGAACTACCACCAGGCGGTGACGCGCTGGATGATCGAGCGGTGAGAGAGGCTGCCACGTTGAGCGCGGTGAGAACCGGCGATGGGCGGCGGATCGGACCACGTGAGACAAGAGCAAGTTTGTTGGCGAGATCTTACCGCGCCAACAGTGTCGTCCCAGCCTTGAGCCGAGACCTATAACCACCGACCTCAGTTGTCGAGCAGGCTGCCGCTGCTTTCTTCGCTATCACCCTGCCCTGTGATTATGGGTCCCGGCTCAAGGCCGGGACGACAGCGGAGGATGTGGTCGGCTATCGGTCATATCGGCCGTTCTTCGCTCGGCAAGCCGCCAGCACTTACGAATCTCAAATTTTGCCCGTCGCGTTACCATGTCGCAGCCGTCAGGCCTTGTGCCGTCGGGCAAATCAGATCGATGTTTCCGCCCGTCCCGCCTCGCTCACGAGGGGCGCTTCGCGGTCGTCACGAACGTGGAGGCGGGATGCGGTGGACGCGACGTGGCGCAGTGAGCTCGGTGCTTGCGGACGAACGTCATGGCGCGGACGGTCAAGTCGCATGGTCCTGACATCCCGATGCTGATGCCAAGCTGGCGGTGATGATCCGCTGGTGACGGGGGCAAGAAAGCCCGGTCCCCGGGGAGAGTGCGAAGCAGCCGTTAAAACCATTGCGCAGGGAGGGCCGGGTCTGTCCGGCTGAACCTGTGGTTCCTGCCGCCTGCATTTTTTTCGCAGGCGGGCCACGGGCCTCAGTCGGGGCCCGGCCTTCCCTGCGCCCTCTGTTGAGAGAGGGCGAGAGAGACATCAATGCTCGGACGCGAAACGCGGGTGCGAGGATGAGATGCTGTGTCTACAATGCTGTGTCTACAAATTCAGTCGCCGTATCTGTACCCCCGCTCCATCCACGTCATTGCGAGCGCAGCTCGCAATGACGGCGTGCGTGTTGATGAGCGATTGCGCTCAACAATCCACTTCTACAACGGCAACTCCCCGTATTCCCGGTTGGCGAGGCTCGCCTCTTCCAGATCCAAATCGCGCTCGATGCGGCGGCGGGTTTCGTCGGTGATCTGGCCGTCGCGGAGCATGACGTGAATGGTCTTGCGTTCCACGCCGATCAGCTCGCGGGTCAGCTCGATGCCGAGCGCGGAGGCGTCGTATTCGTCGGCGTCGAACGCGGCCGGCAGCTGGTTGACGCGGACCTCGTGTCGAGCGCGCAGCAGCCGCATGACCTCGTCGGACACCTCGCGGTCGCTGGTCATCATCTCCAGCGACTTCAGCGCCCGGTCGAGCCCCTCGCGCCGTGCCGCAATCTCCTGCTCGTGCTCTCGCACATGCTCGGCGCGTCCGGTGTTGGAGACGCCGAGCAGGCGCACGACGATCGGCAGGGTCAGGCCGAGGCCGATCAAGGTGAAGAAGATCACGCCGAAGGCGATGAACAGGATCTCGTCGCGATAGGGAAAGGCTTCACCGGTCGAGAGCGTGAGCGGCAGCGCCAGCGCGGTGGCGAGCGAGACCGTGCCGCGGACCCCGGTGAAGCCGATGATGAAGGTCTGCTGCCACGGCGGCAGCGGATCCCTGGCGCGCAGCGAGGGGCTCAGCACGCGTGGCAGGATGGTTGCCGGAAAGGTCCAGGCGAAGCGTGCGATCACGACGATCGCGACCACGAGCGCGGTGGCGATCATGATTTCGTCGAGCGGGAACGCCTTCGACTTCTCGTAGATCAGCCGCATCTGGAAGCCGGTCAAGAGGAACAGCATGCCCTCGATCAGGTAGACGACGAGGTCCCAGAAGAACACGCCCTGCAGGCGGGTCGCGGAGGAGATCCAGAGCGGCCCGTTCCAGCTCATATAGAGCCCGCAGGCGACCGTCGCGATCACGCCGGAGCCGCCGACATGCTCGGGGATCCAGTAGGCGAGATAGGGTGTCAGCAGCGACAGCGTGATCTCGACCTGCGGATCCCGGGCGTAGTGGCGGGCGCGCAGCATCAGCCAGCCGACGCCGATGCCGAACGCGATCTCGCCGACCACGATCAGGCCGAACTCGCCGGCCGCGACCGGAAAGGAGAAGGCGCCGGTGGTGATGGCGGCTACGGCGAAGCGATAGAGGATCAGCGCCGTCGCGTCATTGGCGAGGCCCTCGCCTTCGAGGATGACCATCACCCGGCGCGGCAGGTGCAGCCGCCGGGCGATGGCGAGCGGCGCCACGACGTCGGGCGGCGCCACGATGGCGCCGAGCAGGAAGCCGAGGCTCCAGGGCAGGCCGAGAAGATAGTGGGTCGCGATCGCCACCATGGAGGCGGTGAAGATCACGCAGCCGACCGCGAGCAGCACGATCGGCCGCAGATTGCGCTTGAACTCGCGCCAGCTCATCGCGACGCTCGACGAATAGATCAGCGGCGGCAACACCACCAGCAGCACCAACTCCGGCGGCAGCGCGAAGGCGGGCATGCCCGGCACGAAGGCCAGCGCGATGCCGGCGAGCATCAGCAGGATCGCCGGCGCCAGGTTGGCTCGCCGTGCAAGAAGGGCGGTTCCCGCCAGCACGGCCAGCAGGATCAGGAAGGTCTGAAAATGGGCTTCCATTTGAAACAGCCGGGCGTCCTTGCGCCGGCCTCAATCCCGGAGGTCGTAGCGGTAGGACTTCGACACGATCTGCCAGCCGTCCTTCAGCTTCATCGCCACCAGGTAATCGGTGAAATAGCGCGGCGGCAGCTGGCAGCGCACCTTGATGAAGGCGGTCTTGTCGTCCGAACGGTCGATGGTGACGATGAAGTCCTCGCGCGGCTTGCCTTCGCCCTTGGCGGAGGGGCGCTTGCGCACCCAGGCCAGCCAGTCCGGCACCGTGAGGATCTTGAGCTCGCCGTTGTCGACCCAGCGCAGGTCCGCGGTGGGGTGGAACACGGCGCCGAGCTTGTCGGCGTCGCCCTCGTAGAGCGCGTCGAAATAGCCCTGCACGACGGCCTCGACGGTGGAACGGTCTGCGCTCATGGCCAACTCCCTGGGGAACCGCGGACAAACAAGGATCGCATTTTCGATGCAAAACGGGGCTTGGCAAGCCATGAACTGCGGATGATGCTCCGTCGACAGAAATATCGTGGCCCAGGCGGGATGTCCCCGGACCGAACCTTGCGTGATCCCGGTCACAAGCCGAACGGCCGCAATCTGCTAGCAGACCGAGCATGTTTCCCAGGGCTATGGGGTAGATACGATGTCGTGGTCAGTTCGATTGGGCGGTTTTCTCATGGCGGCAGCGCTGCTGCTGGCCGGCCACCCGGCAATGGCGGAGAAGCGGGTGGCGCTCGTCATCGGCAACTCCGCCTATCAGAACGTGCCGCAACTGACGAACCCGGTCAATGACGGCGCGGTCATGACGGCGACCTTCAAGAGCGCGGGCTTCGATGTCGTCGATTACCGGCGCGATCTCACCGCGCGGGAGACGCGCCGGGCACTGCGCGATTTCGCCGATGCCGCCCGCGATGCCGATATCGCGGTGGTCTACTACGCCGGCCACGGCATGGAGGTCGAAGGGTCGAACTATCTGATCCCGATCGACGCCCGGCTCGAGCGCGACACCGATGTCTACGACGAGACGCTGTCGCTCGACCGCATTCTGGTTGCCGTCGAGCCGGCGAAGAAGCTGCGCCTCGTCATTCTCGATGCCTGCCGTGACAACCCGTTCACCCGCAACATGCAGCGGACGGTGGCGACCCGCAGCCTCGGCCGCGGCCTCGCCAAGGTCGAGCCGACCAGCCCGAACACGCTGATCGCCTATTCCGCCAAGGCCGGTTCGACGGCGCAGGACGGCGACGGCAAGAACTCACCGTTCACCTTGGCGCTGTCGCGGCACATCGCGACGCCCGGGCTCGACGTCCGCAAGGCGTTCGGCTTCGTCCGCGACGAGGTGTTGAAGGCGACCGCCAACCGCCAGGAACCGTTCGTGTACGGCTCGCTCGGCGGCGAGGACGTGCCGCTGGTTCCCGGCGTGCCGCGCGTCGTGACGCAGATGCCGGTGACGCCGCCGCCGAACCCTCAGGCCGACATCCGGCGCGATTACGAGCTCGCGATGCAGGTCGGCAACAAGGGCGCGCTGAACGCCTTCCTGGCGCAGTACCCCGACGGTTTCTATGCGAGCCTCGCCAAGCTGCAGCTCGAAAAGCTGACCGCCGAGGAGAACCGCGTGGTCGCCGCCGAGAAAGCCCGCGCGACCGAGGCCGAGCGGGCGCGGCTCGCCGCCGAGGGCGCGCGCAAGGAGACGCTCGCCAAGGCGGAGGCCGAGGCCAAGGCCGCGGAGCAGGCGCGGATCGCAGCCGAGAAGGCCACGCAGCTCGCGCAGCAGCAGGCGGCCGAAGCCGAGAAGAAGCGCGGGGACCAGCAGCTCGCGGCGGTCGACAATCCGCGCGCGGCGACCTCGTCCGGCACGCCGACGGCCGCAGCGCCGCAGCAGGGGCCGCAGGTGGCCGCGCTGACCCCGGCCGCGCAGCCCGCCGATCTCACCAAGTCGGTGCAGCTCGAGCTGCGCCGGGTCGGCTGCCTCACCGAGGATGCCGATGGCGACTGGGGCTCGGCCTCGCGCCGCTCGCTGTCGCAGTTCAACCGCTATGCCGGCACCAAGCTCGACACCCAGGCGGCATCGGCCGATGCGCTCCAGGCGATCAAGCTCAAGCAGGCGCGGGTGTGCCCCCTGGTCTGCCAGCATGGCAGCAAGCCGGACGGCGACCGCTGCACCCGCATCGTCTGTGCCGAAGGCTCGTTCGTCAACGACGACAATGAATGCGAGAAGCGGCGCGACCGGAAGCCGGTCGCCAAGCGCGACAGCAGCGGCGACGAGGATGTGCCGTCGCGCCGCCGCGGCCGTGCGGCACCGGACGCCGGCCTGCCGATGCCGGCTCCCGGTACGGGCGTCGGGGTGGGGATCGGAGGTGGTGGCGGTCTCGGCATCGGGGCGGCCCAGGGCTACACCAGGCCGCAGACGCAGGCGGCCCGGCCCGCGAAGTCGGGCGGGCAGATCTATTGCGACGCCTATCTGTGCCGCACCGTCCGGCCCGGCTGCCGGCTCGAATATCGCGGCGGCGGCGGGCCGGCCAACAATGCCAGCGTCGAGGTATGCAACTGATCAGGAGGAGATCGCGCTGGCGGCGATGTTGACCATCAGGGCGACCAGCGCGGTGTTGTAGACGAACGAGATGATGCCGTGGACGGTCGCGGTGCGGCGGATGATCTTGTCGGTGATGCCGACGTCGGAGACCTGGGCGGTCATGCCGATGATGAAGGAGAAGTAGACGAAGTCCCAGTAGTCGGCGTGCTCGTCTTTGTCGCCGCTGGGGAATTGCAGGCCCCCAGGCTTGGCGCCGCGGTAATAATCATGGGCGTAGTGCAGGGCGAAGGTCGCATGCACCGCGGCCCAGGACAGCGAGACGGTGAGCAGCGCCAGCGTCAGCGCCGGAGCATCGCGCTTTGAGGCGCCGAGTTCGAGCACGATCGCGGCGATGCTGGCGAAGGCGCCGAGCGCCGTGACCAGCAGGATCACGAAGCGGCCGTCGTCCTGCATGATCGCCTTGCGGCGGATGTGCTGATGCTCGCTGCGCAGCATCATCACCGCGACCAGCACGAGGTAGATCGTGGTGAAGATGTCCCAGCCGATCAGCAGCCGCGTGATCAGGCGGAGTGCCGGCGGCAGCAGGAAGAACGCGACGATCGCGATGCCCAGCGCGATGAAGGTGCGCGGCCGCGCATAGATGACGCGCAGCGCAGCCGGCAGCCTTGCAAAGCGGGCGAGGTCCGGATCGTCAGGATGGACTCCGGCCAACGCCCCGCCTCAGCTCTTGCGCTCGGCGACGAAGTGGGCGGCGGCGCGCAGCACATCGCCCTTGGCGCCGAAGATCGACAGCGCGGCGTCGCCGCGGGCGAGCAGGTCGCGGACGCGCTGCCTGGCGCCCTCGATGCCGAGCTGGGTGACGAAGGTGGTTTTGCCGAGCTCGGCGTCGGCGCCGGCCGGCTTGCCGAGCGTCGCCGCATCGCCCTCGACGTCGAGCAGGTCGTCGGCGATCTGGAAGGCCTCTCCGAGCGCGCGGCCGTAATCGTCGAGCGCCTGGTACTCGGCCGCCGAGGCCTGACCGAGCAGGGCGCCGGCGATGCAGCCGAAGCGGAGCAGGGCGCCGGTCTTCATCTGCTGAACGCGGGCGACGTCGACCGGGCCGCTGTCGCCGAACCGGCCTTCGCCGGCGAGGTCGAGGATCTGGCCGCCGGCCATGCCGCCGACACCGGCGCAGCGGGCCAGCGCCCGGGTCAAAGCGAGGCGGACGCCGGCATCGGGATGAATCTCGTCGCGGGTGATGATGTCGAAGGCGATGGTCAGCAGGGCGTCACCGGCCAGGATCGCGGTGGCGTCGTCATAGGCCTTGTGCAGCGTGGGGCGGCCGCGGCGCAGATCGGAATTGTCCATCGCCGGCAGGTCGTCATGGATGAGGGAGTAGCAGTGGATGCATTCGAGTGCGGCGCCGGCCATCAGCGCGCCCCGGCGCGGGACGCCGAACACGGCGGCGCTCTCGACCACCAGGAACGGGCGCAGCCGCTTGCCGCCGTTCAGGCTGGAATAGCGCATCGATTCGATCAGCCGCTTCGGCCTGATGATCTCGTCGGCCATCGGCGCATCGGACAGGAGCTCCCCGAGCAGCGCTTCGGTCTCCTCCGCGGTCTTGTCCAGGCGTTGGGTGAAGTCGGTGGCCGTCGCAGTCATTTAAGAAGAGCTCCAGGGAGGCGAAATTCGCCGGACAATCGTTGATGGCGGCGACTTCGTCAATTGCCGGGGCGGTGGCGGCTTTCAGCCGCAACGGCGGAAAAAAGCAGGAAACCACATCGAGATGTCGGATAATCCCGGCCAACTGGCCGCCCCCACGGCGGTCCCAACCGAGCGGCGCCTGCCCTTGCGTACCGTCAGAACCCTCCTCGTGATCGCCGTGCTGGTGCTGCTCGTGCCCTACGCGCTGACGCCGTTCTATGCCGTGGGCCACCCGGTCTCGACCCTGATGCTGTGGCGGTCGGTGACGGGGCAGCCGGTGACGCGGCACTGGATCGACCTCTCGGCGATGTCGCCGTATCTGCCGCGCTCGGTGGTGGCGGCGGAGGATGCCAAATTCTGCAGCCATCACGGCATCGACTGGGGCGCGCTGCGCGAGGTCATGGACGATGCCGAGGACGGCGAGGTCAGCCGCGGCGGCTCGACCATCACCCAGCAGGTCGCCAAGAACCTGTTCCTGTGGCAGGGCCGCAGCTATGTCCGCAAGGCGCTGGAACTGCCGCTGGCGCTGTGGATCGACCTCGTCCTCGGCAAGCGGCGCATCCTCGAAATCTACCTCAACATCGCCGAGCTCGGCCCGTCCGGCCAGTTCGGCGCCGAAGCCGGCGCGAATTACGCCTTCAACCGCTCGGCCGCGGGGCTCGGCCCGCGCGAGGCGGCGCTGATGGCCTCGATCCTGCCGAACCCGGTCCGGCGCAGTGCCCGCACGCCCGGCCCCGGCGTGAGACGGCTGTCCGCAACCTATATGATGCGGGCGCAGTCCTCCGGCCTGCAGACCTGTTGGGGGGAGCGGCGGTAAGGTCCGAGCGGCGCAATTTTGGCCAAAAATGCCTCGGAGAGCCCTAGCCATGCCGCACCCCTTCCTCTATAAGCGCGGCCTTGATCGGCATCCGGGCTCGCCAGCTTCATGGCTGCAGCCGTCCTTTGCGGACGATGCCTTGCAAAAATACCCTAGAGGATACCGATATGGCCGTCCCCAGAAGAAAAACTTCGCCGTCGCGCCGCGGCATGCGCCGCTCGGCTGACGCGATCAAGAAGCCGACCTATGTCGAGGACAAGGATTCCGGCGAGCTGCGTCGTCCGCACCACCTGGACCTGAAGACCGGCATGTACAAGGGCCGCCAGGTCCTGAAGAAGAAAGACGCCTGATTGTCCGCGCGGGCCGCTTTCCAAGCCGCCCGAATTCGGCCATCGATGGGGTTGAAAGCGGTCCCGTGCGACGTGATTCGCCGGGACCGTTGCGTATCTGTGCCGCGTGATCCCGTCTCGCTGTCATCTTCTTCGCACCGATTGATTTTGCGCCGGGCCGCCGCCCGCGCCATCCAAGGCTTCAACCGATGTCCATGGTCGGTTTCCCGCTGCTGCTGATCCCGCTGGCGATCTACAACATGATCGTCTTCCTGATGCCGGGGGTCGCCTTCAGCGAGACGCTGCTGCGCCTTCAGCTTCCGTCCGGCGAGCTCTGGACGATCTCGCTCGGCGACATGCTGCTGGCCCTGGGCGTGCTGCTGCTGCTGCTTGAGATCATCAAGGCGGCGAAGCCGAACGGCAAATATCTCACCGACCACCTGCTGTCGTTGCTGGTCTTCGGCGGCGCCGCCGCCGAATTCGCGATGTGGCAGAAGTTCGGGAACTCGACCTTCCTGCTGCTGACCCTGCTGGCGATGGTCGATTTTTTCAGCGGAGTCTCGCTGCGCACCAAGCGCGCCGCCCGCGCCGTCGTCGCAGCCCCCGCACCCATGCCGGCTCCCGTCGAAGCGCCCGTGGCGGATCCAGAACCTGAGCCTGTCGAAGAGCCTGCCCGGGAAGCGGTCAAAGAACCGACCAAGACGGAAATTCAGGAGCCGGAGGTCCAGCACGCGGACGCTGCTGCACCCGTCGTTCAAGAGCCGACCGATGCGGTGCCGGCGGCTGCTTCGGTCGCCGAATCCGTCCTGCTCGACCGCTCGGTCCCTCGGCCGGCTCCCGCGCCGACGACCGGCTGGGTCGCGGAGCCGAAGGAGGCCGAGGCCGCTGCTCCGACCGCTTCTGAGCCGCCCAAGCCCGAGACGCTGAAGCCCTGAGACGCAGGAGCGCGCGCTTAGATCATTTCTCGGGTCCGGCCGCCGGCACGCGTGACCGGCTGAAGCCTCGCCGCATAGGCACTGTGGACGTCGGCAGCGGCCGCGCGCCTGAGCGTGCGGGTCTGCGGCAGCTGCTCGGCGGTCGCGATCAGATGGGTCACGAAGCCGGCATCGGGGCGGGCTGCGCGAATGATCCGCGCGCGACGGTCATGGCTCGCATCGCTCGGCAGCAGCGTCACCGAGCGGGAGGTCTCCTCCAACCCGTCCAGGCGACCGCCGTCCTGATCAATCGTTAACATTGTCCAACCATCGCCGGCGCGATTGTCACGTTCTGGGACGCCGGTACCTTTCGCTCCTCGATCTCGCAAAAGCAATGCCGTCCCAAGCGTCGCTGGGCGCTGCATGTTCCAAACATGGTTGACGCGTCTCGGACACGCGCTCGTCGCCTCGGCATGCTCTCCGTTAACCAGAGATGCGTAGTCTGATTCGCGAAGTCGGCCGCCGCCGCTCGCGCGGGTACGCGTCGGCCGTTCCCAAATCAGCGCCGGTCCTGCCGGCCTGTGCCGAAACGAGGCGACCTTGACATCCGAATTGCCACAGACCGCGATGATCCTGGCGTCCCTGGGCCAAGCCGCCTTCGTCTGGGATCTGGCAAGCGACGTGATCGTCTGGAGCGATCACGTCGGGGCGGTGTTTGCCGATGTTCCGTTGCCGCAGCTCTGCAATGGGGCCGAGTTCAGCAAGCTGATCGAGCCGGACCGCGGCATCCGCACTGAGATCATGCTCCAGACGGCACCGCTATACGGCGCCAGCGGCACGCCGTACCGGATCGAATATGGCGTGCGCACCCACGCCGGGGCGCCGCTGATCTGGGTCGAGGAAACCGGCTGCTGGTTCGCAGGCTCCGACGGGCGGCCGGCCCGCGCCCAGGGCATCGTCCGGATCAACAACGAGCGCCACGCCCGCGAGGAGCAACTGCTCAAGCTGTCACGGCACGATCCGCTGACCGGCGAGCTGAACCGGACGCATCTGCTGGCGACGCTTGCCGAGGTGATCGAGGAGGCGCAGCGGTTCCGCTTCTCCTGCGCCTTCATGCTGGTCGGCATCGATCATCTCGCGCGCATCAACGACGCCTTCGGCTTCGACGTCGCCGACGGCGTCGTGCTGGAGATCGCGCAGCGCATCCGGGGCCGGCTCCGTGGTGGCGACACGCTCGGGCGGTTCTCGGGCAACAAGTTCGGGTTGATCCTGAAGAACTGTACGATGGACGACATGACCACCGCCGCCGAGCGCTTTCTCGCGACCGTGCGCGACGAGGTGGTGCCGACCAAGTCAGGTCCGGTCGCCGTCACCGCGACGATCGGCGCAGTGAGTGTTCCCCGTCACGCCCGCTCGGTCGAGGAAGCGGTCAACCGCGCCCATGAGACGCTCGACGCCGCCAAGCGCCGCCGCATCGGATCGTTCTCGACCTGGCGGCCGAACGTGGAGCGCGACGCGCAGCGCAAGGTCAACATCCGCGTCACCGACGAGATCGTGACGGCGCTCAATGAGCGGCGCATCGTCACGGCGTTCGAGCCGGTGGTGAATGCCAACACGCTTGCGCCCGCCTTCTATGAATGTCTGGTGCGGATGCGCCAGGATGACGGCCGGGCCTTGCTGGCGCCGGACGTCGTCCCGGTCGCCGAACGGCTCGGATTGATCCGTCTGGTCGATCACCGCATTCTGGAGCTGGTGGTGGCTGAGCTCGCGAGCACGCCCGACGTCACCCTGAGCCTCAACATCTCGCCTGAGACCACCATGGATCCGGACTGGTGGGCCTCGATCGAATCCATGATGCGCGCCCATCCTGGGGTCGCCGAACGGCTGATCGTCGAGATCACCGAGACGGTCGAGATCCAGGACGTCGACGATCTCCGCGGCTTCGTGACGCGGCTGAAGGATCTCGGCAGCCGAATCGCCATCGATGATTTCGGCGCCGGGCACACCTCGTTCCGCAATCTGCGCA
Source organism: Bradyrhizobium sp. SZCCHNR1015 (assembly GCF_032489875.1). Lineage (NCBI taxonomy): Bacteria > Pseudomonadati > Pseudomonadota > Alphaproteobacteria > Hyphomicrobiales > Nitrobacteraceae > Bradyrhizobium > Bradyrhizobium sp. SZCCHNR1015. The sequence goes on from NZ_JAUEYW010000009.1 coordinate 196,753, forward strand.
AGCTCGGCGTCGACATCGTCAAGATCGACGGCGCCTTCGTGCAGAATCTCGTGCGCTCGGCTGACGACCGCGCCTTCGTCCAGACGCTGGTCGAGCTGGCGCGACGGCTGCAGATCAAGACGGTCGCGGAATGGGTGCAGGACGAGGCGTCGGTCGCGCTGCTGCGCGACTGGGGCTGCGATTACATCCAGGGCCGGGTGATCGGCCTCGCCTCGGTCGATCGGCCGTGGATCGAGCACGGCAGGGCAGAATTGCCGGCGGCGAGCTGATCAGCCGCCGGCCTCCAATCGCGGATCAAGCGGCAAGCGTCAGCCTTGCTGCTCGTCCTTCTTCGGCTCCGACATGCGGTCGAGCCGGTCCTGCATTTCCTTCATCTGGCGGCGCAGCTCGTCGATGTTGTCGTCGGCGGCGGCAGCAGCGGGCTCGGCGGCCTTCTCCTCGGCGCGGACCGCACCAGGCGCGAACGGCTTGAACATCGAGAAGGTCTGCTGGAACAGCTCCATGTTGCGGCGCACCTGCTCCTCGAGCGGCGCGAACGGCGTCCCGCTGAAGGTGTCGGCGATCTGCTTGCGGAACTTCTCCTGCTCCTTGGTCAGTGTGTCGATCGACTGCTCCAGGTATTTTGGTACCACCATCTGCATGCTGTCGCCGTAGAAGCGGATCAACTGGCGCAGGAATGTGGTGGGCAGCAGGTTCTGTCCCGCCTTGTTCTCCTGCTCGAAGATGATCTGGGCGAGCACGGACCGGGTGATGTCGTCGCCGGTCTTGGCGTCGTAGACCAGGAAATCCTCCCCGTTCTTAACCATCGAGGCCAGATCTTCGAGGGTCACGTAGGTACTCGTCCCGGTATTGTAGAGCCGCCGGTTCGCGTATTTCTTGATCGTGGTGGGTTGGTCAGATTTCGCCATGAGCTCACACATGCAAACCGAGAACAGGGAACCCGGCGGCGTCGCCGCAGGGCGAAGAGCTACGCAATGCAATAACGTAATCACTTTCGGGCGAGTTCGGCTACGGTTTTGTGCGGAACGGTTAATCCCGCAGCAGAATTCCTGCTCACGAAACCGCCAAGCGTGCCAATTTGAATGCGCCGCAACAGGAATCGCTGATGCCGCCAATTGACATGTCGCAACGACGTTAACAGGATGAAGTGCGAAGGTTGCGCATCTGCCAATCCGAGGCTTGCGGACGGCCGGCGCGACCGTGAACGAAGAAATTCGGTTTGATTTCAAATACGCCCGATCTCTCAAGCCCTCGTTTCCACGTCCAAGATCAAGAACCCCAGGAGATGCTCATGTCAGACGATGTCGTCATCGTCAGCGCCGCCCGCACCGCGGTTGGAAGTTTCAACGGTGCCTTCGCCAGTGTCCCGGCCCATGAGCTGGGTGCGGTGGCCATCAAGGCCGCGCTGGAGCGCGCCGGTGTCGAGCCCGGCCGCGTCTCGGAGGTCATCATGGGCCAGATCCTGACTGCGGCGCAGGGCCAGAACCCGGCGCGCCAGGCCTCGATCGCCGCCGGCATTCCAGTCGAGAGCCCGGCCTGGGGCATCAACCAGCTGTGCGGCTCCGGCCTGCGCTCCGTTGCGCTCGGCTATCAGGCGCTCGTCAATGGCGACTCCGACATCGTGGTCGCCGGCGGCCAGGAGTCGATGAGCATGGCGGCGCATGCGCAATATCTGCGCGCCGGCGTGAAGATGGGCTCGCTCGATCTGGTCGACACGATGATCAAGGACGGCCTGTGGGACGCCTTCAATGGCTATCACATGGGCAACACCGCCGAGAACGTTGCGAAGCAATATCAGATCACGCGTGCGCAGCAGGACGAGTTCGCCGTTGCATCGCAGAACAAGGCCGAGGCGGCTCAGAAGGCCGGCAGGTTCAAGGACGAGATCGCGCCCGTGACGGTGAAGAGCCGCAAGGGCGACACTGTGGTCGACACCGACGAATATCCGCGTCATGGCGCGACGATCGAGGCCATGGCCAAGTTGCGCGCGGCCTTCGAGAAGGACGGCACGGTCACAGCCGGCAACGCGTCGGGCATCAATGACGGCGCAGCGGCCGTGGTGCTGATGACCGCCAAGCAGGCGGCCAAGGAAGGCAAGACCCCGCTCGCGCGGATCGTGTCCTGGGGCCAGGCCGGCGTCGATCCGAAGGTCATGGGCACCGGCCCGATCCCGGCGTCGCGCACGGCGCTGAAGAAGGCCGGTTGGAACATCGCCGACCTCGACCTGATCGAAGCCAACGAGGCGTTCGCCGCGCAGGCCTGTGCCGTGAACAAGGACCTCGGCTGGGATCCGGCCAAGGTCAACGTCAACGGCGGCGCGATCGCGATCGGCCATCCGATCGGCGCATCCGGCGCGCGCGTGCTCGTGACCCTGCTGCATGAGATGCAGAAGCGCGACGCTAAGAAGGGCCTCGCGACGCTGTGCATCGGTGGCGGCATGGGCATCGCGCTGTGCGTCGCACGCGACTAAAAAGCCGGCAGTGACTGCGAACCGTTCAGTCTTCGCAATCGCGTCCAGCTCAACTAAAGATCAACGCCCGGCGATCTCGCCGGGCGTTTTGTTCTTGATGTCCGTCAAACACGTCGCATAATCGACCACTAAAAAAATGGAGTTGAGCGAGCATGGATGGTCGTGCGGCAAGTTGATCGTCGCACGGAGGTTCATGATCCAATAACAACGGTGTGCATGGTGGCAGCCAGAGGTTGTCCTGTGCGATCAGTCATCGAGGGAAGGATTCGACATGGCACGTGTGGCGTTGGTGACGGGGGGAACGCGCGGTATCGGAGCGGCGATCAGCAAGGCGCTGAAGGCGGCTGGGTACAAGGTCGCGGCGAATTACGGCGGCAACGATGCCGCTGCGGAGAAGTTCAAGAGCGAGACCGATATCCCCGTCTACAAATGGGACGTCAGCTCGTTCGAGGCCTGCGGTGAGGGCATCAAGAAGGTCGAAGCCGATCTCGGTCCCGTCGATGTCCTGATCAACAATGCCGGCATCACCCGTGACACCGCCTTCCACAAGATGACGCTCGAGCAATGGAGCGCGGTGATCAACACCAATCTCGGCTCGCTGTTCAACATGACCCGCCCGGTCATCGAGGGCATGCGCGCGCGCAAGTTCGGCCGCATCATCAACATCTCCTCGATCAACGGCCAGAAGGGCCAGTTCGGCCAGGTCAACTACTCCGCGGCGAAGGCCGGCGACATCGGCTTCACCAAGGCGCTCGCGCTGGAGACGGCCAAGGCCGGCATCACCGTCAACGTGATCTGCCCGGGCTACATCAACACCGAGATGGTGCAGGCGGTGCCGAAGGACGTGCTCGAGAAAGCCATCCTGCCGCTGATTCCGGTGGGGCGCCTCGGCGAGCCCGAGGAGATCGCGCGCGCTGTGGTGTTCCTCGCGGCCGACGAGGCAGGGGCCATCACCGGCTCGACGCTGTCGGTCAATGGCGGCCAGTACATGGTGTGATCTGCGCCGGCGGCGTTGCCTCCGGCCGCCGTCTGCGGCTAAGGAAAACGTGATGCCCGCGCTCGCCGCGGGCATTCACGTCTTGGACGCTCCCCGCACGGACGCAGGCGTGGGTGGCCGGCATGAGCCGGCCGTGACGGAGCCTGCCGCCTGATGTCCCAGCGCACTGCGACCCTGATCGGTCTGACCGCGATCCTGATGTGGTCGCTGCTCGCCTTGTTGACGGTCGCGACCGGCACGATTCCCGCCTTCCAACTGGCGGCAATGACCTTCGCGATCGGCGGTGCGGTCGGCCTGGCCAGTTTGATCCGCCGAGCGGCCGGGCTGGAGGTGCTGCGGCAGCCGGTGGCGGCGTGGGTCGTGGGCGTGGGCGGGCTGTTTGGCTACCACGCGCTTTATTTTCTGGCGCTGCGCTTCGCGCCACCGGCCGAGGCCGGGCTGCTGAACTATCTCTGGCCGCTGCTGATCGTGCTGTTCTCGGCCTTTCTGCCGGGCGAGCGGCTCGCGGTTCATCACGTGATCGGTGCCGGGATCGGTCTCGTCGGCACCGCGCTGCTGTTGCTCGGCAATGGTGCGAGCTTCGCTGCGAGCCAGTTGCCGGGGCTTGCGGCCGCCTTCGTCGCGGCGTTCGTGTGGGCGATCTATTCGGTGCTCTCGCGCCGTCTGAAGGCGGTGCCGACCGATGCCGTCGCCGGCTTCTGCCTGGCGACGTCCGCTCTCGCGGCTCTGGTCCATGTTGCGGTCGAGCGAACGGTCTGGCCTGACGGTCCGATGCAGTGGCTCGCTGTTGTCGGTCTCGGCATCGGTCCGGTCGGTGCTGCGTTCTATGCCTGGGACATCGGCATGAAGCGCGGCGACATTCGGGTGCTGGGTGCGGCGTCCTATGCGACGCCGCTGTTGTCGACGGCGTTCCTGATCGTTGCCGGCTACGCGCGGCCGAGCGCGACGATCGCCGTGGCGGCGCTGCTGATCGCCGGTGGCGGTCTGGTCGCGGCCAAGGACATGTTCCTTCTGCGCAAGCGCTGAGCGCTCGGGTGAAGGGCGAGGTGAGCGGAGTCAGGCCTCGCATGCGAACTTCGGCGGCCCAATCCGACGGTTATCCTTGATGCGCACTTAACCGTGCGCAAAACCAGCGCGCCGGCCGGTAGCTCACAACCGTCGATTACAGTTTGACGCGTTCTGCACCTAACCCGCCCTTTACCCGTCCTGAGCGATAGTCCCTGCGAAATGGTGCTGACAACGGGGCGGCAATGCCGGACGTGAGACGTTACATGGCCCGCGCGGCGGAGTTGTTTCGCGTTCCCGCCGACAATCCCGAGCTGACGCGTGCGCAGTTCCAAGCGTTCTCCAAGCAGGTGCCGCTGCTCTATTTCATTCTCATCACCAATAGTCTGGCGCTCGCCTACACGTTCCTGCCGGTGGCGCCGGCGTGGCTGACGATTTCAGTGCCGGCGCTGCTGTCGACGATTACCGGCGTTCGCATGCTGTGGTGGCTGCGGCAGGGCGAGTCCGCCAGCAGCGACGCCGAGGTGCTGCGCAACCTCCGTGTCACCAACCGGATTGCCGGTCCGATCGGAGCGCTGTTCGTCGTCTGGTCGTTCGCGTTGTTTCCCTATGGCGATCCGTTCGCCAAGGGGCAGGTCGCGTTCTACATGGCGGTCACGGTCATCGGCATCATCTTCTGCCTCATGCATCTGCGCTCCGCGGCGCTGATCGTGACCCTCGTGGTCATCGTCCCCTATGTCGTCTTCTTCATGTCCACGGGCGTTCACGCGCTGCGGGCGATCGCTGTCAATCAGCTGCTCGTGTCCGGCGCCATGGTCACGGTGCTGTTCATCTACTACCGCGATTTCGCTGCGCTGGTTGCCAGCCGCAAATCGCTGCTCGCGGAGCAGGCCGCGACGCAAGCGCTGTCGGATGAGAACTTCCGGCTCGCCAATCTGGATTCGCTGACCGATCTGCCCAATCGCCGTCGCTTCTTCTCGGAGCTCACGCAAGCCTTCGCCGAGGCCGAGCGGGACGGCACGCGGCTTGCCGTCGGCATCATCGATCTCGACGGCTTCAAGCCGATCAACGACACCTATGGGCATACGGTCGGCGACCGCGTGCTGATGGAGGCCGCGCGCCGCATCCGCGACGCCTGTGCCGGCCATGGCGGCCAGGTCCATCTCGCCCGGCTCGGCGGCGACGAGTTCGGACTGGTGGTCGCCGGCAATCCAACGGACGACGATCTGCTCAACCTCGGACGGCAGATCACCGACCTCATCAAGCTGCCTTATCAGTTCGACACGACTCATACGGGCCTGTCGTGCTCGACCGGCTTTGCGCTGTATCCGCGCTCGGCCATGGTTGCGGATGCGCTGTACGAATGCGCCGATTATGCGCTCTACCACGCCAAGCGTCGCGCCCGCGGCCAGGCCATCATCTTCTCGACCGAGCTCGAGGCGGAGATCCGCAGCCGCAGCGTGATCGAGCATCTGTTGCGCACGGCCGATTTCGACGCCGAGATGGATCTGGCGTTTCAGCCGATCATGGACGCCACGAACTCACGCACCACCGGCTTCGAGGTCCTGGCGCGCTGGCACAGTCCCAAGCTGGGCACGGTGTCGCCCGCGAGCTTCATCCCGGCCGCCGAGCGGATCGGCGTCATCCGCAGCCTGACGCGTTGTCTCCTGGTCAAGGCGCTCGCCGCGGCGCGGACCTGGCCGGACGACATTCGCGTGTCGTTCAATCTCTCCGCACACGACATCTGTTCTCCGGACGGCGTTCTGCCGCTGCTGGCGGTCATCCATGCCAGCGGTGTGCCGCCGCGCCGCATCGAGTTCGAGATCACCGAAACCGCCGTCACCTTCGATTTCGCTCGTGCCGAGCAGTCGATCGCGGCATTGAAGGCGATCGGTTGCGGCATCTCGCTGGACGATTTCGGCACCGGCTACTCGTCGCTCAGCCACGTTCACCGGCTGCCGCTCGACAAGCTCAAGGTCGACCGCAGTTTCGTGAGCGACGTCAATGCCAATCCGATCAGCCACAAGATCATCAAGTCGCTGACCGGCCTCTGCGCCGACATGGAAATTTCGTGCGTAGTCGAAGGTGTCGAGACCAAGGAGCAGCTCGACAGCCTGCGGCGTCTGGGCGCGGACTACATCCAGGGCTACTACTTCGCCAAGCCGATGCCGGCCGATGCGGTTTCCGGCTTCCTCGCCCAGGAGCGCGAGCGCTTCGCCGAGCCGGCCGCGAAGGTCGTCGGCGCGAGCGCCTGACTCAGACCTCCGGCTCCCAGCCGGGCGGCGCGAGTTCGAATCCTTCGAACATGAAGCCCGGCGCCACCGTGCAGCCGACGAGCGTCCAATCGCCGCTGCTCTCGGCGGCCTGCCAGGCATGGGCGGGCACCACCGCCTGCGGTTGCTGGCCGGCTGCGAGGTCGATGCCCAGCGTCGTCGTTTGCGGCGCCTGGCCTTCGGCGGCGATCCGCAAGGTCAGCGGTGCCCCGGCATAGAAGTGCCAGGTCTCGACTGCATCGACCCTGTGCCAATGCGAACGCTCGCCGCGCGCAAGCAGGAAATAGATCAGCGTCGATGCGGCGCGGCCGGAGGCGTCGACGGCCGGATCGCGAAACGTCTCGCGAAAATGTCCGCCCTCCGGATGCGGCTGCAGACCGAGACGCGCGATGATGTCGGCAGCCGAGAGCGTAGCCATCGTCCTCAGCCCTACGACTTGTTCTTGCGCTCGCGCAACTCGCCGAACACCTGCTCGGCGCTCGCGCCCTTCATGCGCAGCCGCAGCGCGACGGCCGGATCGTCGGCGCGCAGGAACACGTTGGTGTTCTTTTCGTCGCCGAGCAGCGACGGGATGGTCGGCCGGTTGGCGGCACGGAGCCGTCCCACCTCGTCGGCGCGGGCTTTCAGTGCCTCGTTGTCGCCGTCGACGGTGAGGGCGAATTTGACGTTCGATGCGGTGTATTCGTGGCCGCAATACAGCCTGAAATCGTCCGGCAGGGCGCGCAGCTTGAGCAGCGAGTCCCACATCATCGAATAGGTGCCCTCGAACACGCGGCCGCAGCCGACCGAGAACAGCGTGTCGGCCGCAAACAACGCCTTGTCGGCATCGAACACGTAGGAGACGTGGTCGAGCGTATGGCCTGGCGTTTCCAGCACGCGCGCGAGCAATTCGCCGATCTTCACGACATCGCCATGGGCGACTCGCAGATCGACGTTGGCGATCGCCGTCGTCTTGTCGTGCGGCGCGACGACCCGGCAGCCATATTTCTGCTTGAGCTCGGCGACGCCGCCGACGTGGTCGTGATGATGATGCGTGATCAGGATGTCGGTGAGCGTCCAGCCTTCGGCGTCCAACTGCCGGACGATCGGTCCGGCCTCGGGGGCGTCGATCGAGGCAGTCGCACCGGTCGCAGGGTCATGGATCAGATAGCCGAAATTGTCGGACAGGCAGGTGAAGGCGCGGATGTCGGCGGCCATGATGTCTCCGTCGGCGGGACCGGGCGAGGCACGATGGTCGCGCTCGCGATGCCAAGAGGTCGTGGAGGCGGAGCCCGGGCGCGGCGTTGCGGGCGGCCTCCGATGTGCCGGGCAGAGATATGGCGTTAACGCTGGAGGCGCAACGCAATATTGGGCGCGCGGCGGCGCGCGCCCGCATGATACATTGACGTCATGGACGTGATCGATCTGCGAAATTTCTATTCGGGTCGCCTCGGGATCGTCGCGCGGCTCCTGATCAACCGCGGTATCCGCGCGCGCTGGCCGAGCGCGGCCGGGCAGCGGGTGCTGGGCATCGGCTATCCCACGCCCTATCTCGGCTTGTTCCGCGAGGATTCCGAACGCTGCATCGCCTTCATGCCGGCGGCCCAGGGGGTGCTGAAATGGCCGACGGCACGGCCGACGCTGGCCTCGCTGGTGGACGAATTCTCGCTGCCGCTGCCTGATGCGGCGGTCGACCGCATCCTGATCGTGCATGCGCTGGAGATGTCGGACGATCCGGCCGGGCTGCTGCGCGAGATGTGGCGGGTGCTGGCGCCGGCGGGACGCATGATCATCGTGATCCCGAACCGGCGCGGCGTCTGGACGCGGACCGACAACACGCCGTTCGGCCATGGCCGGCCTTATTCGCGCTCGCAGATCACGCAGCTGCTGCGGCAGACCTGGTTCACGCCGACCGGCTGGGGCGAGGCGCTGTTCATGCCCCCGGTTGGCGGCTGGTTCCTGAAATCGGCGATGGCCTGGGAGCGCGTCGGCGCGGCGCTGTCGCTGCCGTTCGCCGGTGTCCACATCGTCGAGGCGACCAAGCAGGTCTACCGGGTGATCCCGGCGCGCCGCGAGCGCATCCGGCTGATCCCGCGGCTCGAACCGGTGCTGGCGCCGTCGCCGTCGGCCCCCGGATCCAGTGGCTCCGGTCGCCGCGAGGCCGGTCCGCCGTCGCGCGAGGGATGATCCCGGGCCGTTCTCCTGCGCGCCTCCCGCACAAAAAAACGGGTGGGCTCTGAGCCCACCCGTTTCGTCATGATGGAGCGTAATCGCTATTCGCCCGGATTGAGATCCTCGCTCGGCGCCGGTGCAGCAGCGGCCGCTTCAGTGCGCGGACCATGCGGACGCCGGCGGCGGCGCGGATAGCGCTCGGCAGCGCCCTCGAAGGCGGCCGGGGGATTGGCGATCTGCGGCTGCGGACCGGTGATGAAGGACGGCAGCCGATCGACGCCGCTGTCGGCGATGACGGGCTGGGGTTGCGGCTGCGGCTGGTACTGGACGGGCTGCGGACGCTCGCGGTGCTCGCGCGGCTCCCGCTCGCGATGCTCCCGCGGTTCACGGTGCTCCCGCGGCTCGCGATGCTCACGCGCTTCGCGATGCTCGCGTGGCTGCTGCTCGCGCTGATAGGGCTGGTTGTCGCCGCGCTCGCGCTGGCCGCCTTCGCGGTCGCGCATGAAGGGCTGGGGCTGAGGCTGCGGCTGGGCCGGAACGAAGCCGGGCTCTTGGCCGAAATGCGAGAAGCTCTCGCCGTCATCATCGAGGTCGTCGACGGTCAGGTCCTCGGTGTTGCGCGGCTGCTGCGGCTGGTTCTGGCGGAATTGCTCCTGCGCGGCGGCAATCAGGCGGAAATAGTGCTCGGCATGCTGGTAGTAATTTTCGGCGGCAACGGGGTCACCCGAGGAGCGGGCGTCGCGGGCAAGCTGGACATATTTCTCGGCGACATGAGAGGCTGTGCCGCGGATCTTGATGTCCGGCCCGTTGGACTCGAACACCCTGGTCAGCGGATTCTGGCCGCGCCGGTTATTATTGTTGTTACCGCTGTTCCGGTTGCGCATCCGCTTGTTGTTCTGACCGTTTCTCATGTCCTGCCTTTATTCCAACCCTGCGTTAGGAGCACCGATTGTCTGAGCACTGATTGTTATGCACTGATTGTTATCGGAATACCGAGAGCGTATTGAAATACCTTCGCCGGGCTCGGGCGCCTCGCGCGCGGTCCAAATGGTCCCATCCGACCCATGTCGGTTCCGACATGCCGGTTTGATCCATGCCGATGTGATCGACAGCCGATTCTCTCGACAAAAGCGCGTTCAAAACGCGTTCCCCACCCGCCAGTCCCTGGGACCGGCGAACCACGTCATTCAGCCAGCCAAGGCGACATGCGCCACGACCACCCAGTTTGCTTAGCGTAAGACCTCAAGTGCAAAGTCAGGCTTTCGTTCGCTTTGCAGTCGCGGGCTGCGCAGCCATCCGGCTCTCGCGCTCAGCAGATCTGCGTTCTGGAACCTATCGCCCGGCGTGGCTCTCTGGCATCTGACCGCGGCGGTGTTCCGTGAATACCGCTCGTCGTGGCCTGCACCGGTGCTGTGAATGGAACGTAGTCGCTCCCGGGGGATATTCCAAGAGCTTTTTCCGTATCCCCGGACCTTTACCGGAGCTTTTTTAGGCCCATGACGGTTCGGGGAATACCGGCCAGATCGGCCCGGATCGTGGAGGAATCGGCCGCCAGGCCAGCCCTCACCATCAATGCAGCGACGCCGTCACTCTGGCCAAGCCCGACCTCCACGATGACAGCGCCGCCCGGCCGAAGCAGGGCCGCTGCCTGCGGGATCAGCGCGCGGTAGGCGTCGAGCCCGTCCTTGCCTCCGTCCAGTGCGCGCAGCGGATCATGACTGCGCACCTCGACGTCGAGCTCGCTGATCTCGGACGACGGAATGTAGGGCGGGTTCGACACGATCAGGTCGAAGCCAGCGGACAGCGCTGCTGCATAGGAGCAGGCGACGAAGCCGGCGCGGTCGGCCAATCCGAGCGCGCGCGCATTGTCCCGCGCAGTGGCCAGCGCACCGACGCTGATGTCGGTGCCGACGCCATGGGCCCGTGGCAGCTCGGACAGCAATGCCAGCAGGATCGCGCCGGAGCCGGTGCCGAGATCGGCGATGCGCAAGGGGCGCGTCAGGGCGCCGCCGGTGGCGAGATGCTCGAGTGCCAGTTCGACCACGGTCTCGGTGTCCGGCCGCGGCACCAGCGTATCCGCCGAGAGCTGCAGCGGCAGGCCCCAGAACTCCTTGGCTCCGAGGAGGCGCGCCACCGGCTCGCCGACCAGCCGGCGTTGCACCAGCGCTTCCAGACGCTGCGCATCCGCGTGGGATAGCTGCCGTTGGCCATGCATTACGAGACCGGTGAGGTCGAGCTGAAGCGCATGGCCCAGTAGCAGCCGCGCATCGAGCTCCGGCGAATCGAGACCGGCGGCTGCAAAGCGGGCCGCAACCGCGCGCCGCGCCGAGTCGATGTTTGCGCCGGCGATGATCTCGGTCATCGCCCGCGCTCTCTCCACGGGTCATCCCCGCGAACGCGGGGATCCATACGCCGTGCCGTTGCGAGGCGGAAGGTCGGAGTTGCAGCCTTTGCCAGCCACGGATGCCTGTGGTGATGGGTCCCGGCGTTCGCCGGGACGACAGCTGATGTGCCGCAACACGGTCGCGCTTCGGTTGGCAGCGCGCAGGCGCCGCTCACGCCGCAGCGCCCTGCGCGGCAAGCTGTGCCGCCTGATGCTCCGTCGTCAGCGCGTCGATCAGTTCGCCCAGCGCTTCGCCCGCGATCACCTGCGGCAGCTTGTAGAGCGTCAGGTTGATGCGGTGGTCGGTGACGCGCCCCTGCGGGAAATTGTAGGTGCGGATGCGCTCCGAGCGGTCGCCGGAGCCGACCTTCTCCTTGCGCTCGGCCGAGCGCGCCGCGTCGACCTTCTGCTGCTCGGCGTCGTAGATGCGCGAGCGCAGGATGTTCATCGCCGAGGCGCGGTTCTTATGCTGCGAGCGGCTGTCCTGCATCATCACCACGATGCCGGTCGGAAGGTGGGTGATGCGGATCGCCGATTCGGTCTTGTTGACGTGCTGGCCGCCGGCGCCCTGCGCGCGCATGGTCTCGATGCGCAAATCGTCCTGCTTGATGTCGACGTCGACATCCTCGACCTCGGGCAGCACGGCGACCGTCGCCGCCGAGGTGTGGATGCGGCCCTGCGTCTCGGTATCCGGCACGCGCTGCACCCGGTGCACGCCGGATTCGAACTTCAGCTTGGCGAAGGCGCCGCGGCCCTGCACCTCGGCGATGATCTCCTTGTAGCCGCCGACGGTGCCTTCGGACGCCGAGATCACCTCGACCTTCCAGCCCTGCAGGGCGGCGAACCGTTCGTACATGCGGAACAGATCGCCGGCGAACAACGAGGCCTCGTCGCCGCCGGTGCCGGCGCGGATTTCGAGCACGACGTTGCGGTCGTCCATCGCATCCTTGGGCAGCAGCGCGACACGGATCTTCTGCTCGAGCTCGCCGCGGCGCGCGATCAGCTCGTCGCGCTCGGCCTCGGCCATCGCCCGCATCTCGGCATCGGTGGCGGGATCGGCGATCAGCGCCTCGGTGTCGGCGAGTTCTTTGACTCCTGCACGATAAGCCTTCACCGCGTCGATCAGCGGATTGAGCTCGGCGAGCTCGCGGGTGATCTGAACGTAGCGGTCGGAATTGACCTGGCCGAGCAGCTCCGCCTCGAGCGAGGCGTGATGCGCGAGCAGGACATCGAGTTTGGCTTCGGGAAGCGACGACATGTTGCAATCTGATCTGGGAGCAAACGATACGGACGGAAGGCGGCCGGCGCGACAGGCCGGCTACAGCGCGAGGCCTTCGCTCTCGGCGAACTCGGTCAGCTTCTGCCGCATCGAGAAGCTGCCGGCCGGCGCGGCCAGCCATTCGGCCATCTTCGTCGCCGCCTTGCCGGCGTCCAGTTCGAGGATCATCGCCTTCACAGGGCCGTGCGCGGTGGCCGACAACGACAGCGAGCGGTAGCCGAGCGCGATCAGCGCCAATGCGCCGATCGGCTTGGAGGCCATCTCGCCGCACAGTGACACCGACCGTTTCGCCGCCTTGGCCTTGTGCACGATCTGCTGCAACGCCCGCAGGATCGGCGTCGACAGCGTGTCGAAGCGCTCGGAGACCTTGGCGTTGCCGCGATCGACCGCGAACAGGAACTGGAACAGGTCGTTCGAGCCGACCGAGATGAAATCGACCTTCGAAAGCAGCTCGTCGAGCTGATACAGCAGCGCCGGGACCTCGAGCATGGTGCCGACGTCGACGCGCTCCGGCAGCGTATGGCCGTGCTGGCGCAGATAGGTCAGCTCGCGCTCGACGATCGCCTTGGCCGTGTCGAACTCGGCGACTTCCGAGATCATCGGGAACATGATGCGCAGCGAGCGGCCGCCGCCGGCGCGCAGCAGCGCCCGGATCTGGCCGCGCAGCAGGCCCGGACGGTCGAGGCCGAGGCGGATCGCGCGCCAGCCGAGCGCCGGATTCTCCTCGATCACGGTCTCCATGTAGGGCAGAGCCTTGTCGCCGCCGATGTCGAGCGTGCGGAACGTGACCGGCTTGTGGCCGGCGGCGTCGAGCACCGTGCGATACAGCGCCAGCTGGTCGCTGGAGCGCGGCAGGCTGGCGGACACCATGAACTGCAACTCGGTGCGGAACAGGCCGATGCCGGCGCTGCCGGTGTCCTCGATATGCGGCAGGTCGATGACCAGGCCGGCATTGATCATCAGCTCGACCGGCTGGCCGTCCTTGGTCACGCAGGGCTTGTTGCGCAGCTCGCCATATTGCGCCTGGCGGCGGGCGCGGAAGCGCACCCGTTCGGCATAGGCGGATTCGATCTCGGAGGACGGCCGAACGTAGATCGAGCCCGACGTGCCATCGACGATGATGGCGTCGCCGGGATCGGCGATGCCCGGCGCGTTCGGCACCTCGCCGACGGCGGGAATGCCGAGCGCACGCGCCACGATCGCGACATGCGAGTTGGCGGTGCCTTCCTCGAGCACGAGGCCGCGCAGCCGTTTGCGGTCGTAGTCGAGCAGCGCCGCCGGACCCATCGCGCGCGCGATCAGGATGGCGTTGTCGGGCAGGTGCTCGCGCCGCGGCGCGTGATCCTGGCCGACGAGCTGGCGCAGCAGCCGGTAGCCGAGATCCTCGAGATCGTGCAGGCGCTCGCGCAGATACGGATCGGTCGAGCGCAGCATGCGGGCGCGGGTGTCGGACTGCACGCGCTCGACGGCGGCTTCGGCCGTGAGGCCGGTCGCCACCGCCTCGTGCAGCTTGTGCGACCAGCCCTGATCGTTGGCGAACATGCGATAGGCTTCGAGCACCTCGCGGTGCTCGCCGCCATCGGCGACGTCACCGCGCTCCAGCATGCGGTCGAGGTCGGCGCGCAGCTTGAGCAGCGCGGCGTCGAGCCGCTTGATCTCCTTGGGCAGGTCCTCGGCGATGTAGTTGTTGATGACGACGCGCGGCTCGTGCAGCACGACATGGCCGAGCGCGATGCCATCGGAGAGCACCGTACCGGTCTTGTGGATCGAGTGCCGCGCCGCCGGCTCGGCGCCGGGCTGGGCGAGCGCTGCGAGCTCGCCGGAGGCGATCATCTCGGCGAGCACCATCGCGGTGGTCTGCAGCGCCTCGACCTCTTCCTCGACATAGGTGCGCTTGGCGCGGTTCTGCACCACCAGCACGCCGAGCGTGTTGCCGGCGCGCAGGATCGGCACGCCGAGGAAGGAGTGGTAGATCTCCTCGCCGGTCTCCGGGCGATACGAGAAGGCGGGGTGGCTCTGCGCGTCGTTCAGGTTGAGCGGCGTGGCCTCGCTGGCGACGAGGCCGACAAGGCCCTCATGCGCGCTCAGCACGGTCATGTGCACGGCGTCGCGGTTCAGACCTTCGGTAGCGTAGAGCTCGAGCGTGTTGTCGACGCGCAGCACATAGACCGAGCAGACCTCAGCGACCATGTTGGCCGCGATCAGCACCACGATCTTGTCGAGCCGCTCCTGTGCCGAGACCTGCTCCGCCATGGTCTCGCGAAGCCGTCTGAGCAGGACGCGGGGGCCTCCCGACGCGCTTCGCATGTGGCACAATCCCCCTTCCTGGGGCCAGCCCGGCACGCGGCCGGATCTGGCGCTAAACTCGCGGCATCGAACAGCTTTCTCGATTCGGCACTATCGCACGCTCAGAGTGCCGGCCCGAACCAGAACAACCATCACTGGAGCACAGTTTGCGGCTGCCATCCTGCGATGGCGTATAGCGAATTAGGGCTTGTTTTGCCAAGCAAAACGCCTGCCACCGCGGGCGGCGTCAACGGCTTTCGAACGATCTCCGGCCCGTCCCGCTGTCACATAACGGGACAGGTGTGGTCGCGGAGGAGGATTTTCTAGGCCTGGTCCAGTCCGTAGAGCGTATGCAGCGTGCGGACGGCGAGCTCGGTGTAGGCGGCGTCGATCAGCACCGAGAACTTGATCTCGGAGGTCGTGATCGCGCGGATGTTGATGTTGCGGGCGGCGAGGGCGGCAAATCCCTTGGCGGCGACGCCGGCATGGCTGCGCATGCCCGAGCCGATCACCGAGACCTTGGCAACGTCGGTCGCGGTATCCAGGCGCTGATAGCCGATCTTGTCCTTGGCCGCCGTGATGGTCTCGCGCGCGCGATTGTAATCGGTGGCCGGCACCGTGAAGGTGAGATCGGTTGTCTTGCCGTCTTCGGAGACGTTCTGGACGATCATGTCGACGTTGATGTTGGCATCCGCCAGTGGTCCGAAGATCGAGGCGGCAACACCCGGCTTGTCCTCGATCTGGCGCACCGAGATCTGGGCCTCGTCCTTGGAGAAGGCGATGCCGGTCACGACGTGATTTTCCATGATTTGTTCCTCGCTGCAGATCAGCGTCCCCGGCGGCTGGTTGGCGTGCGGGTCGATATCCTCGGGCTTGTCGAATGAGGAGCGGACAAAGATCGGCATGTTGTGGACCATGCCCAGTTCCACCGAGCGGACCTGCAGCACCTTGGCGCCCTGGGACGCCAGCTCCAGCATGTCCTCGAAGGCGATCTTGTCGAGCCGCTTGGCCTTCGGCACCACCCGGGGATCGGTGGTATAGACGCCGTCGACGTCGGTATAGATGTCGCAGCGGTCGGCCTTGATGGCGGCCGCGATCGCCACCGCCGAGGTGTCCGAGCCGCCGCGGCCGAGCGTGGTGATTCGCCCGGTTTCGGCGTTGATGCCCTGGAAGCCGGCGATGACCGCGACCTCCTTGCGGTCGCGAAAGCGCTGGATCAGCTCGGAGCCGTCGATATCGACGATTCGCGCCGAGGCATGGGCATCGCTGGTCTTGATCGGGATCTGCCAGCCCTGCCACGAGCGGGCCTGGATGCCCATGCCCTGCAGCACGATCGCCAGCAGGCCGGACGTGACCTGCTCGCCCGAGGCCACGACGGCGTCGTATTCGCGCGCATCGTGCATCGGCGACGCCTCGGTGCACCAGGCGACCAGTTCGTTGGTCTTGCCCGACATCGCCGAGACGACCACGGCGACCTCATGACCGGCATCGACCTCGCGCTTGACGTGGCGCGCGACGTTGCGGATGCGGTCGATGTTGGCGACGGAGGTGCCGCCGAATTTCAGCACGAGGCGACCCATGACGACGCGCTCATTCCCATCAGGAGGATAAGTTGACCGACTGAGCGCGAAACCGGAGGCGCGCCAGCCGAAACGCGCGTATACATAGCGCCGCGGCTGGGGGCAAGACGGTTCCTTGTGGTGACAGGGTCAGGTTAAGGGTCAGGTTAGAGGCTTGGAATGGCGCGTTACATCGACGAAATCCTGCAACCCGGCGAGAAGGTGCTGTATTCGACCAATGCGCACTGGATGTTCTACCTTCCGGCGATCGGGGCCTGGATCGTCGTGTTCGGATTGCTCGTCCTCACCCGCATGACCGTGAACGACAATCTGGTCATGCTGTGCCTGGCCACCGCCGCCGTCATCGCCATTGTTGCGCTGTATTGGACGGTCCGGGCCTGGTTCCATCGTCTCACCACCGAGACGGACGTCACCAATCGCCGCGTCGTGCACAAAACCGGTTTCATCAAGCGCCGTACCTTCGAGATGGCCCTCGACAAGGTCGAGAGCGTCGACGTCAACCAGACCATCATGGGACGGGTTCTCAATTACGGCGATGTCACCATCTTGGGTGTGGGCGAGGGCAAGGAAACCATTTCGACCATCGCGGAGCCGCTGGCGTTCCGGAACGCCATCACGGCGCGTTAGCCCGGTACGGCGCCGCAGCTTCGATCATTGAGTATTCAGCGATGACAATGCCTCAGGATTCCCGCAGCCCTTCTGTCCCCTCCGGCTCGACCGTCGATCCGGCCGAGATCGCGAAGTTCTCGAAACTGTCCGAGACCTGGTGGGACCCGAAGGGCAAGATGGCGCCCCTGCACAAGATCAACCCGCTGCGCCTGACCTATATCCGCGATGCCGCCTGCCGGAAATTCGAGCGCAACGCCAAGAGCCTGAATTGCCTGTCGGGGCTGCGCATGCTCGACATCGGCTGTGGCGCGGGATTGCTGTGCGAGCCGTTCACGCGGCTGGGCGCGCAGGTCGTCGGCGTCGACCCCTCGGCCAGCAACATTGCCGCTGCCAGGCTGCATGCCGAGAAGGGTCATCTGTCGATCGACTACCGCTGCACCACCATCGAGGAGATGGACCCGCGCGAGCGCTTCGACATCGTGCTGGCGATGGAGGTCGTCGAGCACGTCACCGACGTCAGTGCCTTCCTCGGCCGCTGTGCCGCGGTGCTGAAGCCGGGCGGCATGATGGTGGTCTCGACCCTGAACCGCAACTGGAAGAGCTTTGCGCTCGCCATCGTCGGCGCCGAATACGTGCTGCGCTGGCTGCCGCGCGGCACGCACGAGTGGAGCAAGTTCGTCACGCCGGACGAACTGACCAAATACCTGCTCGACAACCGCCTGGTCATCACCGAGCAGAGCGGTGTCGTCTACAGCCCCTTCGCCGACCGCTGGAGCCTGTCGACCGACATGGACGTGAACTACATGGTGGTCGCCGAGCAGATGGTCTAGCCGGCGCGGTGTGCCCGGCTGCCGCTCCACAACCGGTGTCGATGGGGTGCGATCCCGCGCCACATCCGGCAATTGCCGGCGTCGGCCGCGCTCACGCTGTCCGATCCGCCAGCCCCACCGCCCACAGGGCGAACGCATAGACGATCGCGACCTCATCCAGCCGGTTGAAGCGCCCGGAGGCGCCGCCGTGGCCGGCGCCCATGTTGGTGCGCAGGAGGACCGGACCGCCCCCCGTCATCGTCGCGCGCAGCCGCGCGATCCATTTCGCCGGCTCCCAATAGGTGACGCGCGGGTCCGTCAGGCCGGCCATGGCCAGGATCGCCGGATAGTCCTTGGCCGCGACGTTGTCATACGGCGAGTAGGACAGGATGGTGCGGAAATCCGTCTCGCTCTCGATCGGGTTGCCCCATTCGGGCCATTCCGGCGGCGTCAGCGGCAGGGTGTCGTCGAGCATCGTGTTGAGCACGTCGACGAACGGGACCTCGGCGACGATGCCGGCGAACAGCTCGCCTGCGCGGTTGGCGACCGCGCCCATCAGCATGCCGCCGGCGCTGCCGCCATGGCCGACGATGCGCTTCGCGCTGGTGTAGTTCGCCGCGATCAGCGCCCGGGCGCTAGCCGCGAAATCGTCAAAGCTGTTGGTCTTCTTCTCGCGCTTGCCGTCGAGGTACCAGCCCCAGCCCTTGTCGGTGCCGCCGCGGATATGGGCGATGGCGTAGACGAAGCCGCGGTCGACCAGCGACAGCCGGTTGGTGCTGAAAGACGCCGGCATCGCATGCCCATAGGACCCGTAGCCATAGAGCAGCAGCGGCGCCGAGCCGTCGGCCTTGAAGTCGCGCCGGTGCAGCAGCGACACCGGCACCTCGGCGCCATCATCGGCCTTCGCCATGATGCGCGTGGTGACGTAGTCGGCGGGATTGTGCCCGGACGGAATCTCCTGGCGCTTGCGCAAGGTTTTCGCGCGCGTCACCATGTCGTAGTCCCACACCTCCGACGGCGTCGTCATCGACGAATAGGCAAAGCGCAGGTTGGTCGTATCGAACTCGTAGGAGCCCATCGCGTCGAGCGAATAGGCGCCCTCGTCGAAGGCGATCGCGTGCTCCTCGCCGGATGTCAGGTCGCGGATCACGATCGACGGCAGCGCGTTGGCGCGCTCCAGTCGCACGAGATGGCCCGCATAGAGATCGTGGTCGAGCACGTAGATGCCGGCGCGGTGCGGAATGAGGTCGCGCCAGTTGGCGCGCTCGGGCGTAGACAGCGGCGCGGTGACGATCTTGAAGTCGATCGCGCCATCGGCATTGGTCAGGATGAACAGCTCGTCGCCGCGGTCGGCGATCGAATATTGCACGCCGTTCTCGCGGGCGGCGACGAGCCGCGGCGGCGCCTCGGGATGGTCGAGATCGATCAGCCGCTGCTCGGAGGTCTCGTGGTCGCCGCCGGCGATGACGCAGAACCGGCCCGAGGTCGACTCGTGCACATGGGTGAACCAGCCGGTGTCCTTCTCCTCGTACACCAGCACGTCATCGGCCTGCCTGGTGCCGAGCTTATGCCGCCACACCTGCATCGGGCGGTGATTGTCGTCGAGCTTGACGTAGAAGAAGCTCGTGCAGTCGCGCGACCACACCGCGCCGCCGTCGGTCTCCTCGACGACGTCGGCGAGATCATCGCCGCCATCCCAGTCGCGCACGCGGATGGTGAAATATTCCGAGCCCTTGGTGTCGGCGCTCCAGGCGACGCGCTTGTGGTCGTGCGAATGCCGGCTGCCGCCGAACTTGAAATACTCATGCCCGCGCGCCAGCGCGTCGCCGTCGAGCCCGATGGTCTCCGCTCCGCCGTTGCGCGGCGTCCGGCAGAACAATTCGTGCTGGCCGCCCTCGCGGTACTTGCGGAAATAAGCGTAGGGCCCGTCCGGCGACGGCACCGAGGAATCGTCCTCCTTGATGCGGCCGCGCATCTCCGCGACGAGCTTCTTCTGCAGCGGTGAGGTGTGGCCGAGCACGGATTCCGCATAGGCGTTCTCGGCTTCGAGATAGGCGCGGATATCAGCATCCAGCAGCGACGGATCGTGCAGCACCTCCTGCCAGCGCGCGTCTTTCAGCCATGCATAGTCGTCCTGCACGGTGATGCCGTGGCGGGTGAAGCTGTGCTGATGGCGCGGCGCCACCGGCGCTGTTTTGCTGCTGTCTGTCATCTCGTCCTTTACGGGGTCACGCTCTCGCCGAGCCATTGGATCGCGGCGTCGAGGCCGCCGCGGCCGTGCGGGATCTTCAACGCCACCAGCGCCATTTCGATCACGCCGAGCGTGCCCAGCACCATCGGCGCGTTGACATGGCCCATATGGGCGATGCGGAACGCCTGGCCCTGCAGATCGCCGATCCCGGTGCCGAGCACGACGCCGCACTGCTCCTTGCAGTAGGTCTGCAGCACCGCCGGATCATGGCCGCCGCCGACCAGCACCGTGGTCACGGTGTTGGAGCGCTCGGCGGCGTCTGCGATATTGAAGCCGATCACCTGGCCCTCGCTCCACTTCGCCACCGCGCGTCGCACGGCCTCGGCGAGCAGCTCATGGCGGCGGAAGGCGTGCGGCAGCCCTTCGTCGAACAGCATGTCCATGGCCTGGCGCAGCGCGAACAAGAGATGCACCGGCGCGGTGCCGCCATATTTGCGATAGTGCTCGGTGCCCTCGCGCTCGCTCCAGTCCCAATAGGGCGTGCGCATGTTGGCGCGCTTGTGCGCCTCGAGCGCGCGGGCGTTCGCGGCGACGAAGCCGAGACCGGGCGGCGTCATCAGGCCCTTCTGCGAGCCGGACATCGCGACGTCGATGCCCCATTCATCCATCTCGAACGGCATGCAGCCGAGCGAAGCGACGGTGTCGACCATGTAGAGCGCCGGATGGCCTGCGGCCTTGATGGCGCGGCCGATCGCCTCGACGTCATTGACGACGCCCGACGCCGTATCGATCTGCGCCACCACGATCGCCTTGATGGAGTGCTCCTTGTCGGCGCGCAGCCGCGCCTCGACCTCGGCCGGCCGCACCGCGCGGCGCCAGTCGCCACGGAGCACTTCGACGTCGGCGCCCATCGCGCGTGCCGCATTGCCCCAGCCGATCGCGAAGCGGCCGCTCTCCAGCACCAGCACCTTGTCGCCGCGCGCCAGCACGTTGGAGAGCACGGCCTCCCAGGCGCCGTGACCGTTGGCGATGTAGATGTAGGTCTTGCCCTTGGTCGCGAACAGCCGGCCGAGGTCGGACATGATGCCGTCGGTCAGCTCGACCATCTGCTTGGAGTAGATGTCGAGCGCGGGGCGGTGCATCGCCTGCAGCACCTCGTCGGGCATCGTGGTGGGTCCCGGGATGGCCAGAAACTCCCGGCCCGCGCGAACGGTCATTGTCAGTGTCCTCGGCGATGTGGTTTGGCGGTTGAGGGTGGTGATGGGCTCTCGCACACGGCCGGCCCAGCGCCGTTTTACGTGGCGGCGCCGCATAAGAAAAGCCGGAGAACCCGGGGGGCTGGCATGCCCCGGCGGGCCGGCGCGGCGGGGCTCAGCGCCGGGTCTCGCGGCAGCCGGCGGCCTCGGCCTCCTCGACCGAGCAGAACCAGCGCGTGCCCTTCGACACGTGCATCTTGATCTGCGCGTACCAGCGGCTCTTCTGCGTGTGATAGATGCATTCGCCGGCGCCGTTGACATTGCCCTTGATGGTGCAGTCCGGCGAGGGCGCGACCGGGCCCGAAGCCGAGGCGAGCAGGATCTTGCGCGCGCCCTCCGGCGGCTTGGTGGCGCCGAGGATCGCAGTCTTCTTGTTGCGTACGCGCCAGTCCCATGGCGCGATGAACGCGCCCTGCCACATGCCGGCCTTGGCGGCTCGCGCCTCCGCCTCGTCCGGCTCGTAGTCATGCGAGAGGGTGCGATAGGCCAGCGCCCAGCCGCTGCGCACCAGCCATTTCTGGATGTCCTCGCCGTCGACGTCGCAGCGCGCCACCTGGCGGCCGCGGCGATCGATCGACCTGATATGACAGGTCCAGCTCTTGCCGTCCGCGTGCTTGATCAGTTCGTCACGCGCGGCCACGCCGCAGGTCCAGCGCTCGCCGTTCTTGTTGAGGCAGAGCTGATCCACGGAGGGCGCGTCGATGCCGCCGAGCCGGATGCGGGTGGCCCCGATCGTGATCCCGTCGGCCTCACGGATCTTGGGAATCCCGGTGATGTCGGCCGCGGACGCGACGGAGGGCAGCAGCAGGAGGAGCACGAGCAGGGCTGGTTTCATCGACATCAACGGGCGCGGGTCGTCCTTGGGGATGGGCAATAGCAGCGATAGTGCGGCGGATCGCCCGCCAGTTCCAGCGCCGCGATTGCCTGAGTCGCTCAACTTCGCGCGATGGCGGCCGAAAGTAGGAGCCGAGCTATGGCCAAGGCGTCGCTCTGCTTCCCTCCCCGCAAGGGGGAGGGGAGCACACCGCCCTTGCCGCCGAGATCGCGCTCGATCAGTTCACCGCCACCCGCCGGGCCAGCGCCAGGCCCATCAGCACAAACGCGGATGTCACCTCGGGGCCGCCGACCAGGATGCGGGTCGGGGTCTTCATCTTGTTCCACTCATAGGCGCGGTACGGATGCCGCCGGCCGCCCTCGCCGAACGACGTCACGATGCAATGCACCGCGGGCGCGAAGCTCGCTGCAGCGCCGCCGAGATGGCCGAGCGCGATCAGCGCCAGCGCCGCGTCGAACGGGTTCATCTCGCGGCCGATCAGCTCGTCCTCGACATAGGCCAGCACGCGCAGGCGGATGAGCTCGAACGCGCCGTCGGGGTCGATCGCCTGCCGCGCCGCCGGTGGCAGCGCCATGAAGGCGTGGTAGCAGCGGCCGAAATAGGCGCAGTACAGCTCCGGCAAATAATAGATGTGCGAGCGCGGATCGGCGAAGGCGCCGCTCAGCACCAGCCGCTGCTGGAAGCCGACGATCCGCCTGACGACGTCGAGCCTGCCTTGCGTCTCCAGGACCTGCCAGCGCTTGAGATTGCGGAACGAGACCTCGAGCACGTCGAGATTCAGCGTCGGATCGAGATCGTTGCCGTAGGGCCGCTCGCCGGCCAGGCTGTCGATCCAGGTGGCGACGCCGCCTTCGTAGTCGACGTTGTCGTTGATCGGCACCGTCACGCGCGGCTCGTTGCCGCCGGCGCGCACCTGGTAGCCGGCATAGAAGTCCAGCAGCGGCTGGCTCAGCATCGGATCGTCCGATCCGGCCTGCGTCGCCGCCGAGAACGAGCATGCCGTGGTGTCGCAATCCGGCACGTAGACGCCGAAGCCGAGGTCCTGCTTGATCTGGGTGAAGAAGCGCGAGAACCGCGGATGCGGATGCGGCGCCAGCGCGGTGACGACGTCGTAGCTCTTGCCGTCGGCGCCGCGCACCTGCTCGCGGCTGATGGTCAGGCAGAACTCGACCATCGCCGCGATGGCGCCGCGCGCCGCGCTCGTCTGCTCCGATGAGGCGAGGCCGGTCTCCAGATAGCTCAGCAGCGCCTCGGTGAAGAACGCGTCGTAATACGCCGAGCGGTGGCGGATCTGCACCGGCTCCCACATCGGTTCGGCGATGCCGCGCCACGGCGGATTGATCACCGCGGCCGCCGGCGAGCGCGCGATGAAGACGCGGGCGAGGTTGAACAGCAGGGTCGAGTTCTTGTAGCCGCGCGCGTCGAGCCCCTGCAGCGCCATCTGGACCTCGGAGCCCTTCATGTCGGGATCGCCGATCAGGTTGAAGGCGGCATAGGTCGGGATGAAGCCATTGCGGCTGAACGAGCCGAGCAGGTCGGCACCGCAGGCCCGGATCACCCGGTCGATCTCGCCGGCCGGCGGCATGGCCGCCGCCGCAGTCCGGCGCGGCGGGGCAGGGTGGTGCAAGGCGATGCTGTCGACCAGATCGGCGACCGGGCGGCCGACCTGCTCCCAGTCCGGCGTCGGATTGTCGCGGGCGAGAACCAGCGCGTCGCGCAGCGCATTGAGGCGAGCGGGATCGTTCAGCTCGGGCAGGCCGGCACGGCGCAGCAATGCGCGCAGCGCCGGGTTCCCCAGCGCGGTCCGGTAGAATTTCGACAGATGCGGGTCGCCGCTGCCGGGCCGGCGCAGGATGGGGTCGCAGACCTCGTACAGCGAGGGCCCATCCTTCCGGGCCGTCAGTGCGCGACAGGCCGCGCCGGCGAAATACTGGAAACTCAAGCGAGGACTCGCGGGTTGTCGGAGGCGGGACGAACGGCATGCGCTGCTCGAAACGCCCCACAAACGGCGCGCCGTGCGCATGCATGGGGCAAACTGACACGCTCGACCGCCAAAGACAACGTGACGGCGGTCACGGCGCGGCAGGCGGATTTGGCGGCAATGTGGCCTCCCGGCGGTCCGCCCAGGGCCGTTTGGAGATCGCCGCCATGGTTAAATTTGCGTTTCTCTTCAAGTACTTGAAAAGTCAATGGTGTTCCGATGTTGCCCTGGGTGCTCGTTCGGGTTAATCCTTTCTTCGTTGCGGCGCCGCAATTTGCGCGCATTGGGACGACACATCGTCTCGCAACCCCTCAAACCTCAGAGGCGCCAGCGCGACCAAAGGGTGCACCCCTTTGGCATCGACGGGCAGGCTCGGACCAGGATTGACGTGATGACCGCAAGGCAGCCTTCTCTTTCCCGCCGATCGGCCGTGATCGCCGCCGCGCTTCTCTGCACGGTGTCGCTCGCGATCGGCGCGCATGCTGCCCTCAACAAGCGTTCGCTCGAGGCGCCCAAGGCGGCCGCCTCCGAGCAGAGCAGCGTGGCGACCGGCAACGGCGCGCGCCTCGCGCTCGTCATCGGCAATGGTCACTATCCCGATGCGAATGCGCCGCTCGTCCAGCCGATCAACGATGCCCGCGCGCTGACCGGCGCGCTGCGCCGCGACGGCTTCGATGTCGATGTCGTCGAGGATGCCAACAAGGACGACATGACCCGCGCGGTCGAGCGCCTCAAGGCCAGGATCAAGCCCGACTCGGTCGTGATGCTGTTCTTCGGCGGCTACGCCATCCAGGCGGGACGCGAGAGCTACATGATCCCGGTCGACGCCAAGATCTGGCGGGAATCCGACGTGCGCCGCGAGGGCACCAGCATCGAGCGTCTGCTCGATACGGTCCGCGAGCAGGGCGCGCGCGCCAAGCTGGTGGTGATCGACGCCTCCCGCCGCAATCCCTATGAACGCCGCTTCCGCGCCTATTCGCACGGCCTCGCGCCGATCAACGCACCGGCCAATGCGCTGATCCTGTCGTCGGCGACGCCGGGCAAGGTGCTGGACGATCCGAAGGGCCAGAACAGCGTGCTGGTCGGCGAGCTGCTCAACCAGCTCGGCAAGAGCCCGAGCGCCGAGACCGTGTTCAACAAGACCCGCAACGCCATCGCGCGTAGCTCCGACGGCGAGCAGGTGCCGATGGTGTCGTCCTCCCTGGTCGAGGACATCCGCTTCAGCGCCGACGTCGCCAACGCCGGCAGCTGAGGCCTGGGGTTTCCATCTCTCGTTCAACGCGTCTGACGCTCAGAGCGCCTGAGCGTTTGCCCCCCTCTCACCAAGCTGACGGTCAGCTCCCCTCCCCCCTTGCGGGGAGGGGTTGGGGGTGGGGGTCCACGGGCGCCGCGCGTCGTTGGCTTGAGCCTTTGCTGCAAACATCCTGCTTTGGCGGATGCGGGAGCGATCCCTCCCGCATGGCGCTGCCTTGGATCGCTGAAAACCTCCCAGGAGCTGGCTCGCAAATCACGTCGAGCGCGACTCGGAGAACCCCCACCCCCGACCCCTCCCCGCCAGGGGGAGGGGAGCCGACCGCCACTGGCGCGACCTCCCCATTTCATCCGTTCCGCAGGACTCGGCCGCCGCCCTCAATTGCTCGCCATCACCGGCCGCACCGGGTCGCCCTCGCGCAGCAGCGCGCCGGCGCGGGTGACGACGACGTCGCCCTCGGCGAGGCCGTCGCGGATCTCGACCTGGCCGCCGGCCATCAGGCCGATTTCGACCCGCTTGGTCTCGATGCGCTGGGCGCGCACCACCTGCACCACGGTGCCGTCCGGATCGTACAGCACGGCGGTCAGCGGCACCGCGACGCCGCAGCTCTGGCCGATCTTGATCACGGCGCGCCCGAACGAATTCACCAGCAGCCGCGCCGTGCCGTTGATGCCGATGAAGGCCTGGCCGAGCTGGCTGTTCGGCTCGACGGTCGGCGCCACCCTTCGGATCTTGCCCTCGACCTCGCCGGCCCCGACGATGCGGATCCGCGCGGTCTGGTTGACCGCGAGCTTGCCGAGCTGCGCTGATGGCACCAGGCCGACGAGATCATATTCGTTGCGGGCGAGAATGGAGAACAGCGCCTCGCCGCGGCCGGAAGCGAAGGCGCCGATGGTGGCGCTCGACGACAGGATTGTGCCCGCGACCGGCGCCTGGATCATGATCGTGCCGCCCTCCGGCGGCGTCAGCCGCGCCAGGTTCTGCCCGGCCGTGACGCTGTCGCCGGCATCGACCAGCACCTCCGCGACCTTCAGTCCGGGACGGTCGGGCCTGACGGCGGTCTCGTTGCGCGCCAGCACCATGCCGGACACCTCGACCGTGTTGTCGAAGCAGGCCTTGGTCGCCTTGAGCACGCTGACCGCGGCGCCCTTCGGTGCGCTGTCGTCGGCTGCCAGCACCGGCTGGATCAGGGCCAGCACGCCGGCCGCGGCCAATAGCGGCATCCGGCGCATCGTGGCAATTGCGGCATGTCGCATGCGAAACCGATCCTCGCGAACTCACGTCAATTGAACGGCTGAAGTCGGGATAGCAGACGTGCAGCCGCCGGGCCAGCCGACCCGCGTCCCTGGTAGTCGCGCCAGCATGCTGCGACGTTCAGCGGAGGACCCCCGAACTTTCTCGGCAGGGTCCACGTTGACGCTGCCGAATGTCGGCCATCTCTATTTGGGACTCACGATCATGCTTCGGCTCTGGATACCACTTCTGCTCTGCGCCGCCCTCGTCACGCCGGCGGTCTCCGCCGAGCTCACCGCCGACGCCGTCAACGGCGCGGAGCTGCGCAAGCGGCCGCCGGCCGAGGAGAAGATGGACCCGGTGGCGATCCGCGCCCAGGTGCTGCTCGATCGCGCGCGTATCTCGCCCGGCGAGATCGACGGCCGCTTCGGCGACAATGCGCGCACGGCGCTCGCCGCGTTCGCGCGCGCCAAGGGGCTTGCCGGGGATGCGAAGCTGACGCCCGAGCTGTGGGACGCGCTGCTGCGCGGCGACCAGGCGCCGGCGATCGTCTCCTACACCATCACCCGCGACGATGTGAAAGGGCCGTTCCTGAAGAAGCTGCCGCAGCACATGGAGGACATGAAGGACCTGCCGGCGCTCGGCTACACCTCGCCGCGCGAGGCGCTGGCCGAGAAATTCCACATGAGCGAACAGCTGCTGTCGGCGCTCAATCCGAAGGCCAGCTTCGACAAGGAGGGCGAGCAGATCGCCGTCGCCAACGTGATCCGGCCGGACGACAAGGCGCCGGAGATCATGCGGCTCGACATCAGCAAGGACGCCGGCACGGTGCAGGCATTCGACAAGGACGGCAGGCTGGTGGCGGTGTTTCCGGCCACCGTCGGCAGCGAGGAGAAACCGACGCCCGACGGCACCTTCAAGGTCACCTCGCGCGATGCCGATCCCAACTACCGCTACAATCCGGACTACGAGTTCAAGGGCGTCAAGTCGCGCAAGCCGTTCACCATCAAGCCCGGCCCGAACAATCCGGTCGGCGCCTATTGGATCGGCCTGTCGGTCGGCAACGGCTACGGCATCCACGGCACCGCCGAGCCGTCCAAGGTCGGCAAATCGGAATCGCACGGCTGCGTCCGCCTGACCAATTGGGACGTGCGCTTCCTCGGCGACCACCTGTCGAAGAAGGCGAAGGTGGAGCTGCATTGAGCGGGCACCGTTGCCTGGCGAAGCTACGCCATCATCCCGGCCGAACGACGTGACCCGGCTCGATCCACACCCACCGCCGTCATCCCGGCGAACGCCGGGACCCATAACCCCAGGGAGCGGTTTGAGGCAGGCCGGTCATTGACAGTTCGCCCATCGCGACCGCCGCCGCGTATGAGTCTCGGGTCGGCATCGCAACCACGCGATCGCGCGTCGCTACTTGCTCGGGACGGCGAGTGGCGGAGTACAGCAGCATCGCTGCAACGACCAATTCACCGCGTATGGTGGGCAAAGCGCGCAGCCATCGTGCGTGTCGCGAGGACGTGCCAGCGCCTTTGCCCACCCTACCGGCCGCATCGTCTTTCCTGCGCGCCGCGGCGAATTTAACGAGCAATGCCAAGCCGATCGGGCTTGTCCAGATATTCCGATAAAAAGAATTCCCTTGCGCCGTCGGGCAAATCAGGTGGAAATTTCCGCCCGTCCCGCCTCATTGAAGAGGGGCGCTCGCGAACGTCACGACGCGTTGGGGTGGGATGCGATGGCCGCGAGATGGCGCAGCGTGCTCAATGCATGCCGACGTACGCCATGCCGCGGACGGTGAAGTCGCAGGGTCCTGGCCTCCCGACGCTGAGGTCCGCACGGCGCGCGATGCGCGCGTCGTTGCTACGGTGGCAAACAAGCCGGTCACCGGGGAGACTGCGTATAAATCGTAAAGCCATCGCGCAGGGAGGGCCGGGTCGTTCCGGCTGTACCTGTGGTTCTGCCGCCTGCATTTTTTCTCGCAGGCGGGCCGCAGGCCTCAGCCGAGGCCTGGCTCTCCCTGCGCCCTCTCTCTTGAAGAGGGTGTCCCGATGATCACAGCTCGGACGCGAAACGCGCCGCGAGACCGCGGACCTGCAACCGCGTGGGCTGTTTGACAATTACATCAGAAGATCAGGTCTTCTCCGTCATCTCGCAAACGACCGCGACGGCGCGACATGCAGCGCATAGGCATCGGCCGCCTCGCTCACGCGCGGATAGAGCTCGGTCACCAGCGGATCGTGCCCGGGGATGAAGCGGTCGGGATGGCCGGCGAGGCGCTCGATGATCTCCCAGCCCTGCGCCATGTCGCCGATGTTGTAGACGATCGGAAACGGGCTGCGGCGCTGCAGATTGGCGTAGTAATGCGCGGCGTCGGAGGCGAGCACGACCGGACCGCGCGCGGTGTCGACGCGCACCACCTGCAGCCCGTCGGAATGGCCGCCGACCCGGTGCACGGTGACGCCGGGCGCGACCTCGCCGTCGCCGTTGTGGAAGGTGACGCGCTCGCCATACACGTGGCGCACCATGGTGGTGACGTGCTCGACCGTGAACGGGTAGCGCAGCATGCCGTTGCACATGCAGCGGCCCGTGGCATAGGCCATCTCGCGCTCCTGCAGATGAAAGCGCGCGTTCGGGAAGCGGTCGAGATTGCCGGCGTGATCGTAGTGCAGATGGGTCACGATGATGTCGCGGATATCGGCGGCCGCGACGCCGAAGGACGCGAGCGCATCGATCGGATCGCGCGTCAGGGTGCGGTGGCGGATCTCGGCCTCCGCGGCGTTGAAGCCGGTGTCGACCAGGATGTCGCGACCGTCAGTGCGGATCAGCCACACGAAATAGTCGAGATCCTGCGCCGTGCTGTCGTGCGGGTCGGGCTGCAGGAAGTTCATGTGCGGCGTGCGCGGCGACATCGTTGCATAGCGCAGCGCGTAGATCTCGGTGGCGTTCCCCATGATGGCCTTCTCGTTGGTTGGGCACGGCAGCCATCGAGCCATCGGCAGGCATCGAGGTCAATCGCATCGAGGTCAATCGCGGTGCCCGTCGAACCGGACGGTGCGCTGCCGCGACACAGCGTGAGGCATCTCACATTTCAACACATCGGGATCGTTGCATGGTCCGCTCGTGTCATGGCAAGCAGCTCGCAACAGGCTCCTGCGGGCGGTTGCCGCCTCAGACGATTCTTCAACTGCCGCAAGCGGTTGACGGACCGTCACGGCGATTTGATAATGCCTGACGCGTGGGATATGGTCGCCGCGGCGCAAGCTGGACGGCGCCTGATTGCTGACCGCTGGACCGCCATCGTGATGACTTTCCGCCTGCTGCTGCCGCTCGGCCTGATGTTCTCCGTCGCGTTCTCGGCCGTGGTCTCCTGGCCCGCGCGCGCGGCCGGCGACCGCTTCGCGCTGGTCATCGGCAATGCGAAATATCCGGATGCCGAGGCGCCGCTCAAGGAACCGGTCAACGATGCCCGCGATCTCACCGACGAGTTGAAGCGCGACGGTTTCAGCGTCGAGACCCTGGAAAATGCCGGCGGCGACGCGATGCGCCGCGGCCTCGACCGGCTCTATGGCAAGCTCAAGCCGGGCTCGGTGGCGCTGCTGTTCTTCTCCGGCTACGGCATCCAGTCGAGCCGGCAGAGCTACATGATCCCGGTCGATGCGCAGATCTGGCAGGAGGCCGACGTGCGGCGCGACGGCATCGGCCTCGAGCAGGTGCTGCAGGAGATCAACAGCCGCGGCGCCGGCGTGAAGATCGCGCTGCTCGATGCCTCCCGGCGCAATCCCTATGAGCGCAGGTTCCGCACCGCCTCGGCTGGGCTCGCGCCGGTCATCGCACCGAGCGGTACTTTGGTGATGTACTCGGCCGCGCTGTCCGCCGTCGTGTCGGATAGCGGCCGGGATCACAGCCTGTTCGTGCAGGAGCTGCTGAAGGAGATCCGCGTTCCCGACCTCACCGCCGAGGAGACGCTGAACCGCACCCGCGTCGGCGTCACCCGCGCGTCGCGCAGCGAGCAGGTGCCGTGGATCTCGTCGTCGCTGGCCGAGGACTTCTCCTTCGTGCCCGGTAATGGCGGCGTCAGGCCGCCTGCGCCGGCCGAGAGCAATGCCGCGCCGATTCCGGCACCACCCGTCCCTGCGCCGGCTCCGACGCAGGTCGTGGTGGCGCCGCCGGTGCCGTCGCCGCTGCCGCCGGCTCCGCCCGCGCCGCAGCCGACGCCGGTGCAGAAGGTGGATACTCCGCCGGCACCGCCGGTTGCTCCGGCGCCGCCGGCGCCCGCGCCATCTCCCGTGATCGCGAACGTGGCGCCCGCCGCGCCTGCTGCGCCCGCGGCCCCCGCTGCTCCGGCGGAGGATGCGTTTGCCGACGATCCCACGATCAAGAGCCTGACCGCCAAGATCGCGGCCAATCCGGAGGATGCCGGCGCGCTGTACCGGCGCGGCCAGGTGTATGCGAGCAAGGGCGCCTACGCGCAGGCGATCCGCGATTTCGACGACACCATCCGGATCAATCCGAAGGACGTCGAGGCGCTCAACAACCGCTGCTGGGCCCGCACGGTCGTCGGCGAGCTGCAGCCTGCGCTGCGCGACTGCAACGAGGCGCTGCGGCTGCGGCCGAATTTCGTGGACGCGCTCGACAGCCGCGGGCTGGTCAACCTCAAGAGCGGCGCGGTCAAGAACGCCATCGCCGATTTCGATGCGGCGCTGAAGATCAATCCGCGCCTGACGTCATCATTGTATGGCCGAGGTCTCGCCAAGCAGCGTAACGGCGCCGCGCAGGAGGGCGCGCTCGACATCGCCAACGCCAAGGCGATGGACCCCAACATCGTCCGCGAGTTCGAAGCTTACGGCGTGCGCTGATTTGTTGCGCGCGTCGGCCGGCCGGCTCGAACCATGCGGCAGGCCGGACCGACATAACAGCGAACAGCCGGGTGTCGCGTGCGGGCGCGGCGGAGACCGGGACGATCAGTTCGCGTGAGGAGGGATTGGCAATGACCGCACCGAAAACGAATTCGACCATGACCGCCGGCTTGACGGCTCTCCTGGCCGCGACGGTCCTGAGCGCAGCCGCGTCGCTCGTCGCGATGCCGGCCTTCGCCGCCGATGACGTCAGCGAGGATCAGATCGTCCGCGCCCTGGCCGGGCAGAAGAAGCCGCTGACCCGGGGGCTGTCGATGTCGCCGCCGTCGGAGGCTGCGCCCGCGGTTTCGCCGGAGCAGGACAAGTTCCTGCAGAGCATTCGCGGCCGCTCGACGCGGTCGCTGTCATCAGCCGAGCGCGAGGAGATCGCGGCGGTCGCCAAGACCAAGCCGAACATCGATCTCGAGATCACCTTCGACTACAACTCCGCCAACATCAGCCAGAAGTCGCTGCCGTCGGTGCAGGCGCTCGGCCGGGCGCTGACCAACGCCGAGCTGAAGGGGTCGACCTTCGTCGTCGCCGGTCATACCGATGCCGCCGGTGGCGAGGCCTACAATCAGGACCTGTCCGAGCGCCGCGCCGATTCGATCAAGCGCT
The DNA here is from genome assembly GCF_032489875.1 of Bradyrhizobium sp. SZCCHNR1015. NCBI lineage: Bacteria > Pseudomonadati > Pseudomonadota > Alphaproteobacteria > Hyphomicrobiales > Nitrobacteraceae > Bradyrhizobium > Bradyrhizobium sp. SZCCHNR1015. The sequence continues at coordinate 228,859 of NZ_JAUEYW010000009.1, forward strand.
ATCTGGTCGAGAAGTTCGGCATCGCCGGCGCCGACCTGGTGACGGTGGGCTACGGCAAGAGCAAGCTGAAGGATCCGAGCCAGCCGCTCGCCGAGGTGAACCGCCGCGTCCAGGTCGTCAACATGCAGAGCAAGACGGCGGCGGCCAAGTAGCGCCGCGTCCATCAAGCGCCGTCGGAGGTCGCGTGGCCGGAGATCGAGGTGGCCGGATGCGTCCCGCAGGATTGCGGGGCGCATCGCCTTGTCGGAGCGTCCCGCGCCAAATTCGCAGCATCCATAACCCGCATCTCGCGCCGACCGGATCCCCCTGCCGATGAAGCTGCCAAAATCCCTTAAAACCGCAGCCAGCGCGGTGGTCTTCGTGGCCCTGTTCGCCGGCTATTACTGGTACGAGCATCGTCCCCATCACACTGCCGAGGAGCCGCCGATGCAGGCCCAGGTGCTGGTGACCAAGGCGGTGAAGGCCTGCTTCTCGGATCTCGTGCGCGTCACCGGCTTCGTCGTGGCCCGCCGCGAGGCGGTGGTCGGCGCCGATCAGGAGGGATCGCGGGTCATCGACGTTCTGGTCAAGGAGGGCGACACCGTCACCGAGAACCAGGAGCTGGCGCGCCTGACGCCGCCGCCGCAGCAGCCGGGAGCGCCGGCAGCGGCCGCGAGCCGGCCGGTGTCGCTGCGTGCGCCGGCCGCAGGACTCGTCACCGAGGTCCGCACGATCGCCGGTGCGCCGGCCTCGCCGCAGGCCGGCCCAATGTTCCGCATCGCCGTCAACAACGAGCTGGAGCTCGACGCCGAGGTTCCGAGCGTTCATCTCCTGAAGCTCGGCACGGGCGCGCCGGTGCGCATCACTCGTGACAACCTTCCCGACATTGTCGGCCGCCTGCGCGTGGTGGCGCCGCAGGTCGACCGGACCACCCAGCTGGGCCATGTGCGCATCGCGCTGACCAGCAATCCGTCGCTCAAGCCCGGCATGTTCGCGCGCGCCAATATCGATGCCCGGCGGAGCTGCGGCGTCGCCGTGCCCAATACGGCGATCGATCATCTCACCATCCAGGTCGTGAAGGGCAACACGATCGAGACCCGCCGGGTGCGGGTCGGCCTGGTGTCGGATACGTCGAGCGAGATCCTCGACGGGCTGACAGAGGGAGAAATCGTGGTGGCCGACGCCGGCAGCTCGCTGCACGATGGCGACCAGATCAAGACCATGTTTGCCGAAGACATCGATCGCACGCGGGTACGCTGATGGCACTGAATATTTCGGCATGGTCGATCCGGAACCCGCTGCCGTCGATCCTCTTCTCCATCATCCTGCTGATCCTGGGCTGGATGAGCTTCACCAAGCTCGCGGTGACGCGGCTGCCGAACGCCGACATTCCAGTGATCTCGGTCGCGGTGGCGCAATTCGGCGCGGCGCCGTCGGAGCTTGAATCCCAGGTCACCAAGATCATCGAGGACGGCGTCTCCGGCGTCGAGGGTGCGCGCCACATCCAGTCGCTGATCACCGACGGCCTGTCGGTGACGACGATTACGTTTGCGCTGGAGACCAACACCGATCGCGCCATCAACGACGTCAAGGACGCCGTCACCCGGGTCCGTTCCGACCTGCCGCAGAACGTCACCGAGCCGCTGATCTCGCGCGTCGACAAGATCGGGCTGCCGATCGTCACCTATGCGGCGATCTCGCCGGGCAAGACCCCGGAGCAGCTGTCGTTCTTCGTCGACGACGTGGTCAAGCGCGAGCTGCAGGGCGTGCGCGGCGTCAGCCAGGTCGAGCGCATCGGTGGCGTCGAGCGCGAGATTCTGGTCTCGCTCGATCCCGACCGGCTGCAGGCCATGGGCCTTACTGCCGTCAATGTCAGCCAGAGCCTGCGCGGCACCAATGTCGACGTCGCCGGCGGCCGCGCCGAGATCGGCAAGAACGACCAGGCGATCCGCACGCTTGCCGGCGCCAAGACGCTGAACGAGCTGTCCAACACGATGATTCCCTTGTTCGGCGGCGGCGAGGTCCGGCTCGCCGATCTCGGGACGGTCACCGACACGATCGCCGATCGGCGCACCTTTGCGCGCTTCAACGGCGAGCCGGTGGTCGCGCTCGGCATCAAGCGCGCCAAGGGCGCCAGCGACGTGGTCGTCGCCGCCGCGGTCCAGAAGCGCATCGACCAGGTCAGAGCCGCCCATCCCGATGTCGAGCTGAAGCTGATCGATACGTCGGTCGATTTCACCAAGGGCAATTACGAAGCGGCGATCTCGACCCTGTTCGAGGGCGCGATCCTCGCCGTCATCATCGTGCTGCTGTTCCTGCGTGACTTCCGCGCCACGATGATCGCGGCGATCTCGCTGCCGCTGTCGATCTTTCCGGCCTTCTGGGCGATGGATATTCTCGGCTTCTCGCTGAACATGGTGTCGTTCCTGGCGATCACGTTGTCGACCGGAATTCTGGTCGACGACGCCATCGTCGAGATCGAGAACATCGTGCGCCACATGCGGATGGGGAAGTCGCCCTATCGCGCGGCGCTCGATGCCGCGGACGAGATCGGGCTCGCGGTCATCGCGATCAGCCTCACCATCATCGCGATCTTTGCACCGGCCAGTTTCATGTCCGGCATCGCCGGACAGTTCTTCAAACAGTTCGGCATCACCGTCTCGGTGCAGGTGTTCTTCTCGCTGCTGGCGGCGCGCTTCGTCACGCCGATGCTGGCGGCCTACTTCCTCAAGCATCACGACCATGACGACCCGCCGCCCGGTTTCATCCTGCGTGCGTATCAGCGCATCGTCACATGGTCGGTGAAGCACTACTTCATCACGGTTCTCCTGGGCATCGGGATCTTCGCGGGCTCGATCTGGAGCACGACCCTGCTGTCGCAGGGGTTCCTGCCGGCGCAGGACGCCGCGCGATCGCTGCTCGCGATCGAGCTGCCGCCCGGGGCGCAGCTCGCCTACACCGAGAAGGTGACCGAGGACATCGTCGCGCGCCTGCGCAAGCGGCCCGAGGTCCGCAGCGTGTTCGTTGACGGCGGCCGGCTTCAGGGCGCGATGGAGGTTCGCCGCGCCGGGATGATCGTCAACTACACGCCGAAGACCGAGCGCAAGATCACCCAGAAGGAGCTCGAGCTCGAGATCACCAAGGATCTCGAGAGCATTCCGGACATCCGCTTCTGGTTCACCGACGAAAATGGTCTGCGCCCGATCAAGCTGGTGCTGACGGGCTCGGATCCCAAGCTGGTCGACAACGTTGCCAGCGAGCTCGCGTCGCAGATGAAGCGGATTCCGATCATCTCCAACGTCGTGTCGGACACCTCGCTCGACCGGCCGGAGTTGCGGGTGCAGCCGCGCGCCGACCTGGCCGCGCGTCTGGGCGTGTCGACAGAAAGCCTGTCGCAGACCATCCGCGTCGCCACGATCGGAGATGTCGGTCCCGCGCTGGCGAAATACGATGCCGGCGGCCGCCTCGTCCCGATCCGGGTGCAGCTCGAGGATGCGGCGCGCAGCGACGTGAAGATCCTCGAACAGTTGCGGGTGCCGCTCGGGCAGTACGGCGAAAAGGGCGGTGTGCCGCTGGCGGTGGTCGCCGATATCAAGCTCGATCAGGGCCCGACCAGCATCAGCCGCTACGATCGCGGGCGGCAGGCCACCGTCGCGGCCGACCTCGTCGGACTTGCGGCGCTCGGCGATGCGACCAGGCAGATCGACGAGCTGCCGGTCAGAAAGAGCATGCCGGCCAGCGTCAAGCTGATCCCTTCGGATGATGCCGAGAGCCTGAACGAGCTGGCGTCCGGCTTCATCACGGCGATCACGGCAGGGCTGATGATCGTCTACGCCGTGCTGGTGCTGCTGTTCGGCACCTTCCTGCAGCCGATCACGATTCTGTTCTCGCTGCCGCTGTCGATCGGCGGGGCGATCGGCGCGCTGATGCTGACGGGCAAGCAGCTCACGATCCCGGTCTATATCGGCATGATGATGCTGATGGGCATCGTGACCAAGAACGCGATCATGCTGGTCGAGTTCGCGGTCGAAGCGATTCATGCCGGTGTCAGGCGCGACGAGGCGATCATCGACGCCGGCATGAAGCGGGCCCGTCCGATCGTGATGACCACGATCGCGATGGTCGCCGGCATGATGCCGAGCGCGCTCGCGGTCGGTGCCGGCGGCGAGTTCCGCTCGCCGATGGCGCTCGCGGTGATCGGCGGCCTGGTGTTCTCGACCGTGCTGTCGCTGCTGTTCGTGCCGGCGATGTTCCTGGTGATGGACGACGTCGGCGCGTTGTTCGCCCGCCTCGGCCGCAAGCTGATCGTCTCCTCCGGCGAGACTGCCGACGAGGCGCAGTCCGGCCATGGGCCGGAGGCGGGGCATCAGCCAAAGCCGCCGCCGTCGGCGATGTCGCCGGCCGCGGAATGAGATGACGTGCTGGAACGTGCTGTTTCAGTTCGCGGTCGAGGGCGTACGGCGGCGCGCGCTGAGATCGTGGGCCACGTTCGGCGCGCTGTCGACTGGCGCGGTGGTCTCAGGCGGAACGATCAGGGCAACGAAGCCCTGGCTCGCGCCCTCCAGGCCGAACAGCTTGGTCCGGAGCGTGAAATCGGCCCGTACCGAACGTCGCGCCTGCGCTGCCGCGGCTTGCATGCCGGAGATGCAGGAGGTGTCGGTGTCGTAGCACAGCGCCGCCCAGCCCTGCGCAGTCAGCTCTTCCGACGGAGGGTGCAACTCGTGCGGGTGCACAAGCGCCATTTCATAGTGCGGGTGGTCGGGACTGTAGAACGCGGCGGCAAAGGCGAGGCCGTCATCGCCGCCGACGGCGACAAGGGCTCCGTTCGACGCCGTATGCCACAGGCGGTCGAGCTCGGTCACGGCCGGCTCGTAGAAATCGCGGCCCTCGTTCAACGGAACGTAGTTCCGGTACAAGGCATGGAAGGGCGCTACGACTGTGGCCGCGAATGCCGCGATCGCGATCGTCGCAGCGGCGAGATTGATCGTGACGTCGCGGGGGGCGTGATAGCTCGCGCCACACACGATCACGATGACGAACAGGAAGACGCCCTGCAGGCCCCAGAGCGGCGGCATGTCGGTGCCGAACACGATCGAGACCAGCGCGGGGAACACCACGGTCCCGATGCTGATCATCGCCAGCAGCCGTAGTCCGGGGTCGAGGCTGAGCGCATCGTTCAGCACGCGGGTGGCGCGGGGCCGGGTCATGGCGAGCCATATGAGGCCGGGGATACCGGCGATGCCGGCCATCGCCGACAGGAAGCCGCTGCCCTCGACCAGGGCGGCCGAGGCGGTCTTGCCGACGTGATGCTCGATCGCATGCGAGAACGGCTGGGCGCCGGTCGTGGCGAGCCAATAGATATGGGGGGCGAGCGCGACCAGGCCGGACAGCGCCGCGATCCAAGGCGCGGACGAGGTGAAATAGGCCCGACGCTCGCCGTGGCACAACGCTGCGACCGCAAAGCCCGCGATCAGGAAGACCGAGTAGTACTTGCCGAGCATGGCGAGTGCCGCGGTCAGGCCGGCCGCGACGGCCCAGCCGACGTGACGTGTCTCGAACGAGCGCAGGAAACACCACGTCGCCAGCGGCCAGCTCGACAGCAGCACGGCGTTGGCGTTGAAGCGTTGCGCGTGCAGTTGATAGACCGGCAGCAGCATGAGCAGCAGCAGGACGACCAGGCGCTTGTCACCGCGCGCGAAACGCCGGGTGATGAGGTCGACGGCCCAGAGGCCGACCGCCGCGTTGGTCAGCGCCAGCAGGTTGAACGACCAGTTGGTCAGCGGAAACACGGTGGTCCAGGCCCGCGCGGCCCAGCCCATCAGCGGCGGATGCTTGGTCGAGCCCCAGTCGAAGCTGCGTCCGAGCGACCAGGTCTCGATCACATCCTGATGGAGATCGCCCCCCAGATAGGCGACCGAGAAATACACCATCCAGACCGCGACGAACCCGACGATCAGGGCCGGAACGGCCCAACCGTCCTCCACGGCGTCGATCCAGATCGTGAGAGCTCTGCGCCACCGGCCTACCGAACCACTGGCCTCGATCGCGATCGCCGGCAACGCAAGACTCATGACTTCGCTTCCACCACGCTTGTCTGGCGCGCAAAGCCCCACCCCGCGCACCGTCCGCGCGCGAGCCCGTGGAGTTCATCGCTGCCGGATTGAACCCTGTTAGAACTGTTAAAAAGAGTTCATGTCGCAAATTGTGAGGCGTGGTGGCCCAATTGCGATCATCTTTGGCCGATGCTGATACGAAACGATGCACGACGGGCAGTTCCCGCCATGGACTGGACCCGCAATCGACAAATTTGCGGTGAACGACGCTGCGCGCTTGCCGCGCTCGGCCAACTAATCGTTGCGTGCGATCGTGTTCAGCCTGGTCAGGTCATGCAGCAGGATGCGGCCGCGTTGCAGATCCAGGATCTTGTCCTTGCGCCAGGCCTGCAACTGGCGGTTCACGCTTTCGCGCGCCGCGCCGACGAAGACGCCGAGCTGTTCCTGCGAGATGTGAACCTCGGAGCCGAAATCCTCCGCTAGCGCGCACAGCCGGCGTGCCAGCCGCACCGGCAGCGGCTGCAGCACGGATTCCTCCATGCGCTCACTCTGCCAGCGGATGCGCTGGCACAGCAGCTGAATGATCCTGATCGCCACCTTGGGCTCGCGTTCCAGGAAACTGAGGAAATCCTCGCGGCGGAGCACGAACAGCTCGGTTGCTTCACCGGCGGTGGCGTCCGCCGTGCGCTCCTGCCCGTCGAGCACGGCGACCTCGCCGAACAGATCGCCGGGCCCCATGAAGTTGAGCGTCAGCCGGCTGCCGTCAGTGGCACCGGTCTCGATGCGAATCTGGCCGCGCCGCACCCCGAACAGGGCATTGCCGGGGTCGCCCTTCTGGAACAGTACCTCGCCCGACGACAGATGCTGAGTGTGGCAGAGGCCCGAGATTCGCTGCAACTCGTCCGCACCGAGGTCGGCGAACATCGGGTTCATCTTCAGAATGACCGCAAATTCGGCCTGCTTGCTCATCACTATACCTTCGGCAATGGTTCAAAGCCTCAGTTACAGAAACCCCCCGGTCGGAAGTGTGTCATAAGTCACATAATGACGCACGGGCTTCCGACTATTTTGGTCGCGCTGGGAGCGGTCTTCGTTCCGAGAAAATTTCGGATTGAACCGGGTCGGCATTGCCGCACGCTAACCGGTGGAGACCGCTCGCGCCTCGCGCTTGGGACATCGACATGAAGGCATTGAAGATCGCAGGCGGTTTGATTGGCGCCGTCATCGTCGTGCTGGCTCTGGCGCTGGCTTTTGGACTTCCGGCGAGCTTCCTTACGGTGGCCATCCAGGACCGCGTCGAACGTGACACCGGCTATCGCCTGAGCATCGCCGGCTCGGCAAGCGTCAGCCTGTGGCCGTCGCTGCATGCAACCCTGACGGACATCACCGTGCAGGATCCGAAGGAGCGGGACGGCAACAATCGGCTGACGATCGGCAAGCTGCAGGCTGACGTGGCGCTGTCGAGCCTGTGGTCCGGCCGGCCCGACATCGGCGAGATCATCATCGACAAGCCCACACTCTATCTGCCGCTGCTGCGCGAGCGGCTGCGGGATAATGCGCCGCGCAGCCGTGCCTCGGCGAAGCCAGAAGCGGCGCCTGCGGCCCGGATCGAACGGGTCACCGTCAGGGACGGCGCCGTCATCCTGTCCAACCCGCGCGACCGCGTCGAGAATCGTCTCGAGGGCATCGGCGCGACGGCGTCTCTGTCCGATGGCAAGGTCAAGATCACGGGTACGGCCCGGGCCGGCGACCGCCCGGTCACGTTCGACGTCACAGCGCCGGCGCCGGCGCTGCCGATTGACCGCCAGACCCTGCCGGTCGAGTTCAAGATCGACGTGGCCAATGCATTCCGCGGCGGTCTTGCCGGCCGCGCCGACGTTCGCCTGAATGGCCCGGTGGTGATGATCAACGGTCTCAGCGGAACGCTCGGCGATGGCGATTTCAACGGCTGGGCCTCGGTCGATCTGGCGAGCAAGCCGCTGGTGAAGGTCGATCTCGACGTTCGCCGGCTCGACTTGGGAGCGCCTGCCGCGCAGGGCCCTGCCGGCGCGTCGGGATGGAGCACGGCGGCAATCGACTTGCGCGGTCTCAACTACGTCGATGCCCGTGTGAAGCTGTCGGCGACGGACGTCGTTCTCTCCGGGGCCCGCCTCGGTCCGCTCGATCTCGAAGCCTCGCTGGCCGGTGGCCTGCTGAAGGCGACCATCGCCAATCTCGGCGCCTATGAGGGGCAGGCCAGTGGCGAGGTCGTGATCGACGCCTCCACGGGCAATCCGGCCTATGCGATGCACTGTGATCTCGTCGGCATCCGGGCGCTGCCGCTGCTCTCTAACGTCGCCGGATTCGACAAGCTCGATGCGCGGATGCAAGGCAAGCTCGCCTTGCGCTCCAATGGCGCCAGCCAGCAGGCGATCATGAGCAACCTGAGCGGCTCGGCGTTCCTGTTGTTCCAGGACGGCGCGATCCGCGGCATCAACGTTGCGCAGATGATCCGCTCATTGACATCCAATCCGCTGTCGGGATGGCAGGATTCGAAGGAACTGACGACCGATCTCACGCAGCTCTCGGCCTCGTTTCAGGTCGAGCGCGGGCAGGCCGCCACCAGTGACCTCAATTTGGTCGGACCGCTGGTCAAGGTCGCCGGTACGGGGACGATCGATCTGGGCAATCGGGCGCTGGCGATGCGGGTCGAGCCGAAGCTCGTGATGACGACCGAGGGCCAGGGCCGCACCTCGGAGCCGATCGGCCTTGGGATTCCCGTCGTCATCGACGGCCCCTGGAGTCAGCCGCGCTTCTACCCCGACATGGCCGGCATCCTCGACAATCCGGACGCGGCCTACGCCAGGCTCAAGCAGATGGGCCAGGGCCTGTTCGGCAAGGACGGAGCCGGGCTGAACAATTTGATCAACGGCATCGGCGGCCTGATCGGAAATTCTGCGCCCACCGGTGCTGCTGGTCCGAACGGCGCGCCGTCAGCGGCAGCCCCGAATGGGCAGGCCCCGGCCCCCGGCCAATCCGACCTGCTTGGCGGCGATCTCGGATCGGCGATCGGCAATCTGATTCAGCAAGGACTGCAGGGCGCGTCGCCGCCCGCCAAGAGCCGCGGCCGTACGCTGGTTGCGCCCCAGGACGGCGCTGTTTCGCGGCCTCCGGGCGACGCCGGCCAGGGCGCGGCAGAGGCCGCTCCCGCCGAGCCCTTGCAGGACGGTGCCCAGGACAGCCAGCCGATGAACGACGTTCTGAAGCGCATCTTCAATAGGTAATATATGACCGCTACCGGCCGAGTCCGCGAAGGATGTCCCCCGAGCGGTGGATGCAATTCAGGGCCAGCCGCACGATAACGAGGCGCGCGAGCGCGCGCGGCGTGGGCGCCGCTGTGCATGCCATTCTGTGCTAAACGGATGCCGGCGACGGATCGTCTCGCACCCGAGCGGTCCCGTCTCCGAGGTGTTGCTGCCGCGAGGACGGCAGCGGACGCGCTTGTCCGAGGCTGACCTCGGCGATGATGCGCGTGAGGGGTCCGGATGAGCGAGGTCGAGAACAGAGGCTGGTCGTTGCGGCAGGGCCTGTTCGCCAAATACGTCGTGTCGCTGGTCGGGCTCGTCGTGTTCGTCCTGGCCGTGAACGGCGCGACCGAAACCTGGATCAGCTATCAGTCCACCAAGGCGAGCCTGACCGCCGCCATGGCCGAAAAGGCCGACGCCAGCGCCCGGCGGATCGATCAGGCGCTCTCGGATCTGCAGCGGCAGATCAGCTGGGTGACGCGGGCGAGCGCCAACACGCTGGAGCTGCGCCGCGCCGACTATGTGCAGCTGCTGAGTCAGGCACCGGCCGTGCGGCAGTTGTATCAGCTCGACGGACAGGGCCGCGAGCAGCTCAGGGTATCGCGCACCTCGATCTCGTTCTCCTCGGGCAACGACCTGTCGCGCGATCTGCGCTTCACCGACACCGTCACGCATGGAAGCAGCTTCTCGGCCGTGACCTTCAAGGGCGCGCAGCCGATGATGTCGATCTCGGTCGCGCATTCCGGCTTCAATGCCGGTGTGACCGTGGCTGACATCGATCTCGACTTTCTCGAAGACTTCATGACCGAGGCACAGGTCGGCAAGGTCGGCACCGCCTACGTGGTCGATCCGCGCGGCCAGGTGCTGGCGAGCTCCGCGAAAGGGCCGGCCGTCGGCCAGGACCTCGCCAAGCTGCCGCAGGTCGCGGCGGTGCTCGCGCCGGATGGCCAGCCGCTGGCCTCCGGCGCGGACAGCGCCGGGCACGCCGTGCTCTCGGCGGTCGCGACGCTGCCCAAGCTCGGCTGGTCCGTGTTCTTCGAGCAATCGACGGCGCACGCGCTGGCGCCGATCCGGGACCAGCTGTTGCGTGGGGCGCTGTTGATCGCGCTCGGTCTTTCCGTGGCGATCCTCGCGGGCTCGCTGCTGGCGCGCCGCATGCTCGTTCCGATCACCGCATTGCGCGCCGGCGCGCGCAAGCTCGGCGCCGGGGATTTCGCCCAGCGCATCGAGGTCAAGACGCATGATGAGCTGGAGGAGCTCGCCGATCAGTTCAACAGCATGGCCGGCCAGCTCGCGCAGTCCTATGCCGTGCTGGAAGCCAAGGTCGAGGAGCGGACGCGCGATCTCGCTCAGTCGATCAATGAGCTGAAGGTGCTCGAGGAGGTCGGACGCGCGGTGGCCTCCTCGCTCGATCTCAATGCCGTGCTGCCGACGGTGGCGGCGCGCGCGCTGGAGATCACGCATGCCGATGCCGTGCTGATCTATTCCTACGATGCCACGGAACGCCGCTTCAGGCTGGTGGAGGCCAAGGGCGTCGACCGGGACGGCGCGCACAATGTGCTCGACGAGCGCATGAGCCTGCTCTCCGATTCCGTGCGCAGCGGCGAGCCGATCGCGATCGCCGAGCTTGAAAGCGCACCCGATCACCCGCTGCGCGATGTCGCCGTCGCCGCCGGCTTCCGCGCCGTGCTGTTCACGCCGCTGGTCGATCAGCAGGGCGTGCTCGGCGCGCTGGTGGTGCTTCGGCGGGCGGCCGGCACGTTCCCGCCGAACCTGATCGGACTGATGCGGACATTTGCCAACCAGGCCGTGCTGGCGATGCGCAATGCGCGATTGTTCACCGAGGTCGACCAGAAGGGCCGCGAGCTGGCGCTGACCCACGCCACCGTGCAGCAGCAGGCCGCCAAGCTCACCGAGCAGACCGAGCAGTTGCGCGAGTGGAACAAGTCGCTCGAGGAGCGCGTCGAGAAGCAGCTCGCGGAGATCGAGCGGATCAGACGGCTGGAGCGCTTCCTGGCGCCGCAGGTGGCCCAGATCATCGCGTCGTCGGATGGTCACGAAGCGCTGCTGGAAAGCCACCGCCGCGAGGTCACGGTCGTGTTCTGCGATCTGCGCGGCTTCACCGCGTTCACCGAGACCACCGAGCCCGAGGAGGCGATGAACGTGCTGCGCGAATATCACGCCGCGCTCGGCAAGCTCATCTTCAAATATGAGGGCACGCTCGATCGCTATGCCGGCGACGGCGTGATGATCCTGTTCAACGCGCCGATCCCGTTCGAGGACCACACCACGCGCGCGGTGAGGATGGCGCTCGAAATGCGCGAAGAGATCGGACAATTGACCGAGCGCTGGAAAAACCGCGGCCACAGCCTGGGGTTCGGCGTCGGCATTGCGCTGGGATATGCGACGCTCGGCCAGGTCGGCTTCGAGCACCGGCTGGAATATGCCGCGATCGGCAGCGTCACCAATCTCGCCTCGCGGCTGTGCGACGAGGCCAAGGCGGGACAGCTGATCGTGTCGCGTCGTGTCTACGGCGTGGTCGAACAGTCGGTCGACGCCAGGCCGATCGACGACCTGCATCTGAAGGGATTCAACCACCCGGTGCTGGCGATGGAGATTTTGCGCTGGCGGGGAGAGGGTATCGACGTGTTGGACGTCCCAGCGGAGCCGCGGCGTTCGTCGGCGACCAACAAGTAGGGTGGGCAAAGGCGCCTGGGCGGTGCTTGTTGCTTGGCAGCAGTCTCACGCGCCGCGCCCACCGTCTCAATCCGACGAAGAACGGCGGGCACGCGCCGCCTCCGGCGGCGCTTTGCCCACTCTACACCTTGGCAACTAATAGGCCTGCTTCGCGTCGGCCTCCTCGCTCGTCTGGATCAGGTCGAGGCTCGCCTCGATCTTGCCGATCAGGCGGTCGAACGTCCTGCGCTCGTCGGCGGACAGGCATGCCATGATTTCGCGCTCGCGCTGCTGCAAACGCGGGATCAACTCCTCGTACAGCGTCTTGCCCTTCCGTGTCAGGCGCAGGCGGAACTCGCGGCGATCCTCGGTGTTCTCGACCCGCTCGATCAGCCGCCGCTCCAGCAGCGACGTCACGGCCCGGCTGATGGTCGATTTGTGCGTGCGGGTGCACGCTGCGACATATTGCGCGCTGCAGGCCTCGCGGCGGAAGCCGAGCGTCGCCAGCACGCGCCATTCCGGAATGTCGAGCCCATAGCGCTCGCGATACTCGACGGCGAGCGCCGCGCTGACCTCCGCGGCCAGACGGTTGAGCCGGAATGGCGCGAACTTGAACAGGTCGAGCCGCTCGTCGTCCTGCGGCACCGCGGCATTTCGGTCATCCTCGACCGGCTTCGCCTGCTGCCTGGACGCCGCGGGAGATGGCTTCGCCAAGATCGCGCTCCGATTTTTGAGTTGACGCGGCCGAAGCCGTCGGCTTTAGAATAGTTGCAGGTGAGACTATCTGGCAAGACGGCCAGATGGCCTCGCCCGAGGAAATGTCGGTCGCTTCGAAAATCGTCGCTTCGAAAAGTCCAAGAAAACCACAAGGCGAGCAAGCCATGGTGCAGGCCAATCCGGGGCAGGGCGCGGGCCAGGCGAAGGTTCAGTTCGGCTATCATCGGCACGAAGACCAGGATCAGGCCACGCCGGCCGCGCATCCGGTCGTCGTCGTAGGTGCGGGTCCCGTCGGGCTGTCGTTCGCGATAGATCTCGCGCAGCGCGGCCATGCGGTCGTCGTGCTCGATGATGCCGATCGTATCGGCGAGGGCTCGCGTGCGATCTGCTTTTCGAAGCGCTCGCTGGAATATTGGGATCGGCTTGGCGTCGGCGACCGGATGGTCGACAAGGGCGTGGTGTGGAACGTCGGCCGCATCTTCCACGGCCCGTCCGAGCTCTATCAGTTCAACCTGTTGCCGGAGCCCGGGCACAAGCGGCCGGCCTTCATCAACCTGCAGCAGTTCTACGCCGAGGCCTATCTGGTCGATCGCGTCAACGCGCTGCCGGCGATCTCGCTGCGCTGGCGCAACAAGGTCACCGCGCTCGAACAGCGCAATGATCACGTGGTGCTGACGATCGAGACGCCGGACGGCCCGTATCGGCTGTCGGCGCAATATGTGATCGCCTGTGATGGCGCGCGCTCCTCGCTGCGCCAGATGGTCGGCGCGGGCTTCTCCGGCAAGGTGTTCGAGGATCAGTTCCTGATCGCCGACGTCAGGATGACGGCCGAATTCCCCACCGAGCGCTGGTTCTGGTTCGATCCGCCGTTCCACGCCGGACGCTCGGCGCTGTTGCACCGGCAGCCGGACAATGTCTGGCGCATCGACCTGCAGCTCAGCCGCTATGCCGATCCCAACGTCGAGAAGCAGCCGGAGAATGTGCGGCCACGGATCGCGCGCATGCTCGGCCATGACCAGTTCGAATTCGAGTGGATCTCGCTCTATAAATTCCAGTGCCGGCGCATGGAGCGCTTCATTCATGGTCGCGTCGTCTTCGCCGGCGACTCTGCCCATCAGGTTTCGCCGTTCGGCGCACGCGGGGCCAATTCGGGGCTGGAGGATGCCGAGAATCTGGCCTGGAAGCTCGATCGCGTGCTGCGCGGAAGCTCGCCTGCGGCGCTGCTCGACACCTACCATCTGGAGCGAAGCGCGGCGGCCGACGAGAACATTCGCGAGTCGACGCGCGCGACGGATTTCATGGCGCCGAACTCGCACCAGGAGGCGCGGCTGCGCAAAGTGGTGCTCGCGCTCGCCCGGGATACCGAATTCGGCAAGCGCATGGTCAATGGCGGCCGGCTGTCGGTTCCCTCGGTCTACGAGACGCCGCTGTCGACCGAAGATGACGAGGCCTGGGAGACCGGACCGCGCCCGGGGACATCGATGCCGGATGCGCCGCTGAAGGCAGCCGACGGACGGCACCTCCATCTTACCGATGCGTTCAACGCTCAGGGCCGGCGCTTCACGCTGCTGTCGTTCGCCAATGGTGAGGCGATCGACGTGCCCGACGATGTCGGTGTCATCCGCGTCGGCGACCCGAATGGCCTCACCGATGGCGAGGGCTTCGCGGTCAAGCGTTACGGTGCCAAACCCGGCACATCCTATCTGCTGCGTCCGGATGGCTATGTCGCGGCGCGCTTCCGGCACCCGAGCCGCGCCGCGATCGCGGCGGCGGTCGCACGCGCCTGCGGCCTGAACTGAGGAAGCCGCAACGATGACGCTCTCGACCGCCTCCAATTTCCCCAAGCCCGACGATGCCTTCCGCGCCATTGTCGAAGCCCATCGCGGCCTCTCGGACCTCGAAAGCGCCGACCTCGATGCGGCATTGGTCCTGATCCTCGCCAATCACATCGGCGACATCGGCGTCCTGCGTGCCGCGATCACGCTGGCGAAACGCAGCATGGCTGATGCCGGTCAACAGCAACAACAACAGCAGCAATAGGCTGCCGCGCACACAAGGAATGAACTGATGGCGAAAGGTTTCGCATCCACGACGGATCTCACCGAGAAGAAGGTGACCTTCTCCGAGATCGGCCCGGATCTCTATGCGTTCACCGCGGAGGGCGATCCGAACTCGGCGGTGATCGTCGGCGATGACGGCTGCATCGTGTTCGATGCGCAGGCGACGCCGGCGATGGCCAACAAGGTGATCGAGCGCGTCAAGACCGTCACCGACAAGCCGATCAAATATGTCGTGCTGTCGCATTACCACGCGGTGCGCGTGCTTGGCGCTTCGGCCTATCACGCCCAGGGCATCGTCGCCTCGCAGGAGACGCGCCGACTGATCGTCGAGCGCGGCCAGCAGGACTGGGATTCCGAATACGGCCGCTTCCCGCGCCTGTTCCAGGACGCCGAGAGCATCCCCGGCCTGACCTGGCCGACGCTGACTTTCGAAGGCGAGATGACGATCCATCTCGGCAAGCGCGAGGTGCAGCTGATCCAGCTCGGCGCCGGCCACACCTCCGGCGACATCGTCGCCTGGGTGCCGGACGCCGAGGTGATGTTCTCCGGCGACCTCATCGAATATCATTCGGCCTGCTATTGCGGCGACGCCTATCTGCGCGAATGGCCGTCGACCTTGAACGAGATCCGCGACTTCAATCCCAAGGCGATCGCGCCCGGTCGCGGCGATGCGCTGAAAGGCGAGGCCACCGTGCGCGAGGCGATCGCGATGACGCGCGACTTCGTCAGCTCGCTGTACGGCGCGGCCGAGATGTCGGTCGCGAAGGGACGCAGCCTGAAGGAATCCATGGCCGCCACGCGCGACGTGATGGACCCGAAGTTCTCGAGCTTCGCGATCTACGAGCACTGCCTGCCGTTCAACGTGTCGCGCGCCTATGACGAGGCCAGTGGCATCGACGATCCCGTGATCTGGACCGCCGAGCGCGACCGCGAGATGTGGGCCCGCCTGCAAGGAGAAGGATGATGAACGTCAACACATCGCCTGACCAGCTCAACCGCGCCACGGGGCAGGTTACGCCGGGCTACATGTCCGGCTTCGGCAATTCGTTCGAGACCGAAGCGCTGCCTGGTGCGCTGCCAATCGGGCGCAACTCGCCGCAGCGCTGCGCCTATGGTCTCTATGCCGAGCAGCTCTCGGGCTCGCCGTTTACGGCGCCGCGCGGGTCCAACGAGCGCTCATGGCTGTATCGCATCCGTCCGTCGGTGAAGCATTCCGGCCGCTTCACACGCGTCGATGCCGGGCTGTGGCGCACCGCGCCCTGCCACGAGCAGGAGATCACGGTACAGCAGCTGCGCTGGGATCCGACTCCGATGCCGTCGGGCGAGGTGACGTTCCTGCAGGGCGTGCAGACCATGACGACCGCTGGTGACGCGGCGACGCAGGCCGGCATGGCGACGCATGTCTACGTCATCACCAGGTCGATGGTCGATCAGCACTTCTACGACGCCGACGGCGAGCTGATGTTCGTGCTGCAGCAGGGCCGCCTGTTGTTCGTCACGGAGTTCGGCCGCATCGATGCCGAGCCCGGCGAGATCGTCGTGATCCCGCGCGGCGTCAAGTTCCGGGTCGAGATTCCGGCCGGACCTGCGCGCGGCTATCTGTGCGAGAACTACGGCGGCGCCTTCACCCTGCCGGAGCGCGGCCCGATCGGCGCGAATTGCCTTGCCAATGCCCGCGACTTCCTGACGCCGGTGGCGTCGTATGAGGACAAGGACACCCCGACCGAGCTCTATGTGAAGTGGGGCGGCGCGCTGTTCAAGACCGAGCTGAAGCACTCTCCGATCGACGTCGTCGCCTGGCACGGCAACTACGCGCCCTACAAATACGACCTGCGCACCTTCTCGCCGGTCGGCGCGATCGGCTTCGATCATCCCGATCCGTCGATCTTCACCGTGCTGACCTCACCGTCGGAGACGGCGGGCACCGCCAACATCGACTTCGTGATCTTCCCGGAGCGCTGGATGGTCGCCGACAACACCTTCCGCCCGCCGTGGTATCACATGAACATCATGTCGGAGTTCATGGGCCTGATCTACGGCGTCTACGACGCCAAGCCGCAGGGCTTCGTGCCGGGCGGCATGTCCTTGCACAATTGCATGCTGCCGCACGGCCCGGACCGCGAGGCGTTCGATCACGCCAGCAATGGCGAGTTGAAGCCCGTCAAGCTCACCGGCACCATGGCCTTCATGTTCGAGACGCGCTTCCCGCAGCGGATCACCAGGCACGCAGCGGAGTCCGGCACCTTGCAGCCTGACTATGCCGATTGCTGGAACGGACTGGAGAGGCGGTTTGATCCGAACAGGCCTTAGCGCGAACTATGTCAATGCCGTCATGGCCGGGCTTGACCCGGCCATCCACGTCTATCGTCCCGCCGGCTAGATGGATGCCCGGGCCTTCGCCGCGCCGAAGCGGCTTCGGCCGCGCAGGCGGGTCAAGCCCGGGCATGACGACCCGGTTTGGAGAAGCATTTTGACCCACCCCAACGACCCCTCACTCCGCTCCTTCATTCCGGCCGATCCGGCCTCGGACTTTCCGATCCAGAACCTGCCCTATGGCGTGTTCTCCGCCGCCGATTCGCCGAAGCCGCGCGTCGGTGTCGCCATTGGCGATTTCGTGCTCGATCTCGCCGTGCTCGAAGATGAGGGCCTGCTCGACCTGTCGCCGGCCTATGAGGTGTTCGCGCAATCCTCGCTGAATGCCTTCATGGCGCTCGGCCCCGCCGTGTGGTCGAAGACCCGCGCGGCGATCAGCGCACTGCTGCGCCATGACAATCCGCGCCTGCGTGACGACAAGCCGCTGCGCAGCCGCGCGCTGCTGCCGCGCAACGACGTCAACCTGCACTTGCCGTTTCACGTCGCCGGCTACACCGACTTCTATTCGTCGAAGGAGCACGCCACCAATGTCGGCGTCATGTTCCGCGGCAAGGACAACGCGCTGCAGCCGAACTGGCTGCACATGCCGATCGGCTATAACGGCCGCGCGTCGACCGTGGTCGTCTCCGGCACCAAGGTGCGCCGGCCGCGCGGGCAGCTGAAGCCGCCGAGCGCCGACGTGCCGAGCTTCGGCCCGTGCAAGCGGCTCGATTTCGAGCTGGAGATGGGCGTCGTCATCGGCCAATCATCTCCGCTCGGCGAGATGCTGACCGAGGCGCAGGCGGAGGCGATGATCTTCGGCTTCGTGTTGCTCAATGACTGGAGCGCGCGCGACATCCAGCAATGGGAGTACGTCCCGCTCGGGCCGTTCCAGGCCAAGGCGTTCGCGACCTCGATCAGTCCATGGGTGGTGACATCAGAGGCGCTGGAGCCGTTCCGGGTGGCCGGGCCAACGCAGGACCCGGTGCCGCTGCCCTACCTGCAGCAGAAGGCCGCGCAGAACTACGATCTCGCGCTCGACGTCGCCTTGCGTGCGTCGGGCAGCAACGCCGCGCAGACCATCGCGCAGACCAATTTCAAGTACATGTACTGGTCGAGCGTGCAGCAGCTGATGCACCATGCCTCGTCAGGGTGTGCCATGAGCGTCGGCGATCTCCTGGGGAGTGGCACCATCTCCGGCCCGGAGAAGCACCAGCGCGGGAGCCTGCTCGAGATCAGCTGGAACGGCACCGAGCCCATCGAACTCGCCGGCGGCGTGAAGCGCACGTTCCTGGAGGACGGCGATTCGCTGGTGATGCGCGGCTGGTGCCAGGGCAACGGCTATCGCGTCGGCTTCGGCGAGGTCGAAGGCACGATCGTCGCAGCGGAGTAGCCGCCCCATCCACTGCCGTCATTCCGGGGCGGCCCGCAGGGCCGAGCCCGGAATCCATAGTGACGGGAAGAGAGCTCAACGCTCCACTGGCGGCACGTGCTTCACGCCGGCGACGAAGGCGGCAACATCCTCGGCCGCATATTTCAGGTGAACGCGCTTGTCCGACGGCACTTGTTTCACCGTGCAGACCCCCGGCCGCCACTGCCGCGCCGGCCGGATCGGCCGCGGCGCGAAGCCGCCGCCGCAGTTCGGGCAGACGTTGAACAGCCTGGTCTCGACGCAGTCGGCGCAGAAGGTGCATTCATAGGAGCAGATGCGCGCGTCCTGCGCGGCCGGCGGCAGGTCCTTGTCGCAATATTCGCAATTGGGCCGAAGCTGCAGGGCCATGGGCGTCTCGCAGGTCAGGGACGCGATCACTGTCGCAAAAGCAATGATGATGTTGAAGGGCGCATTTCCCTCGATTCGCGCCGCGAAAGCTCAGCCAGTCGACAACGACGCCAGCGGCAGCTTGGCGCTTTCCTTGAGACGATCGAGCACGATCGAGGAGCGTACATGCGCCACGCTCTGGTGTGGCATCAGCACGTTGTTGACGATGTCTGACAGGCTCTTGAGGTCGCGCAGCACCACCTTCAGCAGGTAATCGGAATCGCCCGTCAGCGCGTAGGCCTCCTGGATGTCGTCGATGCGGTTCACCAGCGCACGAAACTTCTCGGCGTTGTCGGGCGAATGCGTCGCCAGCGTGATCTGGATGAAGGCGATCAGCTCGAAGCCGAGCGCTTGGCTGGCGAGCTGGGCGCGGTAGCCGGCGATGACGCCGTCCTCCTCCAGCCGCATCCGCCGCCGCGAGCATTGCGAGGCCGAGAGCCCGGCGATCTCGGCCAGCTCCTGGTTGGTCAGGCGACCGTCATCCTGGAGCGCGGCCAAGATGCGGAGATCGAAGCTATCGACGAAATTCATGCGCTATCTCCCATAATCATGCACGGATCGTGCATATCTAGGCGAAAATGACAATGGTTTGCATACTCCATGCACCGAATTGGGGAGATCATGAACCCAATCAGCCTAGGAGCTTGCCATGGGTCCGTTTCCGCACGATGCGCCGCCTGCCACCATCTCCGCCGACAACCCGATGGGCACGGATGGCTTCGAGTTCGTCGAATATGCGCATCCCGACGCCGGCGAGCTGCATGCCCTGTTCAAGCTGATGGGCTTCGTGGCGGTCGCGCGCCACAAGACCAAGGCGATCACGCTGTATCGCCAGGGCGACATCAACTATCTCGTCAACGAGGAGCCCGGCAGCCACGGTCACGACTTCGTCGCCGCGCACGGCCCCTGCGCGCCGTCGATGGCGTTCCGCGTGGTCGATGCCAACAAGGCTTACGCGCGCGCGATCGCGCTCGGCGCGGAGCCGGCCGACCTGCCCGCATCGCAGAAGACGCTGGACGTTCCTGTGATCAAGGGCATCGGCGGCAGCCTGCTGTATCTGGTCGATCGCTATGGCGCCAAGGGCTCGGCCTATGATCTCGAATTCGACTGGACCGGCGCGCGCGACCCGCGGCCCGCGGGCTCGGGCCTCTACTATATCGATCACCTGACCCACAATGTGCATCGCGGTCGCATGAACGTGTGGGCCGGCTTCTACGAAAAGCTGTTCAACTTCCGCCAGATCCGCTTCTTCGACATCGAGGGCCGCGCCTCCGGCCTGTTCTCGCGCGCGCTGACCAGCCCCGACGGCAAGATCCGGATTCCGATCAACGAGGACGCCGGCGATTCCGGGCAGATCGAGGAGTATCTGAAGATCTATCGCGGCGAAGGCATCCAGCACATCGCCTGCGGCGCCCGCGACATCTACTCAACCGTCGAGGGCCTGCGCGCCGCCGGCCTGCCGTTCATGCCGTCGCCGCCCGACACCTATTTCGAGCGCATCGACGCGCGTTTGCCCAAGCATGGCGAGGACCTCGCCCGGCTGCAGAGAAACGGCATCCTGATCGACGGCGAGGGCGTCGTTGCCGGCGGTCACACCAAGGTGCTGCTGCAGATCTTCTCGGCCAATGCCATCGGCCCGATCTTCTTCGAGTTCATCCAGCGCAAGGGCGACGACGGTTTTGGCGAAGGCAACTTCAAGGCGCTGTTCGAGTCGATCGAGGAGGACCAGATCCGCCGCGGCGTGCTCAAGGTCGAGGCGGCGGAGTAGGGCCGTTCATCGGTGTGTGTTGTTCTCGCTGATGCAGCCCAGACTTCCGCTGTAGCCCTGGATTGCTTCCGCCTTCGCTCTTCGAGCTTCGGCGGACAAGTCGTTGCGCACGCAATGACGGTGTGTGTGGGACGCACGCCTTCGCTCCACAGACAGTGTCGTCCCGGCGAACGCCGGGACCCATACCGCGTGATGTATCGGTCGGGCACAGTCATCGATAATTTTCGCCACACGACGGCCGGTGGCTATGGGTCCCGGCGTTCGCCGGGACGACACCGCGTTTGAGGCAGGGGCGTGGCCAACTCACTCAGATCGGAATAGTCGCGTAGCGCACCGTCGGCGCGACCGCAGCCGTCCGCTTAACGCCCAGCCTTCCAAGCATTCACCAGCGTCCCGATCTCCGTCACCTCCGGCTCACGGATGGTCGACGGCGTCCGTGAGAACCTTGGCGCTGGCGCGGGCTGCGTCACGCCGTGCCGCTGGACGAACACGCCGCGCGCGGCCATGTGGGCGTGCTTGGGCGCCTCCGACATCGTCAGCACCGGCGCGAAGCAGATGTCGGTGCCTTCCATGATCGCGCACCACTCTTCCCGCGTCTTGCTCTTGAACACGCTGACCAGCTTCTCCTTCAGCGCCGGCCATGCGCGCGGATCCATCTGTGCATCGAAGGCGGGATCGGAAAGATCGGCGTGCTGCCGCAGCAGCGCGTAGAACTGCGGTTCGATCGAGCCGATCGAGATGAAGTTGCCGCAGGCGCATTCGTAGACGCCGTAGA
Organism: Bradyrhizobium sp. SZCCHNR1015; assembly: GCF_032489875.1. Lineage (NCBI taxonomy): Bacteria > Pseudomonadati > Pseudomonadota > Alphaproteobacteria > Hyphomicrobiales > Nitrobacteraceae > Bradyrhizobium > Bradyrhizobium sp. SZCCHNR1015. Next base: position 250,342 of record NZ_JAUEYW010000009.1, read on the forward strand.
AATGCGCGCCGCCGTCGAGGAAGTTGCGCTCACGCCCCTCCGTCCAGCGGCCCATCGCGGTGAGGTCGAAGAACATCGCGAGCAGCGAGGCGGCGCCGTCGCACATCGCGGTGTCCACCACCTGGCCCTTGCCGGACTTCGAGGCTTCCAGCAACGCCGCGAGCACGCCGACCACGAGATACAGCGCGCCGCCGCCGAAATCGCCGACCAGGTTGAGCGGCGGCACCGGGCGCTCCCTGGGTCCGATCGCGGCCAACGCGCCGGTGATCGAGATGTAGTTGATGTCGTGACCGGCCGCATGCGCCAGCGGTCCCTCCTGGCCCCAGCCGGTCATGCGGCCGTAGACCAGCTTCGGATTGCGCGCGAGCACCACGTCGGGGCCGAGGCCGAGCCGCTCCATCACGCCGGGCCGGAAGCCTTCGATCAGCGCGTCGGCACCGGCGAGCAGATCGAGCACCTCGGCGATGACCGACTTGTCCTTGAGATCGAGCTCGATCACCTTGCGGCCGCGGCCGGCGACCGACTTCATCGTCTTGCGCGCGCCGACACGATCCAGCGTCACCACCTCCGCGCCCATGTCCGCCAGCAGCATGCAGGCGAACGGACCCGGTCCGATGCCGGCGAACTCGACGATGCGGAAGCCTGCGAGCGGTCCGGTGGCGCGGGTCTGAGTGTCTGGTGCGGTCTTGTCGAGCACGTCGTTGTGTCCTTGATTCACGCGTCTTGTCGGATCGCGTTCTGATCCGCAATTGTCCCGCGTGCATCAGGCCAACGCAAGCGCGCCGTATGCCGCAAAGCAAAACGGCGCGCATTGCTGCGCGCCGCATGGAATTTGTCGTGCCGTTGCGCGGAATGATCCGCGTTGTGAGGTCAGCCCGCGGCCTGCACCGCGCGCTGCGCCATCACCTTCACCAGATTGGCGCGATAATCGGCCGAGCCGTGGATGTCGCTGAGCAGGCCGCTCGCCGGGATGCTGACCCCGTCGATCGCCGACGCCGACCAGTTCGACTTCAAAGCCGCCTCGATCGCGGGCACGCGCATCACGCCGCTCTGCGAGGCGCCGGTGGCCGCGACGCGGACGTCGCCGCCCTTGGTCTTGGTGACGAACACACCCGTGAGCGCAAAGCGCGACGCGGGGTGGCGCATCTTGGCGTAGCCGGCCTTCTCCGGCACCGGGAACGACACCTCGGTGATGATCTCGCCGTCCTCGAGCGCCGTCGTGAACAGGCCCTTGAAGAAATCACCGGCCGCGATCGACCGCTTGTTGGTCTTCACGGTTGCACCGAGCGAGACCAGCGCCGCGGGGAAGTCCGCTGCCGGATCGTTGTTGGCGATCGAGCCGCCGATCGTGCCGCGGGAGCGTACCGCGGGATCGCCGAGCACCGAGGTGAGATGGGCGATGGCAGGGATCGCTTTCTTCACATCGGCATTGGTCATGATGTCGTAGTAGGTGGTCGCGGCCTTGATGGTGAGCGTGTCGCCGGTCAACTGGATGCCGATCAGGTCCTTGATCTTGCCGATGTCGATGACATCGGACGGAGCAGCAAGCCGCTGCTTCATCACCGGGATCAGGGTATGACCGCCGGCCAGGAACTTGGCTTCGCTGCCCTTGGAGAACAGCGCCGCGGCCTCGTCGACCGAGGAGGCACGGTGATAAGTGGTCTGGTACATGGTTGCTCCTCCGTTCGATCAGGCGTTGCCATGGATCGCGTGCCAGACGCGGTCCGGCGTCGCCGGCATTTCCAGCTTGTTGTTGCCGATCGCATCCGTGATCGCGTTGATCACGGCGGCGGATGCGCCGATCGCGCCGGCCTCGCCGCAGCCCTTCACGCCGAGCGGATTGCCCGGGCACAGGGTCGTGGTGTGGCTGAGCTTGAAGGACGGCACGTCGTCGGCGCGCGGCATCGCGTAGTCCATGAAGGACGCCGTGACCGGCTGGCCGTTGCTGTCGTAGATCGCGTGCTCGAGCAGCGCCTGGCCGATGCCCTGGACGAGACCGCCGTGGACCTGACCTTCGACGATCATCGGGTTGATGAGCCGGCCGAAATCGTCCGCCGCCACGAAGTTGACGAACGACGTCTTGCCGGTGGCCTCGTCGACCTCGAGCTCGCAGATATAGGTGCCGGCCGGGAAGGTGAAGTTGGTCGGATCGTAGAAGGCACTCTCCTTCAATCCGGGCTCCATGCCGTCCGGCAGGTTGTGCGCGGTGTAGGCGGCGAGGGCGACCATCGGCAGCGCGATCGACTTGTCGGTGCCGGTCACCTTGAACTCGCCGTTCTCGATGACGATGTCGCCTTCCGAAGCCTCCAGCGCATGCGCTGCGATCTTCTTGGCCTTGGCCTCGACCTTCTCCATCGCCTTGAGGATCGCGGTGAGGCCGACTGCGGCCGAGCGCGAGCCGTAGGTGCCCATGCCGAACTGCACCTTGTCGGTGTCGCCATGGACGATCGAGACCTGGCTGATCGGCACGCCCAGGCGCTCGGCGATCAGCTGGCAGAAGGTGGTCTCGTGGCCCTGGCCGTGGCTGTGCGAGCCGGTGAGCACCTCGATGGTGCCGACCGGGTTGACGCGGATCTCAGCCGATTCCCACAGACCGACGCCGGCGCCAAGGCTGCCGACTGCCTTCGACGGCGCGATGCCGCAGGCCTCGATGTAGCAGGAGAAGCCGATGCCGCGCAGCTTGCCTTGCGCCTTGGCGGCTGCCTTGCGCGCCGGGAAGCCGGCATAGTCGATGGCCTTCATCGCCGCGTCGAGCGAGGCGTTGAAGTCGCCGGTGTCGTAGGCCATGATCACCGGGGTCTGGTGCGGGAACTGGGTGATGAAGTTCTTGCGCCGCAGCTCGGCCGGATCGACCTTGAGCTGACGCGCCGCGGTCTCCATCAGCCGCTCCAGCAGATAGCTCGCCTCAGGGCGTCCGGCGCCGCGATAGGCGTCGACCGGCGTGGTGTTGGTGTAGACGCCCATCACCTCGGCATAGATCGCCGGGATGTTGTACTGGCCCGACAGCAGGGTCGCGTACAGATAGGTCGGCACCGAGGACGAGAACAGCGACATGTAGGCGCCGAAATTGGCGTGGGTCTTGACCCGCAGCCCCAGGATCTTGTTGTCGGCATCGAGCGCCATCTCCGCCTTGGAGATGTGGTCGCGGCCGTGCGCGTCGGTCAGGAACGCCTCGGTGCGGTCGCCGGTCCACTTCACCGGGCGGCCGACCTTCTTGGAGGCCCACAGCGCCACCATCTCCTCGGGATAGATGAAGATCTTGGAGCCGAAGCCGCCGCCGACGTCGGGCGCGATGACGCGCAGCTTGTGCTCGGGTGCGATGTTGTAGAACGCCGACAGCACCAGGCGGGCGACATGCGGGTTCTGCGACGTGGTGTAGAGCGTGAAATGCTCTTCGGCCGCGTCGTAGTCGGCGATCGCGGCGCGCGGCTCCATCGCGTTGGGCGCGAGCCGGTTGTTGGTCAATTCCAGCGTGACGACGTTGGCGGCCTTGGCGAAGGCGGCGTTGACCGCTCCCTCGTCGCCAATGTGCCAGTCGTAGACGACGTTGCCGGGGGCCTCCGGGTGAAGCTGCGGCGCGCCGGGCTTCAGCGCGGAGGGCATGTCGGCCACTGCCGGCAGCTCTTCATATTCCACCACGACGGCTTCGGCCGCGTCACGGGCGAGGTTCTTGCTCTCGGCGATCACCACAGCGACGGCCTGGCCGACGAACCGCACGGTCTCCGGCGCCATCGCCGGCCATGCTCCCATCTTCATCGGCGAGCCGTCTTTCGAGGTGATGGCCCAGCCGCAGATCAGGTTGCCGACCTTGTCGTCGACGATCTGCCTGCCGGTCAGCACCGCGACCACGCCCGGCATCGCCTCGGCGGCCGAGGAGTCGATGCTCTTGACCTTGGCATGCGCGTGCGGGCTGCGGATGAAATGGGCAAAGGTCATGCCCACCAGTTTGACGTCGTCGACGTAGCGGCCCTTGCCGGTGATGAAACGCTTGTCCTCCTTGCGGACGACGCTGGCGCCAATGCCTTCCATACCCATGCGAATCTCTCCCCTACCGGAGTTCTATTGTCCCGCCGCGGCCATCGCGCGCAGCGGTCGTGGTCTCGGTATTGCGGTAAACGGCGGCTCTCGCCCGCCTCATTCGGCAGCTTGCGCGACCTTCATCCGTCCGGCAGCGTCGAGCACGGCCTTGACGATGTTGTGATAGCCGGTACAGCGGCAGATGTTGCCTTCCAGCTCCTCACGCACGGTGCTCTCGTCGAGCTCGCCTCCGTGGCGGTGCACAATATCGATGGCCGACATGATCATGCCCGGCGTGCAATAGCCGCATTGCAGGCCGTGATTGTCGCGGAAGGCGGCCTGCATCGGATGCAGCTCGTCGCCCTTGGCGATGCCTTCGATGGTGGTGACGTTGGCGCCGGCGGCCTGGCCGGCCAGCACGGTGCAGGATTTCACGGCACGGCCGTCGATATGGACGACGCAGGCGCCGCATTGGCTGGTGTCACAGCCGACATGGGTGCCGGTGAGATTGAGATGATCCCGCAGGAGGTGAACGAGCAGGGTGCGATCCTCGGCCTCGACCGAGACCGCCTTGCCGTTCACCGTCAGTTTGACTGTCGACACGAGTAACCTCCCGATGAATTTTTCTTATTCTGATTAGAAACAGCGCCCTCAGGACTTTGCAACTCGAATTTTCGTCTCTGATGTCATTGCGACGTCTTGCGCGCGGCCTCGGCGATTCGGTCGCATGTGGCCCGCCATGCGAGGCGGCACCGGCACAGGTGAGAGCGCAGGCCGTAGGCCGATGCTGCCCATTTACCGCCCCTTAGCCATTGTGACGTAGTTTTGATCACGCTCTGGTGCGTTGCCGCCGGGCGGGTTGGTTTGTGGCCAATATTAAAGCATGGCGTGTCGGGGGTGGGAATGTCTGCGCAGCTTGCGCCGCAGTCGCGGCGTGCCAATTTTCTGACCCTGCGATTTCGCGGCAAGATCGTCCTCGGCTTTGCCGTGGTGCTGGCCATCTCCGCCGTCAGCATCGGCTTCTCCTATCTGGGGTTCGAGCGGGTCGCCGCGGCGGTGGCGGCCTATCGCGGCAGCGTTGCGGAAGCCGACACTGCCCGCACCGTCGATCGCGAGCTGGTCTCGTACCAGGCGCTCGCCCGTTATTATGCCCTGACCGGCAAAGCCGAGGACGAGGCGGCGGCCACCGCTGCCCAGCAGGCGCTCCAGGCCGCGATCGACAAATCGATGGCCGCGACCGGCGCCGAGCGGCGTGCGCAGGTCGGCAAGTTGCAGGCGCAGTTTCAGGCCTTCGCCAAGACGTTCTCGAGCATCGTTGCCCTGACCCGCGAGAACGCCAAGCTGGCGACCGACCAGATCGGCATCATCGGCAACAAGATCCGCTTCAAGTTCGATGATCTGGCGGACACTGCCGCGCTCGCCGGCCTGCCGTCGGTGCAGACGACGGCCAAGGACCTCACCGGCCAGTACCTGACCGTGTCCGCGCTGGTCGGGACCTATATCGCCAAGCCGGATGCCAAGACCGCCGACGGCGCCATCGCGCGCACGCGCTTCCTGGAAACCTCGCTGGTGACGATCTATGCCAATGACGAGAAGATCACCCAGCGTGTCGCCGAGCTCGGCGACCTGATCAAGCAGTATCGCGCCGCCTTCATCAAGCTATCGGAGAACATGAAGGCGCTCGGCAAGCTCGAACAGGAAATGGGCCTCGTCGGGACCGAGATCATCGCGCTGTCGAACGGGCTGAAATCCGAGGTCGCCTCCGACCAGCAGCGCATCGAGGCCGCCGCCAACACCACCATCGCGGACATCGAGCGGCTGATCGCGATGCTGGCGATCGGCGGGCTGACGCTCGGCGCCGTGCTGGCGCTGATGCTCGGCAACGGCATTTCCAAGCCGATGATCACGATGTGCAAGGCGATGCGCGAGCTTGCCTCGGGCAATTTCGACGTCCGGCTGCCCGGCCTCGGGCGCAGCGACGAGATCGGCGAGATGGCGGCGGCGGTCGAGGAGTTCAAAGTGCAGGCGGTGGCCAAGGCCGAGCGCGACGCCGCGACGCAGGACGCCCAGAACAAGGCGGCGGGCGCCGCGCGGCGGGCCGAGCTCATCCGCTTCGCCGACGAGTTCGAGACCGCCGTCGGCTCGATCGTGTCCAACGTCTCGACCTCGGCCGAGCACCTCGAGCAGGCGGCCTCGACGCTGACGCGCACCGCCGAGACCACGCAGTCGCTGGCGAGTCGCGTCAGCGGCACCTCCGACCAGGCCACCGGCCGCATCCACTCGGTGGCGAGCGCGACCGACGAGCTGTCGGCCTCGGTCGACGAGATCGGCCGCCAGGTCCGCGAGTCCAGCCGCATCGCGGAATCCGCCGTGGCCCAGGCCGAGGAGACCGACGGGCGCATCGGCAAGCTGTCGCGCGCGGCGCAGGAGATCGGCGACGTCGTCAAGCTGATCACCGCGATCGCCGAGCAGACCAACCTGCTGGCGCTGAACGCGACCATCGAGGCCGCCCGCGCCGGCGATGCCGGCCGCGGCTTCGCCGTGGTGGCTTCCGAGGTCAAGTCGCTGGCGGAGCAGACCGCCAAGGCGACCGACGACATCTCCAACCACATCTCAGGCATGCAGGCGGCGACCCAGGAGTCGGTGACCGCGATCAAGCAGATCGGCGGCACCATCCGCCAGATCTCGACCATCGCCTCGTCGATCGCGACCGCGGTCGAGCAGCAGGGCGGCGCGACCCAGGAGATCGCCAGGAACGTGCAGAGCGTCGCTGCGGGCACGCAGGCCGCCGCCACCGACATCACCCAGGTCAATCGCGGTGCGACCCAGACCGGCGAAGCCTCGGAGGAGGTGCTGCGCTCGGCCCAGTCGCTGTCCTCGGAGAGCGCCCGCCTGCGCGCGGAGCTCAACCGCTTCATGGCCAACATCCGCGCGGCGTAAGGTCTCACCACGGCTTGTCCACACTGCATCGCCAGTGAGAGCGGACCTGCTCCCGTCACATTCCGCTGTCGTCCCCGCGCACGCGGGGACCCATACGCCGCAGCAGTCGTGGGACGGGCGGTATCGGTCGCCTGCCCCAATCGTGCAATCCCGCGGTATGGGTCCCAGGTCTGCGCCCGCCGACGCTTCGCGTCAGCGGACTTGCCCGGGACGACAGCCAAGTGTGAGGCGGCATTTGGGGCCCGCCACGCGACCGTCTGACCCGGCCTGATTGGTGCCGAGAGTAGGTTCCCCACCCCGCTTGGGGGAACCCAGCGCTGGCCGAGACGTTGGGTCGCAGCGGCAGGGTTTCGCTGCCGCATTTGCTTCATCCTCTCGGTCGAGCATGCGGTGCGACCCGCGCCGTCGCATTGGGATTCCATGGCACCCCGACAGGCATCCTTTCCGCACCTCCGCGTCATCACGTCAGCGCCGCCATCCAGCGCGCCGCCGGACGACACGGCAGGCCAGGATCGTGTCATCGAAACCAACATCCCCGCCCGGCTCGACGACCTCCGCTGGAGCGCCTTCCACACCCGCGTCGTGCTCGCGCTCGGCATCACCTGGGTGCTCGACGGGCTCGAGGTGACGCTCGCCGGCGCCTTGTCGGGTGCGCTGAAGCAGAGCCCGGCGCTGCACTTCTCCAATCTCGACATCGGGCTTGCCAACAGCGCCTATCTCGCCGGCGCCGTGCTCGGCGCGCTCGGCTTCGGCTGGCTGACCGACCGCATCGGCCGCCGCAAGCTGTTCTTCATCACGCTCGCGCTCTATCTGTCCGCGACCGCCGCCACCGCCTTGTCGTGGAATGTCGCGACCTACGCGCTGTTTCGCTTCCTGACCGGAGCCGGCATCGGCGGCGAGTACACCGCGATCAACTCGACGATCCAGGAGCTGGTGCCGGCGCGCTATCGCGGCTGGACCGATCTCATGATCAACGGCAGCTTCTGGCTGGGCGCCGCGCTCGGCGCCGTCGGCGCCATCGTGCTGCTCGATCCCGATGTCACCGGCCCGGATGTCGGCTGGCGGCTGGCCTACGGCATCGGCGCCTGTCTCGGCCTGGTCGTGCTGATCATGCGCATGTGGATTCCGGAAAGTCCGCGCTGGCTGATGATCCATGGCCATCCGGACCAGGCGCACGACATCGTCGCCGCCATCGAGCGCGACGTCACCGGCCATGACCGCGAGGAGCGTGCGAAGACCCTGCCGAAGATCCGGCTGCGCATGCGCGATCACACGCCGCTCGCCGAGGTCGCGCGCACGCTGTTCTCGGTCTATCGCCAGCGCTCGCTGGTCGGCTTGACGCTGATGATCGCGCAGGCGTTCTTCTACAACGCGATCTTCTTCACCTTCGCGCTGGTGCTGACCGATTTCTACGGCATCAAGTCCGATCACGTCGGCTGGTACATCCTGCCCTTCGCGGCCGGCAACGTGCTCGGGCCGCTGCTGCTCGGCCGCCTGTTCGACACGCTCGGCCGCCGCGCCATGATCACCTTCACCTACGGCGTCTCCGGCGTGCTGCTTGCGCTCACCGGCTATCTGTTCTCGATCGGCGTGCTGAGCGCCGCGACCCAGACCGCGGCCTGGATGGTGATCTTCTTCTTCGCGTCACCGGCGGCGAGCGCCGCCTATCTCACCGTGTCGGAGAATTTTCCGCTGGAGGTGCGCGCGCTCGCGATCGCGCTGTTCTACGCCATCGGCACCGGGATCGGCGGCGTCGCGGGACCCGCGCTGTTCGGCGTGCTGCTCGACAGCGGGGCGCGCGGCGCGGTGTTCGGCGGCTATCTGTTCGGTGCCGCGCTGATGCTGGTGGCGGCGCTCGTCGCTTGGCGCTATGCCATCGCGGCCGAGCGCAAATCGCTCGAGCAGGTGGCGCGTCCGCTCGCTGTCATGGAGTAGATGATGAAGTCCGACAACTCCGATCTGATCGGTTCTCCTGCGTCGGAGCCCGCCGAGATCGTTCCGGCGCCGGTGAGTCTCGTGCCGCATCTGCGCGAGGTGGCGATCCTGCTCGACATCGACGGCACCCTGCTCGATCTCGCGCCGACGCCGCGCGAGGTGTGGGTGCCGCCAGGTCTCGCCGAGGCACTGAACGCGTTGCTGCAACGAACCTCCGGCGCGCTGGCGCTGGTCTCGGGCCGCTCGCTCAACGACATCGATCTCATCTTCGCGCCGGAGGTCTACCCCGCCGTCGGCGGCCATGGCGCGGAGATGCGGCTCGGCGGCGGCGGCGAGGCGGATGCGATCAAGGCGCCGCCGCTGGACAAGGAGCTGAAGCGCAGGCTCGCCGCGATCGCCAAGCTCAGCCCCGGCATTCTGCTCGAGGACAAGGGGTACTCGCTGGCGCTGCATTATCGCCTCGCGCCGCAGGCGGAGAAAACGATCTACGAGGAGGTGTCGCGCATCCGCGCCGAGTTGCCGGGGGCGCCGATCGAGGTGCTGCCCGGCAAGTGTGTGTGCGAGATCAAGCACGCCGGCCTCACCAAGGCGAGCGGCGTGCGCGAGCTGATGCGGCACGCGCCGTTCAAGGGACGCAAGCCGTTCTTCATCGGCGACGACGTCACCGACGAGACGGTGTTCGCGATCATGCCGGATTTCGCTGGCCTGTCGTTCTCGGTCGGCCGCCGCGCGCTCGGTGTCGACGGACATTTCGACGCACCGGACGACGTGCGCGCGTTCCTGGCGCGCCTCGCCGACGGCGGAACTAATTCGTCGACCTAGCAGTCCGCGCAGGGGTTCCGCATCGCCGCGTTATTAGTTCCATTCGCCATGCATTCGCATGTTGCATGCGTCGTTCTTGATTAGAAACGTTCTGACTTGATTGACGCTGTGATTACACCGCGCGAATGCCCGAATTTGGTTTCATTTGGTTGAAAGGGTGGCCTGGAACCATATTGATGAACAGCTGTTAACCGACATGACCAACAGGAGGGAGCTGTGAACCTCGTCGTGGTTTCGAATCGGGTGGCGCGTGGCAAAGCCAACGAGCCAATGACCGGCGGACTTGCGGCAGCATTGCTGCCCGTTGTGGAGAAATCGGGGGCAGTATGGGTGGGGTCTTCGGGACGTGTGCGTGACGGCGCGCAGACGGAACCGATTGCGGAGATCGAGCAGATCGGTGAAGGCGCGCTGGCGCTGCTCGATCTGCCAGCCGCGCATTACGCCGGCTACTACGAAGGCTTCGCCAATTCGGCACTGTGGCCGGCGCTGCATTCGCGCAGCGATCTGATCAGCGTCTCGCATGATGATTATCGGTCCTATCGCGAGGTCAACGCCTTCGTGGCGCGCGCGCTGCTTCGATTCCAGAAGCCGGACACCTTGTTCTGGATCCAGGACTATCACTTCCTGTCGCTCGGCGCGGAGTTGCGCACGCTCGGTGTGAAGAGCCCGATCGGTTTCTTCCTGCACACGCCGTGGCCCGCGCGCTGCGTCATCGACAGCGTGCCGAATCACCGCGATCTCGTCACCGCGATGCTCGCCTATGATCTGATCGGCTTCCAGACCGAGGATGATCGGGAGAATTTCACCGCCTGCATCCGCACCGATCTCGGCCTTCAGGTGCGCGACGGCGTGGTCAGGTCGCTGCACGGCCGCACGCGTCTGGCCGTGTTCCCGATCGGTATCGACGCCGACAAGTTCGCGCAGCAGGCCGCGAAGGCGGTGGCGCATCCGGACGTGTCGCGGCTGCGCCGCAGCCTGAATGGCGAGAAGCTCGCCATCGGCGTCGACCGGCTGGACTACTCCAAGGGCCTCGTCAACCGCGTCAATGCCTTCGATCGCATGTGGACGATGCACCCGAGCCTGCTGCGTGCCGCGTCGCTGCTGCAGATCGCGACGCCTTCGCGGGAATCGATCGAGGCCTATGGCAATCTGCAGAGCGAAGTCGCGCGCCTCGTCAGCGAGGTCAACGGCCGCCACGGTGAGGTCGACTGGACGCCGATCCGCTACCTCAACAAGGGCTATGGCCAGGGTGTGCTGGCCGGACTCTATCGCAGCGCCCAGGTCGGCGTCGTCACGCCGCTGCACGACGGCATGAACCTGGTGGCGAAGGAGTATGTCGCCGCGCAGAGCCCGGTCGATCCGGGCGTGCTGGTGCTGTCGAAATTCGCCGGCGCCGCCAACGAGCTCGACGCGGCACTCCTGGTCAATCCGCATGACATCGATGGCATGGCCCGGACGATCGCGACGGCGTTGTCGATGCCGCTCAACGAGCGCCGCATGCGCTACGAGATCATGATGACGAAGCTGCGCCGCCATTCGATCCAGCAATGGTTTGCCGACTTCGTCGAAACCCTGCAGGACGGCGACGCCGCCGAGGTCGAGATCGAACCCCTGCCTGCGGCGCCCGCGGGCTTCCTGGCCGGCCGCATGCTCTCGCCCGGTGCGCGCTATCACTGAATGGCTCGCGCCTCGCCGCCGGTGGCGGCGAGGCTCACAGGCTCAATGGCAGTAGGACACGCCGTCGAGCACGGCGCAGCGCAGCTTGTTCGGCGAGCTCGGATTGTCCATCGGCACCATGCCCTTGCCCTGTCCGACGAACACGCCCGGCCCGACGACCACCGAGGCCTTGTTGCCGATGATGACGGACGGGTGTGGATTCAGGCTGGACCTGGTCCCGTCCGGCCACAGGATCGCGTCGCCCTGCCAGATCCCCTTGCGCCCGTCGTCGCAGGTCACGTCGACCCCCTGTTTGGTGCATTGATCGGCGCGCGCCGCCCCGGCGGCGGCGAGGCTGAACGCCGCGGCCAGCAGGATGGCGAGACAGGCAGGGGAGGATGGCGGCATGGCGAGGTCCCTCATGGGCAGCCGGATCGAGGCCGCAAATCAGTGGTCGTGCCGTCCGCCCGGCCGGTTCACGGTGGGTCCGGCCAGGCGGCGGCGAGGCCAGATCGAGCCCGCAACCAGGGCGGATTGATGATTTTTATCAGCGATTTGGGGGAAATTTGCCGCCGAGGCCCCCGCCCGGCTTGCAAAACGCCGCCGACCCCGCCAAGAGAGGGCCGCCGGAGAGATGGCCGAGTGGCTTAAGGCGCACGCTTGGAAAGCGTGTGTGCGGGAAACCGTACCGTGGGTTCGAATCCCACTCTCTCCGCCAGCTGCACGATTTTCTACGCCAAACTGCGCTATGGCGGGCCTTCGATAGGCGGCGTCCGCTCGTTGCATGGCGGAACTCGAACGTTCGGCTTGGGGCGAGCCAATTCCCGTCCTTTAACGGAAGGCTCAACTTCTCCTCGATCCAGACGGTCTTCCCCCAAGGTCGCCAACGGGATCGGATCATCCCGCACAACCTCATTGGAGTGGACCGAGCAGCCCCGGCCGTTTGGCACACGTCGGCGGGAGAAATCCAGGAGGTGAACTTCGCGATGCTCGCTCAAGCTCAGAGCGGTCTTGGCCGAACCGCGCGGCGTCGATGGGGCGAAAGCTGGCAGAGAGTCATCTTGCAGGTGCCCTTCGGCAGACTGCGCAGGGTTGCGCTCCCGTGGCTCTCCGTTTTTCCATGCCGAGGATGACAGTCTTCAGGATATTTCGCTCACACGACGCATCTTCAGACGTCGAGCACTTCCTGGACTGCCTCAAATATGTCGTCTGCCGTCCCTTCGATCTTGCTATCGGCCCAGGCTTGGTAAGCCTTGGCGTAAACCAACTTTTCGGCCCCTGGATCGCTCGTCGAGATCATCTCATCTCTGGATGCGCTCAGAGCGAGGGCTTTCACCTCCATGGCAATGGCGGTGATGAACCTCACGCGATCTTCGTGCTCGTCGAAAACATTCGCGGTCATGAGCGCTTCTCCGTATGACGGTCGGCTTGGCGGCCCCTGCTCATGCTGCACGCCGAAATGATCGGCGCTGGTCTATTTTTGCAGTTGCGAGCTACGACCGCGGCTCTCTTGCGGTTGTTCCTTCGGCCGCTCGCTCTTGCATGCGAAACAGACCGAACGTGCAACTTGAGTTCCGTTGATGGCCAACCGTTCGTGGACGTGAGGAGTCCTCATCGTACAGAACTCGCAATATGCCTGCGGCAATCGCAACGCAATTTCTCTTGAAGTGTCCACGAATCATCCCCCGTTCCCACAACATTCACTTCCCTCCTCCTTGGGGCGACTTTGAAGACAACCAGCGCGAGGAGTCGTACGCTATCGTACGGACTTTGGACGTGGCGGGCCTGCGGCAGCACGACGTCGAGCGAAACGGCGCGGCGGCCGCCGTGCTTCAGATCCCCGCGCGGATCAGTCCTCGTAGCTGTCGATGACCGCGTCAGCAATCGTACGCTTGGTGACGATGCCGACGATGTCATTCACCCGCGGGCGGGAGCCGCCCTGGAAGACGATGGCGGCACCGGCGCCGTGGCGCTTGAGTCTCGCAAACACCAGGCTCAGGAGGTCCTGATCGCGACAAATGACCATCCGCCGTTCGGCAAAGGTTTCGACAAACAGGTCAGGGTTGGTTTGAGATTCCATCCACAGACCCGAACGCGGCGGAATCAGCCCCACGATCCGGCCATCCCGCTCGACGACGATGGCTCGAGCGTCATCGGTATCTTCCGCGGGCAAGGCTTGCTTCAGCGTTGTGCCGGCCCTGGCTACGATAAAGCGACGCTCCATGATGTCTTGCGCCTGCTTAACCAGGTAAAGATTGATATGCCGCTCCTTGGGGATACGGTGGCCGCGATGACGCAGCTTGACCGTGTAGATCGTCTCATTGACGAGCGCGCGCCTTACGCCGGCAGCCAGCGCCACCGCGACGATCACCGGTACAATGATCGCGTAGTCACGCGTCATCTCGAACACCATGACGATGGCCGTCATCACGCCGCCGGTTCCCGCGCCGACCATGGCCGCCATTCCAACGATAGCGGCCGAGGACGGCGTCAGCCCGGAATGAGGCAAGATCGAACTGGTCCCGGTCGCAAATGCCGCGCCAAGAGTGGCGCCAAGATAGAGCGAGGGAGAGAAGATCCCGCCAGAGGCCCCGCAGCCAAGGCTGACGGTGGTGGCGAGCAGCTTCAGCGCGAATAGCAGCGCAAGAAGACCCGTCGCGGTCATCTTGTGGTCTAGGATGTCCTGAATGACCGAATAGCCAACCCCATCGACGTAGGAATGGCCGAACGCGTGACTGAGTCCCACCATCATCAGGCCGATCACAGCCATGCCCACGATGTTCTGGACGTACTCGTTTCCGGACAGTTTCGGAAATCCATCCTCCATGAAAACGAGCAGCCGAATGAACGACCAGGCTGCTGCGCCGCACAGCACTCCAAGCAGGACGAACGCAACCGCCTCCTGCGGATTGAACGACGCAACCATGGGAAATTGAACGTCCGGCACCGCAAAGGCCGGGTCCGGGCCGATGAGAATTCGCCCGATCGTCGTCGCAGCGCCCGTCGCCACGACGACGGGAAGGAAGGTGCGGTTCGACACTTCCGGCAGGAGAATTTCGAGGGCGAACAGCACACCGCCAAGCGGCGTGTTGAACGTTCCGGCGATGCCCGCGCCGGCGCCCGCGGACAACAGCGTTATCTTCTGCCGCGTGGAGAGTCCGATGAATTGAGAGAAGGCCGAACCAAGCGCCGAGCCGATCTGGATGATCGGCCCCTCGCGCCCGACGGCGGCGCCGCTACCGATCGATATTGCGGAGGCCAGCGCCTTGATCACGGCGACCGTGCCGCGGATATTGCCGCGCTTGTAGAAGATCGCATCCATCACTTCGGGGACGCCGTGTCCCTTTGCTTCGGGAGCAAAGCGCCTCACGAGAAAAACGACAATCAGGCCCCCGACCATCGGGGACAACAGAACGAAGTCGCCAAAGCGGCTGGGACCCTCGCTGATATTGGCGTCGTAAACGAAACTGAGTCTGCCATTGTAAGAGACGTTGTGCACGAAGCCGATCAGGGCGCGGAACACAACTGCGCCTAGTCCAGTCATCACCCCGATAACCAAGGCGAGGCCACAAAGAACGAGCAGGCTCACCCGCCGTTCCTCCAGCAGCGATTTGCGGCCGCCGGCTGCGATCGCTTTGATATTGTCGGAAGTCAGTCCTGTGGGCATCCGGGTCACACGAAATGGCTCAAGGTGGGGATCGCAAGATACGGACTGGTCGGCCATAAAAGCGTTCCGGACGCCGTCCGCACTGGGCAACAGGGACTTGGACGGCTTTGACGCAGAGTGCAGCGTCAGGGCAAGTGCTAATCGATCGCCCTTCTGCTGAACAATGGCCAACTATACTGCGGAAGTTCCAAGGAATCTGTGATGTCACGCCCGATAGCGAGCCTGGCCAGGCCGGGAAGAGCAAACGCTTTGACCACCAAGTTGCGGAATCGTAGCCCGAACTCTGTCTTCGGTGCAAAAGCACCGGCAAAGCGCTCGGCTCCACGCTGCTTGGCATTGATGTAGCTTCGCAACAATGTTTCGTATCTCCGAAATGCGAGTTGATACTGCCCGTCTGCAGCTGCGAGTTCACCGGCAAGGACGTAAGCCGAGATCATTGCCAGCGCCGAGCCCTGCCCGGCCAGCAGCGAGACGCAGAATGCCGCGTCTCCCACCAGCGCGATGCGGCCGTGGGACCAGTTTTGCATCTGGATCTGACTGACGCTGTCGAAATAGAGCGACTCAGTTTGCTCGAGTTCGGCCAGAATCTTGCAGCATTCCCAGCCATCGTGCCGATAGAGGTCGTCGAGGAGCGCCTTCTGGGCATCCATCGTGGTGGGCAACTCCTCTCTCGTCGAAAGGAAAACAAACAGAAACAGCGTGCGATCGTCGCGCAACGTGAAACGACCGAGCATCCGGCCCGGTCGTCCGTACATCAGATAAATATCCTCGTCGCGAGGGCGATAGCCGCGCGCCTCGAACGCCGCGACGGCATAGCCCAGGTGCTTTTCGAACCTGGATTGCGGTCCGAAGGCGAGTGCGCGCGTACGCGAATGCAATCCGTCCGCGCCAATCACGAGATCGAATCGTCGTTCACGCTCGCGCTCGAACCGGACCCGGACGCAATCCGCCTGCTCTTCCAAGGCGACGATCGTATCGCCGAAGATGCTTTCGACCTGTCCCTGTGATCTCTCAAACAGCAGCCGGGAAAGGTCGCTTCGTTGGAGCGTCACATAGCGGCCGGCAGTCAATTCCGAGAATATCGCTGCGCCGAATCCGGCAACGGACCGGCCCCCGCCGTCTACAATGCGCATCTCCCGCATATGATAACCGACGCGATTGATGTCGCCGAGCAGACCCATGCGCTCCGCGAGATCATAGCCAAGCCCCCAAAAGTCGATGACATAGCCACCTTGGCGCAAGGCCGGGGCCCGCTCAACGAGCGTCGGCTCGAAATCGGCCGCCTTCAACCAATATGCGAGCGCAGGCCCCGCGATCCCGGCGCCGGAAATCAAGGCGGTTCTCATGAGGTGGACCAACTTCGCTGATCGAGCGTCCTGTTGCACGTTGGTAACGCATGGACAAATTTTACAGGCTATCAGCAACAGCGCTTATAGGATGCAAAGTGGAATATTCGGTACGCTATCGTACGCAGTACAGCGGAGCTTGGTGTGGTTGGCCGCTCCTAGCTCTGTTCTTCGATGGATCATCGAGATGGAGCAGCAGCGGCGCGCTGGCGGTGTCACTGGCGACCATGCCGCTCGTGTTCTACGACAAGGCGGCGTCTGCCAAAGCGTCGGCGCAGATCGCGTTGCCGCTCAATCTGCTGTCGGCCGTCTGGGCGCCTGTCCTGGCTGCGCTGCTCACCAGCTATGGCGGCAACGCGTCGCCGGGGTGACCTTCGCTTGCTCCTCCGTCGCCCCGCTCATGCTGTTGCTGCTTCGCCGGCGGCGACCGGCGCACGTCATGGCCGGCACGTGGTCCGAGCCCCCTCATCGGTGACGGGACGCAATTCCGAAACAGCGGGGCTCGTGCGGCTCGAATGCTCTAAAACCAGCATTGTGGCGCGTGTCGCGCGCCCTCTCCTGTAGTGCCCTCGCCCAGAAATGCCCCCCGTCATCGCCGATCCCTCCCTCCTGCGCGTCCTGATCGTCCTCGCCGTCACGCAGCTCATCGCCTGGGGCACGCTCAGCCTGCCGGCGGTGATCGGCCGGGCCATGGCGGCGGATCTGGAGATGGATCTGACCGCGATCTTCGCCAGCACCACGGTGCTGTACATGTCGATGGGGCTGTGCTCGCCGCTGCTGGCGCGGCCGTTCGTCAAGCATGGCGGCCGGCGGGTGATGATCGCGGGCACCCTGCTGGCGGCGCCCGGCTATGCGCTGCTGTCGGCCGCGCAGGGGCCGCTCTCCTACTACGCCGCATGGCTCCTGCTCGGCGTGGCCGGCAGCGCCACGCTCTCGACCGCCTCCTACATCGTGCTCAATGAAATTGCCGGCCTGCGCGCGCGCAGCGCCATCGGCGCGCTGATGCTGGTCACGGGCCTGTCGAGCAGCATCTTCTGGCCGGTCACCTCGGCGCTGTCAGCGCAGATCGGCTGGCGCAGCACCTGTCTCGTCTATTCTGGGCTGCTGCTGCTGGTGTCGCTGCCGCTGTTCGTGTTCCTGCTGCCGCGGCGCGTCCATGATCATCTGCCGCCGGCATCGGACACCGCGACCTCGGTGCCGGTTGCAAAGCCGGCGCGCAGCACCTTTTATCTGCTGGTCGGTGCCTCCGGCCTCAACGCCTTCGTCGCGTTCGGGATGGGCGCCGTGCTGATCGAGCTCCTGAAGGCCGAAGGCCTGTCGGCGGCCGAAGCGGTCGGCTTCGGCTCGATGCTGGGCGTGATCCAGATCAGCGCCCGCGCCATCGATTTTCTCGGCGGCGGCCGCTGGGACGGCATCTCCACTGCGATCGTCGCCGGACTGGCGCTGCCGGTGGCGATGCTGCTGCTGATGCTGAGCGACGGTTCGCACGCGGCGATCGGCGGCTTCATCCTGATCTACGGGCTCGGCAGCGGCGCGCTCGCCGTGGCGCGGGCCACCATGCCGCTGGTGTTCTACGACAAGGCGGCGTTCGCCAAGGCGTCCGCCCAGATCGGACTGCCGCTCAACCTGCTATCGGCGGTGTCGGCGCCCATCCTCGTCGAGCTTTTGACCCGCTACGGCAGCAACGCGCCGCTGGCGCTGAGCCTGGCCTGCTCATGCGCGGCCGTGGTCATCCTGCTGCTGCTGCGGCAGCGCCGTCCGATGCGCGCGACGGTCTCGTCCTGAGGCGTTCGACTGAGTCGCCCGTCGGGCCGGACATGGGGTCGCCGGGAGCGCCAGGGCGCGGGGACGGCCCGCATCCGTCCTGCGTCGAAACACGAATTTCGCCGATTGCTTCAATAACATCGGTTCGGTCGCGCCGACCTGCACAAATTTTGATCTTTCGTTTTATCGGAATTCGTGTTCCTCTATGGCTGTCCCGCCTCATCGACGAGGGGCGCTGCGCATCGTCAGGAGCGTTGGGGTGGGATGTGATGGACGTGCAGGCGCCGACTGACGAGCGGCGCCCGCACGGACGGTCAAGTCGCATGGTCCTGGCATCCCGACGCTGATGCCTGCGTGGCGTGCCTTTGGCGCGTCGTCGCAAACGGGGGCAAGAACGCCGGTCCCCGGGGAGAGTGCGAAGCAGCCGTAACACCATTGCGCAGGGAAGGCCGGGCAACCCGGCTGAACCTGTGGTTCCTGCCCCGTGCATTCCTTTCCGCACGGGGGCCGCAGGAATCAGCCGATGCCTGGTCTTCCCTGCGCCCTCGTGAGTCGAGGGGCTTCGCTGCACAAAGCTCGGGCGCCGAACGCGTCGCGACAGCGCGAACCCATGGAACTCGACACCTAACCCACGGGAACTTGGCCGGGAACCGGCCGGCCTTCGAGGATACCTCCAAATATCGCATGTTAATCCGAGCGATCGCTGCTCGATGTTGTTTTGGTTGTTCTCCAGCGAAAGTTCGCGTGCGCAGAGGTGGTCAGCCCAAAAACTAATTAGTTCGCCCGATGTTCGGACGGCACGGATAGCAAACCATTAATGTACGGTT
Source organism: Bradyrhizobium sp. SZCCHNR1015 (assembly GCF_032489875.1). Lineage (NCBI taxonomy): Bacteria > Pseudomonadati > Pseudomonadota > Alphaproteobacteria > Hyphomicrobiales > Nitrobacteraceae > Bradyrhizobium > Bradyrhizobium sp. SZCCHNR1015. The sequence goes on from NZ_JAUEYW010000009.1 coordinate 269,316, forward strand.
GGTATCGTGCATACAGTCCACGCAACGAGAACCAGAAAATGCGACACCTGACTGTCTATCAGCGTCTCGCGGCGATCATCGCCGTGATGTCGATCGCACTGTTCGCCGTCTCCGCCATGCAGATCATGATGCTGCGCGGAACCGTTCTCGAGGAGCGGCAGACCATGGTCCGCAACCTCGTCGAGTCCGCCGTCAAGGTGCTGAGCTATTATGACGCCGCTGCGACAGCCGGCAAGATGGCGCCGGAGCAGGCGCGGCAGCAGGCTTACGCCGCGATCGGCGCCATGCGGTGGGGCCAATACAACGACTATCTCGGCGTCTACGGAACCGGATCGTCGGATGCGGGCGTGACCTATGTCCACGCCAACCCGAAATACATCAACGTCAACCGCTGGGACTTCAAGGATTCCACTGGCAAGCTCCTGATCCAGGACATCGTCCGCATGGCCCGCGCCGGCGGTGGATTCGTCGAGTACAAGGTGCCGCGTGCCGGGGGCACGACCGAGCTGCCGAAGATGTCCTATGTCGGCGCCTATGGCAGCGGCGACAAGATGCTGGCGATCCAGGCCGGCGTGTATGTCGACGACGTCGATGCGGTCGTCTATCAGCGCGCGATGTGGGCCGGCTTCGGCGCGCTTGCCGGTCTGCTGGTCGCCGCGATCGTCGCCTTCTGGCTCGGACGCAGCGTCGTCGTTCCGCTCGACCGCACCTGCGCCGTGATGGACGAGCTGAGCAAGGGCAATCTGAGCTTCGAGGTGCCGTTCACCGATCGCCGGAACGAGATCGGCCGCATGGCGCGCAGCCTGCAGATCTTCAAGGAGCATCTCGCCGAGAGCGAGCGGCTCCGGGCCGAGCAGGAGCAGTCCAAGCAGCAGGCCGCCGAGGAGCGCCGTACGGTGCTGGTGCGGATCGCCGACGAGTTCGAGCGCTCGATCGGGGGCGTGATCCAGACCACCGCGACCGCCGCCGGCGAGCTGCAGACCTCGGCACAGTCGATGTCGAGCATCGTCTCCGGCACCACCGACCAGAGCGCGAAGGTGGCCGCGGCCGCGGAGCAGACCGCCAGGAACGTGCAGACGGTGTCGGCCTCCGCCGAGCAACTGTCGTCATCGATCCAGGAGATCGCCAAGCAGGTCACGCAGTCGTCCTCGATCGCCCAGAACGCGGTCGGACAGGCGACGCGGACGGAAGCGATGGTCGACCGGCTGGTCCACGCGTCGCAGAAGATCGGCGAGGTGATGGCGCTGATCCAGACCATCGCCGGCCAGACCAACCTGCTGGCGCTGAACGCCACCATCGAATCGGCGCGTGCCGGCGAGGCCGGCAAGGGCTTCGCGGTGGTCGCCAACGAGGTCAAGGCGCTGTCGGCGCAGACCGCCAAGGCGACCGAGGAGATCACCAGCCAGATCGAAGCCATCCGCGACGCCACCGGCTCCACCGTCAACGCCATCCGCGAGATCGGCGCGACCATCGGCCAGATGAACGAGATCACCGACGCGATCGCGGCCGCGGTCGAGGAGCAGGGCGCGGCGACGAAGGAAATCGCCCGCAGCGTGCAGCAGGCGGCGCAGGGCACGCAGGGCGTCATGCAGCACATCGTCGGCGTGCGCGAGGCGTCCGGCCAGGTCGGCGCCGCGGCGGCGCAGGTGCTGAGCGCGGCCTCCCAGCTCGGCAGCCAGTCGGATCAGCTCAAGACCCAGACCGGACGATTCCTCGGCAACGTCCGCGCGGCGTGACGCCGGCGGCGGATGGTGACAGCTCACCCTCCGCCGATCGCCACGAGACGGTCGAGCAGTGCGGCCTGCGCCGGATTGATCCGGATCCTCGCCTCGGCGAGGTCGAACCAGGCGGCGCGGTCGACCTCGGGAAAACGCTGGATACGGCCGCTGCGCGGCGGCCATTCGAGCTCGAACGCGTTGCTGGTGATGCTGCCGGCGTCGAGGTCGGTCTCGGCGGCGAACGCCTCGACCACCTTGCCGCCGCGCTGCTTGATCTCGCCGAGCGGCACGAGCGGCGCCGTCAGCGCGGTGCCGAGCTCCTCGGCGAATTCGCGCCGCGCCACCGCCTCGGCCGCCTCGCCGTGCCCGAACTCGCCCTTCGGGATCGACCAGGCGCCGAGATCCTTGTTGCGCCAGAATGGTCCGCCGGGATGCACCAGCAGCACCTCGACTCCATTGGCGGTGCGGCGAAACGCGAGCACGCCCGCGCTGCGCGCCGGCATGCCGCTACGCCTCGCCGGTGCGCTGGATGAGGTCGCGCTCCCAGCCGAACACCGAGCGGCCGTCGAGCTCGGGCGAGGCGGCGCGCTCGGTCGCGATGAAGGCGTCGAGCGAGGGGCCGGTCGCGCTGCGCTCAAGCCGGCGCGCCTGGTCGTCGAGCCGCTTCAGCGCCGACATCGCCTCGTCGCGGCCGAGCCTGGCGTTGCCGACGGCGGATTTGAGCACGCGGATGGTCTCGTCGTAGACCTTGACCGGCACCGGATAGGGATGCCGGTCCTTGCCGCCATGCGCCAGCGAGAACCGCGCCGGATCGCTGAATCGATAGGGCGCGCCATGCACGACCTCGGCGACCATGGCGAGCGAGCGCACGGTGCGGGCGCCGACGCCCGGCGTCAGCAGCAGGTCGGGAAAGTCGACCGGACCGCGCTCGGCTGCGGCCGCGAGCGTGCCGTGCAGCCGGCGGGCGAACACGTCCTTCGGCCTGACGTCGTGATGCGCAGGCATGACCAGATGCGGCAGGACGCCCTGCGCCGGCTCCGGCGTGCTCAGCCGTTCGAACTCGGTGACGACGCGGTCGGGGCCAAGCTCGGTGAGCAGTTCGAGCTGGGCGTTGCGCGACGGCGCGGCGCGCTTGTCGGTGAGGTTGACGATCTCGCCCTGGACGGGACCATCGATGGCGCTGTGTGGCGCGTCGACGAAGCTCGCAAGCTCGCGCGAGTGCCAATGGTAGCGCCGGGCCTGGCGGCTGCCGCCATTCATGCCCTGCTGCACCACGGTCCATTTGCCGTCCGCAGTGACGAAGAAGCCGTGCAGATAGAGGTCGAAGCCGTCCTGCACCGCGGCGCTGTCGACCTTGGCGACCAGCTTGCTGGTCCGCACCAGCTCCTCGCCGTCGAGGCCGAGCCGGTCGCTGAGCAGGCGCAACTCGTCGGGCGTCTTGCGCGAGTGTTCGCCGCGGCCGCCGCAGACGTAGATGCCGAGCTCGCCGGACAGCGGCTTCAGTCCGCGCTTCAGCGCGCCGATCACGCTGGTGGTGATGCCGGAGGAATGCCAGTCCATGCCCATCACGGCGCCGAACGACTGGAACCAGAACGGATGCGACATCCGCGCCAGGAATTCGTCGCGGCCGTAATGATGCACGATCGCCTGGGTGATGATGGCGCCAAGCGAGGCCATGCGCATGCCGAGCCAGGCCGGCACGCGTCCGGAATGGAGCGGAAGATCGGCGCTGCCGGTACGTCGGGCCATCGGAACCTTGCAGAGGAGGCGTGTCGCACCAATCTAACAGAAGGCGCGCCGATGCGCGATCGATCCGATGTCGGGCGGACTTTGGCGTTAGCCGGTCTGCCCGAGATGGGCGATCCAGTTCCTGAACAGCGTCTGTGCAGCGCTTTCGGCGGCGAGGTCAGGCCGCAACGTCAACCCCGGAAGCTCGGCCGCCAGCGTCGGGTCGCGCCTTTCCTTGGCCCGCCACTCGAACGCGTTGAGCACCGCCTCGCTCTCGGCGCTGAAGTAGGATTTCGGCAGCCGCGGATAGTCGTCGCGCTGACCGGCGAGAAACCGCGCGATGTCGCGCATGTATTCGCGCTGCAGGGAGAGCGCGTCATATTCGGGATGGCCCTGGAAGAACACGAACCGGCTTGGCATCGAGCGCGCGAAGATGTCGACGCCGACCTCGTCAGACCGGGTCAGGATGTCGTAGCCGCGCTCCGCCAGCAGCGGCTCGTTGACGGCGTTGAGGCGGGAGTGCGGCACTTGGAGCGGCAAATGGATGCCGTGCGTGAGCCAGTCGTCCTGGACCTTCTCGCAGTCGAAGATGCCGGAGCATTTGCTCGCCAGCCGCTGCCGCTCGATGTCGTCGAGATGCAGCACGGCCGCGTGGGCCGCGAGACAGGACCAGATCGTCGAGCGGGTGTTGGTTCTGGCCCAGTCGATGACCGAGGTGAGGTCCGACCAATAAGGCTCGTCGCGCAAGGCCGCCGCGACGGGCTCGGCGCCGGTCACGATCAGGCCGTCGATGCCGAGCCGGTCGAGCGACCCGATGTCGGCGTAGGACTGGGCGACGTGGTGCCTCGCCGCCTGCGAGCGCATGATGGAGGGCAGCGAGAAGCAGTGCAGGCGGATGCGGACGTGCCGCGGCGCGCACTGTTGCAGCAGGCGGGCGATCTGGAGATCGGTCGCCTTCAAGGCGCTGTCCGGCATGTTGTTGACGAGGCCGATCGAAAGCTCGATCGGGCGCCGGCCCCGGTCGTCGAACTCGGCGGGCGCGAGGGCAGGGCTCGCGATCCTGCGATGTCGGTCGAACAGCAGGGTCATCGGCTGATCGCTCTACTCCGCCGCATCCAATTGACGCGGGCGAGGGCAGGCCTGGGCGAGCGCCTGGTCGAGATCCTCGATGATGTCGCTGACATGCTCGATGCCGATCGACAGCCGGATCGTCTCGGGAAGGACGCCCGCCTTGCGCTGGTCGTCCGGCGGCATCTGCCGATGCGTGGTCGATGCGGGATGGCAGGCCAGCGACTTCGCATCGCCGATATTGACCAGCCGCGTGACCAGCTTCAGGGCGTCGTAGAACGCCTTGCCGGCCTCCATGCCGCCGTTGATCCCGAACGTGAACAGCGACGACGCGCGACCGTCGAGATATTTCTGGACGAGGGGATAGTAGCGGCTGTCGGCGAAGCCGGCGTAGTTGACCCACGCCACGCGCGGATCGTTGCGGAGGAATTCGGCGACCTTGCGCGCATTCTCGACGTGGCGCTCCATGCGCAGAGCGACCGTCTCGATACCCTGCAGCAGCAGGAAGGCATTGAACGGCGACAGCACCGCGCCCATGGTGCGCTGATAGACGCTGCGCGCGCGCTGGATGTAGGCGCTGCGGCCGAAATGATCGGCGTAGACCATCCCGTGATAGGACGCATCGGGCTGGGTAAAGGCGGGAAAGCGGTCGGCGTGATCCTTCCAGGGGAAGTTGCCGCTGTCGACCAGCATGCCACCCAGCGTCGTGCCATGGCCGCCGAGAAATTTGGTCAGCGAATGCACCGCGATGTCGGCGCCGTAGTCGAACGGCCGCAGCAGGATCGGTGTCGCGACGGTGTTGTCGACGATCAGTGGCACGCCGTTGCGATGCGCGACCTTGGCCAACGCCTCGATGTCGCAGACATTGCCGGCGGGGTTGCCGATCGTCTCCGCGAACACCGCCTTGGTGTTGTCGTCGATGAGACGCTCGATGGCGTCGGGCGCATCGCTGTCGGCAAAGCGTCCAGTGATGCCTTGACGCGGCAGGATGTGACCGAGCAGCGTGTGCGTGGTGCCGTAGAGCTGCGGCACCGAAACGATGTTGCCGCCGCCATCGGCGAGGTTGACGAATGCAAAGTGGAGCGCCGCCTGCCCGGTGCCGACGGCGAGCGCGCCGACGCCGCCCTCGAGCTCGCTGACGCGCTTCTCGAGCACCGCCGTGGTCGGATTGGAGATGCGGCTGTAGCGGTAGCCCTCGGCTTCGAGATTGAACAGGGCGGCGCCGTGGTCGGCGCTGTCGAAGGCGTAGGCGGCGGTCTGATAGATCGGAACCGCGACGGCCTTGGTGGTCGCCTCCGGCTCATAGCCTGCGTGGATTGCAATCGTCTCGTTGCGCATCGGCGATCTCCACGCTCGCTTCGACCAATGCGGCGAGCTGCTCGTATTCCGCGAGTGGTGCCGTTGTAGGAGCGCAGGCGTAAAGCGGGCAATAATTCGCGACAAGAACGACGAAATAACCCTAACGAGATGTGGCCGAAGAACTTCGAATTAGCGGATAGAAGAAACTTGCAGGAGCGACCGGATTTGCCGCCCGACCAGATCCAGCGCGGCCTTGGCCTGCGGCAGGATCGCACCGAGCGCGTGGAAATTGTGGACCATGCCGTCGTGACAGACATGCGCGACCGTGACGTCGGCCTCCGCCAGCCGTGCCGCATAGGCATTGCCCTCGTCACGCATCGGATCGAACTCTGCGGTGTGGATCACGGCGGGCGGAAGCCCGGCCAGCGTCTCGCGGCACAGCGGCGATATCAGTGGATGCGCGACATCGGTCTTGCCGTCCAGACAGTCGGCGAGGTCCGCCTGCCACGTTCCCCTGTCGATCAGGTAGCCAGTCCCGAACAGCTCGCGCGATGGCCAGGGATTGAAAAAGTCGAGCACCGGGCAGATCAGGCACTGCACCGCGATTCTGAGGTCGGCGCGGTCGTGGGCCTGCTGACAAACCGCGGCGGCGAGCGTCGCGCCCGCGGAATCGCCGCCGATCACCATCCGATTGCCGTCGATGCCGAGCGCGGCCGCGTGATCGATCGCGAAGTGAACGGCAGCGATCGCATCCTCGATCGCTGCCGGGAACGGGTGCTCGGGCGCGAGGCGATAGTCGATCGAGAGCAGCCGGCAGCGGGAGGCGGCGGCAAGCGCAGCGGCGACGTTGTCGTGCGTGTCGATGCTGCCCGCCACGAGACCGCCGCCATGAAAATAGACGAAGCCAGGGCGCGCTCCGCTATCGTGCGGATCTGCTGCCGGCGTATAAAGGCGATAACGAAGCGGCCCGGAGGGGCCGGCGAACGTGCCATCCCGCGTGATGACGGCGCCGCAGTCGTTCCGCGCGAACTGCATCAGCTTGGCCAGCGACTGCCGGCGTTGCCCGACACTCGGATGCTGCCGGCTTTCCGGCATAGCGGCAGCTACCATCGAAAGCAGGCGCTGGGCGCGAGGGTCGAGCGGCATGACAGCTCCAGTTAACCAAGGCAGCGACCATTGTGCCCATCAGCAGTGAATCGATCATGAGCGGCAGGCCGCGGCGGGGAAATCCTTAAAATCTTCAAGCCAGAAGTGCAGATACGATCGATGCCGAACGGGAGCGCCGCCATGACCCACATCGTCAAGCCTGTCAGCTACTCGCAGACCTGGACCTTCTTCGACGGCGAATGGCGCGAGGGCAATGCGCCGATCATGGGCGTGCGGACCCACGCGACCTGGCTCGCATCGACCGTGTTCGACGGGGCGCGCGCGTTCGAAGGCGTGACGCCCGATCTCGATCGGCACTGCGCGCGTGTGAATCAGTCCGCGATCAATTTCCGGCTCAAACCCGTGGTGGACGTCGAGACCTGGATGGGGCTGGCGCGGGAAGGGATCGCGCGGTTCGGAGCGGGAGCCGAGCTCTACATCCGCCCGATGTACTGGGCGCAGCATGGCGCCGGCGGCGGTGTCCTGTTCGATCCCGACACCACCAATTGGTGCCTGTGCATCTATGAGGCGCCGATGCCGCAGCCGACGGGCAACGCCATCACGCTGTCGCCGTTCCGAAGGCCGACGGCCGAATGCGCGCCGGTCGACGCCAAGGCGGCCTGCCTCTATCCGAACAATTCGCGCGCGCTGATCGAAGCGGCCTCGCGCGGCTTCAACAACTGCCTGATGCTGGATCTGCTCGGCAACGTCGCGGAGTTCGGCAATGCCAACGTGTTCATGGTCAAGGACGGCGTTGTCTTCACGCCGGTGCCGAACGGAACCTTCCTCAACGGGATCACGCGACAGCGCGTGATCGAATTGCTGCGAGGCGATGGTGTCAGTGTGGTCGAGACGACGCTCCGATATGACGATTTCCTGAACGCCGACGAGATATTCTCGTCGGGCAACTTCGCCAAGGTCGCGCCGGTGATCCGCATCGACGACCGGACGCTGCCAATCGGTCCCGTCTTCAGCCGCGCACGCAGGCTGTACTGGGACTATGCCCACCGGTTCAGGGCCGCGGCATAGGTCAGGACCCATAGACGGGAAGTTCGGTATCGCTGAGATCGCCGAGCCGCCCCGGCTCCGGTCCCTTGACGTATTTGCGGCCGCGGCGTTCGGTGTAGACGCCGTAGAGCCCGGCAATCGGCCCGTCGGCGTCGACGACGACGGACACGCGTCCGCGCGGCAGCAGGAAGCGGCCCACGGCGCCGGCGCAGGCAACATAGTCGGAGGTGTCACGGCAGTAGATCAGCTGCATTGCCGGCAATGCGAACCGTCCTTGCCGGACCCGGAGCTGCTGCAACACCAACGGAACCGGGCCATGCTTCGACCGGACCACGATGCTGAGGCAGCCATAGCCTGCGTGGCGGATCAGCAGGTCAGCCTCGCTGGGCGGAAGTCCATCGAGCGCCTGGGCGTCAACGGCGACCTGCTCCACTTGCGCGCCGCGGCCGGCAAATGACATGGCGGGCACTGAAAAGAACAAGCCGTAACAATAGGGACGAAAGCCCTGCGCCTCGATGATCGGCCATGTCTGGCGCGCGGCGCTGATGTTGATGTAGGTCACCTCAGGCAAACGCTGTGCGATCCGGGTCAGCATCGTCGCATAGTTGCGAAACGACGGCTCGACATACCAGCTCGACAGGTTGCACCAGATCTGCGGCTGCGCGGGTGTGCCCCGGTTGCTGTAGATCAGCAACAACACGCCGACGGCCGCGCCGTCGTTCTCCAGCAGATAGCCATAGCGGGGATAGCCTCCGGGCGCCGGACGCGCGGTCTGTCGGTGCAGGCCCGTGGCCCAATACGCGCGGGACCGCCGCGGAAATCCGCGCGTGAGCAGATCGGCGACCGCGTCGAGATCGGGCTCCCCGATCTCCCGGCAGCGGATCAGCGGCTTGCGCGCGGTCATGAGATTGCCTGCCGATCTCCCGACGATGGCGGTAGGACGTCAGCCGACGACGTCGGGCTGACGCTCCACCAGCAGCGCGTCGCGCACGCGCGACGGCCAGCGCGTCGGATCGATGCCGTGCGTGTGGAACAGCGCGACCGCGAGGCGGTCCATGCCGAAGGCCACGCAACCGGTGTGCGCCGGCGCGCCGTCGGCGTCGTCGATGCCCCAGGTCGTGCCGAAATGCTCGCGGTGATAGTTGAAGCTCATGCAGGCGGTCGGCTGCTCTTCCGATCGCAACGGCACCAGGAGTTCGAATTTCAGCGCCTGCTGCTTCTGGCTGACCGCCTTCATCTGGCCGACGCGACCGAAGAACGGGTCGCTGGCGTGATCGACGCGGAACGACAGCCCGAGATCGTGGGCGATCGTTTGCGCCTTCACCATCCAACGGTCGCGGAATGCCGAGACGTCGTCGGGTGTGCCGATGCAGACATATTCGCGCATACGGAACGACTGCAGGCGGTCGAGATGCCGCGACGGCTCGCGGCGGAAGCAATCGGCCGCGACGTCGAAGCGCAGGCCGCCGACCGGCAGTGCACCACGGCTCGCCGCGATCGGATACACCGGATAGCAGGCTGCGGGCGACAGCACGAGGTCGGCCGGCGACAACGAGGTGGTCCAGTCGCCGCCCTTGTCGAAACGTGCCACGGCTTCGTGGATGTCCCGCTCGGTGCCGTGCAGGCCACAGACGCAGCCGAGCAGATTTGGAAAGCTCTTGAGATAGCCGGACTTCTCAAGCTGCGTCCGGCTCATGACCGGCGGGAAGCGCATGACCTCCGTGCCGGGCTCACGATGCCGCGTGATGAGCGTCGTGAGCCGCTCCACAACACCTTCATACAGCGCGGTCCGTGCATAGACGCCATCCGCGCCCATGCGATGGAACAGGGCGTCGGTCAGATGATCGAGCGCGTCGGCCGGCTGGGGCGCAATCTCGGGCGACTGCGGGAGAACGGGGATCGTCATTGTGCAAATCCTGGGTGGAGGCAATGGCTGCGATCGGCGCGGTCATTCATGGAGCGAGGCCGGTACCGTGCTCATCAAATTGGCCGTGGCAATGTTCGTGAGAATACGGTCGTTGTTGATCATGATCGGCGCCGACAGAACATCGCGCAGGTGGCGGCCGATCGAGAACTCGCCGTCGTTGCGATAACCCGAGAGCCCGCAGGCGCGCATCGCATGCATCACGGTCTCAACGGCAAGCTCCGAGGCCTGCACCTTCAACAGCGTGATCGAGGATTGGAAGTCGAGCGAGCTCAGCGCCCGCTCGTCATATTCATGGGCGACGAAGGCATCCATGTTGGTGACGATCATTGCGCGCAGCCGGGCCAGCGCCATCTTAGCCGCGGTGTAATGTGCAGCTGCCGGCGGCATCTGTCCGCCGGCGCCGCGAGCGGCCTTGCGCAGGAAGCGCTGGGCGCGCTCCACCGCGGCCGCAGCAATGCCGGACCAGGCCGATGACCAGCAGAGATGCGCGAACGGCGTCATCGTCTGGCCGTGGATGCGGTCATAGGATTCGGTGAACATGCGGTCGGACGGACAGCTCACCTCGAGCGCGAATCCGGTCGAGCAGGTGCCGCGCATGCCCAGCGTTTCCCAGCCAAGGGTGCGCGAGATCGTATAATCGTCCGTGGTCAGCGCCAGCAACACCTGATCAGAGGCGGCTGCGCTGTCGGCGCGACGGGCAATGGTGACGAGGCCGTCGGCTTCCGCGCCATAGGAGATCACCGTGGCGTCGCGCTTCAGCGAGATGCGGTTACCGTCGTGGCCGACGGCCGCGGCGCTGGCGCGGATGTTGCCGCCGTTCTGTCCCTCGGTGGTGGAAGAGGCCATCAGCAGCTGCTCGGATGCGATACGGCGCATCAGGGATTCCATGTAGGCGCTGCCGCGGCCGTGACGCACAAGGCAGGCGACCTTGGTCTGGTGCATGGCGAAGATCATGGCGCTGGAGGCACAGGCGCGGCCGAGCGCATAGCAGACGTCGGCGATGTCGTGGATCGAGGCTCCGAAGCCGCCGAACTCGACCGGGATCTGCATCCCGAGCAGCTTGTGCTCGCGTGCCGCATCGATTGCGGCCTTGGGGAAGCGGCCGTCACGGTCGACCTCGTCGGCTTCCGCGGCGGCCTGCGCGGCAACAGCGGCGGTCCGCTGCAGGAACAAGGAGCTGCGATCGAGCATAAGGCTCTCGCCATCATCGGGGATCGGGTTGCGAAGCGCGGTTCCCTGGAGAGTCATGACCGATCGATACTCCGGATTTTGTCTCGTTGAGAGATCGGCACGTGCGTCCTCGCAAGATCAGGACAGATGCACTGCGCCTTCTTTTTTGGGCTGCACGCAGGGTATGGATTTGATTCAAATACGTCGACGAAATTCAGGGTAAACGCTGTGCGATCGACGGGTGGGGGTTAATTCCTGGTTGTTTCGGTCCGAGAATTTCGGGCCAAGCCGTTAGCGTTAAGACGAGTTCAGACCTGGAACGGGGATGCGGCGTAACTCTTTCGCCGCCGGATTGCGTTATCTCCTTGCGCGAGCGTCGATTAAATTCGACGTGCCGGAACAAGCCGCGAGTGAAGAGGTCCCCATGCCGAGTTTCGATGTCGATGTCAGTCACAGGATCATGGTGCTCGTGCGCGATATCCTCGCGCAGAACGCCAGTTCTACCGACGTGACGGCGGATGCAAAGCTCGTCGACATCGGGCTGACGTCCATAGACATGGTCAACCTGATGTTGGCGCTCGAATCGGAGTTCGATTTCACCATTCCGCAGGAGCTGATCACGCCGGAGAACTTCCAGTCTGTCGCCACGCTGGAGCGTCTGGTGAGCGGTCAGCTTGCGGCAGCCAAGGCCGCCTGACCCGGCTGCCACGCCCCGCGGTTTCCCGCGTCGCTGTTTTCAATCCGTCGCAAAGCTGGCATTCTCGTCTCCGTTGGAGATGGGGACGTCATGACGAAGGCTGTGCTTGGCATTATCGGCGGCTCGGGCATCTATGATCTGCCGGGACTGGAAGATGCGCGCGAAGAGGTGATCGCGAGCCCCTGGGGCGAGCCGTCGGCGCCATTGCGCCGGGGAACGATCGCGGGGCTGCCGATCGTGTTCCTGCCGCGCCATGACAAGGGACACCGGCTGTCCCCGTCCGACATCAATTACCGCGCCAACATCGACGTGCTGAAGCGCGCGGGCGTCACCGACCTGGTGTCGCTGTCGGCCTGCGGCTCGTTCAAGGAAGAGCTGCCGCCGGGCACTTTCGTGCTGGTCGATCAGTTCGTCGATCGCACCTACAAGCGTGAGAGCTCGTTTTTCGGCAGGGGATGCGTCGCCCACGTCTCGATGGCGCATCCGGTTTCGCCGCGGTTGCGCATTCATCTGGCGGCGGCGGCCGAGGCCGAAGGCATCGCGATCGCGCGCGGCGGCACCTATGTCTGCATGGAGGGACCGCAATTCTCGACCTATGCCGAGAGCATGACCTACAAGGCGTCGGGCTATTCGGTGATCGGCATGACCAACATGCCTGAGGCGAAGCTCGCTCGCGAGGCCGAGATCTGCTACGCGACGGTCGCGATGGTGACCGACTTCGACTGCTGGCATCCGGATCACGACGCCGTTACCGTGCAGGACATCATTCGCGTGCTCACCACCAACGCCGACAAGGCGAAATCACTAGTTGCGCGGCTCGCCCGCGAGTTTCCGCGCGAGCACGAACCGTGCCCGATCGGCTCCGACCGTGCGCTCGACACCGCCTTGATCACTGCGCCGGAGGCGCGCGATCCCGAGCTTCTGAACAAGCTCGATGCGGTCGCAGGCCGTATCTTGCGCGGTTGAAGGGGGATCGAACATGAAGGTGGACGGCCGGCACTATCGCAGCATCTGGCTCGACTCCGACGGCTGGTCGGTCTGCGCGATCGATCAGCGCCGGTTGCCGCACGAGTTCGTGGTGGCGAAGATCACGACATGCGAGGAGGCGGCGGACGCGATCCGCGGCATGCTGGTTCGCGGCGCGCCGCTGATCGGCGCCACCGCCGCCTTCGGCATGGCGCTGGCGATGCGCGACGACCGCTCCGATCCCGGCATCGACCGCGCCTACGAGATGTTGATCGCGACGCGGCCGACGGCGATCAACCTGAAATGGGCGCTCGACACGATGGGCACGATGCTGCGCCGGCTGGCGCCGTCGGAGCGGCGAGATGCGGCGTATTCCCGCGCCGTCGACATTGCCGGCGAGGACGTCACGATCAACCAGGGCATCGCCGCGCATGGCCTCGCGCTGATCGAAGCGGCCGCGGCGCGCAAGAAGCCGGGCGAAATCGTGAACGTGCTGACCCACTGCAATGCCGGCTGGCTTGCGACCGTCGATTGGGGCACGGCGACCGCGCCGATCTATCTCGCGCATGATCGCGGCATTCCGATCCATATGTGGGTCGACGAGACCAGGCCGCGCAATCAGGGCGCGTCGCTGACCGCCTGGGAGCTCGGTCATCATGGCGTGGCGCACACCGTCATCCCGGACAACACCGGCGGCCATCTCATGCAGCATGGGATGGTCGATCTCGCCATCGTCGGCACCGACCGCGTCGCCGCCAACGGCGATGTCTGTAACAAGATCGGCACCTATCTCAAGGCGCTCGCGGCACACGACAACGGCGTGCCGTTCTATGTCGCGTTGCCGTCGCCGACGATCGATTTCGCGGTCGCCGAGGGACGACAGATCCCGATCGAGCAGCGCGGTGCGCAGGAAGTCACCGAGATGACCGGCCGCACCGCCGACGGCCGTATCGAGACGGTGCGCATCGTGCCGCCGGGATCGCCGGTCGCAAACTACGGCTTCGACGTCACGCCGGCGCGGCTGGTGAGCGGGCTGATCACCGAGCGCGGCGTGCTGCGGGCCGACGGCGCGGCACTGGCGGCGGCATTTCCGGATCGGGCCAAACAGACGAACGATTAGGATCAGCGCCGTTGCGAGGGCAGCGACGCAATCCAGAATCCCACGAAGCCTTCGGATTGCTTCGGCGCAAGGATGCCTCGCAATGACGATCAGCGCAGGCTCAGACCCGTCGCGGCTTCCAACTCGGCGATCGCCTGCGCTGCGCTGACCACCTTGATCGTCGTCATGCCCATCTCGCGCGCCGGCTTCAGGTTGATGCCGAGATCGTCGAGGTAGACGCAGTCCGCGGGGCTGACGCCGAGCGTCTCGGTCATCATCTGGTAGATCCGGGGATCGGGCTTGCGCAGGCCGATCTTGGCCGACTCGATCACGTGATCGAACAGCGCCATCACCTCCGCGACGTACAACGAGCGGCCGCCCTGGCTGCCGATTGCGTTCGCCGGCAGATTGTTGGTGATGCAGCCGGTCTTGCACTCCGCCTTGATGCGGCGGAGCGCCTCGACCATGTCGGGACGGAGGTCGCCGGTGAGCAGTGGCAGCACCTCCCGCCCGCTGACCGCAGCGCCGCCCAGCGCCAGCGACTCCTCCGCGAACAGCCGGTCGAAAGTGTCGAGGTCGATCTCGGCCCGCTCGAATTTCGCCCAGGCGTTCTCGAGATGGTTGGCGGCATTGGTGTTGCGGATGATGTCGACAGGATAGCCGCGCTCCTTCTCGAACCGTGCGAATGCCTCGAATGGCGATGTCGTCAGCACGCCACCGAAATCGAAGATCACCGCCTCGACCATGTCAGTCCTGTCCTTCCTTGATCCCTGGATGATCGCTAGCATGGGATGCCGCACTTGGCGACCTCGGTCGCACTTGGCGACCTCGGCGTCAGCCGCTATTGCTGCCGCGATGAAGCCGTCTCACGCAATCATTGCAGCCGCCGCTCTGCTGGCGCCGTCGCAGGCCCTGGCCATCGTCGGCAATGCGCCGGCGCTGAATGATGGCATCGGCCGCGCCGTGGTCACGATCGTCGGCTCGCGCGGCAATTTCTGCAGCGGCGCGCTGATTGCCCCGAAGCTGGTGCTGACCGCCGGGCATTGCGTGCAGCCGGGTCTCGATTACCGCATCGTGGAATACGATCGCGACCGCAGGCCGGTTCTCAAGACGGTCCGGCGGGTGGCGGTGCATCCCAGCTTCAGCGTGCAGGCCATCCTGGCGCATCGCGCCACCGCCGATGTCGCGCTGCTGGAATTGGAGGCGCCAGCGAAGGAGCGCGTGCCGGTGGCGCTCGGCGTGCCGCAGCCGCCGCTTGCCGCCGGCAACGCATTCACGGTCGCAGGCATCGGTGTCGCCGTCCCCGGCGACGGCAAGAGCGGGGGCGTGGTGCGCGGCGCGGCGCTGGTGGCCACAGGCAGGCCAGGCACATTGCAGATCCGGCTGGTCGATCCGGCGACGCAAGGCGTGCGGTCCGGGCTCGGTGGCTGCACCGGGGATTCCGGCGGGCCTGCATTCGAGACGCAGGCGCAAGGACAGGTGCTGATCGGCGTCATCTCATGGTCGACCGGGCCAAATCTCGGCGATGGCTGCGGCGGCATGACCGGCGTCACGCCGCTCACGTTGTATCGCGATTGGGTCGTGCAGACCGCGCGGCAGTGGGGCATGCCGCTCGGCGGAAATTGAGGCGCCGCGTTCACGACGCCGCGCGTCGCGATGGGTTGACCGTCGCTGTGATCGGGTTCAGCCTGTCACGCGAGGAAACAACATCAAGACCAAAGCCCAGGGACTCCCATGAACGTCATCGCGCCCATCCGGGAGGCCGCGTCCTCTCACGCGACCGAACATTTCGACGTGCTCATCGTCGGCGCCGGCATCTCCGGTGTCGGCAGCGCCTATCAGTTGACCAGGCAGATGCCCGACAAGCGCTTCGTGATCCTGGAGAGCCAGGACGGCTTCGGCGGCACCTGGCGGACGCACCGCTATCCCGGCATCCGCTCCGACAGCGACCTGCACACATTTGGATACAGCTTCAAGCCGTGGGTCGGGCCGCCGATCGCGACCGCGGAAGAAATCCTCAGCTACATGGGCGAGGTGATTGAAGAGAACGATCTCGGCCGCCACATCCGCTACGGCCATCACATCGTGTCGGCCAGCTGGTCGAGCGCGACCAATCTCTGGACGGTCCAAGCCGTGAAGGGCAGGGATCAGCAGCCCGTCACCTTCACCACGAATTTCCTCTGGATGTGCCAGGGCTACTACCGCCACTCCAAGGGCTACACGCCGGAGTGGCCGGACATGGCGAAATTCAAGGGCCGCATCGTGCATCCGCAACTCTGGCCCGAGGATCTCGATCTCACCGGCAAGCAGGTCGTGGTCATCGGCTCCGGTGCGACGGCCGCGACCATCCTGCCGTCGATCGCCGGAAAATGCGCGCATGTGACGATGCTGCAGCGCTCGCCGACCTACTTCCGCATCGGCCGCAACGCGATCGAGCTGGCCGAGGAGTTGCGTCGGCTTGATGTCAAGGAAGAGTGGATCCACGAGATCGTCAGGCGCAAGATCCTGTTCGAGCAGGATTGGTTCACCAAGCGCTGCTTGACGGAGCCCGAGCAGGTCAAGAAGGAGCTGATCGGCCAGATCAGCGCCATCATCGGCCCCGAACAGGCGGCCAAGCATTTCACCCCGAGCTATCGCCCGTGGCGACAGCGCATCGCGTTCGTGCCGGATGCCGATCTGTTCGAGGGCATCAAGAGTGGCAAAGCCTCCGTCGTCACCGACGAGATCGAAAGCTTCACCGAAGGCGGCATCAAGCTGAAGTCCGGCGACGAGCTCAAGGCCGACATCATCGTCACCGCGACCGGCTTCGATCTCTGCGTGCTCGGCGACATCGCGTTCACGATCGACGGCAAGCCGCTCGACTTCGCCGACACCGTGACCTATCGCGGCATGATGTTCACCGGCGTGCCGAATCTCGCCTGGGTGTTCGGCTATTTCCGCGCCAGCTGGACGTTGCGCACCGATCTGGTCGCGGATTTCGTGTGCCGCCTGCTCGCGCACATGAAGGAGAAGGGCGTGAGCAAGGTCGTGCCGGCGCTGCGCCCGGAGGATCACAACATGCCGCTGCTGCCATGGATCGACCCGGAAAACTTCAATCCCGGCTACATGATGCGCAACATGCATCTGCTGCCCAAGCGCGGCGACAAGCCGGAGTGGCAGCACAGCCAGGATTATTGGAGCGAGAAGGACCAGATTCCGGCGATCGATCTGGATGATCCGGCGTTCGTATATGGGTGAGCGCCGAGGGGTGGAGTACTCGCTGTCGCTCTAACCTCGGTGTCATCCCCGCGAACGCGGGGATCCATAACCACAGCCGGATATGTGAGGCACGACGCCAGCTTACATCCTGCCCCAAGCGAGATCACGCGGTATGGGTCCCGGGTCGGCGCCCGTTGACGCTGTGCGTCAGCGGGCTTGCCCGGGACGACAGCGAGTTTCAGAGCGCGCTTCTGAGTGCGCCGCCCGTCTCATCCCTCCCGCCGCGTCACCCCCGTCGCGATCGCCGCGGCGGCGGTTCGGTTCTCGACGCCGAGCTTGGCGTAGATCTGCTCGAGGTGCTTGTCGACGGTCCGCGGGCTCAGCCCCAGGATCTGCGCGATGTCGCGGTTGGTCTTGCCCTTGGACAGCCATGACAGCACTTCGCCCTCGCGCGTGGTGAGACCGAACTCGCTGGAGAATTCCTTGGGCAACTCACCGGAGGACTCCTTGGCGAGCCGCAGCAGGAACTCGTTGGGCCCGGCTCCGCCCATGTAATAGAGGCGCAATTCGGGATGATCGGGGATCGAAGCGGCGGCCTTCCCGCCGCCGTTCTGCGCCTGATCCAGCCAGAGCCGCAGCGCTTCAGGAAGAACGAGCTCCTCGGCGGTGCCAAAACTGTCCGACAGCAGCTTCTGCGCCTGCGGCGTTGCCCACATCAGCCGTCCCTCGCGGTTGACGGCGAGCAGGAAGCGGCCGGAGACGTCGAGCGCGGCGCGCGCACTCTGCGTCATCCGGGCGTTGGCGAGATGCACGCGGATGCGCGCCAGCATCTCCGAGACGGCGATCGGCTTGGTGACGTAGTCGACGCCGCCGGCCTCCAGTCCCTTCACGATATGCTCGGTATCGGCGAGCCCGGTCATGAAGATGACGGGGACGTTGGAGAGACCCGTCTCGCGCTTGAGCTTGCGGCACGTCTCGAAGCCGTCCATGCCGGGCATGACGGCGTCGAGCAGGATGATGTCCGGCGTGATCTGGTCGATGATGCGCATGGCCGCGGCGCCATCGAGTGCGACCATGACCGTCATGCCGGCACCATCCAGCGCGTCGGTGAGCAGCCGAAGCGTCTCCGGCGAGTCGTCCACCACCAGCGCGACATCGCGCTTCCTGCTGTCAGTGCTCATAGGCATGCAAGGTCTTCAGAGTGGCCATGTACTGATCGAGATCGAAGCGGTCGATAAGCGTGCGCATCTGGGCGACGAAGTCGGCATGCTCCGGATGCGCGTTGCTGATGTCGTCGAGCTTGAGCTGAATGGCCCTGATGTAGCCGATCTGGCCGAGGCTCATCAGCTCCTCGACATAGTTGAGCGGGGGCCGGGACCCGGTGTCCGGCCGCCAGCGTGGCGGCGCCGCTGGGATGTCGGTCTGGTAGCTCCATTCGAGCTTCAGCAATTGACGTATCGCCTCCAGCAGCCTTGGGATGTCGATCGGCTTCATCAGGTAGCTGTCGTGGAATGGTTGCGCCAGCGGCCGGCCATGCGCTTCGAGCGCGCTCGCAGATGTCATCAGGATCCGGGCCTGATGATGACCGCTGTTGCGCAAGGTCTCGGCCACCGTCCAGCCGTCCATGCCGGGCATCGAGATGTCCAGAATGAACAGGTCCGGCTGGCAGTGCTGTGCGAGCGCGAGGCAGGCGGGACCGTCGGGCGCGCTCAGCAGGATGAAGCCGAGCGGCGTCAACACCTCGCGCAGGAGGTCGCGATGAACGGGATCGTCGTCGGTGATCAGAATCGTCCTGCGCGGTCCGAGATAGCCGGCGACCGGCGCCTTCACCGGCGCATGCCGCGTCGGGTTGGTGACCTCGGACAGGAGGATCTTGACCTTGAAGGTGCTGCCGGTGCCGACCCTGCTCTCGACCTTGATGTCGCCGCCCATCACCCCGGCGAGCAGGCGGCTGATCGTCAGGCCCAGTCCCGTGCCGGTCTGCGGTTGAGCGGCCCCGAGCGCGCCGCGCTCGAACGGCGCAAAGATGCGCTCGAGGTCGTCGGGCTGGATGCCGGGCCCGGTATCAATCACCTCGAACTCCGCGACCGGACTGCGATAATGCACGACGAACTGGACGCTGCCTTCCGCGGTGAATTTGATCGCATTCGACAGCAGGTTGATCAGGATCTGGCGCAGCCGTTTCTCGTCGGCGTAGACGACCAGCGGCAGTACCGCCGGCCGCTTGAACACGAAGTCGACGCCCTTGGCGGCGGCTTGCAATCGGAACATGCCCACAAGCTGGTCGAGGAATTCGCTGAGACGGACCTCGTCGCGCGACAGATACAGCCGCCCGGCTTCGATCTTGGAGATATCGAGGATGCCGTCGATCAGGCCGGACAGATGATCGGCGCTGCGGCGGACGACGCGGACCTGGTCCCGCGGCTTCGGTGCGAGGCTCGTGTCCTGCTCGAGCAGTTGCGCATAGCCGGAGATCGCGTTCAGCGGCGAGCGCAGCTCGTGGCTGAGGCCGACGACATAGCGGCTCTTGGCGAGGTTGGCGGACTCCGCAACCTCCTTGGCGCGCTGCAGCTCGGCGTCGGTGCGCTTGTGCGCCTCGATCTCCTGAATCAACAGCTGCGTCTGCCGGCGTGTCTCGGCCTCGGCGGCGCGACGGCTCTGCTGCGCCAGCACGAACAGCCAGGTCACGACGCCGATGATGATGGAGAGAGCGAAGAACACCTTCCACAGCACGTCGGAGATGATGCCCTTGAATCCTGGCAGCGCCGCCGAGGTCTCCAGATAGATCATGCCGAGCGTCAGCGCGACGAGTCCGGCCGATGTCAGAAAGACACCGACATAGTGACCGAGCTGCGAGTTGATCTTGGCGAGCACCGACCCCGGCAGCATGCCGCCAAGCGCCGCGGCGACCTGGGCTTGCGCCCGCGCGTGCGGTTTGCACAGATCGTGACAGCGAGCGTCGAGCGAGCAGCACAGCGAGCAGATCGGGCCGGCATAGGCCGGGCAGGAGGCGGTGTCCTCCGGCTCGAAATGATGCTCACAGATGCAGCATTGGATCTGCTCGATGTTCTGCCAGCTCCGCTTCGGCTTGCGCGCCAGATAGTACTTTCCGTCGGTCAGATAGGCGATCGCGGGCGCCGTGACGAGCGCGACGCCGAGCGCGACGAAAGTCGACAGCGCCTTTCCGGTCGGACCGAACAGGCCATAGAAGGCGCAGATCGAGACGATCGTGGCGATCGTCATCGCGCCGACGCCGACCGGATTGATGTCGTAGAGATGAGCGCGCTTGAACTCCATCTGCGGCGGGCGCAGGCCGAGCGGCTTGTTGATCACGAGGTCGGCGACCAGGGCGCCGACCCAGGAGATCGCGATGTTGGAGTACAGCGCCAGCGTCTGCTCGAGCGCCTTGTAGACGCCGATCTCCATCAGCAGCAGCGCGACCACGACGTTGAAGACCAGCCATACGACGCGTCCCGGATGACTGTGGGTGAGGCGGGAGAAGAAGTTCGACCAGGCGATCGAGCCGGCGTAGGCGTTGGTAACGTTGATCTTGATCTGGGACACGATCACGAAGGTGCCGGTCAACGCAAGCGCCAGGTCCGGCCGGGCCAGCACGTAGCGGAACGCCTCGAGATACATGTGTGCCGGTTCGGCGGCGCGGTCGGCCGAGACTCCATGGCTGAGCGCGAAGTAGGCCAGGAACGAGCCCGCAAGCAGCTTCAGCGCACCGAGCACGATCCAGCCGGGGCCTGCGGATAACAGCGCAATCCACCATGACCGCCTCGACGTGCGGCGATCGCGCGGCAGAAAGCGCAGGAAGTCGACCTGCTCGCCGATCTGGGCGACCAGCGAGAACACGACCGCCGCCGCGGTCCCGAACAGCGCCAGATCGAGATGGCCCATGGGATCGCCATGCTCGCCGGGAAACTGCAGCCAATCGGCGAAGGAGTGCGGGCTCGCATAGGCGATTGCGGCAAAGGGCAGGACGTGCAGCACGACCCACAGCGGCTGCGTCCACAGTTGGAAGCGGCTGATCAGCGTGATGCCGTAGGTCACGAGCGGGATGATGACGACGGCGCTGATGAGATAGCCGACCGGGCGCGGAATGCCGAAGCACATCTCGAGGGCGGAGGCGAGGATCACCGCCTCGATGGCGAAGAAGATGAAGGTGAAGGAGGCGTAGATCAGCGAGGTGATGGTGGAGCCGATGTAGCCGAAGCCGGCGCCACGCGTCAGCAGGTCGATGTCGATGCCGCATTTAGCTGCATGATAGGCGATCGGCAGGCCGCAGCAGAAGATGATCACGCTGGCGACTAGGATGGCGGCGGTCGCATTGGTCACGCCGTAGTTCAAGGTGATTGTGCCGCCGATGGCCTCCAGCGCCAGGAACGAGATTGCGCCCAGCGCGGTGTTGGCGACGCGGGCGGCCGACCAGCGCCGCGCGCTCTTGGCCGTGAAGCGGAGCGCATAGTCCTCCAACGTCTGGTTGGCGACCCACTGGTTGTACTGGCGCCTGACGCGGTCGATCCGCTGCCGCCCTGCCACTTTCGAACTCCTCACCCGCGGGCGCTTGTCCGCAACTCGCCTGCCCCTCGCAAGACCTACGCAGAGCCTACGTCGCGCTTTTGCGGTGCAGTATACGCAATCTTGCGTATCCGTGCGTTGCACAAACCGCGCCATCCTTCGTCTGACCCAACGCGTGTCCTCGAACCAATGAATGGGGTGCTCATGTCAGATGAAACCAAAAAGGGCCTGAAGTCGCCACTTCGGCGCCAATTGCTGATGGGAATGGCCGCAATCCCGGCGCTGGCCATGATGCCGCGGCCATCCTTTGGCGCCGGTCCCGCAACCTCCGCTGTCAACACCACCGGACTTGCAGTCACCGATAGCGAAGTGACGGTCGGCATCCTGCATTCGGTCACCGGCACGATGGCGATCTCCGAGACCGGGTCGGTGCAGGCCGAGAAGCTCGCGATCGAGCAGATCAATGCCGCCGGCGGCGTGCTCGGCCGCAAGATCAAGTACATCCAGGAGGACGGCGCCTCGGATTGGCCGACCTTCGCGGAGAAGGCCAAGAAGCTCCTGGTCAACGACAAGTGCGCCGCCGTGATGGGCTGCTGGACCTCGGCCTCGCGCAAGGCGGTGCTGCCGGTGTTCGAGCAGTACAACGGCATGCTGTACTACCCGACCTTCTACGAAGGCCTCGAGCAGTCCAAGAACGTCATCTACACCGGCCAGGAAGCCACCCAGCAGATCATCGCCGGCCTCGACTGGGTCAACAAGACCAAGGGTGCGAAGACCTTCTACCTGCTCGGCTCCGACTACATCTGGCCGCGCACCTCGAACAAGATCGCGCGCAAGCACATCGAGGGCCATCTGCAGGGCTGCAAGGTCGTCGGCGAAGAGTACTTCCCGCTCGGCCACACCCAGTTCAACTCGGTCATCAACAAGATCAAGCTGACCAAGCCGGACGTGATCTACGCGATCATCGTCGGCGGCTCCAATGTCGCGTTCTACAAGCAGCTGAAAGCCGCCGGCATCGACATGTCGAAGCAGACCTTGCTCACCATCTCCGTGACCGAGGACGAGATCGACGGCATCGGCGGCGAGAACATCGCGGGCGCCTATGCCTGCATGAAGTACTTCCAGTCGCTCGACAACCCCAACAACAAGGCCTTCGTCGCCGATTTCAAGAAGATGTGGGGTGAGAAGACCGTGATCGGCGACGTGACGCAAGCCGCCTATCTCGGTCCGTGGCTGTGGAAGCTGACCGTCGAGAAGGCCGGCAGCTTCGACATCGACAAGGTCGCCGCCGCCTCGCCAGGCATCGAGTTCAAGGGCGCGCCGGAAGGCTATGTCCGGATCCATGAGAACCACCATCTCTGGTCCAAGACCCGCGTCGGCCGCGCCAAGGCGGACGGTCAGTACGAGCTGATCTACGAGACCGCCGACCTGGTCGAGCCCGATCCGTTCCCGAAGGGCTATCAGTAAGTCGCGAGTCGCGCATCGCGACGGCCGATGAAGCGACGCCGTTGCCGCACAACCAGTGCGCTCCCTCCCCCCTTGTGGGGGAGGGTTGGGGAGGGGGGTACCCCACCCACAGTTCGTCGTGTGGACCCCCCTCCCTGGCCCTCCCCCACAAGGGGGGAGGGAACGACCTTACCGGCGGCAATGCTGCGGGCGCCAACGCGCATCGCAAGTCAGTGCGCACCGACACCACGCATCACGAGAGGACGGATCATGTTCGGTGACTATTCCATCGGCGACCTCGGGGCTATCTTCGCGATGCAGGGGTTCGCAGGCCTCATCCTGTTTTCGGTCTACGTGCTGATGGCGCTGGGGCTTGCCATCATCTTCGGCCAGATGGGCGTCATCAACATGGCGCATGGCGAGTTCATGATCCTCGGCGCCTACGTCACCTGGATGACCTCGAACGCCTTCCAGCATTTCCTGCCGTCGTTGTTTCCGGGCTACTTCTTCGTCGCGATGATGCTGGCCTTCATCGCCTCCGGAGCGCTCGGCATGCTGGTCGAGTGGGCGATGATTCGCCGGCTCTACAAGCGGCCGCTCGATACGCTGCTCGCGACCTGGGGCCTCAGCCTGATCCTGCAGCAGGCCTATCGCTCGGTGTTTGGCGCGCGCGAGGTCGGCGTCGAACTGCCTGAGTGGATGATGGGCTCCTGGCAGGCGACTGACGCGATCCAGATTCCGATCAACGGCATGTTCGTGATGTGCCTGACCATTCTGATCACGATCGTGGTCGCCTATGTCCTCTTCCTGTCGCGCTGGGGCAAGCAGGTCCGCGCCGTCGTGCAGAACCGCGTGATGGCCGGCGCCGTCGGCATCAACACCGAGAAGGTCGACCGCTACACCTTCGGTCTCGGCTGCGGCATCGCCGGTGTCGCCGGCTCCGCCTTCACGATGATCGGCTCGACCGGCCCGACCGCCGGCCAACTCTACATCGTCGACACCTTCCTGGTCGTCGTGTTCGGCGGCGCCGCCAGCCTGATCGGCACCATCGCCTCTGCCTTCACCATCTCCCAGGCGCAGTCGACGATGGAGTTCTTCATGTCCGGCTCGATGGCCAAGGTGCTCACTCTGCTGGCGATCGTCGCCATCCTGATGCTGCGGCCGCAGGGCCTGTTCGCCCTCAAGGTCCGCAAATAGCCGGAACGCGCAGGAATCGGGAATCAGAAAGCACCGTCATGATCATCAATACGCGCTTCTTCAATCGCTCCGAGCTCATCGGCTTCGTCTCTCTGCTGCTTCTGCTCGTGGTCATCCTGCCGCTGGCGGTCGACATCTTCCGCCTCAACCTGGTCGCGAAGTACCTGACGTACTCCTTCGTCGCCATCGGCCTGGTGCTGTGCTGGGGCTATGGCGGCATTCTGAGCCTGGGGCAGGGTGTGTTCTTCGGCCTCGGCGGCTACTGCATGGCAATGTTCCTCAAGCTTGAGGCCTCCAGCGTCGCCAACACCAAGATCCAGTCGACCCCTGGCATTCCCGACTTCATGGACTGGAATCAGCTGACGCAGCTGCCGTTCTTCTGGAAGCCGTTCCAGAGCTTCCCGTTCGCGCTCGCCGCGATCATCCTGGTGCCGGCGATCTTCGCCTTCATCATCGGCGCTGCGATGTTCAAGCGGCGTGTCGGCGGCGTCTACTTCGCCATCATCACCCAGGCGATCGCGGCCATCATGACCATCCTGATCGTGGGACAGCAGGGCTACACCGGCGGCATCAACGGCATCACCGACCTGCGCACCCTGCACGGCTGGGACATCCGCACCGATCACGCCAAATACATCCTCTACTTCGTCGAGGTGTTCTTCCTGTTCGCCGCCATCCTGGTCGCGCAGTTCATCCGTCTCACCAAGCTCGGCCGCATCCTGGTGGCGATGCGGGAGCAGGAGGACCGGGTCCGCTTCTCCGGCTACAGCGTCGCCAATTTCAAGATCTTCGCCTTCTGCGCCGCGGCGGTATTCGCCGCGGTCGGCGGCGCGCTGTTCACGCTCGAGGTCGGCTTCATGTCGCCGTCCTTCGTCGGCATCGTGCCGTCGATCGAGATGGTGATCTACACGGCGGTCGGCGGCCGGCTCTCGATCTTCGGCGCGGTCTATGGCTCGCTCCTCGTCAACTTCGCCAAGACCAGCCTGTCGGAGACCTTCCCGCAGCTCTGGCTGTTCGGCTTGGGTGCCTTGTTCATCGCCGTGGTTCTCGCCTTCCCGAACGGATTGGCCGGAATCTGGGGTGACTACGTGCAGCCGCGCATCGACCGGCTGCTGGCGTCCCGCAGCAAGAAGCCCGGCAATGGCGGCCTGGTCGCCAACGGCGCCCCCGCAGAGTGAGGAGACAGCGATGCTCATCGGTCATCAGCCCAAGGAATTCCTGCTCGCGGTCGAAGCCCTCACCGTCTCGTTCGACGGCTTCAAGGCGGTCAACGATCTCTCCTTCTACGTCGAAGAGAACGAGATCCGCGTCATCATCGGCCCGAACGGCGCCGGCAAGACCACGGTGCTCGACCTGATCTGCGGCAAAACCAAAGCGACCTCGGGCTCGATCCAGTTCCGCGGCAAGGAGCTGACCAAGCTGCGCGAGAACGAGATCGTCAAGACCGGTGTTGGCCGCAAGTTCCAGACGCCGTCGGTGTTCGAGGATCTCAGCGTGTTCGAGAATCTCGAGATATCCTTTCCGCGCGGCCGCACCGTGTTCGGCTCGCTGACCTTCCAGCGCGACGCGGTCGTCAAGGATCGCGTGGAGGAGGTCGCGGAGATGATCTTCCTGAAGGATCGTCTCAAGACCTCGGCGGCCGAGCTCAGCCATGGCCAGAAGCAGTGGCTCGAGATCGGCATGCTGCTGATCCAGAACCCGGACCTTCTGATGCTCGACGAGCCTGTGGCCGGCATGAGCGTCAGCGAGCGCGCCAAGACCGCCGAGCTGCTCAACCGCATCATCAAGGACCGTTCGGTGCTCGTCATCGAGCACGACATGAAGTTCGTCGAGGACATCGCCCACAAGGTCACCGTGCTGCACCAGGGACAGATCCTATCCGAAGGCACGATGGACAAGGTCAAGAACGACCCCAAGGTCGTCGAAGTCTATCTGGGGCACTGAGCGATGATCGCGATCTTGTTTGCTCCGAGTGACGCTGCGTTCCCCTCCCCCTTGTGGGGAGGGGCTAGGGGAGGGGGCCCACGGCGGCAGTATCGCTTGGGACTACCCCCCTCTCCAACTCTCCCCCACAAGGGGGGAGGGAGCGCGCTGCCGATGTTGCTGCAGCCTCGTCCCAATTCATCACTTTGCAGGAGCCATTGATGCTCGCAATCTCCGATCTCCATGTCGCCTATGGCCAGAGCGAGGTGCTGCATGGCCTGAACGTCAAGGTCGCGCCCAATGAGATCGTTGCGATCATGGGGCGCAACGGCATGGGCAAGACCACGCTGATGAAGTCGCTGATGGGCATCCTGCCGTCCAAGAGCGGCTCCATCGACATGAACGGCACCGAGCTGTCGGGCCTGAAGAGCTACGAGCGCGTCGCCAAGGGTCTCGCCTACGTGCCGCAGGGCCGCATGATCTTCTCGACGATGACGGTCAAGGAGAATATCGAGACCGGCCTCGTCGTCTCCGGCGAGTCCGAGGTGCCCGGCGACATCTACGAGCTGTTTCCAGTGCTGCTCGAGATGAAGGGCCGACGCGGCGGCAATCTCTCCGGCGGCCAGCAGCAGCAGCTCGCGATCGCGCGCGCGCTCGCCACCAAGCCGAAGGTGCTGCTGCTCGATGAGCCGACCGAGGGCATCCAGCCGTCGATCATCAAGGAGATGGCGCGCACCTTGAAGCGCATCCGCGACGAGAAAGGGCTGTCCATCGTTGTCTCCGAGCAGGTGCTGAGCTTCGCGCTCGACATCGCCGACCGCGTGCTGGTGATCGAGAACGGCGAGATCGTCCGCGACGATCCGCGCGAGTCCGTCGATGCCGCGCAGGTCTCGAAATATCTGTCCGTCTAACCACTCCGTCCAAGCAAAGGTAAAGGGGAGCTCTTGATGCCTGACACACTGATCAAGGTCGATCTGACCAAGTCGGCCTACGAGAACGACAAGGTGCACAACCGCTGGCACCCGGACATTCCGATGGTGGAGTGGGTCAATCCCGGCGACGACTTCATCATCGAGACCTATGACTGGACCGGCGGCTTCATCAAGAACAACGACTCGGCCGACGACGTCCGCGACATCGACCTGTCGATCGTGCACTTCCTGTCCGGCCCGATCGGCGTCAAGGGCGCCGAGCCAGGCGACCTCCTGGTCGTCGACCTGCTCGACGTCGGTCCGCTGAAGGAGAGCCTGTGGGGCTTCAACGGTTTCTTCTCCAAGCAGAACGGCGGCGGTTTCCTGACCGACCACTTCCCGCTGGCGCAGAAGTCGATCTGGGACATCAAGGGCCTCTACACCTCGTCGCGTCACGTGCCCGGCGTGAACTTCGCCGGCCTGATCCATCCCGGCCTGATCGGCTGTCTGCCCGATCCGAAGCTGCTGGCGACCTGGAACGAGCGTGAGACGGCGTTGATCGCGACCAACCCGACCCGCGTGCCGGGCCTCGCCAATCCGCCGTTCGCACCGACCGCGCATGCCGGCCAGGCCAAGGGCGACGTCAAGGCCAAGATCGGCGCCGAGGGCGCCCGCACCGTGCCGCCGCGCGAGCATGGCGGCAATTGCGACATCAAGGACCTGTCGCGCGGCTCGAAGATCTACTTCCCGGTCTACGTGCCCGGTGGCGGCCTCTCGATGGGCGATCTGCACTTCAGCCAGGGCGACGGCGAGATCACCTTCTGCGGCGCCATCGAGATGGCGGGCTGGCTGCACATCAAGGTCGACGTCATCAAGGACGGCGTCGCGAAGTACGGCATTAAGAACCCGATCTTCAAGCCGTCGCCGATCACGCCGAACTATCGTGACTACCTGATCTTCGAGGGCATCTCGGTCGACGAGGCCGGCAAGCAGCACTATCTCGACGTCCACATCGCCTATCGGCAGGCCTGTCTCAACGCGATCGAGTACCTGAAGAAGTTCGGCTACTCCGGCGCCCAGGCCTATTCGATCCTCGGCACCGCGCCGGTGCAGGGTCACATCTCCGGCGTGGTCGACGTGCCCAATGCCTGCGCGACCTTGTGGCTGCCGACCGAGATCTTCGACTTCGACGTGATGCCGTCGGCGGCAGGCCCGATCAAGCACATCACCGGCGATATCCAGATGCCGATCTCGCCGGACAAATAACCCTCTCCCTGTGCGACGGGATGCGGGACCGCCGCGTATTTGGCCGCCCCGCATCCGCCGCGCGGACGAGAGAGACGATGTTGCGCAGGAGACGAGACAATGCCGGTCTATGAATATCTCTGTGACGAATGCGGCCCCTTCACCGACATGCGCCCGATGTCGGAATGTGACGAGCCGCAGGTCTGTCCGCAATGCCAGGACATGGCGCCGCGGGTGATCCTCACCGCGCCCGCCTTCGCCTGCATGCCGGCGGAGCGGCGCACGGCGCATGCGACCAACGAGCGCAGCCGCCACGCGCCGCAGACGGTTGCCGAGTACAAGGCCAAGCATGGGCCGGCCTGCGGCTGCTGCTCGCCGAAGAAATCGCCGCGGCTGATGACCAAGTCCAGGAGCGGCGCCAAGGGCTTTCCGACGGCGCGCCCCTGGATGATCAGCCACTGAACGAACGCGAGGGGCGGCGTGTCCGCCCCTCAGCGTGAGGCCGGCACCCGGCGTGGTCCCGGCGCGGGCTGGCCGCCGAACTTGACGCTCATCGCATTGGCGCCGTCGCTGATGTCGACCAGCGTCTTGCGGCCCTCGTCGATCACCTTGGCGGACTTGCGCTTGAAGCTGTCGACGAGCTCGCGCATGGACTTGATCTGGTCGAACAACTGGCCCGGATTGCCGTCCGCGAACCCGGGAATGGCGCCGTCGATCTTGGTGACCAGCGTATCGAAGCCCTTGAAGACATCCTCGGCCTTGTCGATCGCAGAGTCGAAGGCGGCGGTCTTGGCCTGCAGCGAGGCGGTCTCCGTTTCGAACGTCTGCAGCGCTTGCTTGATCGCCGGTGCGTTGCTGACGACGTATTTGTCGATGTTGTGCACCGTCTCGACCATCGTCTCCTGGTCCTTGAGGTCGGCCGTCAGCACCGGCACGCCGTCGCGATCCAGCGGCACCGGCGGAGCGGTCGGCGCGCCGCCGACCAGCGAGATCGCAGCGATACCGGTCAGGCCCTGGAACTCGATGCCCGCTGTGGTGTCCTTGCGGATCGGCGCTGACTTGTCGAGCGTGATCATGGCAACGATCTTGCGCGGGCTCTCGAGATTGATCGAGAGGATCTGCCCGGCCTGCACGCCATCGAAATTCACCGGCCCGCCCTTGCGGAGGCCGGCCGCCGAACCGCCGTCGAACACCACGCGCATGGTGCTGCGCTGCTCGGCGATGCGGCGCTTCTGCTTGATCAGGACGCCGCTGATCCCGGCCGCGACGGCCGCGATCGTCAGGGTTCCCACGATAAGATTGATCGCGCGCATTCCGTGTCCACTGCTGCCTCTGCTCGATTTTAGCCGCAATGTCTCCCGGTTGAAAGCTCAGCGCGCGAGGCCCGGCCGGGAGGGCGCGGCGAGGCCGGCCAGCAGCACCGCCAGGATACCGGTGAGAAAAATGCCGTCGAACGTCCCGGCGCCGCCGATCGAGGCCACGGGCGCGCCGAGGCTGCCGATCTTGTCGAGGTTCATCAGGTCGGCGCCGACCAGCGTGCCCATCGAGCCGCCGATATAGGCCAGCGGCGCGGCATATTCGCGCGACAGCAGGAACGCCAGGATCGCGGTCACGACCACCGGCGCGAACACCGGCACGGCGATGCCGACGCCCTGCACCGGCGTCGCCA
Organism: Bradyrhizobium sp. SZCCHNR1015; assembly: GCF_032489875.1. NCBI lineage: Bacteria > Pseudomonadati > Pseudomonadota > Alphaproteobacteria > Hyphomicrobiales > Nitrobacteraceae > Bradyrhizobium > Bradyrhizobium sp. SZCCHNR1015. Next base: position 299,255 of record NZ_JAUEYW010000009.1, read on the forward strand.
TCGCGTGGATGATCACGGCGATCACCAGCACCGCGATCGCGGCGCGCAGCCAGAGCTGGTAGCGCAGCATGAGATAGGTCGACATGATCGTCGGGATCACCGCGCCGCCGACATTCACGGCGAGCAGAGTACCCGGCCATTGATGCACCAACGGCACGACATATTGCATGCCGAAAAAGTCGATGATCTCGCCAGAGCGCGCGACCTGCCCAGGCAGCATGGTGATCGGGATGTTGAAATAGCTGCCGACCAGCGAGCCGAACAGCAGCAGCATCGCGGTGCCCGAGCTGACGCCGAGCTTCATGTAGGCGTAGCGCAGGATGCCGAACTGGATCAGGACGATCAGGACGCCGAAGGCGAGCACCAGGATCGCAAAGAATACGGGCGTGATCGGCAGATATTGGATCTGGGAATGCATGTCGAAAGCGCTTCGATGATGGACCGTGCTGCCCGCGCAGGATCATCTCACGCGGGCGACAGGGTGACAAATGGTCATTCGGCGCCTAGTTCCCAAGGGCAGCCATGGTCTCGTTCATTCTTCAGACGCGATCAGCGTGGCGTGCAGCACGTAGCGCTCCGGGCCCTGTGTCAGCGCGTCGAACGGCCAGCAGGTGGAGAGCACGAGCTCAGGGCGTTCGGTGTCCGGATCGATGCCGGACGCATCGAAACGCACGACGCTGGCCCCGTCGGCGCGATAGCGGAAGGTCTTGCCGTCGCGCCTGACGATGTCGATCTCGTCGCCGATGCTGACGTCCTTCAGGAAGCGGAAGTGCGTGTCGCGATGGGCGGAATAGACGGCGATTCCGGTCTCGCCCGGCTCGGCCGTGCCCTCGACATGGCCGGCGCCGAAGGCGAGTGCCTGGCCGCTCGAGCCGGCCAGCGCGATGGTGGAGACGCCGAGGCTCTTCACCTCGATGCGCGCGACCGGGACGGTGTCGGCCCAGGACCATGGCTTGACCGCATGGCCGGTCGCAATGGTCCGGGTGAAGGCGCGATCGAGCAGCACCTGCGCCACGATCGCCTTGGCATGGATGAGGGCGCCGTGGCCGAACAGGATGAGGCCGACAAGCGCGACTGCGAGCGGGATGACAAATCGTGGCATTCTCTCTCCTCCGTCATTGCGAGCGAAGCGAAGCAATCCAGAGTCGTTGTGCAGCCCCTGGATTGCTTCGTCGCTTCGCTCCTCGCAATGACGACATTGCTTAGTTGGCCGCCCGCCGCCTGATCGCGACGAGCCAGATCAGTTCGAGCATCAGCAGGCCCAACCCGAGCAGCATGCTGAGCTCCGCATCGGTCGCCGTCTTCGGCAGCGTGACCGTCGCCGGCGCTGCCGGCACCACCGGCCGCTTCAGCGCGGCGAGCTGGACGTCGTGGTCTGCTTCAGCGCGGCGCTCCTTCTGCATCGCCGGAATCCGGCCGCGTTCGCCGAACACCTTCTCGTAGTCCCAGCCGGCCGGCAGGTTGATCGGCAGTTCGGCGAGCCTCAGTGGCTCGCCGTCGGGACGGCGCGGCGTCTTGTCGACGGCGACGAGGCTGGTCAGGCGGCTCACCAGCTGGTGCTCCAGCGCGAGCTTCAGAATGGCGCCGTCGGCTTCCTCCGGCGTCATCTGCCGCATCGTCTTCGCCACCTCGGCATCGCCGATCTTGCGCCGCGCCCACAGCTTTGAGAGGCCCTTGCCCTCGGCGGCGCCGGACAGCGGCAGCGTGATGGTCCAGGGCTGGTCGCCGATGCGGCCCTTGAGCTGCAGCGATCCGGCGAGGCGATCGATTTTGGCGGCCAGCACCAGCGGCTCGTTGCGATAGACGTCCGGCAGCACCGTGGGCGTGAGGTCGGCAGAGGCTTCGGAGAACGTCGCGCTCAGCCCAGTCACCACCGGGTTCTCCAGCTTGGCGAACAAATCGCGCATGCGGTCCTCGACCTGCTCGACCGAACCGATATGGATGAAGGCGCCGCGTCCGAGCTCGGCGGCGCGCGTCATCAGATAGGTGTTCGGCGCCGAGCCGATGCCGACCATGAAGATGCGCGAGCGGCCGCGCATCGCGGTGATGGTCTCGAACAGCTGCTGCTCGTTGCCGATGGCACCATCGGTCAGAAACACCACCTGACGCACGCGGTCGGAGTCGCTGCCGTCGTCGGTGAGCGCCGCGCGCATCGCCGGCACCATCTCGGTGCCGCCGCGCGCGTCGAGCGCACTGACGAAGCTGGTCGCGCTGCCGACATGCTCGGCATCGGCCGGCACCGAGGCGGGAAACAGCACGGTCATGGTGTCGTCGAAGCGGATCACGTTGAAGCGGTCGCCCGGCTGCAGGCGGTTCAGCGCATAGAGCAGGCTGGCCTTGGCCTGGCGGATCGAGGTGCCGCCCATCGAGCCGGAATTGTCGATCACGAAGATCACGTCGCGCGGCTGCGGACGCTGTGCCGACGCCGTCACTGCGGGAGGCGTGACGAAGGCGAGCAGATAGTCGGCATCGCCGACCTGCTCGTGGAACAGGCCGACCGACGGCGTCGCGGCGGCCGCCGGCTTCCAGGTCAGCTCGAAATCGCGATCGGCCGGCACCACGCCCTCGGCGAGCGTCACGACACGCGTCTTCGCATCGGGGCTGTCGATCGTCACCTGGTGATGGTGACTCTTGACCTCGCCGATGGCGAAGCCCGCCTGCAGCCGCACCGTGATCCTCGTCGGATTGACCGGATCGGTCTTGGCTGGGTCGAGCACCTCCGGCGAGATGCGGTCGCGATCAGGCACGGGATCGTTGCTCGCTGCGCCCCAGCCGTTGCCGCCCGGGCGCAGATCGACGCTCTGCACGATCGGCGCCGGATTGTAGCGCGGCGCCACGACCAGCGGCACCCGCAGCGAGAACTCGCCGCCGCTCGCGGCCACCGGCTGCTGATATTCGATCTGCACCAGCACGGTCTCGCCGGGGCCGATATTGGCGAGCGAGTTGGTGAAGATGTTCGGTCGCTCCTGCTCGGTGAGCGCCGCGGTCTTGCCGTCGCGCTTGGCCTGCTCATAGATCACCTTGGCCTGTTCGCGCGGCTTGATGTCGCCGACCACGACGCGGTCGCCGACGATCATCTTCAGTGTGTCGACCGCGCTGTCGGGTGGCAGCGGATAGACATAGACCGCCTCCATCCATTGCGAGCTGGTGTTCTTGAACAGCTGCGTCACGCGCGCCCGCGCGGTCGGGCCGGAGACGACGATGTCGACATCGATGCCGAGCCGCGGCGCCTCGGCATAGCGGCCGTCGGACTTGAACAGCAGTGCGCCGGAGCGGGCGTCGCCCGGCCTGGTCAGCGGCGCCAATGGCCCTTCGGCGGACCAGCCAGGGGTGACGCTGAGAAACAGCGCCGTGAAGCCGACCAGCAGCACGGCGGCGGCCTGGAGCAGCAGGAATAGCAGCATGGTCACGATCCATGACCTGACCGGATGGGTGCTGCTTCTGATATCGTGGTCCATTGTCTCGCTCATCATTGCCTCCGCAACGAACAAATTCGGCAGGCCGAGACTGGGCGCAGCGCGCCGGCACCGCGAGCGGAATGGTCGGTCTTGTTCGGCCGCCGCCCGCCCGCGCATGTCCTGTCGTGGTCGAGAGCGCGGCTGATCTGTCCGGGTTTGTGCTGATTTGTCCGTCTGCTAGAAGAGGTGCGCATCACGCGGCAGGGGACAGGATGTCGATACCGGACAACAGCGAGCTTTCCGACGAGCAGAGCCGGCAGGTCGCCGAGACCGTCCGCGAGGAGATCGCGCGGCGCCGGATGTCGCGGCAAGCGCTGGCGGAGCAGGCCAAGCTGAGCCTCTCGACCCTCGAGAAGGCGCTCGGCGGCCGCCGCCCGTTCACGCTCGCCACCATTGTCAGGCTCGAGCAGGCGCTCGGCATGTCCCTGCGCAAGGCGCCGAGCGCACCTCTCGCCGCGCCTGCCGCGAGCGGCGGCATTGCACCCGACAGCCTCGGCTCCTATTCGCGGCGGGCTGTGGAGTGGATCGAGGGCACCTACGTCACCTTGCGCCCGTCATTCGGCGACAAGGACGCGATCTACGCCTACCGCACCGACATCGTCTGGGACGATGCCGCGTCGTCGCTGACGTTTCGCGAAGGCGCGCGGCTCGATGCGGCGTTCACGCAGTTCGGCGAGGTTGCCGTGCCAAACCAGTCCGGCTTCGTCTACCTCGTCACCAACCGCCACGGCCAGCACCGCCTGATCACGGTCTCCAGGCCGACCATCACCGGCGAGATGTACGGCATCATCACGACGCTCCTGGCGGGCCGCGGCTCGCTGCTGACCCCGATCGCCGCGCCGATCGCGCTGCTCCCGCTGCGCAATGTGGTGGAGCCGAGCTTCGGCAGACTCGGTGCTGACGATCCGCACTATGGTTTTTATCGCGAGCACCTGCGCAAGACCGTCGAGGAGCCGTTTGCGCTGTTCGTGCAGGGCGTGCCGTGAGATTTGGGCACACGACTAACCACCGTCATTGCGAGGAGCGAAGCGACGAAGCAATCCAGAGTCGTGAACTCGGCCCTGGATTGCTTCGCTTCGCTCGCAATGACGGAGTTTGTAGTTGCCGCCGTGCTTCTAGCCATGCAGCGTCGTCCCGGCGAACGCCGGGACCCATACCCCCAGGGTGCGGTTTGAGTCCGGCTGGTCATTGGCTTTTTCGCGCCACATCACCGCCGCGGAGTATGGGTCCCGGATCGGCACCGTGCCGCGCTTCGCGCGTCACGGCTTGTCCGGGACGACGGCGGTGGGGTGAGGCGGATTCACGGGATCAAACAGCGCGACGTTCAAGCAGCCGAACGTCTCAACGACAGATCGGATCGATCAGCAGACAATCGACTAAGGACGTGTCATCGCAGTCTCGCGGCGACACTCGCCCGAGGTTTCAATCAGTCCGTCCCTCTTCACGTGCAGAGGGCGCAGGGAATGCCGGGTGAAGGCCTCACCCATGGCCCGCCTGCGAAAAAAATGCAGGCGGCAGGTACCACAGGCAAAGCCGAGCACGCCGGCATTCCCTGCGCGATGGGTTGAACGCTTATACGCAGTCTCCCTGGTGCACCGGCTTGTTGGCCACCATGCCGCGACAATGCTTGCGCGTTGCGCGGGAGACACCAGCTTCGGGGTGTCAGGACGCTGCGACTTCACGTCCGCAAGCGATCGTTCGTCCGCGCCCTCGTGAGAAGACGCTGCGATCTCTCGCGGCCACCGCATCCCCGCCTCGCGTGTCGTGACGATCGCGCGCAACGCCCCTCTGCGGTGAGGCGGGATGTCGAGAGATGATCATGGATTCGGAAAAATAGCAAGAAGTTTTTGGATGGCAGAACGTTGCGTCACGGGCAGTCTGCTCCCCTCCCCCGTGCGGGGAGGAGTCGGGGGTGGGGGTCCACGAAGACCGCTCGAAGTATTGGGGTGATGAGAAGGAATTGTTCTGGGGGGTGGTTGCGGCGCCGAAATGCGCTGTGCCCTTCACGGCCTTTGGAGTGCGGAGACCCCCACCCCCAACCCCCCCCGCAAGGGGGAGGGGAGCCGATCGTCGGCGTAGAGAGAGGGGGGCTCAAGCGATGCGGCGCGCCGTTAGACGATTCCGAGTGAGGCGCCGCAGCGACGCTGCTATCCCCCGACATCCGCGCTGATGATGTCGCCGAACAGGTCCCACTTGCCGCCCTTGAACTGCATCATCTTGAGCTGCTCGATCGGGGCGAAGTCGTTGGGGCCGGTGTTGACCTTGATGCCGGGGATCAGGGTATCCGGCGCGAAATCCTTCAGGCTGGCGGCCTGCTTCATGACGTTCTCGCGGGTCAGAGTGTCGCCGCACTGCTTCAGGGTCTGCACCATGGTCTGCGCCGCGGCATAGCCATAGGCGAGGTTGGCGTCGGAGATGTTGGCGCCGGGCATGTACTTGTCGATGAAGGCCATGAACTTCTTCATGCCCTCGTCGTCCTTCCACTGCGGATCCGACGGGTCCTTGAGATAGCCGGCGGAGAGCACGCCCTCGGAGGCTTCGAGGCCGGCCGGCTTCATCACGGCGCCGATCGAGATCGAGACGTCGGTCATCAGGTGCATCGGCTTCCACTCGAGCTCGGCGATCTTCTTGATCGCCTGGGCCGCGAATTTCGGGGTCGCGATGTTGACGAACACGTCGGCGCCGGTGCCCTTCAGCTTGACGATATGAGCATCGATCGACGGCTCCGAGGTCTCGTAGCTCTCCTCGGCCACGATCATGGTCTTGGCCTTGTCGCCCAGTACCTCCTTGATGCCGAGGACATAGTCCTTGCCGAAATCGTCATTGGCATAGAAGATCGCGATCTTCGCGTTCGGCTTTTCCTTCAAGATATACTTGGCGAAGATCCGCGCCTCGACGCGGTAGCTGGGCTGGAAACCCATCGTCCACGGAAATTCCTTGGGGTCGTTCCACTTGCTGGCGCCGGTGGCGAGGAACAGCTGCGGCACCTTCTTGGCGTTGTGATATTTCTGCACGGCGGTCTGGGTCGGCGTGCCCAGCGCGTTGAACACCAGGAACACCTCGTCGCTCTCGATCAGCTTGCGCACCTGCTCGACCGTCTTCGGCGGGCTGTAGCCGTCGTCATAGGAGATGAAGTTGATCCGGCGACCGTTGATGCCGCCCTGGTCGTTGATCATCTTGAAATAGGCTTCCTCGGTCTTGCCGATGATGCCGTAGGCCGAGGCCGGGCCGCTATAGGCCTCGACATTGCCGATCTTGATCTCGGTGTCGGTGGCGCCGGTGTCGTATTTCTTTTGCGCAAGGGCGCTCTGGCTCGCCAGTACGGAAAAGGCGGCCGCGGCCGCGAATGAGAGCAGTGTCCTGGTCGTCATCGGCAACATTCCCTGGGCTTCCTCTGGTTGAATTTTCGTGATTGTCGTTCTTGCTCTTGGCCTGCGGCGATGGCGACCGTGCAAGGCCGCTCACCACAACGAGTGGGCAGATGTGTGCAATGCACTGTCTTGCGTCCAGGCGCTGGCCCTGGGAAGCCGGCCGGGCCGACCGGGCGCGCCGCAGGTGATTTTGCCAGCCAGCCACTCCACGCAAGTTGATACGGGCGTTTCCGGCGCATCTTCTGAGGCGCACGAAGCAGGATCCTCCCGGCACCGCCATGACGAAAAGCCCGTTCTATACGGCCGAGCACGAGGCCTTCCGCGACGTCATCAAGCGCTTCGTCGACAAGGAGATCGCGCCGTTCGCGAGCGCGTGGGACGAGGCCGGCGAATTTCCGCGCGCGCTGTATCTGAAGGCGGCGGAGATCGGCCTGCTTGGGCTCGGCTTCCCGGAGGAATTCGGCGGCGTGCCGGCCGACCAGTTCATGAAGATCGTATCGTCGCAGGAATTGGCGCGTGCGGGGGCCGGCGGCATCAGTGCCAGCCTGATGAGCCATACGATCGGCGCGCCGCCGATCGCGCGCGCCGCGCAGCCGCAGGTGAGGGCGCGCGTGCTGCCGGAGATTCTTGCGGGGCGCAAGATCTCGGCGCTGGCGATCACCGAGCCGAGCGGTGGCTCTGACGTTGCCAATCTCAGGACCAGGGCCGTCCGCGACGGCGATCATTATGTCGTCAGCGGCGAGAAGACATTCATCACCTCCGGGATGCGGGCCGACTACATCACCGTCGCGGTGCGCACCGGCGGACCGGGGCCGGCGGGCGTCAGTCTGCTGCTCGTGCCCGGCGACACGCCGGGGCTGACGCGCACCAGGCTCGACAAGATGGGCTGGTGGGCGTCGGACACGGCGACCCTGCATTTCGACGGCTGCCGCGTGCCCGTCGAGAACCTGATCGGAGAGGAAGGGCAGGGCTTCAAGCTGATCATGCACAATTTCAACAGCGAGCGGATGGGCATGGCGGCGAGCTGCACGGCCTACGCCCGTGTCTGCCTCGACGATGCGATCTCCTACGCCCGGGAGCGCCACACCTTCGGCAAGCCGCTCGCGCAGCACCAGGTCATCCGCCACAAGCTGGTCGACATGGCGCAGCGCGTGGCGGCGTCGCAGGCGATGCTGGAAATGCTGGCGTGGCGGCTCGAACAGGGCGACAATCCGGTCGCCGAGATTTGCATGATGAAGAACCAGGCGACGCAGACGATGGCCTACTGCGCCTCCGAAGCGGTGCAGATCTTCGGTGGCGCCGGGTTCATGCGCGGCATCCGCGTGGAGCGGATCTATCGCGAGGTGAAGGTCAATGCGATCGGCGGCGGCACCGAGGAGATCATGAAGGACCTGGCGAGCCGACAGATGGGATTGTGAGCAGCGCTCTCTTCGCTCGTCATGCCCGGGCTTGACCCGCCTGCGGGGCCAAAGCCCCTTCGGCGCGGCGGAGCCCGGGTATCCACGGTGCTTGCCACACAAGAACAACGACGTGGATGGCCGGGACAAGCCCGGCCATGACGTCAAGAAAAGAGACGACAGGAGCTCGAGGAAGAATGCTCTTCACCGCCGACCACGACGAACCGCGCCGCATCCTGCAGAAGTTCATCGCCGCCGAGATCAATCCTCACGTCGACGCATGGGAGGAGGCTGGCATCTTCCCCGCGCATGAGCTGTTCAAGAAGCTCGGCGACCTCGGCTTTCTCGGCCTCAACAAGCCGGTCGAGTTCGGCGGCCAGGGGCTGGACTATTCCTACGCGCTGATGATGGCGGAAGAGCTCGGCGCCATCAATTGCGGCGCGATCCCGATGGCGATCGGTGTGCAGACCGACATGGCGACCCCGGCGCTGGCGCGGTTCGGCTCCGACGAGGTGCGCAAGGAGTTCCTGGCGCCAGCCATCTCAGGCGACTACGTCGCCTGCATCGGCGTGTCCGAGCCCGGTGCCGGCTCCGACGTCGCCTCGATCAAGACCCAGGCGCGCTCCGATGGCGACGACTACGTCATCAATGGCGGCAAGATGTGGATCACCAACGGTACCCAGGCCGATTTCATCTGCCTGCTCGCCAACACCAGCGACGGACCTGTCCATCGCAACAAGTCGCTGATCTGCGTGCCGATGAAGAGCAAGGGCGTGCAGGTCGCGCGCAAGCTCGACAAGATGGGCATGCGCTCGTCCGACACCGCGCAGATCTTCTTCGACAATGTCCGGGTGCCCAAGCGCAACCGCGTCGGCGAGGAGGGGCAGGGTTTTACCTATCAGATGATGCAGTTCCAGGAGGAGCGGCTGTGGGCCGGCGCCGCCTGCCTCAAGGCGCATGAGGCGATCATCAATGCGACCATCGAGTACACGCGCAACCGCAAGGCCTTCGGCCGCTCGATCCTCGACAACCAGGTCGTCCACTTCAAGCTCGCGGAGATGCAGACCGAGGTCGAGCTGCTGCGCGCACTGACCTATCAGGCCGCGGAGGCGATGATCGCCGGCGAGGACGTGACGCGGCTCGCAACCATGGTGAAGCTCAAGACCGGCCGGCTCGGCCGCGAGCTCACCGACGCCTGCCTGCAATATTGGGGCGGCATGGGCTTCATGAACGAGACCCCGGTCAGCCGCGCCTATCGCGATTCGCGCCTGAGCTCGATCGGCGGCGGCGCCGACGAGGTGATGTTGACCATCCTGTGCAAGATGATGGGGACCTTGCCCGGCACCGGCAAAGCGGGGAACGCCTGATGATCACGCTGTATCATTGCGACGGCGCGCGTTCGTTCCGCCCGCTGTGGATGTTGGAAGAGCTTGAGCTGAACTACGAGTTGAAGATGCTGCCGTTCCCGCCGCGGGTGCTGGCGAAGGAGTATCTGGCGATCAATCCGCTCGGCACGATCCCGCTTCTGATCGACGGCGAGACGAAGATGACGGAGTCTTCCGGCATCTGTCACTATCTCGGCATCAAGCACGGCCCGACGCCGCTGATGGTCGGACCTGAGGAGGCGGCCTACGGTGCGTTCCTGAACTGGATGTATTTCTCCGACGCGACGCTGACGTTCCCGCAGACGCTGGTATTGCGATACACTCAGCTCGAGCCGGAAGAGCGTCGTTCGTCGCAAGTCGCCGCCGACTATGCCAAATGGTTCCTGGGCCGGCTGCGCGCGGTGGAGGCAGCGACCGCGAATGCCGAGTTCTTGTGCGCCGGTCGTTTCACCGCGGCCGACATCGTGATCGGCTATGCGCTGCGGCTCGCCGACACGCTCGGCCTTTCCAAGGAGTTCGGGCCGAATGTGGCGGCCTATTGGGCGCGCCTGCAGCAGCGCGATGGCTACCAGAGGGCGCGCGCTGCCGAGCAGCGTGCAGGCGTGGAGCAGGGCATCAAGCCGCGTGTCAGGCCGTGAGTTGCGCACGTCATTCGGGCGTCCCGGATGACGGATGCATCCTTGAGCACTGGGTTAACCGCGACAAAAATCGGCAGTCATCGCCGATGACAGCGACGCGAATTGCGCTATGGTTCTCTTCCAAAGAAGCGGCCGACAGAGCCGCGCCTCAGGAGGAAGACCATGGATGTGAAGACCATGGACGTGACGCGCCGGGACTCCGGCCATCTCATGCTGATCACGCCCGAGCGCGTCTTCTACGCCGGGCTGCTCGGCCGTCCGCGCCAGCGCTGCTCGGGCGCGTGCCATATCTACGTCGCGCTCACCGGCAGCCTGCGGCTGATTCCCGATGGCGGCGAGGAGCGTTGCGGCGAGCTGCTGGTCGTGCCGCCCAACAGGCAGCACACGATCGAGAGTGATTATCGCACCGTCATCGTCGTGACGATCGAGCCGGAGAGCGTGCCGATCGGCACCCTGGACCGCTTCGCCAGCAAGGTCGCGCGCGAGGCGGAGGCCTATGCCTGCCGCATCCGCGCCGCCTATGAGGAGCTGGTGCAGCGGCCGCTGAGCGGCGACGTCACCAGCGCCGTGTTCGACCGGCTGTGCTTCGGCGAGGTGCTGCCGCAGCGGACGCTCGATCCCCGCGTGGTCAAGGCGATCGGCCTGATCAGCCGCTTCTCCGGCGAGCCGGCGACCGCCGAGAGCTGCGCCGCCGCCGTCGGGCTCTCGACGTCGCGCTTCCTGCATCTGTTCAAGGAGGAGACCGACATCTCCTTCCGCTCGTTCCGCGCCTGGAAGCGCGCGCGGCATCTGCTCAACTACGCCAACCAGGACCTCAACCTGGCGCATCTCGCGCAGGACATCGGCTATCCCGATTCCACGCATTTCAGCCACTCGATCCGCCGCTTCTACGGGCTGAAGCCGCGCGCGATCTTCTCCGGCTCGCGCGATCTCGCGATCTACCGCGCCGGCGAGGCGGCCTTGACCACCTGATCCGGCTTGTCCGCGCGCCGCGACAGGGCGGCGCGCAGCGGAAACTTCGACAGTTCGAGCATGATCAGCGTCGTGATCGCGGCGGCTGCAGTCAGCGCGAGATCGTCGGCGTGCAGCGGTCCGAACCGGAACAGCGCCGCAGCGGCAGGCAGCGTCAGACTTGTCGCGAGCACGGCGACGACGAAGCCGATCACCAGCAGCAGCATGCGGTTCGGCCGCAGCAGCGCCTCGCGCAGCGAGCTCGAGAACGAGCGGTTGACGAAGATCAGGCTGACGATCACCGACACCAGGCTGAAGAACACCAGCGCGCGGAGCTCGTCGTCCGGCATGCCATTGCGGTGTGCAAGCAGCAGTACGCCACCCGTGGCGAGCATCGCCAGGATGCCCTGCAACGCCCCCCACAGCACCAGCGGCCGCGGCAGCAAAGGCTCCTGCGGATCGCGCGGCGGCCGCCGCATGATGTCGCTCTCCTCGGTCTCGGCCTCGAACACCAGCGAGCAGACGGGATCGATGATCATCTCGAGAAACGCGATGTGCACGGGTCCGAGCAGCAGCGGCAGGCCCGTGACGAGCGGCAGCAGCGCCAGCCCGGCGATGGGAAAGTGCACGGCGAGGATGAAGCTCATCGCCTTGCGCAGATTATCGTAGATGCGCCGGCCGAGCCGGATCGCCTTGACGATCGAGCCGAAATCATCGTCGAGCAGCACGATCGCCGAGGCCTCGCGCGCGACGTCGGTGCCGCGGCCGCCCATGGCGATGCCGATATGCGCGGCCTTGAGCGACGGCGCGTCGTTGACGCCGTCGCCGGTCATCGCGACGATCTCGCCGTCGGCCTTGAGCGCGGTGACGATGCGCAGCTTCTGCTCCGGCATGATGCGCGCGAACGCCGTCGGCGCGCGCGCCGCAAGCGCCAGGGCGTCGTCGTCGAGATCGGCAAGCTCGGGGCCCGCGATGACGCGCTCGGGATCGATCCCGGCCTGCCGCGCAATGGCGGTGGCCGTCGCGGGATAGTCGCCGGTGATCATGATGACGCGGACGCCGGCGGCGCGGCACTCGGCGACGGCATCCTTCACCTCCGGGCGCAGCGGGTCGGCGAAGCCGACGAGACCGCGGAATGAGAACGCGAAGTCCTGCTGCGCGTCGGGGAGCGCCTCGCCGCTCCAGCTCGCCTCGGCGACGCCGAGCACGCGCAGGCCCTCGGCGGCGAGCGTCTCGACGCGCGCCTGCAGCGCCGCCAGCGCGCCGCCGTCGACGCCGCACAGCTTCGCGATCGCTTCCGGAGCACCCTTGGCCGCCGCGACACCGGCGCCGTCGCGCGACCAGACGTTGGTCATCGCCAGCAGGTCGGGGCGCAAACCGTAGCGCCGCTGCAACGTGGCGCCCGCGGTGGCGTCGGCGCCGAGCGCGTGAAGCGCCTTCTCCATCGGATCATGCGACTGCGGGTCGCAGGCGAGCACGGCGGTGGCGACGAGATCGCGGAACGGCGGTGCGATGGCTTCCGGCGTCGCCGTCGCAGGCTGCAGCACGCCGCCGTCCGGCAGCACCAGCCGGGCCACCATCATGCGGTTTTGCGTCAGGGTGCCGGTCTTGTCGGAGCACAGCACGGTGGCGGCGCCGAGCGATTCGATTGCCGAGGCGCGCCGCGTCAGCACCCGCGCCTGCGAGATGCGCCAGGCGCCCATCGCCAGGAACACCGTCAGCACCACCGGGAATTCCTCAGGGAGCATCGACATGCCCAGCGCGATGCCGGCGAGGATTCCCTCCAGCCAGCCGCCGCGGTACATCGCATAGAGCACGACCGTGATCGCAACCACGATGGCGCCGCCGATCGCGAACGCCACCACCAGGCGCCGGGTCTGCTGCCGCAGCCGCGGCGTCTCGGTCTCGAGCGCGGTCACCGACTGGCCGATCCTGCCGATCGCCGTGTGCGGCCCTGTCGCCATCACCTCGGCGATGCCGCCGCCGCGCACCACCAGGCTGCCGGAGAAGACGAAGGGCTGGTCGTCGCCGCCGGCCACGGTTGCCGCGTCCATCGCTTCGCCGGCGGCCGGCCGCTTGCGCACCGGCACGGATTCGCCTGTCAACAGCGATTCATCCGTGAGCAGATCGTCGCAGTCGCGCAGCACCGCATCGGCTGCGACGCGATCGCCCTCCGAGAGCACGATGAGATCGCCGCGCACCACCTCGCGGCCGGCGATGCGGATGCGCTCGCCGTCGCGGATCACCAGGGCGCGCGGGCTGGACAGGTCGCGCAGCGATTCCAGCACGCGCTCGGTCCGCGCCTCCTGCACGATGGTGATGAAGACGGAGGCCGAGGCGAACACGCCGAGCAGGATCGCCTCGGCCATGTCGCCCAGCGCGAGATAGATCCCGGCGCCACCCAGCAGCAGGAGCAGCATCGGTTCCTTCAGAACGTCGGCGACGAGGCGCAGGATCGAGCGCGAGCCTGCTTGCGGCAGCTCGTTGAAGCCCTCCGTCTGCAGCCGGCGCGCGGCTTCCGCCGCGCTCAAGCCATCGGGAAACATTGGCGCAGGTTGTGGGTCGGTCGACATTGCACGCCCGTAAGGAGGAGAAGCAGGAACCGCTTAGCGCCGTTTCCGGCCGCGGACTTGATGCAAAGCAATATCCGGTTGCGCTGCTTGTCACCAGCGAGTCAACGCAAGCAGATCCCGGCGTGCGACCGTCATATACGGACCCTATCAGCACAGCGCCGCCTGCGCGCAGCCCATCGAACGAGTGCCATGAGCGACAAAGCCGTCATCACCTGCGCGCTGAACGGCGTGCTCACCGATCCCAGGCAGCATCACGTGCCGGTCACGCCCGAGGAGATGGCGCGCGAGGCGCGGCGCGCCTATGACGCTGGCGCCGCCATCATGCACATCCATCTGCGTCAGCAGGCGCCCGGCAAGGGGCATCTGCCGTCCTGGGACGTCGACGTCTCCCGCGAGATCCAGCAGGCGATCCGGGAGGCCTGTCCTGGCGTGATCATCAATCACACCTCGGGCGTATCGGGACCGGACTATCAAGGTGCGCTCGACTGCATCCGGCAGACCCGGCCGGAGATCGCGGCCTGCAATGCCGGCTCGCTGAACTACCTCAAGGTCAAGGCCGACAACAATTGGGCCTGGCCGCCGATGATGTTCGACAACTCGGTGGAGAAGATCCAGGACTATCTCGCCGCGATGAAGGACGCGCAAACGATCCCGGAGTTCGAATGCTTCGATGTCGGCATCGTGCGCTGTGTCGGGATGTATCGCCAGACCGGCATGTATGACGGCCCGCTCGAATACAACTTCGTGATGGGCGTCGCGTCGGGCATGCCGGCTGATCCCGAGTTGCTGCCGATCCTGCTCAAGCTGAAGCTCGCCGAGGCGCATTGGCAGGTCACCGCGATCGGCCGCGCCGAGATCTGGCCGCTGCACCAGCGTTGCGCCGAGCTCGGCGGCCATCTCCGCACCGGACTGGAGGACACGTTCTATCTCGCCGACGGCACCAAGGTGACCTCGAACGGCCAATTGATCGAGGCGATCGCCGCCTGCGCAAGGCGGGCGGGCCGCGAGATCGCAAGCCCCGCCGAGGCGCGGCGGATGTTCGGCACCGTCAACTGATGCGAAGTGCTCCGTCATTGCGAGCGCAGCGAAGCAATCCAGAGTCGTGGGCGGGGCTCTGGATTGCTTCGTCGCTGCGCTCCTCGCAATGACGCCGATGGGGAGGAGTAAATCAATGACCAATCTTGAGACCACCGGCGGCGTGCCCGGTCCGGGCCGGATCGGCCGGGTTGCGATCGGCGATCTCTTGAAGCGCGCGGCGCGGCGCTTCCCGGATCGGGTTGCGATCACCGATGGCGGCCGCCAGGTGACGTTCACCGAGCTCGAGCGCGATGCCAACCGGTTCGCGAACCATCTCCTCGCCAAGGGGCTGAAGCCGGGCGAGACAATCTCGACCGTCTGCAACAACTCGATCGAGTTCGTCAAAGCGCTGTTCGGCATCCATCGCGCCGGTCTCGTCTGGGTGCCGATCAATACGATGCTCGGGCCCGCCGACATGGACTACATCCTCGGCCACGCCGAGGTCCGCTTCGCGCTCATCGACGACAATCTGTTTGCGCAGCCGGAGCGGCGGGCGGCGCTGGAACAGCGCGGCGTCGAGCTGATCGCCGTCGATCTCACCGGGACGGCGAGGACCGCGGGGCTTGCCAGCTTCAACGACCTCATCCAGGGGCATTCGGACGTCGAGCCCGAGATCGAGATCAACGACCGCGATCTCGCGATGATCATCTACACGTCGGGCACGACGTCGCGGCCGAAGGGCGCGATGCACTGTCACCTCGCCGTGGTGATGGCCGTGATGAGCAACTGCATCGAGATGCAGCTCTCGCGTGACGACGGCATCACCGGGCAGTTCCCGCTGTTCCACTGTGCCGGCCACGTGCTGCTGCTCAGCTATCTCTCGGTCGGCGGCCGCATGGCGCTGATGCGCGGCTTCGACCCGGTCGCCTGCATGGAGGCGATCGTGCGCGATCGGCTGACCGTGTTCGTCGGTCTGCCGTTGATGTACCAGGCCATCCTCGATCATCCGCGGCGCAAGGAGTTCGACCTCTCGCATCTGCGCACCTGCCTCTACACCATGGCGCCGATGGGCCGGCCGCTGCTCGAGCGCGCGATCAAGGAGCTGTGTCCGAACTTCGCGCTGACCAGCGGCCAGACCGAGATGTATCCCGCGACGACGATGTCGCGGCCCGAGGTCCAGCTCAACCGCTTCGGCAACTACTGGGGCGAGTCGCTATTCGTCAACGAGACCGCGATCATGGACGATGCCGGCAATCTGCTGCCGCCGGGCGAGATCGGCGAGCTGGTGCATCGCGGGCCGAACGTGATGTTGGGCTACTACAAGGATCCGAAGTCGACCGAGGACGCCCGCAAGTTCGGCTGGCACCACACCGGCGATCTCGCGGTCATCGACAACGGCGAGGTGCTGTTCCTCGACCGCAAGAAGGACATGATCAAGTCCGGCGGCGAGAACGTCGCCTCGGTCAAGATCGAGGAGACCCTGCTGGCGCATCCGGCGGTGCAGAATGCCGCCGTCGTCGGCCTGCCGCATCCGCAATGGGGCGAGGCCGTCTCGGCCTTCGTCAAGCTCAAGCCCGGCGCGCAGGCCAGCGAGACCGAACTGCTCGAGCACTGCCGCAAGTCGCTCGGCGGCTTCCAGGTGCCGAAGCTGGTGCGGGTGCTCGAGGAGATGCCGATGACGGCCACCGGCAAGCTGCGCAAGGTCGAGCTGCGCCAGGCCTATGGCGAGCATTTCGCGGCGAAGAGCGCGTGAGTTGTATCAACGACTTCCGCCGTCATTCCGGGATGGCCCGGAGGGCCAGGCCCGGAATCCATAACCACCATCGGGAGTATGGATTCCGGGCTCGCGCTTCGCGCGCCCCGGAATGACGGCCAAAAGAGAGAACCTCGTTCGTGGCTGTGATCGACAACACCATCTCTCCGTCCGGCGCCGCCTTCCAGGCCAACCGTGACGGCATGCTCGGCCTGATCGCGCGGATGCGCGATCTCGAGGCGCGCGCGCGCAATGCCTCCGCGGCGGCCAAGGAGCGCTTCCATCAGCGCGGCCAGTTGCTGCCGCGCGAGCGCGTCGCCCTGGTGCTCGACCCTGGCGCGCCGTTCCTCGAGCTGTCGACGCTTGCCGGCTACATGTTCGATACGCCGGACCCGGCCAAGAGCGTGCCGGGTGGCGGCGTCATTGCGGGTATCGGCTTCGTCGCCGGCGTGCGCTGCATGGTCTCGGCCAACGACGCCGGCATCGATGCCGGCGCGCTGCAGCCTTACGGCCTCGACAAGACCTTGCGCGTGCAGGAGCTGGCGCTGGAGAACAAGCTGCCCTACGTGCAGCTCGTCGAGAGCGCCGGCGCCAACCTGCTGCGCTACCGCGTCGAGGATTTCGTCCGCGGCGGCAACATCTTTCGCAACCTGGCGCGACTCTCGGCGGCCGGCCTGCCGGTGGTCACCGTGACGCATGGTTCGTCGACCGCGGGCGGTGCCTATCAGACCGGATTGTCCGACTACATCGTCATGGTGCGCGGCCGCACCCGCGCCTTCCTCGCCGGACCGCCGCTGCTGAAGGCCGCGACCGGGGAGATCGCCACCGAGGAGGAGCTCGGCGGCGCCGAGATGCACACCTCGATCTCCGGGCTCGGCGACTATCTCGCCGAGGACGATCGCGACGCGCTGCGCATCGCGCGCGAGATCATGGGCAAGCTCAACTGGGACCGGCCATCGCAGGAGCCATCGCCGGTCAAGCCGCCGCGCTACGATCAGGAGGAGCTGCTCGGCATCATGCCGCTCGACCACAAGCGTCCCGTTGACATGCGCCAGGTCATTGCGCGCATCGTCGACGACAGTGACTTCGTCGAGATGGCTCCGAACTACGGACCGGCCACGGTGTGCGGCCATGCCCGCGTCGAGGGGCAGGCGATCGGCATCGTCACCAACAACGGCCCGCTCGATCCGGCGGGCGCCAACAAGGCGACGCACTTCATCCAGTCCTGTTGCCAGAGCCGAACGCCGATCCTCTATCTCAACAACACCACAGGCTACATGGTCGGCCGCGCCTATGAGGAGGCCGGCATGATCAAGCACGGCTCCAAGATGATCCAGGCGGTGACCTCGGCGACCGTGCCGCAGATCACGCTCTATTGCGGCGCCTCGTTCGGCGCCGGCAATTACGGCATGTGTGGCCGTGGGTTCCACCCGCGCTTCTGCTTCTCCTGGCCCAACGCCAAGACCGCCGTGATGGGTGGTGAGCAGGCGGCGGAGACGATGGCGATCGTGACCGAAGCGGCCGCGGCCCGCCGCGGCAAGCCGGTGGAGCGCGAGAAGCTCGACGCCATGAAGGCGCAGATCATCGGCGTGTTCGACAGCCAGATGGACGTATTTGCGACCTCGGCGCGCGTGCTCGACGACGGCGTGATCGATCCGCGCGACACCCGCGCGGTGCTGTCGGAGGTGCTGGCGATCTGCCGCGAGGCGGAGGCGCGACGGCCGCAGCGCATGCAATTCTCGGTGTCCAGGCCATGAGCGGAGAGATGACGGGAATGCAACGCAGGCCGTTCCACAAGGTGCTGATCGCCAACCGCGGCGAGATCGGCTTGCGGATCATGCGCACCGCGCGCCGGCTCGGCTACGGCGTGGTCGCAGTCTATTCCGATGCTGATCATGGTGCGCCGCATGTCCGGCTCGCCGATCAGGCGGTCCGCATCGGCGCGCCACCGCCGGCGCAATCCTATCTGAACATTGCCGCGATCATTGCTGCGGCCAAGGCGAGCGGGGCCGATGCCGTGCATCCCGGCTACGGCTTTCTCGCCGAGAACGAAGGATTCGCGCAGGCCTGCGAGGAGGCGGGGCTGGTCTTCATCGGACCATCGCCGGTGGCGATCGCGGCGATGGGCAACAAGGCCGGCGCCAAGGACATCATGCACCGCGCCGGGGTCCCCTGCGTGCCCGGCTATCAGGGCGAGGACCAGGGCGACGAGGCGATGCTGCGCGAAGCGCGCCGCATCGGCTTTCCCGTGATGATCAAGGCCGTGGCCGGTGGAGGTGGCCGCGGCATGCGGCTGGTGACGGATGCGGACGCCTTTCCCGACCTGCTGCGCAGCGCACGCTCGGAAGCCGCGACGGCGTTCGGCGACGGCACCGTCATCCTCGAGAAGGCGATCGCCAATCCGCGCCACATCGAGATCCAGGTGTTCGGCGATTCGTTCGGCAATGCCGTCCATCTCGGCGAGCGCGACTGCTCGGTACAGCGGCGGCATCAGAAGCTGATCGAGGAGGCGCCGTCGCCGGCGGTCGGGCCGGAGCTGCGCGCGCGCATGGGCGCGGTGGCGGTGCAGGCGGTGAAGGCGCTGGGCTATGAGGGAGCGGGGACGCTGGAATTCCTGCTCGACGGCGACGGGCAGTTCTACTTCATGGAGATGAACACGCGGCTGCAGGTCGAGCATCCCGTGACAGAGGCCTTGACGGGACTCGATCTCGTCGAATGGCAATTGCGCGTCGCCGCCGGCGAGCCGCTGCCGTTACGCCAGGAGCAGATCAGCTTCTCGGGTCATGCGATCGAGGTGCGACTATGCTCCGAGGATGCGGCGCACGACTTCATGCCGCAGTCCGGGCGGATGGCGCTGTGGCAGATGCCCGAGACGATCCGGGTCGAGCATGCGCTGGAGTCCGGCGCGGAGATCCCGCCCCATTACGATTCGATGATCGCCAAGCTGATCAGCCATGCTGCGACTCGTGAGGAGGCGCGCGCAAGGCTGATCGCCGGATTGGAGCAGGCCGTTGCCTTGGGCGTCCCGACCAACCGGGCCTTCCTGATGTCCTGCCTGCGGCATCCGGCCTTCGCCGCGGGCAATGCGACCACCGCATTCATCGCGGCGCATCGCGACGAGCTGCGTGCGCCGGCCGCCGAAGCGGCAGACCTCGCGCTGGGCGCGCTGCTGCTCTCCGTCAGCCATCCGCTCGCGCATCCCGTCCGCCGCGGCCGCTCGCTCGCGGCCGCCTTCGCGACGCCGCTCCGGTTCGAGATCGCCGGCGAGGTGGCCGAGTGCGAGCTGCTGCGCGAGCGTGATGGAATCTATCGCGTGACGCGTGGCGATGCAGAGCATCGCTTCGAGATCGTATCGCTCACGGATGATGCGATTCGGGTTCGTCACGCCGAGATCGTCGAGAGCGTGCGCTTCGTCCGCGACAACGATCGGCTGTTCGTCCAGCATCGCGGCCAGACGCTGGCGCTGCGCGACGTGACGTTGGCCAGGCCGCAATCCTCAGCGGCTGGCGGCGGTGATGGCAGGGTTCGCGCGGCGTTGAATGGTCGTGTGGTCGCGGTGCTGGTGAAGCCGGGCGACAGCGTGGCTGTGGGACAGCCGGTGGTGACGCTCGAGGCGATGAAGATGGAGCACGTCCACACCGCCGGCATCGCCGGCACGGTGACCGCGATCGAGGTCGCCGAGGGCGACCAGGTGACGACGGGCCGGATCGTGGCGGAGATTGCGGCCTGACCGTCGGGCAGGTGGGCGTGAGTTGCCTGCGTGAGTCCTTTCAGGCGTAACGTCGACGTGGATGGCCGGGACGAGCCCGGCCATGACGACGTGGGAAACAGACGGGCGAAAGACGGAGACCGCCACAAGCGATTGCGCGGGCACTTGCGGGAAGAGGCCGGCTTGTCTCGAAGATGCAACGGCTGCAGCCACGTCACGCGGAAGCTCGTCTCCCACTGCAACAGACTTCACGGATGCAATTGCCGCCTCAGTGCGGCTACCAGCCGTGACGTCTGGAACGGCTTCGACAGCAGCGGTGCCGTAGCGAATTCCTCCGGGCATTGATCGACGGAATAGCCGGTGACGGCGACGAAGGGCACGCCGGCCGCCGCCAAGGCGCGCGCGATCGGCGCCGATGTTTCCTGCCCGAGATTGACGTCGAGCACGGCAAGATCGCAATGATTCCGCTCCAGCAGATGGAGGGCTTTGTGCACGGTCGGCGCCACGCCGACCACCGTGAATCCGGCGGCTTCCAGCTCGACCGCGAGGTCGAAGCCGATCATGGGATCGTCCTCGACGATCAGGAGATGAGTCTTCTCACTGGCGCGCATGATGACGGTCGCGGCAGAGGCGTTGCAGGGGGCACCTCAGGTGCCAGCGCAGTCCGGTCGGCAGGAACTCGACCTCGACCGTTCCATCCAGGCCGGCGCGCACCAGGTCGGAAATCACCCGGCTGCCGAAACCGGTGTGCTCCGGCGGCGCGACCTCAGGCCCGCCGCTCTCGACCCAGGTCATGTCGAAGCTGTCATCGATGCGCAGCCAGCGGATCGCGATCCGTCCGTCGTCGTTCGACAGCGCACCATATTTGGCGGCGTTGGTGGCGAGCTCGTGAACCGCCATGCCGATCGACTGCGCGGCCTCCGGCGTCAGCTCGATCGATGGTCCGTCGATCGCGATGCGGTTGCCGATCAGGTCGTTGAATGCGCCGAGCTGCGAGCGGACGAGGCCGTCGAGCGGAATGAAACGCCAATCGTTCTGAATCAGGAGATCCTGATTGCTCGCGATCGCCTGCAGGCGCTCCAGAAAGCGGTTGAGGTCGAGCTGGCGGCCGTGACGGGTCATCTGCCGGGCGATCGCCTGCACCAGCGACAGCAGGTTCTTGCTGCGGTGGTTCACCTCGGCCAGCAAGGTGCGCAACTGCTCCCTTGTCTGGCGCTTGTCGGTGATGTCACGCACGATCTTGGAGGCGCCGATGATGCGGCCGCTGGAATCCCGGACCGGCGAGACCGTCACCGATACGTCGATGAGTGCCCCATCCTTGCGCAGGCGGATGGTCTCGAAATTGTCGATGATCTCGCCGGACAGCACGGTGGCAAGGATCCGGTCCTCCTCGGCCTGGCGCTCCTGCGGGATGATCGTGCGGATCGAGTGGTTGATCATCTCGCCTTCCGAGAAGCCGAAGATGCGTTCGGCGCTCTTGTTCCAGCTGGTGATCGTGCCGTCCAGCGTCTTGCTGACGACGCCGTCCGAGGACGAGGCGACGATGGCCGCGAGCATCGCCGACGCACGCTCGGCCTTCTTCGACAGCGTGACGTCGCGGATGATTTTGGAGATGCCGACGATCACGCCGGTGCTGCTGCGGATCGGTGAAAACGTGATGGAAACCTCGATCGGGCGTCCCGGCTTGGTCAGCCGGACGGTCTCGAAGCTCTCGATCGCTTCGCCCGCGTTGACCCTGGCGCGCAAGGCGCTCGCTTCTTCCGCCAGCTCGGGGGGTATGATCTCGGAGACGGGTCTGCCGATCATTTCAGCCGCGGTGAACCCCAGCATCCGTTCGCTAGCCGCGTTCCAGCTGCGGATGATACCGTCTGCGGTGGTGCCGACAATGGCGTCGGCCGAGCACTCCACGATCGCCGCCAGATAGGCCGTATCGTCGTCGGTTACGCGTGGGGCGGGGGAGGCGCCGGGCATTCCGTGCACGTCGCAGGCTCCTTGCTAACAGGTCGACAGAGAAGACGCCGCGCACGGGATTACCAACTTGTTTGTGTACAAATGCAAGGGCTATCTCGATCGCTGCTTGTTGTTGGTTTTTCCGGCAACGAGGACAGGACGGCTTGCCGCCAGCAGACCCCCCAGGGGCCGTGCGACGTGCTCCAGCTCACGACGGCGAACACCGAGAACGCAGGCTTGGGCGGTTTGTTCCAAGGGATCCTGTTAAATTGCCGCCGAACCGGCGCCAGGGTGCGCTTGCAGCCGGACGCCGCCGGCCGGGGGCTGCGGCTCAACCCATTGGCGAATGTGGCCTTAACTACTTCCTCAGGCTGAGAATGTAGCCTGCCAGGTCGGCCGCATCATTCGCACTGAGCGGATTGTTGGCCATCGTTGCGTGGGGAAGCAGGAGGAACTTGGTCAGCATCTCCTTCGTCACGTTGTCCCTGGCCGCGATGGCGACGAACGGCCGGGCGCGCCGGAACTTGGTCGGCTTGGTGGCCACCGCGTGGCAGGCGGCGCACCAGCGCTCGGCGAGTTGGCGGCCGTGGTCGAGATCCTCGGCGGCCGCCGGAGCGGAGAGCAGGACCAGCAGCAGCAGCGATGGTACGGAGGCACGTCGCACGCCCGGTTCTCCTCACAGCGGCTGGTCGTCGTCGGTCGACGGCTGGTCCTGCAGCGAGACGATGTCACCGCCGCCGAACTCGTCTTCTGGGGGCGGATAGACCCACATGTGGTCGCGCACGCTCCTGACGCCCTGGACGCTCTTGGCCGCCACGATCGCCGTGGCCCGCTCCTTCTCGTTGCGCACCGCCCCCGTGAGATGCGCGATGCCGTTGCGGACGACGACGTTGAAGCGGCAATGCTTGCAGGCGGCCTGGTCGAGTGAATCGAGGATGGCGCTGCGGATGCCGTCATCGTCGGGGGTGGGGCCCGGAACGGCAGTGGCGAGGTCGGCCACGGTTTGCAGGAAATCCGTATGTGTCACCACGCCGGCCAGCCGGTCGCCACTCATCACCGGGAGACGCTTGATGTTGCGCTTTTCCATGATCTCGGCGATCTCCGCCAGGCTGGCATCGGCGCTGACGGTGACCGGAGGCTGGCTCATGATGTCGCCGACCGTCCGGCCGTGGGAATGGACGAAGTCGGCGCCGATGCGACCGCGGCCGACCAGGAGGTCGAGCCAGCGGCCTTGCCTGCGCTCGGTGCCGAGCTCGGCGCGGCGCAGGAAATCACCGTCCGTCACCATGCCGACGAGCGTGCCGGACGCGTCGACCACCGGCAGCCCGCCGATGTGGTTGTGCAGCATGATCCGCGCTGCCTCGGCCACCGGGGTTCCGGGCGTCACCGCGATCACGGATCTGGTCATGATTTGATGAGCGCGCATGTCGTCGTCTCGTGCAATCGCTACGGTCGCAATCGATGGAGAATAGCTCCGCGGCATCGCGCGCGCTTGACCAGGATCAATCCGAGGTCGTGCCGCCCTACACGATCCTTGACGTCTTGTTGCCCCAATAGCGGTCGCGCAGCAGGCTCTTGTAGAGCTTGCCGGTCGGCAGCCGCGGCAGCTCCTTCTCGAAATCGATCGAGCGCGGCACCTTCTGCCGCGACAGCGACTGCCGGCAGAACGCGATCAGCTCCTCTTCCAGCTCAGGCCCGGGCATGATGCCCGACATCGGCTGGACCACCGCCTTCACCTCCTCGCCGAGATCGGGATTGGGCACGCCGAACACGGCGGCATCGGCGACCGTCGGATGCGTGATCAGCAGGTTCTCGCATTCCTGCGGGTAGATGTTCACGCCGCCGGAGATGATCATGAAGGTGGCGCGGTCGGTGAGATAGAGATAGCCGTCGGCATCGACATAGCCGACGTCGCCCACGGTGCTCATGCTGCCGTCGGCCGAACGGGCCTCCTTGGTGCGCTCGGGGTCGTTGAAGTATTCGAACGGCGAGCCCGTCTTGAACCACACCGTGCCGGCGGTCCCGACCGGGCAAGGCTGCATGTTTTCGTCGAGGATGTGCAGGTCGCCGAACAGCACCTTGCCGACCGTGCCGCGATGCGCGAGCCATTCCGCGCTGTCGCAGGCGGTGAAGCCGAGGCCTTCGGTGGCGCCGTAATATTCGTGGATGATCGGCCCCCACCATCTGATCATGTCCTCCTTGACCTGTGCCGGGCAGGGCGCTGCGGCGTGGATTGCGACCTCGAGCGAGGAGAGGTCGTAGCGGGTACGAACGTCCTCCGGCAGCTTGAGCATGCGCGAGAACATCGTCGGCACCAATTGGGTGTGCGTGATGCCCCATTGCTCGACGAGCTGGAGATAACGCTCGGGATCGAACGTCTCCATGATGATGGCGGTGCCGCCGACGCGGATGGTGAGGTTGACCGCGGCCTGCGGCGCGGAGTGATAGAGCGGCGCCGGCGACAGGTAGATCATGCCCTCGCGGTAGCGCCACAGCCTTTCCAGGAAGTCGAAGATCGGAAGCTGCTGCACCGGCGGCTGCTCGGGCAGCGGCCGCAGGATGCCCTTCGGCCGGCCCGTGGTGCCGGAGGAGTACAGCATTGCGGTGCCGACGCATTCGTCGGCGATCGGCGTCGCCGGCAGGCCGGCTGTGGCCTCGGCGAGGCCGACGATCCCCTCGCTCTCGCCTGCGCCATCGGCGACGATGCACAGCTCGATGCCGGGCGCCTCCTTCAGCGCCTCGCGCGCGACGTCGAGCTTGGCGAGGGAAGTGATCAGGAGCCGCGACCGGCTGTTATTGAGGATGTAGGTCAGCTCGCCGGGCGTGAGGTAGGAGTTCACGCAGGTGAAATACAGCCCGGAGCGCTCGCCGGCGCCGCACGCCTCCAGATAGCGGCTGTTGTTCTCCATGAAGATCGAATAGTGGTCGAGCCGCTTCAGGCCGCGTTGGCGGAACAGATGCGCCAGACGGTTGCTGCGCGCCTCCAGCTCGCGATAGGTCACGACCTCGCCGGTCGAGGCCATGATGAAGGCAGGCTGCAGTGGGCGCAGCCGGGCGTGCTTGCCGGTGTACATGTGTCCTCCTGCCGATACGCGCAGCTCGCCGCGGCGCGCGGGCGGGAGGAAGGCGCCTGCCGCGGCACCTTGGCATGGCGACGCGATGCAGACGATGCTGCCTCACGCGTCCAGGCGGTTTCCGTCCCTGCGCACCATCCCGGCGGGACGGCTCGTTGTTTGGGCGCGAATGTAGCGGAGGAGCCCGCCTCTCTCAACATGGCTGTCAGCCGATTGACTGAGGCGGGAAGGGATGGGCGCGGCCGGGGTTCTGGCCTAACATGAGCGCGCATTCCAACGAATGACATCTCAAGACCAAGAAATGCGGGGAGAGACCATATGAAATCGGGTTTGCTGGCTATTGCGGCCGTCGGTGCGCTGCTGGCGGCGGCGCCGGCGTCGGCACAGGTCAAGATCGGCATCCTCAATGACCAGTCCGGCGTCTATGCCGACTACGGCGGCAAATATTCCGTCGAAGCGGCCAAGATGGCGATCGAGGATTTCGGCGGCGAGGTGCTGGGGCAGAAGGTCGAGATGGTGACGGCCGACCATCAGAACAAGCCGGATCTCGCCTCCACGATCGCGCGCCGCTGGTACGACACCGAGGGTGTCGACATGATCACCGAGCTGACGACCTCTTCGGTCGCGCTGGCGATCCAGGAGCTGTCGAAGGAGAAGAAGAAGATCGACATCGTCGTCGGCGCCGCGACCTCGCGCATCACGGGCGATGCCTGCACGCCCTACGGCTTCCACTGGGCCTATGACACCCGCGCGCTCGCGGTCGGCACCGGCGGCGCGCTGGTCGAATCCGGCGGCGACACCTGGTTCTTCATGACCGCCGACTACGCCTTTGGCTATGCGCTGGAGAAGGACACCAGCGACATCGTGACGTCGAAGGGGGGCAAGGTGCTGGGCTCGGTGCGCATCCCGCTCAACTCGTCGGACTTCTCCTCCTTCCTGCTGCAGGCGCAGAGCTCGAAGGCCAAGATCATCGGGCTCGCCAATGCCGGCCTCGACACCACCAACTCGATCAAGCAGGCGGCCGAGTTCGGCATCGTCAAGGGCGGGCAGAAGCTTGCCGGCCTGCTGATGACGCTGTCCGAGGTGCATGGCCTCGGGCTGGAGGCGGCGCAGGGCCTGATCCTCACCGAAGGCTTCTACTGGGATCGTGACGACAAGTCCCGCGCCTTCAGCGAGCGCTTCATGAAGCGCACCGGCCGGATGCCGAGCATGATCCACGCCGGCACCTATTCCGCGACCTTGTCCTATCTGAAGGCGGTGAAGGCCGCCGGAACCAAGGACTCCGACGCGGTGGCTGCGAAGCTGAAGGAGCTGCCGGTCGACGACGCCTTTGCTCAAGGCAAGGTGCTCGCCAACGGTCGCATGGTCCACGACATGTATCTGTTCGAGGTCAAGAAGCCGTCGGAATCGAAGAAGCCGTGGGACTACTACAAGCAGCTCGCCACGGTGCCCGGCGACAAGGCGTTCTTCACCGCCAAGGAGAGCGGCTGCCCGCTGACGAAGTGATCCTGCCACGCTAAAGGGGTCGTCCCGGCGAAAGCCGGGACGACGGAAGAGGGCGGAGCGGTCAGCCGTGCAGCATGCGCCAGAGAATGGCGATGAGCGCGCCGACCAGCAGCGCCGAGGCGGCGAGCGCCTGCACGCCGAAGCCGGGGCCCCGCTTCTCCGCGGCCTTGGCGTAGGACAACATGTACATCGCGCGGCCCGCGATCCAGACGAGGCCGATCAGGGCCGCGATCGCGTCGCTGACATAGATCGCGAACAGCCACAGCGCCGGCAGGAAGATCGGCAGCCATTCCAGCGTATTCACCTGCACGCGATAGGTGCGCTCGAAATCGAGATTGCCGGTGACGGCCGGCGCCTTCACGCCGAACCGGGCGCGCGCCTGCGCGACGCGGACCGCCATGTAGAAATACAGCATGAGCGCGAGCACGGTGACGAGTGCGGTGAAATGATACATGCGCGGTTCCCCCCTTGATGACGGCCTGTTAATATCCCGTCAGCTCGAGATAGCCCACCCCGGTGTGGCTGCCCTTGAAGCTGATCGGTCCCTCCCAATACGGCACGCGCGTGCCCATCCAGGCCTTGGGGTTGAGCGGCGCGGTGTCGATGGCGATGCCGAGCGCGGCGATCTCGACGCGCCAGCCGACCGGCAGCTTGCGCTCACCGATCGTGACCGTCTCCTTCGGGCTCATGGCAATGTCTCCGGGCCCGAGCGGGCGCGAGGCGCCGTCCGTTGGGATCCAGGTGCCGGACGTGTAGTCGCCGTTGCCCTGCCGCATCCGGTACAGCATCAGCTTCTCGCCGCCGGAAAAATGCAGCGCGAACCAGTCCCAGCCGCTCTGGTCGGCGGCCAGCGGCTGACTGCTCCATTCGCGGTCGAGCCAAGCCTGGCCTGAGACCTCGACCGGTTGATCGTCGAAGCTGATGCGGCCGCGGGCGCGGTAGAACGGCTGGCTGTAGTAGTAGGAGGCCTGGCCGCGCTCGGATTTGCGGCTGTAGCCGCCGATGCCCTGCAGCACCACGGGACGGTCGGCCTCCAGATGCAGCGCGTAGGAGAAATCCGGCCCGGCGCCGCGCATGTCGAGCGGCGCCAGCGCTCGATCGTCGGTCGCGGCGGTACCGCGCAGTTGCCAATCATCGATCCAGGCCTGGAACGGCTTGGCCTCGACGCCGGCCTGGCCGACACCGCCGCGCGCGAACTTTTCCGTCGAGCGGTGGCTGTCGGCGCGCGTCACCGCGGCATGCGCCATCCAGAGCTGCTGATTGTCGAAACCTTCGGCTTGCGGGCCCGGCCGCGCCGCCGAGCGGAACAGCGTCCATTGCAGGCCGTAGGCCTTGCCGTTCTCGTCGCTGAGATTCGCGGTGACATACCACCATTCGATGCGGAAATGGTCGTGCGGGCCGTGGTCAGCTGGGAAGCTGAACTCTCGTCCCGGCGTCACCGGCGCAAAGCCCTCGGCGCTGTCGCTCAGGCCCGCAAAGCCCTGCGCGCGCGCGAGCCGCGGCAGCGCCAGCAGGCCGAGCCCGCCGATCAGCCCGCGCCGCGTGATGATCGCTCTAGCGCTCAATGGTGAAGGTCCTGACCAGATCGGCCGGCTGCATCCGCGCCAGCCGCAGCACCGGCAGCAGCGAGGCGATCACCGCCGCGACCAGCGTCACGATCAGCAGCCGGATGAGCTGCAGCGGAAACACGTCGAACGGCAGCCGCCAGCCGAACGCCTTGACGTTGACGATCGCGATCAGGCACCATGCCACGACGAGCCCGAGCGGCAGCGCCAGCAGCGCGGTCAACCCGGCGAGCGACAGCGTCTTCAGCAGCTCGACCTCGGCGAGCCGCCGCCGCGTCAGCCCGATCGCCCAGAGCGGCGCGAGCTGCGGCAGCCGCGAGTTCGCGAGGGTCAGCAGGCTGGTCAGCAGCGCGATCGCGGCGACGCCCAGCGTGAAGGTGTTGAGCGCGCCGGTGACCGCGAAGGTGCGGTTGAAGATCTGCTTCGACTCCTGCTTCACGGTCGCCTGGTCGATGACATTGCGGCCGTCCAGGCCGAACTTGTCGGTGAGAGCGGCGATCAGTCCCGGCACGTCGGCCGGCGCCGCGCGGACGGCCATGCGCGTGATCGGCGTCGCCGGAAAGCGCCGCGTCAGCGCGGCGACGTTGACCGTGACCTGGCCCTTCGGATTGCCATAGTCGGCATAGATCCCCACGATAGTGATGCGCCAATCGCCGGTCGGCGCGGCGAGGTCGATGCTGTCGCCGACAGACAGATTGAGCCGCCGCGCCAACTGCTCGCTGACGAAGCCTGCGTCGCCGCGCACCAACTGCTTCCACGCGTTGTCGCCGGCCTGCAGCAGCGGCCAGTGGTCGCGATAGGTGTCGTGATCGGGCAGGCCGAGAATGTCGATCGGCGCGCCCGCCAACTGCGTCTCGGCGCGGCCGCCCGGCAGCACGGCCTGGACATCGGGCTGCGCGCGCAGCCAGGTCTGGATGTCGCGCGCCTGCGCTTCATCCGCGGCGCTGATGTAGACGTCGGCGGCGAGCCGGCCGTCGAGCCAGACCAGGAAGGTGCGGCTGAAGGTCTCGACCATCGTCGCGACGCCGACATTGACGGCAAGCGCCAGCAGGAGCGCCATCAGCGCCAGCGACAGGCCCGAGATCTGCTGCCGGCTGTCGGCCCAGAACCACTGCGCCAGCGCCGCGCGCGCGCCGCGCTCGCCGAGCCGCAGCACGAGCTCCAGGATCGCCGGCAGCAGCAGCGCGGCACCGAGCATCATCGCCGCGAGCACGCCGAAGCCGGCCAGCAGCGATTGCCCGAACCACAGCAGCAGGCCGGCTGCGACGAAGAAGGCGAGCGCGAAGGCGCTCTGCAGCCGCAGCCAGCGCCGCTGCGCCTCCTGCCACGCATAGGGCTGCGCGGTGGACAGGATCGGCAGCCGCATCGATTTGATCAGGCTCGTGGTCGCCGCTGCCAGCTCGCCGGCGATGCTGATGACGAGGCCCGCCAGCCACCATTCCGGCTGCAGGCTCAGCTCGCCCGGCACCTGCGCGCCATACAGCCCGCGCAGCGATGCCGCCACGTTCGGCAGCAGCGCGGCGGCGATGACGTAGCCGCACACCAGTCCGGCCAGGCCCGCCACCAAGGCAAAGCCGATCAGCTCGCCGATCAGCACGCCATTGAGCTGCCGCGCCGACACGCCGCAGGCGCGCAAGGTGCGCAGCACCGGCAGCCGCTGCTCGAAGGCGAGGCCGATGGCGGAATTGACGATGAACAGGCCGACGACGAAGGACAGCAGGCCGAAGGCGGTGAGGTTGAGGTGGAAGCTGTCGGTCAGCCGCTCCAGGTCGGTCTCGGCCTCCGGCTGCAGGAGCTGTAGCCGGCCGCCGGCGAATGACCGCAACGGTGGCAATTGACCGGCCGCCTTGCCGACGAGCAGCCGCGACATCTGGCCGGGCTTGTCGAGCAGCCGCTGCGCGTCGCTGATATCGACCACGAGCACGCCGGGCGCGAGCTGCTGCTGCGCCATCAAGGGCGGCAGCTTGACATCGTTGCTGAGCCGCGGCGTCGCGCCGTCCTTGACTCCGAGATCGGCCAGCGTGTCCGGCGAGATCAGCGTCCGGTGCGGCGGTGTCAGGAACGCCTCGAGCTCGCTGCGGCCGACCATCGGCGCATCGCCGACCTCCCGGGGGATGCTGAACGGCTCGATGCCGAGCAGCCGCAGTGAATGGCCGTCGATCTGCACGCGGCCCTCCAGCACCGGCGACACCGCCCAGCCGGCGCGGCGCAATTCCGCGAACACGCTCTGCGGCAGCATCTTGCCGTCGGTCGCGACCAGCATCGGCGTGCGCGCGCCGCCGAAGATCGCGGCGGCGCGGTCATACGAGCTGCGGGCCTGCTGATTCAGCGCCTGCACGCCGCTCCACAGCGCGGTCGCCGAGATCAGCCCGATCAGCAAGGTCGCGAGCTGCATCGGATGCCGGCGCCAGTGGCTGAGCAGCACCGCTAATATCCACAGCGCGCGTCTCATGCGATGCGTCCGGCATGCAGGTGGACGTGACGGTCGAGCATCGCCGCGAGCCGCGCGCTGTGCGTCACCATCAGGAAGCCGCAGCCGGTGCGCGCGACGAGGTCGCGCGTCAGCGCCATCACCTCGTCGGCGGTGTCCTCGTCGAGGTTGCCGGTCGGCTCGTCAGCAAGCAGCAGCGCCGGCTTGATCGCCAGCGCGCGGCCGATCGCGACGCGCTGCTGCTGCCCGCCCGACAATTGCTCGGGATAGCGCTTGAGCAGCGGCTTCAGCCCGAGCCGCTCGACCAGCTCGCTGTGCCACGCCGGATCATGCCGACCGGCCAGCCGCGCCTGGAAACTGAGATTGTCCTGCACCGACAGGCTCGGCACCAGGTTGAACTGCTGGAACACGAGGCCGAGCCGCTCGCGCCGGACCGCCGCGCGTGCCGAATCGTCGAGCGCGCCGACCGCAGCGCCGTCCAGCAGGATGTCGCCACTGTCGGCGGCATCGAGCCCGGCGATCAGATGCAGCAGCGTGCTCTTGCCGGAGCCGGATTCGCCGGTCAGTGCGACGCGCTCGCCGGAGGAGACGTCGAGGTCGACGCCACGCAGAACATGGATCGGCTCGCCGCCGGATCGATAGGATTTGGTGAGATGACGGACGCTGAGCACGGGCATGATCGGGGTTGTTGCGTCACAACATAACAAGGGCCAACGCGAACATCACGTGCTCGTTCTTCGTGACGCCGCCGATGTGATGCCGGCCGCGCGCAATCAGGTTGCGAGGGTATCGCGATGCAGCCCAAGAGGGCGGATTCCCGCGTTGCAGCAACAACTTAGCGCGCGAGCCGGTTGCCTGCGGAGCCGCTTCGTGGGTAGCATCGTCGAAACGCCCGGATGACAGGGGCGGATCATGACAGAACGGGGAACGACCATGGCCGCGCCGACGACGCTGAAGGGCACATCCCGCGCAAGCGCGACCCCGAAGGGCGCCTGGAAGATCACCTTCCTGCTGTTCCTGTTCATGCTGGTGAACTTCGCCGACAAGATCGTGGTCGGGCTCGCCGGCGTGCCGATCATGACCGAGCTCAACCTGAACGCCGAGCAGTTCGGCCTGCTCGGATCGTCCTTCTTCTTCCTGTTCTCGATCTCCGCCATCGTCGTCGGCTTCGTCGTCAACAAGGTGCCGACGCGCTGGGTGCTGCTGGTGCTGGCGCTGATCTGGGCGGTGGCGCAGTTCCCGATGGTCGGCACCGTCGGCTTCACCACGCTGCTGATCTGCCGCGTCATTCTCGGCGCCGGCGAAGGTCCCGCCGCGTCCGTGGCCGTTCACGCCGTCTACAAATGGTTTCCCGATGAGAAACGAGCGATGCCGACCGCGATCCTGTCACAGGGGTCGGCGTTCGGCGTCATCCTCGCGGTGCCCGCGCTGAACTGGATCATCGTCAATCACGGCTGGCACTATGCCTTCGGCGCGCTCGGCGTGGTCGGGCTGATGTGGAGCGTAGCGTGGCTGTGGCTGGGCAAGGAAGGGCCGCTGGCCGAGGTCGAATTCGCCGGCCTGCGCGAGCAGCGTGTGCCGTATCTGCAATTGCTGACGTCGCGCACCTTCGTCGGCTGCGTCGCCGCGACCTTCGGCGCCTATTGGGCGCTGTCGCTCGGGCTCACCTGGTTCACGCCGTTCCTGGTGAAGGGTCTCGGCTTCTCGCAGCAGCAGGCCGGCTTCATCTCGATCCTGCCCTGGATCTTCGGCGCGTGCGTGGTGCTGACCACGGGCTTCGTGTCGCAGACGCTGATGGCGCGCGGCGTATCCACCCGCATGGCCCGCGGCGTGCTCGGCGCGACGCCGCTCGTGATCGGCGGCGCCCTGATGGCGATGATGCCGCATGTCGACGCCGCGTCGGCCAAGATCGCACTGCTCGTGGTCGGATCGGGATTGTGCGGCTCGATCTACGTCGTCTGCCCGCCGATGATCGGCGAGTTCACGCCGGTCACGCAGCGGGGCGCCGCCATGGCGATCTACGGCGCGCTCTATACGCTGGCGGGCATCGTGGCGCCGGTGGTGATGGGCAAGATGATCCAGGCCTCCGGCAGCCTGCTCGAAGGCTACATGTCCGGCTTCACCATCAACGCCGTGATCATGGTGATCTCCGGCCTGCTCGGCCTGGCGTTGCTCTGGCCGAACAGCGAACGCGCCCGCCTGCAGGCGCAGCAGGCTGCCGCGCCGGAATTTGCGTGATACAACCCCTGCCGGGGGTCATCAGGAGGCGGCCTCGCATTCATCCTTGCTGAGGTCCTGCACGATGCGCCTGTTCTATCATATGCTGCACTACTGGCGCGGTGCGCGATGCCTGAAGATCGAGGACTTCCCAGGCGCCATCCTCCACTTCAGCAAGGTGATCCAGCTCAACCCGCGCAACTATTACGCCTACCATAATCGTGGCGTCGCCCTTCAGGGCATGGGAAGCCACGCCAGTTCGATCGCGGATTTCGGCCTGGCCCTCAAGCTGAAGCCGAACGCGCAGACATTCGGCGCCCGGGGCGTGTCGCGGAAACTCCTTGGCGACTTGGACGGCGCCTTTGATGACCAGGCGCGAGCTCTCGCTCTCGACCCCAGGGTCGCCGCGGCTCATGGCGAACTCGCGTTCCTTCATCACGTAAAGGGCGATTCGGATCGCGCGATCGTCGAGAGCACGACGGCGATCGGCCTCGCACCCAAGGACCCCATCATGCAGAGGGGGCGTGGCTATATCCAGTTTTGCCGCGGCAGGTTCGATGCCGCGGCAGCGGACATGGAAAGATCGCTCGCGCTCGAGTTCGATCCCTATGCGGTTCTGTTTCTTTACCTGTCGCTCGCCCGGTTGCCGGGGCGCGCCGGGCCCGACCTCGCCGCTGTCGCATCGCGCTGGACTGCGGCGCAGTGGCCTGGACCGGTGTTCGATCTGCTGATGGAGCGTGCGACGGCGCAGCAGGTGCTGAATGCGACCGCAACGGCTCCCGAACAGGCTGAAGCCTATTTCTACATCGGTGAGTGGCATCTCTTGAACGGCCGCCACGACGAGGCCGCACGGGCACTGGAGATCGCCCTGCGCTCGTTGCCGCCATGGTTCAACGAATACTCGGCCGCACGATCCGAGCTTGCGAGGCTCGCCGAGACGGTCGCCGCGGCCAGTTGATGTCTCAGCTCACACGGCGCGCTCCCCTGACCAGCCGCCCCGGCCGTGCGCCGGTGGCCTCGCCGTGGCGGCGCGTGACCACGCCGGACACGATCGTCGCGTCGTAGCCGTCGACCTCCTGCATCAGGCGGCGGCCGCCGACCGGCAGGTCATAATGCACCTTCGGCGGATGCAGGTGCAGCCGGTCGTAGTCGATGACGTTGACGTCCGCCTTGTAGCCCGGCGCGATCAGGCCGCGATCGTCGAGGCCGACGGAGAGTGCGGTCTTGCGCGACTGCGCGGCGACGACGAAGGGGATCGACAGCCTGTCGCCGCGCTTGCGGTCGCGGGTCCAGTGCGTCAGCAGATAGGTCGGGAAGCTGGCATCGCAGATGATGCCGCAATGCGCGCCGCCGTCGCTGAGACCGGGCACGCTGCGCGGGTCACGCAGCATCTCGTAGGTGGCATCGAGATTGCCGTCGGAATAGTTGAGGAACGGCACGTAGAGCATGCCGCGCCCGCCGTCCGTCAGCATCGCGTCATAGGCCAGTTCCTCGGGGCGACAGCCGCGGGCGCGGGCCTGGGCGCCGAGCGACCGCTCGGGCGGCTGCTCATAGTCCGGCGGATCGCCGAGCAGGTACATCTTGTCGTAGTTCGGCTTGAAGAACAGCGGGTCGTCGGTCGCGCTGGCCTGCTCGCTCAGGATCGCCGCGCGAACCTGCGGATCGCGCATCCGGGTGACGCGCTCCGCCAGCGGCAGATGCGCGATCGCCTGATAGCTCGGATGCGTCTGCAGCGGGTTGCGCGACAGCTCCAGCCCGAGCAGCAGCCCGACCGGACGCGCCGCGATCTGCGCCGTCACCGACAGGCCGCGCGCAGCGGCGGCGTTGATCTCGGCCAGCGTCTGCCGCCAGCGCTGCGGCGCGCGGTCGTTCTGCGTCACCGAGAACGAGATCGGGCATTTCGTTGCCTCGGCAATGCGCAGCATCATCGGCAGGTCTTCATGGATGGTCGAGATGTCGAGCACGAATTGCAGCACGCTGCGGCCGGCGCCGTGCATGGCCTGCGCGATCGTCGTCAGCTCGTCCTCGCCGGCCTTCAAGGTCGGCGTGTAGTCGCCGGTCGAGGTCCGGTGGTTGAGCGTGCGCGAGGTCGAGAAGCCGAGCGCGCCGGCCTTGACCGCATCGCGCGCCAGCGCCGCCATCGCGCGGTTGTCGTCGGCGGTGGCGGGATCACGCCGCGCGCCGCGCTCGCCCATCACATAGACGCGCAGCGCCGCATGCGGCAGTTGCGCGCCGATGTCGAGATCGAATTCACGCTTGCCCAGCCACTCCATGTAGTCCGGAAAGCTCTCCCATTCCCAGGGAATGCCGGCCTCGAGCACCGGCTCGGGAATGTCTTCGACGCCCTCCATCAACTGGATCAGCCGCTGATGATCGGCCGGCCGGCACGGCGCGAAGCCGACGCCGCAATTGCCCATGATCGCTGACGTGACGCCGTTCTGCGACGACGGCGAGATGTCGTGGCTCCAGGTGACCTGGCCGTCGTAATGGGTGTGGACGTCGACGAAGCCGGGCGTGACCAGCTTGCCCTTGGCGTCGATCTCCTCGCGGCCTGATGCTGTGACCTTGCCAACCTCGATGATGCGGCCGTCCGCGATCGCAACATCCGCCTCACGCAGCTCGCCGCCTGAGCCATCGGCAACGGTTCCACCGCGGATCACGAGATCTGGCTGCGTCATGGCGTGTCTTCCCCGATATTGTCATTATCGGGACATCATCGACGCATGCACGATGATGTCAACACGCGGGAAGAGACAGCAGCGTTGCATGGAGAGGTGGAAGCGTCTCAAACGTCGCGCAACTATCAGAGGTGCTCATGATTGCGTCCTCTCCCCTTGTGGGAGAGGGCATGTAGGACAGATCAGCAAGCTCGGTCGGGTGAGGGGTCTCTCTCATTGGCGCTAACTTACCAAATTAACGCTTGGTATTCTCGTTTTCTTGGCGGCTCTCGGAGATGGCGTTGAATGTTC
>NZ_JAUEYW010000010.1:0-305957 GCF_032489875.1 Bradyrhizobium sp. SZCCHNR1015
ACATTCAACGCCATCTCCGAGAGCCGCCAAGAAAACGAGAATACCAAGCGTTAATTTGGTAAGTTAGCGCCAATGAGGCATACCCCTCACCCAACCGAGTTCGCAGGACTTTCCTACATGTCCTCTCCCACAAGGGGAGAGGACACATTCATGAGCACCGCGCCTGCCGATCCACAACGGGCGCAATGATTATTTGAACAAAAGGACCACCTCATGACCGTCCAGGCCGCGCTACGTTCCGACAAGGCCGATCTGCTGCGCGACGCGCGCCTCGAGGCCTATGCGACGCCGATCGAGGACTTCCATCCCGGCGCGCCCAGGCTGTTCCAGAGCGACACGATCTGGCCGTGGTTCGAGCGGCTGCGCAAGGAGGCGCCGGTGCACTACTGCACCAAGGCGCCGATCGAGCCCTATTGGTCGGTGACGCGCTATCACGACATCATGCATGTCGACACCAGCCACGCGCTCTTCTCCTCGGACGTCAGCAATGGCGGGATCATGATCCGCGACGTGCCGCCCGGCTACGAATGGCCGAGCTTCATCGCGATGGACGAGCCTCGCCATGGCGAGCAGCGCAAGACGGTGCAGCCGATGTTCACGCCGGAGCATCTCGACGAGATGGCGGTGCTGATCCGGCAGCGCTCGGCGAAGGTGCTGGATTCGTTGCCGCGCAACGAGACCTTCAACTGGGTCGAGAAGGTCTCGATCGAGCTGACGACGCAGATGCTGGCGACCCTGTTCGACTTCCCGTTCGAGGAGCGCCGCAAGCTGACGCGCTGGTCGGATGTCTCGACCGCGCTGCCCAAGAGCGGCATCGTCTCGTCGGAGGAGGAGCGCCGCCGCGAGCTCGCCGAATGCGCCGAGACCTTCGGCCGGATGTGGAAGCAACGCCAGGCCGAGCCCGGCCGCGACCTGATCTCGATGATGGCGCATAGCGAGGCGACGCGCCACATGACGCCGGACAATCTGATGGGCAATCTGATCCTGCTCATCGTCGGCGGCAACGACACCACCCGCAATACGATGACCGCCTCGGTGCTGGCGCTGAACGAGAACCCGGCCGAGTATCAGAAGCTGCGTGACAATCCGGCGCTGATCGAGACCATGGTGCCCGAGGTGATCCGCTGGCAGACGCCGCTCGCCCATATGCGGCGCACGGCGCTGGTCGATACCGAGCTCGGCGGGAAGACAATCAGGAAGGGTGATCGCGTCGTGATGTGGTACGTCTCGGGCAATCGCGACGAGGAGGTGATCGAGAACCCCGACGCCTTCATCATCGACCGCAAGCGGCCGCGCATCCACCTCTCCTTCGGCTTCGGCATCCACCGCTGCGTCGGCATGCGGCTGGCCGAGCTGCAACTGCGCATCGTCTGGCAGGAGATCCTCAAGCGCTTCGACCGAATCGAGGTCGTGGGCGAGCCGAAGCGGGTCTATTCCAGCTTCGTGCGAGGTTACGAGTCGCTTCCTGTGAGGATTCCGGGGTGAGGGCCACGCCTGAGGCCCCCCACCTGTTCGATCGCCCGTCGTCGCAACCCGGCGGCGCGATTCGAGTTAGAAGCCGCGACTGAAATTGCCGTCAGCCCGCCCAATCTCGAGCGCTTGGGCCTTCGATACCCGATCGCGACACATGATGTATTTCAGAACCTGCGCGTCGGTCCCGGCACGATGGGCACGCCACATGTCGAGGGAGAAGCCGTTCTTTGCCATGCAGGCTTGAGAGTGAGGACTGTCGTTGCGCTCTCTGGCGTTTGCAACGCTGGAAGCGAAGAGCGCGGTCGATACCAGGAAAAAACCAAGCAGTTTCATCAAATCATTCCCTTGAGATGTCATGTGAGATCAAACACGGGAACAATAGCCAGCACGATCGCAAGCACAAGCGTGGGGTTGCCCATAAAATCACGGGGAGACATGATGACCTCATGTGATGAGGCGCAACGCGTGCTTTGACCAGATCATTCCTCGCACCCTTTGCGGGTGCTCATTTACCGAAAGTCGTCATGGCAGTATCCGACCCGCCGACAACAGGCCCCGACTGGCCGCTTGCCATCTACGAGGCGCTGAAGGCCGCCGACGTCCGGCAACTCTGCTACGTCCCGGACGCCGGCCATTCCCGTCTGATCGGCCTTGCGCATGACGATCCCGCGATCGCCACCACGGTCCTGACCACCGAAGAGGAAGGCGTCGCGCTGTCCGCCGGCGCCTGGCTCGGCGGCCAGCGCGCGGTGCTGCTGATGCAATCGAGCGGCGTCGGCAATTGCGTCAACATGCTCTCGCTGCTTCAGAGCTGCCGCTTCCCGTTCCTCACTTTCGTGACCATGCGCGGCGAATGGGCCGAGTTCAATCCGTGGCAGGTGCCGATGGGAAAGGCCACGCAGGCCGCCTTCGAGATCATGGGCGTCACCGTGTTCCGGCTCGAGCATCCCGAGGACGCCGGCGAGATGGCGGCCGCCTCCGCCAAGCTTGCCTATGACAGCGAACAGCCGATCGCGGTGCTGATCTCCCAGCGCATGATCGGCGCCAAGAAGTGGACGGAGGCCAAGTGATGCGTGCCGCACTCGACCGCCGCGCCGCCGTGAAGGCGCTTTTGCAGGACCGCGGCGACCTCCTGGTCGTCAGCGGCCTCGGCTCATCGTCCTACGATGTGTTTGCCGCCGGCGACCATGATGCGAATTTTTACCTGTGGGGCGCGATGGGCGGCGCAGCCATGATCGGCCTCGGATTGGCGCTGGCGCAGCCGTCACGACCCGTCGCGGTCATCACCGGTGACGGCGAGCAGTTGATGGGGCTCGGCAGCCTCGCGACATCGGCTGCGAAGAGGCCGCGCAATCTTGCGATCGTCGTGCTCGACAACGCGCATTTCGGCGAGACCGGGATGCAGATGAGCCATTCCGGGCTCGGCGCAAATCTCGAACTGATCGCGACCGGAGCCGGCTTTCCCTCGGTCAGCACCATCGAGGACAGCGCGGCGCTCGATGCCTTTCGGCCGAAGCTGCAAGATCTGTCCGGGCCGCATTTCGCCCGCGTCGCGATCTCGACCGATCACGTCGACCGCGCGCTGCCCGCACGCGACGGTGTCTTCCTCAAGAACCGTTTCCGCGGTCATCTCGGATTTCCCGTCAGCTAGAACGCAGCCGCAGGCCGCCTGCTCTGTCGCTCCGGCAAGGCTGCTCGGCTGCAACGCTGGCATTCCAAGCTTGCCAAGCGTGACCCGCTTGGTCATAGGCTATCAGGAACAAGTCCAGGGAGAGAGCCCAGGCCGCGTCACGGCGGCCCGCGGAGCAACACATGACAGACCAG
This sequence comes from Bradyrhizobium sp. SZCCHNR1015, assembly GCF_032489875.1. Lineage (NCBI taxonomy): Bacteria > Pseudomonadati > Pseudomonadota > Alphaproteobacteria > Hyphomicrobiales > Nitrobacteraceae > Bradyrhizobium > Bradyrhizobium sp. SZCCHNR1015. The sequence goes on from NZ_JAUEYW010000010.1 coordinate 3,298, forward strand.
CATCAGCACGACGATTACGCCGACATCCGCGACGCAGTGGCCAAGCTGTGCGCGCAGTTCCCCGGCGAATACTGGCGCAAGCTCGATCGCGAGATGGCCTACCCGTCCGCCTTCGTCGATGCGCTGACGCAGGCCGGCTATCTCTCGGTGCTGATCCCCGAGGAGTATGGCGGCGCCGGATTGAAGCTGTCGGCGGCGGCGGCGATCCTCGAGGAGATCCAGCGCGCCGGCTGCAATGGCGGCGGCTGTCATGCCCAGATGTACACGATGGGCACGGTGCTGCGGCACGGCTCGGCCGAGCAGAAGTCCAAATGGCTGCCCAAGGTCGCCAGCGGCGAATTGCGGCTGCAGGCGTTCGGCGTCACCGAGCCGACCTCGGGCACCGACACGACCTCGCTGAAGACGGTCGCGAAGCGTGACGGCGACAGCTACATCGTCAACGGCCAGAAGATCTGGACCAGCCGCGCCGAATATTCCGACCTGATGATCCTGCTCGCGCGCACCACGCCGAAGGACCAGGTGCAGAAGCGCACCGAGGGTCTCTCCGTTTTCATCGTCGACATGCGCGAGGCCAAGAAGGCAGGGCTCACCATCCGCCCGATCCGGACGATGATGAACCACGCCACGACGGAAGTGTTCTTCACCGACATGCGCGTTCCGGCGGAGAACCTGATCGGCGAGGAAGGCAAGGGCTTCCGCTACATCCTCTCCGGCATGAATGCCGAGCGCATCCTGATCGCGGCCGAATGCGTCGGGGATGCCAAATGGTTCATCGCCAAGGCCACCGCCTATGCCAAGGAGCGCGTCGTGTTCGGCCGTCCGATCGGCCAGAATCAAGGCATCCAGTTCCCGATCGCCAAGGCCTATGCGTCGATGCGGGCCGCCGAGCTGATGGTCAAGGAAGCCACCCGCAAATACGAGGCCGGGCAGGATTGCGGCGCCGAAGCCAACATGGCCAAGATGCTCGCGGCCGACGCCTCGTTCGAGGCGGCCAATGCCTGCATCCAGACCCATGGCGGCTTCGGCTTCGCCGAGGAATACGACGTCGAACGCAAGTTCCGCGAAACGCGGCTGTATCAGGTGGCGCCGATCTCGACCAACCTCATCCTCTCCTACGTCGCCGAGCACGTGCTCGGCATGCCCCGGTCGTATTGAGGTCTGCGATGCTGCCGCTTGAGGGAATCACCGTCGTCGCCGTCGAGCAGGCGGTGGCCGCGCCGTTCTGCTCGTCGCGGCTGGCCGATGCCGGCGCTCATGTCATCAAGATCGAGCGGCCCGAGGGCGATTTCGCCCGTGGCTATGACGCCGCCGCCAAGGGGCAGAGCAGCTACTTCGTCTGGCTCAACCGCGGCAAGGATTCGCGCGTCGTCGATCTCGCCAAGCCGGAAGGCCGCGCCGAGCTCGAGAAGCTGATCGCCGGCGCCGACGTGCTGCTGCAGAACCTCAAGCCCGGCTCGATGGACAGAATGGGCTTCGCCCGCGAGCGGCTGCGCAAGGACTATCCGAAGCTGATCTGCTGCACCATCACCGGTTACGGCGACACCGGTCCCTACGCCGACCGCAAGGCCTATGACCTGCTGATCCAGGCCGAGAGCGGGCTCGCCTCGATCACCGGCGGGCCGGATGGTCCGTCGCGCGTCGGCATGTCGATCGTCGACGTCGCCACCGGCGCGACGGCGCATGCCGCGATCCTGGAGGCGCTGATCAAGCGCGGCCGCACCGGCGACGGCGCCGATATCAGGATCTCGATGTTCGACGTGATGGCCGACTGGCTCACGGTGCCGCTGCTCAACGCGGAAGCCGGCAATGCGCCGAAGCGCATCGGCCTCGCCCATCCCTCGATCGCGCCCTATGGCGTGTTCACCTCGAAGGACGGCAAGGACATCCTGATCTCGATCCAGAGCGAGCGCGAGTGGAAGACGCTGTGTGCCAAGGTGCTGGACCAGCCTGCCCTGCCCGACGATCCGCGCTTCGCCAACATGGTCGCGCGCGTGCGCAATCGTGCGCTGACCGACGGCATCGTCGCCGAGCGCTTCGCGGCGCTGTCGCGCGATGAGCTGCTGGGCAAGCTCGCGAGCGCCGACATCGCCTTTGCCGAGGTCAACAGCATGGCGGATCTCGCGGTCCACCCGCATCTGCGGCGGATCGAGGTCGACACGCCAAACGGCGTCGTCAGCTATCCCGCACCGGCGGCGATCGTGGTCGGCGACGACAGGCGTTACGGCGCCGTGCCCGCGATCGGCGAGGCCGCCTCGCCCCATCAGCGAAAGGGATGATCATGACGGACATGCTCGATCTCGATCACCTCCGGCAATGGATCGGCCGCAGCGCCGAGGCGACCGACCTCGTCACCCCGCAGCTCACCAAGGGCCTGCGCGCGACGCTGTTCCTGGACATCGGCGAACCGACGACCGGCGACATCGCGCCCTACACAGTGCACTGGTGTTTGGGCCAACCGGTGTTTCCGCACGATCAGCTCGGCCCCGACGGCCATCCGACGCGCGGCGGCTTCCTGCCGCCGGTGCCGCTGCCACGGCGGATGTGGGCCGGCGGCGAGGTGCAGTTCGTCGATCCCCTGCGCGTCGGCGATGTCGCGACGCGTGTTTCGACGATCACCGACGTCACCCTGAAGAGCGGCTCGACCGGCCAGCTCTGCTTCGTGTCGGTGGAGCATGTCGTATCGACGCCGCGCGGTGTCGCGGTCCGTGAGCGCCAGGACATTGTCTATCGCGACATGGGCGGCGCGCCGGCTGCGCCGGCAAAAGCGCCGCCGCCTCCGGTCGCGCAGCACAGCGAGACGCGCGTGTCCGATGCGGTGCTGCTGTTTCGCTATTCCGCGCTGACCTTCAACGGCCACCGCATCCACTACGACCGCGACTACGTCACCAGGGTCGAAGGCTATCCGGGCCTGATCTTCCACGGCCCGCTGCAGGCGGCGCTGCTGGTCGAGTTCGGCGCCAGGCTGAAGGGCAAGCCGCCGGCCAGGTTCACCTACCGCGGCGTGCAGCCGTTGTTCGAAGGCAGCGAGTTCTCGGTCAACGCCAACGACAAAGATGGCGGCCTCGAGCTGTGGACGGCCAACGCCGAGCGGCAGCCGACCATGAAGGGCACCGCGACGTGGTGAGATAGGCTATCGTCATTGCGAGCGAAGCGAAGCAATCCAGGGCCGCACCCGGGACTCTGGATTGCTTCGTCGCTTCGCTCCTCGCAATGACGGCAATTCGAGGAAACGCCTTTGGCAAGAACAACCAAAACAACAACCAAGCCCGTGACCGTCAAGCAGGCCACCTTCGCGCTGCTCCGCGCCTTCGGCATCAAGAAGGTGTTCGGAAATCCCGGCTCGACCGAGCTGCCGTTCCTCAGCGACTGGCCCGAGGACATCGACTACGTGCTCGGCCTGCAGGAGGCCTCCGTCGTCGGCATGGCCGACGGCTACGCGCAGGCGACGCGCAATGCCGGCTTCGTCAATCTGCATTCGGCGGCCGGCGTCGGCAACGCGCTCGGCAACATCTACACCGCGCACCGCAACCAGACGCCGCTCGTCATCACGGCCGGCCAGCAGGCGCGCTCGATCCTGCCGCTGCAGGCGTTTCTCTATGCTGAGCGTCCCTCGGAGTTTCCGCGCCCCTACGTCAAATACAGCGTCGAGCCGGCGCGGCCCGAGGACGTGCCGGGCGCGATCGCGCGCGCCTACTACACGGCGATGCAGCCGCCCTGCGGGCCGACCTTCGTCTCGATCCCGATCGACGACTGGATGCATCCGGCGCAGCCGATCGCCGCACGCAAGGTCAGCCGCGAGCTCGGCCCCGATCGCGCCGCGATGGACGAGCTGGTGGGCGCGCTCGCCGCCGCGAGGAATCCCGCGCTCGTGGTCGGCCCCGGCATCGATCGCGCCGGCTGCGTCGACCTGATGGTTGCGGTCGCCGAGAAGGCCAGGGCCGCAGTCTGGGTCAGCCCGTTCTCGGCACGCTGCGCGTTCCCCGAGCGCCATCCTCAGTTCCAGGGCTTCCTGCACGCCTCGCCCGGTCAATTGTCCGACGCCCTGAAGCCGCACGACCTCGTCGTCGTGATCGGCGCGCCGGTCTTCACCTTCCATGTCGAAGGCCATGCCGCGATCTTTGACGGCGCGACGACGCTGTATCAGATCACCGACGACGCCGAGGGCGCCGCGGTGCCGCCGATCGGCACCAGCATCATCGCGACGATGCGCCCGGCGCTGTCGCTGCTGCTGGAGCTGCTGCCGGAGACCAGGCGCACGGCGCCGAAGGGCCGCGTACTGCCGGCGGCGCCGAAGCCAGCCGATCCGATCCCGGTCGACTATCTCCTACATACGCTGGCGCAGGCGCTTCCGGCGGGCAGCGCCGTGGTCGAGGAGATTCCCTCGCACCGGCCGGTGATGCACAAGTACATGCCGATGCCGGGCGCGGATTCGTTCTACACGATGGCGAGCGGCGGGCTCGGCTACAGCCTGCCGGCGGCGGTCGGCATGGCGCTGGGCCGTAGCACCGGCCGCACGGTGTGCCTGATCGGCGACGGCTCGGCGATGTATTCGCTGCAGGCGCTGTGGACATCAGCGCAGCGCCGGCTGCCGCTGACGGTCGTGGTCATCAACAATTCCGGCTATGGCGCGATGCGCTCGTTCAGCCAGGTCATGCAGGTGCGCAACGTGCCCGGGCTCGAGCTGCCCGGCCTCGACTTCGTCAAGCTCGCCGAGGGCATGGGCTGCGACGCGGTGCGCGTGAGCCATGCCGCCGAGCTCGAAAGTGCGCTGGCGCGAGGCCTCTCCCATGCCGGCACGAGCCTCATCGAGGTGATGGTCGACGCCGCGGTGCCGCTGCTCTACGCCCAGAAGGGCTGAGCCCGCGTTCGTACAGCGGACGTTCTGTCAACCACGCCGTATGCGACAATGCGTCGCATCTTCAATGGCGGCAGCATGGCTCGCCGCGAAATGCTCATCGGCCCGCCGCAACCGTGCAACCGGCGGTGTCGAGCGCAACCGATTGTTTCCAAAGCTTTCTGCTCCCCCGCGCCATCTCGCCGCGGCCGGCTTGCCGCAAACATCGCGAAATCCTGCCGTCAGCTCGCAGGCAGACGCCTTGCTGCTTGCAAGGTCCGACCATTCTGCAAGCCAAAATCATTTTCAAAAGGTTCCATCATCCAATCCAGCGTACCAAGGGAGTTGAGCTGATGGCGGATAAGAAGAATCTTCAAACCGCGGCGTCGAGGACCGATCTCTATCGCCATGTCAGCGTGCTGGCCCTGATGTCCGCTCTGGCGGTGACGGCGCTGCCGCATCAGGCCCATGCGCAGGCGATGACCACCGCCCTTGCCACGTCGGCCACCACCAACGCCGCCGCGAAGGCGGCGCAGGATGCGGCGGCGAAAGCCGCGGCACAGGCGGCCGCCAAGGCTGCCCAGGATGCCGCTGCCAAGGCCGCGGCTGCTGCCGCCGCCAAGGCCGCGCAGCAGGCTGCTGCGAAGGCGGCGACCGACGCGGCTGCGAAGGCTGCAGCCAACGCCGCTGCGAAGGCCGCGGCCAGCGCCGCCGCCAAGGCTGCTTCCACGGCTGCCTCCACGGCTGCGACCGCCGCTGCGGCGACCGCGGCGAGCAGTGCCGCCAAGACTGCGGCTGCAACGACGACGGCCGCGGCCATGACGACCAGCACCACCGCCAAGCCGGTTGCTGCCACCACCACCACCGCGGCTGCGACGACCAGCACGGCCGCCAAGCCTGTCGCCGCCGCCAGCACCGCTGCCAAGCCCGCTGCTGCCGCCACCGCGGCAACGACGACGACCGGCACGGCCAAGACCGCCGCCGCGACCACCACAAGCACGACCACCACCGCCGCCAAGCCGGCCGCGGCAACCACGACCACCGTCGCGCTCGCCAAGGCCACCGCGGCGCCGGCAGCCGCAGCGACGCCGGCCAAGGCGGCCGCCGCAGCGTCGAGCAGCAGCGATGCCGTCGCCAAGGCCAATGCCGCCGCAGCAGCCGCGGCGCAGACCGCGGCCGCCGCCGAGGCGCAGGTCGCTGCCGACCGCAAGGCGATCGACGTCGCCCGTCAGGCCGAGCAGAACGCGAAGGGCGCCGCGATCGAGGCGCAGGAACAGGCTGAAAAGAACCCGACAGCCGCCAACCAGGCCGCGGCGACCGCGAACGCCGCGAAGCTGAGCGCGGCCTCGGCCGCGCTGCAGGCCGCGTTCCAGAAGCTCGACAAGGACATCGACGTCTCCAACGAGGCCAAGGAAGCCGCCAACGCCGCCAAGGACACCGCGCGCGAGACGGCCGAGGCCGCCGGCAAGGCGGCCCAGCAGGCCGGCCAGGCGGCCGGCAACGCCAACAATGGCGGCAATGCCAACAATGGCGGAGCGGCGGCCGGCAACGGCGGCAACAACAACAATAACAACAACCAGCAGAACCAGGCGGCCCAGGAAGCCGCCGAGCAGGCTGCGCTGCAGGCGGCGTTGAAGACCGGCGAGCAGGCACGCGCGGTGGCCCAGCAGAAGACCCAGGCCGCGCAGGCGGCCGCGACCCAGAACCAGAAGACGGTCGAGGCTGCGCTGAACCAGAAGATCGGCACGATCGATGCGACGGTCGAAGCGGCCGAGCAGAAGGTGAACGCCGACCGGCAGGCCCTGGAGCAGGCGCGCCAGGCTGCGCAACAGGCCAAGCAGGACGCACAGGAGGCCGCCGAGGTCCTCGAGCGCGCCAACAATGCGGCCAACCAGGCTGCGCTGGCGGCCGCCCAGGCCAAGGCGCAGACCACCGCCAACGCCTTCAACCAGGCCAACGCGACGCTGAACGCCGACAACCAGGCCCTGACCCAGGCCCGCGAGACCGGCGAGCAGCAGGAGCAGGCGCTGCGGGCCACGGCTCAGCAGCAGATCCAGGCCGGCTACACCGCCGCCCAGCAGGCCACCCAGGCCGCCTGGGCCGAGGCGCAGCAGATCGGCAACGCCGCGCTGGCCGCGCTCGAACAGTAAGACCGCTCCGCGCCGCCGCTCGGGTTACGCCGGGCGGCGCGGACACCGATAACGATAACAAGACCATCACCAGCCGCATGCCGAACCGACCGGGGATGGCGCACGCGTCGGCGACCTGACCTCATCCCGCCGCGTGAGACTCCCCGGTCACCCCACCCGTCAGGCATGCGTTGCCTCGAGGCCCCGTCCCCTGCGGGGCCTTTCTTTTTTGCGCGAGATGGGCCAGCCCGCCCTCGACGGCGATGCAGACCGCGCGCATCGGCCGCAAATCCGGTCGGACAGACGTCGCCGCGTCGGAAGCGCGGGTTCGCGTTCGCGCCCTCGCTGTCGCGCGGCTCGCGCGGAACGACGGGCCGAGGTGCACGCGGCGACTGTCGTCCACCCGCCCTGTTGCCCGCTCAATATTGGAATCGCACGCCGACGACGCCGACCACCGCCATGAAGTTGTTCAGCGCGATGTTGGAGCGGGTCCATTCGGTGCGGACCTCGCTCTTGAGCTGAACGTTGCGGTTCATCTTGTAGGTGCCGCCCGCGGCAACGAACATGCGCTGGTCGACGCGGCCGATGCCGACGAACTGATCCTGGCCGTAGCCGCCGCGCAGCGTTCCGATCAGCCACGGCTCGAACTGATGATCCATCTGCAGGATCACGTCGCGCGACAGGATGCCCGAGACGTTCATCGCCGGCGTCTCGGAGGCCTGCGAGCGCGCCACCAGCACGAAGGTGGTGGCGTCGGTCGCGGCCCAGGCGAGCGTCGCATCCGCGATCACGCCGTTGATGTTCGGCATCAGCGGCGAGTCCATGCGGCGCGTGAGATAGCCGACCGAGGCTTCGCCGGTCAGCGTTCCCACGTTGACGACGGCGCCGCCGCGCGCGGTGATGCCGCTGGAATCGCGGCGCTGGCCGTTGAAGTCGACCTGCAGATCGTGGTTGCGCCGATCGAAACTCATGTCGACAAACGGCGAGATGTTCGGCGTCAGCGCATAGGTGATGCGGACCTGCGCGCCCGGCTGGGTGTAGTTGCGGTCCTGCGTCCGCAGCGGCACGTTGGCGACGATCAGCGCGTCGTTGAACACGACGCGGTCGGCCGATCCCTTGAATGCGATCTCGGCGGGACCGATCTTCTGCAGCACGCCGGCGCTGCCGCCGAACGTCGTGGCGCGGGGCAGCTTGAGCGCGCCCGGCAGCGCCAATGCATCGTTGACGAAACGCGCCTCGCCGGTGATCGCGGTGCCCTCGGTGACGTCATAGCGCCCTTGCGCCCGCGCCTCGAAGGTCGGATGGCTGAGCGAACGGACGTTGGTGTCCTCGGTGTAGGCGCCGCGGAAATCGGCGTTGAGCTGATGCCGCTCCCATTGCGAGCGGACCGCGACCTCCGTCGCCACGATGGCGACCGGTGAGCCCTGCCCGCCGTTTCGCCGGGTCGGATTGGTGTCGTAGCCGGCCTGGATCTCGACGGCGGGCTTCACCAGGAACGACCCGACCATCACACCCGTCGGATCGTAGGGCTTCGCATCGGCGGTCACCGGTTGCGGTTTCACCGTGTTCAGATTGCGATCGGGAAGAACGTCGCGGTTGCGCAGCACGGCCGCGGGCTGGGCTGCTGCCACGGTCTCGTCCGGCTTGGCCGGCTGTGCCTCGGCGGCTGGCTTTGCTGCGATCTGCCGTGCGGCGGGTTGCGGCGCGGCGCGTTGAGCGTCTCCCGCCGGCTCGGCCGTGGCGACGCGCGCGCCACGGGCGGGCTGAAACGCGGCGAATCCGAAGCTGCCGACCGCCGCGTCGCGCTTGCCCGGCGCGGCCAGCGACGGCGCACCGGCCTCGCGCACCGGACGCAGCAATGCGCTGACGCCACGCGGGTCCTGGCGCATCATCAGCGTCCGGCTGTCGTTGGTGATCCGCGGAACGTTGTAGTAGATGCTGCGCGCCGTCACGTGACGGAAGAACAGCCGGTCGGCGCGTCCCGGAACGACGTCCGTCGGCTTGGCCTTGATGGTCTGCTGCGCGGACGCGCCGTCCACCACCATCACGGTCAACAGCAGCACCTCGACGAGCGCGAGCGTGACCCCGCGGTGGGATCGCGTCACCATGAGCCGCTTGGTCCGCACCGCGAACGCGCCGGTCTTGTGTGGTGAATGAGCCTGCAAAGCAATGCCGGGGTATGCCAATATCACGCGACGACGTCAGGTCAGGGCGCCGTCGCAATGAATACGCAGCGCATGCACGCGACGAGCTCCCCTTGCCTGGCAGATAGCCGGAAAACGTCGGCGGAAGTTTTGCCGAGCCGGGATGATTTCAGGCGAGATTGAGAGCTGTTCGCAATGAGTCGCCGCGAAGCCGCGCAGCGGTGTCTTGGCGTTCGCAGACCAAACTAATTAGTTGAAACGAAGACGATCGCTGCGCGGAAGCCGGCGAAATTCGGACCTCGGCATGATCCTCTTTCGACGACAATCAAGGGTCCGAGACGGCTGCGGCGATCGCGGGCGCTGCGTCGTCGGCGACGGCCGACGCCTCTCGGATTCAGGACGCGAGGAAGCCGCCATCGGCCGCCAGGACGTGGCCGACGACATAGGACGACGCGTCCGACAATAGCCACAGCACGGCCTCGGCGATGTCCTCGGGCTGCCCCATCCGCCGCAGCGGCAGGCCGGCGGCGACGGTCGCGATGTCGCCGACACCGGCGCGCAGCATCATGTCGGTGACGACGCGTCCGGGCGCGATCGCGTTGATCCGGACGCCGCGCGGCGCCGCCTCCATCGCGGCCGATCGCGTCAGCGAAATCACGGCGGCCTTCGACGCCGAATAGAGCGCAAGCCCCGCATTCGGATTGCGCACGCCGCTCACGGAGGCGTTGATCACGATGCGGCCGCGGCCCTGCGCATACATGACCGGCAACTGCGCGCGCAGGCACAGGAACACCGAGCGCACATTGGTGTCGAACACGTCCGCATAGACGCCGTCGCCCTGCTGCTCGATCGGCGCCCGGCGCTCCTGGAATCCGGCATTGTTGAACGCCGCATCCAGCCGGCCATAGCGATCCAGCACGGCCTGCACGAGGTTCGCGACGTCGTCCTCGCGCGTGACGTCGGCCTTCACCGCGAGCGCCTCGGCCCCGAGCGCCCGGCATCGTGCCGCCGTATCGGCCAGCTCGGCCTCGCGCCGTCCGGCGACGACGACTGCCTCTGCGCCGCCGGCGGCGAGCTTCAAGGCGGCGGCCCGGCCGATGCCGGAGCCGCCCCCGGTGACGAGGCAGACCTGCCCCTGCATCCGCGACGCCGCGGGCGCGCTTGCCCCGGCCGTGAGCTGCGTATCACTCATCTCCGACCCTCCGCTGTACGGCGTCGTCGATGCCACGTTGCATCGTCTATTTGTTGTATGATACAACTATATGGCAGGAGTCAAGATGCCCGACCCGGATCTCACGCTCGTCGACGACATCCGCGCCGCCGCGCGCCTGATGGTGCGCGAGCTCGGCTTCATGGAAGCGACGCTGGCCGCCACCGACCTTCCGCCGTCGGCGGTTCACACCATCCTGGAGATCGGCCTGCGCGGCCCGCTGACGGCGATGCAGCTCGGCACGATCCTGCATCTGGAGAAATCCAGCATCAGCCGCATGGTCCGCAAGCTGATCGACAGCGGCGAGTTGCAGGAGACGATCGATGCCGGCGACGCCCGCATCAAGCCGCTCTGCCTCACAACCAAGGGACGGAAAACGCTGGCGGCGCTGCACGCCTTCGGCCGCCAGCAGGTTCGCGGCGCCCTGTCGTCGCTGTCGAAGGCCGAGCAGCGCACGGTGCGCGAGGGCCTGTTGCTGTACGCCCGCGCGCTCGAAGCTTGGCGCGCGGCAGAGCAGGACATGCAGCCGTCGGAGCCATGAGCGCGCCCGACGGGCAGATTGCGCATGCGCGTCATGACGAAACTGCCCGTCGTGTTGAAATGCCGCAGCACGTGGCCTTGCACCGTCGGGCAAATCAGGACGATGTTTCCGCGCATCCCGCCTCACACGAAGGGGCGTTGCGCGCGATCGTCACGACACGCGAGGCGGGGAGCGATGGCCGCGAGATGTCGCAGCGTGCTTGCGCGCGGACGAACGGCAACTTGCGGACGTGAAGTCGCAGGGTCCTGATACCCCGACGCTGGTATCACCCGCGCAATGCGCAAGCATTGTCGCGGCATGGTGGCCAACAAGCCCGGCGCACCAGGGAGACTGCGTATAAGCGTTAAAGACCGTCGCGCAGGGAATGCCGGAGTGTTCGGCTTTGCCTGTGGTACCTGCCGCCTGCATTTTTTTCTGCAGGCGGGCCATGGGTGAGGCCCTCACCCGGCATTCCCTGCGCCCTTCGTCTGTTCGGAGGGAGCCAAATGACCGTACAACTCGGACGCCCAAGGTCGCGAGAACGCGAGGTCATGTCATGAGCCGTGCGGATATGGACGCAGGACCTGCCACGCCGTCATTGCGAGCGAAGCGAAGCAATCCGGGGCAGCGCTCGCGACTCTGGATTGCTTCGCTTCGCTCGCAATGACGGAAACGACCAATGTCCGATGTGTCGCGAAGGGTCCACTGTCAGATTGTCCGACAACTCAAATCATCCGACGACAATGGCTGCAATCCTAGTTGCCGAACTCGTCCCGCATCTTCGCCTGGATCTTCGCCATGCCGCCGAGCCAACGGTCGTAGTTCTCGGTCTTCTTGCGCATGTAGCCGAGAACCTGCGGATGCGGGAGAATCAGGAAGCTCTCCTCGGCAAGCCCTTTCAGCACGTCCTGCGCGACCTGCTCGGGTGTCAGATCACCGTCGCCGGATTGCGGGCCCTTCGGGATCGATCGCAGCATGTCCGTGTCGACGCCCTGCGGACAGAGGATCGAGACCTTGATGTTGTCGGCCTTGTGCGAGATCGCGAGATTCTCGGCAAATCCCACCGCGGCATGCTTGGTGGTGGAGTAAGGCGCGCTGCCGACCTGCGACAGCAGGCCGGCCGCCGAGATCGTGTTGAGGAAATAGCCGCCGCCGCGCGCCTTGTAGCGCGGGATCAGATGCCGCGCCGCGTAGACATGCGCCATCACGTGAATGGCCCAGCTCCGCGCCCACGGCTCGTCGGAGGTGCCGCCGACATTGACCGACAACGGGTCGAAGCCGCCGCCGATGCCGGCATTGGAACAGAACAGCGCAATCGGCCCGAACTGCCGCTCGGTTTCCTCGATCACGTGCCGGATGTCGGCTTCCTGGGAGACGTCGCATCTGAAGGCGGCGCCGCCGATGCCATCAGCGACGGCCTTGGCGCCGGCTTCGTCGAGATCGGCCACGATCACCTTGGCCGCCCCAGCAGCCGCGAACGCCTCGCACAGCGCCTTGCCGATGCCGCGGGCTCCGCCGGTGACCACAACAATCTTGCCGGTCACCTGCATGCAAAGCCCTCCTCGTGGAATTTTCTAGGTCAAGACCAGGTCGAGCACCGCGGTATAATGAAAGCCGGCGCCCAGCAACACGAAACCATGCCAGATCGCGTTCTGGAAGCGCAAGCGCCGCCACGAGTGGAAGATGACGCCGAGGCTGTAGAGGATGCCGCCGGTGAGCACGCAGGCCAGGACCGAGGCCGGCATCACCGAGATCACCCGGTCGTACATCATGACGCCGCTCCAGCCGAGCGCGAGATACAGCCCGATCGACAGCGCGTCGAAGCGGCCCGGCCAGCGCAGCTTCAGAACGATGCCGAAGATGGCGACGCCCCAGACCCCGAGCAGCAGCGCGGCCGAGAACACCGTGTCCTTCAGGGCGGCGATGAACGGCGTATAGGTGGCCGCGATGAGCACGTAGATGGCGGAGTGGTCGAAGCGGCGCAGCACCCATTTGGTCGGCGACACCGGCCACAGATTATAGGTTGCCGACAGCGTCAGCATCGAGAGCAGTCCCGCGACATAGATCGACACCACCACGATGTCGACGGCGCTGGCATAGATCGAGGTCAGCACGACGAGCACGGTTGCGGCGACCAGCCCGGCGGCGATGCCGACGACGTGGACGACGCCGTCCGCGATCATCTCGACCTTGTCGTAGTTCCAGCGCATCGCGCCGGTGGCGGCATGGACGGAGGTCGAGGCGAACTGCTTCAGTTGAAATACGGTCATGTCAGAGCCTGGTGCCGGTTTTCCGGGACAATTGTGCCGGAAGGATTATGGTTTCCAGTGGTCAACGTTCCGTTCAAAGTCTGGTTCTATCCGGAAACGGGCCGGAATTGTGAGCTTGAATCCGGTGTTTTGCATCGCCACCTGTCAACAATCGCTCACGCCCTTTTCAACTGGCGAATTCCCCTCCTCCCATGGTGACCTTTTCCGAACTCGTCGAGGAAGCGCGGCTCTCGGCCCGTGCCCTGCTCGATTATGGCGAGAGCTTCCTCAACCCGACCGTCCGCCTTGGCGTCACCGGGCTGTCGCGGGCCGGTAAGACCGTGTTCATCACGGCGCTGATCCACGACCTCGTTCGCGGCGGGCGCATGCCGGTGTTCGAGGCCTTGGCCTCGGGCCGCATCGCCCGCGCCTATCTGACGCCGCAACCCGACGACGGCGTGCCGCGCTTTGCCTATGAGAGCCACGTGCGGGCGCTGGTCACCGAGCGACGCTGGCCGAGCTCGACCGTCGACATCAGCGAGCTCAGGCTGGTGATGGAATTCCAGCGCGCCAACGGCGCCGAGCGGACGCTCACGCTCGACATCGTCGACTATCCCGGCGAATGGCTGCTCGACCTGCCGCTGCTGAACAAGAGCTATGAGCAATGGGCGCGGGAAAGCCTCGCGCTGTCGCGCAGCGAGCCGCGCGCGCATGTCGCCAGGGACTGGCACGCGCATCTGGCGACGCTCGCCCCCGAAGGCCGCGAGGACGAGTCGGCGACACTCGAGGCCGCACGGCTGTTCACCGACTACTTGCGCGCCTGCCGCGACGAGCGCTTCGCCATGAGCCTGCTGCCGCCCGGACGCTTCCTGATGCCCGGCAATCTCGCGGGCTCGCCGGCGCTGACCTTTGCGCCGCTCGACGTGCCGGCCGACGGCCAGGCACCGAGCGGCTCGCTGTGGGCGATGATGGCGCGCCGCTACGAGTCCTACAAGGACATCGTTGTCAGGCCATTTTTCCGCGACCATTTCGCCAGGCTCGACCGCCAGATCGTGCTGGTCGACGCGCTGGCCGCGTTCAATGCCGGACCGGAGGCGCTGCACGATCTCGAGGCGGCGCTGACCGGCATTCTCGATTGCTTCCGCGTCGGACGCGGCAATCTGCTGACCGCGCTGTTCCGGCCGCATATCGACCGCATCCTGTTCGCGGCGACCAAGGCCGACCATCTGCATCACACCAGCCACGACCGGCTCGAAGCCGTGCTGCGGCGCGCCGTCAACCGCGCGGTGGCCCGGGCCGAGAGCACGGGCGCTGCGATCGATGTGGTGGCACTGGCCGCCGTCAGGGCGACGCGCGAGGCGCTGGTCGCCCGCGGCCGCGACAAGCTGCCGTCGCTGCTCGGCACGCCGGCCGCCGGCGAAAGCGCCAATGGCGAGATCTTCGACGGCGACACCGAGGTGGCGACGTTTCCGGGCGAGCTGCCGGCCGATCCGGAGGAGCTGTTCAAGGGCGGCGCCTATCGCGGCCTGTCGAGCGCTGCCGCCGACGGCACCGACTTCCGCTTTCTGCGCTTCCGCCCGCCTTTGCTGGCCCCCGATGCTGGCGGCGAGCCCGCTTTGCCCCATATCCGCATGGACCGCGCCCTTCAGTTCCTGATCGGAGACCGGCTGCAATGAGCGAACGCGCCAAGCCTCGTCGTCCCCAGACCTTCCGGCTCGATGATCCCGACGTCGTCGTGGTCGATGCCGAGGACGCCGCCCGGCCCGGCCGGGGCACCATCCAGATCACGCCTGAGGCCGACCCGGCGCAATTGCCGGTGCCGGTCGAGACCGTGCTGCCGGCACGGCGCGGCTTTCGCTGGGGCGCACTTTTTTGGGGCTCGGTCACCGGCCTCGTCCTGCTCGGCCTCGGCCTCGGCGTCACCCGGCTGATCGAGGATCTGTTCGCGCGCAGCGAGGCGCTCGGCTATGTCGGCGCGGGATTCGCGGCCGCAGCCGCGATCGCATTGGCGGTCGTCATTGCCCGAGAGACCTACGGCCTGGTGCGTCTCGCCACCATCGAGAAGCTGCATCAGCGCGCGGCCGCCGTGCTGCTGTCCGACGATCGCGCCGAGAGCCGCGAGGTGGTCGCCGAGCTGCTGCGGATCGCACATGCCAATCCCCGGCTGGCGCGTCCGCGTGCCGCGCTCGCCGGCCACGCCGACGACATCATCGACGGCGGCGACATGATCAAGCTCGCCGAGCGCGAGCTGATGGCGCCGCTCGACGTCGAGGCACGGCGCCTGGTGTCGGTCGCGGCGCAGCGGGTCTCGGTGGTGACTGCCGTGAGTCCGCGCGCGCTGATCGACGTGCTGTTCGTCTTCGTGGCAAGCTTGCGGATGATCCGGCAGCTCGCGCGGCTCTATGGCGGCCGTCCCGGCGCGCTCGGCATGATCAGCCTGTTGCGCCATGTCGTCGCGCATCTCGCCATCACCGGCGGCATGGCCGCGAGCGACAGCCTGATCCAGCAGGTGCTGGGCCATGGCATCGCGGCAAAGCTGTCGCAGCGGCTCGGCGAAGGCGTGCTCAACGGACTGCTCACGGCGCGGCTCGGCCTCGCGGCCATCGACGTGACGCGCCCGATGCCGTTCGCCGCGCTGCCGCGGCCGGCGCTGGCGGATCTCGCCAAGGATCTCCTGCGCAAGCAGGAGGAGCAGGAATGAGGCTCAGGCCCGCGGCGCGGAATCGAACTCACCGGCGAGCCAGCGCCATTGGTACAATGGCGAGTCCGGCGGCGGCGCCAGTTCGGGCGTCCAGCCCGTCAGCCTGCCGAACGCGTAGGTGTCCATGACGCGGCCGCGCCAGCTCCGCTCGACGCGTCCGAGCGGCTCGCGGTGCGCGGTCGTGTCCGCCAGCAGCGGGCCGGCATTGTCCGGCTCGCGCACGACGTAGAGGCCGGCATGTCCCGCGATCAGGTTCATGCCGGGATCACGAAAGCCGATGAAGCGGGCACGCTCGTTGATCTGGATCACCGGCACGCGGCCGCGAAAGAACCACCGCATCATCGCGTAGGTGCGATAGTCGGAGGTCGCGATCCAGGTGGCACCGCTGCTTTTGAGCTCCTGCTCGGCGCGCGCCGCCACCTGCTGATAGCCCGCCTCGGCGCCGATCGGATCGGCCCGCCCGAGGAAATTCCAGGGCGCGGCAACGTAGTAGAGGAAGATCAGGACCACCATGGCGATGCCGCTGACTACGGCGATGCGCGCCCAGCGCACGGTGGATCGGACGAACCAGGCGGGCGCGCCGTCCTGCGGCAGCTTGACGATGTTGATCGCGACCGCCGCAAACCCGATCGGCCACATGAACATCGGCCAGGTGTCGCCGATCCGCAAAGTGAACGACTTCCAGAGGAAGTAGAGGAACGGCACCAGCACAGCCGTCGACAGCAGGATCGCGACCGGCTCACGCGTGCGATAGCCGCGCCAGGCCGTGAAACTCAGCGCCGACAGCGTGACCGGCAGCAGCACGAAGCCGACCTGTCCGAACTGCAATCCGATGTAATCGCCGAGCGTCCGCAACGACAACTCATGCGGCGCGGTGGCGCGAACGAACTGGAAGCGGAACGAGGCCCAGTCGTGCTGAACGTTCCAGATCAGCACCGGCGAGAACACGGCCAGCGCAATCAATGCTCCGCACCATGGATAGGGACTGAGGAGCCAGCGGCTGCGCCATGCCGGCACGAGCAGGAACGCCGCCACGGCGGGCAGCAGCATGACGACGGTGAATTTGGACAGCAGCGCCAGCCCGCCGAACAGTCCGGCAGCGAGCCACCAGCGGCCGTCGTCGCTCTCGGCGAGCCGCACCAGCGCCCAGATCATCGCGAGCGCAAACGGGATCGCCGCGACGTCCGGCGCCACCTTGGCCATCAGCAGGCCATAATAGAGCGCGGCCTCTGGCAGCAGCACCACGATGATCACCGCCCGCATGTTGTGAGTGGCGCGGCGAACGATGTCGGCGAGCAGGAGCTGCGTCGCGCCCATCGCGAGGATGCCGGCAAAGCGGACGCCGAGATTGGTATCGCCGAACAGGGCAGTTCCCAGCCGGATGAACCAGGCGATCATGGGCGGATGATCGAGGAAGCAGAGCTGCAGCTCCTTCGACCAGGTCCAGTAATAGGCCTCGTCGGTGCGCAGATCGAGCGCAGCGGCGTAGACGAGACGGATGATCGTCATGCTTGCGATCACGGCCGCAGCCATCAGCCACGCAGCGCGCGTGGAGCGAAACTTTGGGCTGTCGATGCCTGGGGGAATGGCCGTCACGCGGTGCTTTTCCCCGACTCCGCCGGGCGAGTCAACGTTCGCGCGCGCAGCTCGCGCCGCCGGATGACCACCGCCATCAGCCCTCTAGGACAACAGGGAATAAATCTCTAGCATTGCGGCTCCAGATCATACGGACCACATGACCATTTCGATTTCCCATCGTTTACAGTCCGCCCGGCGCGGCATCGGTGTGCGGCAGGTGCGGCTGATCTGCGGCTTCATCCTCTTCAGCTACCTGCTCAGCCATTTTCTCAACCATGCGCTCGGCAACATCTCGCTGCAGGCGCTCGCCGAGGGCGTGTCCTATCATGTGGCGTTCTGGCAGTTTCTTCCGATCGCCGTGCTGTTCTATGCGGCCGCTCTCACCCATGGCGGGCTCGGCGTGTGGGCGCTTTATCAGCGCCGGCAATTCAGCCGCAGCACGATGGAGCCTCTGCAGCTGCTGCTCGGCCTCAGCATCCCCGCGTTGATCTTCAGCCACATCGCCGGCGTCCGCATCGGACAGGCCCTGTACGGACAAGAGAAGCTGTACCCGCAGGTTCTGTACTCCTATTGGACCGGCCCGTCCTGGCGGATCTGGCTGATGTCGGCCGCGCTCCTGACGTCATGGGCGCATGGCTGCATCGGGCTGCACTTCTGGCTGCGGCTCAAGCCGTTCTACAAGCGCGCGGCGCCGTGGCTGCTCGCCTGCGCCGTGCTGATCCCGGCGCTGGCGCTGCTCGGCTTCTACCGTGGAGGCCGAGACGTCATCGCGGCAAGCGCAGCGCCGCAGTGGCGGGTCGAGAATCTGTCGCGGCAGATGGGCACGCCCCTGGAGCAGGCAGTACTCGAGACCATCATGAACGGATTCCTGATCGGCTATGGCGGCCTGATCGGCTTGGCGCTCGCCGCGCGCGGCGTGCGAGCGGTGCATGAGCGACGTGGCGGCATGGTCACGCTATCCTACAACAATGGCCGCTCCATCCGAGTGCCAAAGGGTTTGTCCGTGCTCGAGGCCAGTCTGCGCAACAACGTACCGCATGCCAGCATGTGCGGCGGCCGCGCGCGCTGCTCGACCTGCCGCATCAGGGTGATCGGAGATCCCGGCGCGCTGCCGCCACCCTCGCCTCGCGAGGCCTTCGTGCTCGCGCAGATCGGCGCGGCCGACCCGTCGGTCAGGCTGGCCTGCCAGTTGCGCCCCACCGGCGATCTTTCATTCTTTCAGCTGTTCATGCCGAACCCGACACCCGGCGAGCGCACTAGCTCGCGCGCCGGAATCGGGCAGGAGCGCTACCTCGTCAGCCTGTTCGTCGACATGCGCGGATCGACCGGCCTCGCTGAGAAACGGCTGCCGTTCGACGTCGTGTTCATCGTCAACCGCTTCCTCAGCGCCGTCTCCCAGGCCGTGCTGGCGAATGGCGGGCAGCCCAATCAGTTCGTCGGCGACGGCATGCTCGCGCTGTTCGGACTGGCCACCGATTCACATGTCGCCTGCGGCCAGGCGATCCAGGCGGCGCGTGACATCGCGACCAACATCGCCGAGCTGAACACGTTCCTCAGCCACGATCTGCATGACCCGATCCGCTTCGGCATCGGCATTCACGGCGGCGAGGTGATCGTCGGCGAGATCGGCTATCGCGACCACATGGTGTTCACCGCGCTCGGCGACGCCGTCAACGTCGCATCACGGCTGCAGGACATGACGAAGACCCTCGGCTGCCAGGTCATCATCTCGGACGAGGTCTACGCGCGGGCGCGACTTGCCGCCGACGTGCTGCCGCAGCGCGAGGTCGAGATTCGCGGCCGCGCCGAGCCGATGCGCGTCAGGACGGCCATGGATGTCGCCGAACTCGCGATGCTCTGGGAACAGGGGACGGCTGCATGACGAGTTGCGTTGAACCTGTTTGCAGCCTGCGCTGTCATACCGAGAACGGTTGCAGCGGGTCCGCGGCGACGGGCGGAACGGTGGAGTTGCGGTCAAAAGCCGCAAAGCCGCCACGATATCGATCATTTCGGGCCAAAACCGCCCGCTGTTTGCGCTATCACGCCTGTCACAACCGCAGTATTCTCGAATTCCGAGCCTGACGGTTTGCGGGGACCGCCGGTTCGAATTGGATTGATCCCGCGGAGGCGACGTATGGCTAAAGGTACGGTCAAGTGGTTCAACCCGACCAAGGGCTATGGCTTCATCCAGCCTGCGGCCGGGGGCAAGGACATTTTCGTTCACATCTCCGCCGTGCAGAAGGCCGGGCTGGCGACCCTCAACGAGGGCCAGACCATCGAGTACGACGAGATTGCCAACCGCGGCAGGAGTTCGGCCGAGAACCTGAAAGTGTAGCGGATCAATTGGCGCGCCATTCCGCCTCGCGGCTTTTCGGCGCGATCGTTCCCCTCACCAAGCCAGCATGATTGTCGACACGTCGAAATAGACAGGAGCGGTGCCCGCTCCTGATCACATCTTTACGCTTGTTTGTAGTTTCAGCTCCCTCCCCGCCATTGCCTCGCCCGCCCGACCCGGGTCAAATGCGCCTCGAACCGCGCCGACAACAGAATTCCAGCGCGCGGAAACAAGCGACGGGAGCGACGCATCATGGACGACAAGGGCATTTTCCATGGCCTGAAGGTGCTGGACTGCGCGAGCTTCATCGCGGCTCCCGCAGCCGCCACCGTGCTTTCCGATTTCGGCGCTGACGTCATCAAGATCGAGCCGCCCGGCGCCGGCGATCCCTACCGCAACCTGCCGAACCTGCCGGGCTATCCGCGCAGCGAGCATAACTACGCGTGGTATCTTGAAGCCCGCAACAAGCGCAGCCTCGCGCTCGACCTGTCGAAGCCGGAAGCGCAGGCCGTCCTGCATAGATTGGTCGGTGAGGCCGATGTCTTCATCACCAACTTTCCGCCGTCGGTCCGCGCCAAGCTCGGCCTCACCCACGACAAGCTCGCGCCGCTCAATCCACGGCTGATCTATGCGTCGTTTACCGGGTATGGCGAGAAAGGCGAAGAAGCCGACAAACCCGGCTTCGACAGCAATGCCTATTGGGCGCGCTCCGGACTGATGGACCTGGTCCGTGCCGACGAGAGCACGACACCCGCCCGCTCCGTCGCCGGCATGGGCGACCACCCCTGCGCGATGGCGTTCTATGGCGCGATCGTCACGGCGCTTTACCAGCGCGAGAAGACCGGCAAGGGCTGCCATGTCGCCTCCAACCTGATGGCCAACGGGGTCTGGGCGGCCTCCGTGCTCGCTCAGGCCAAGCTTTGCGGTGCGACCTTCGTCGAGCGGCGGCCGCGCGAGCGCGCGCTGAACGCGGTCGCCAATCACTACAAATGCCAGGACGGCCGCTGGATCATGCTGTCGCTCCTCAATGAGGAGAAGCAGTGGCCGATCCTCGCCCGCTGCCTTGGCCGGGAGGAGCTGATCGACGATCCGCGCTTCATCACCAAGGCCGATCGCCACGCCCGCTCGGTCGAGCTGATCCATGAGTTCGACGCGGTATTCGCGACCAGGCCGCTGGCCGAATGGCGCCGGATCCTCGACGGCAGCGGGCTCGTGTTCGGCGTGGTCGGCATTCTCGACGACATCCCGAACGACAGGCAGATGATCGAGAACGATGTGCTGGTGCCGTTCGAGAACGACACCATGCTGACCGTCAACAGCCCGATCTTCATCGACGGCCAGCGCAAGGTCGCACCGCGCAAGCCGCCCGGCATAGGGCAGCACAGCGACGAGATCCTGCGCAGCGCCGGCTTCGACGACGAGGCCATCCGCGACCTGCGCGCGCGCGGCGCAGTAGCCTGAGCTAGCGCGTCGCGATGAAGCACATGCCGAACCGCGTCGCCGGCCCGGTCTGACAGGAAAGGTTCGCGGCGCAGGTCCAGGTCGAGAAGCTCCTGTCGTTGTCCGTCGCGTCAGCGTGGCGCGCGTAGCAATGCCCGCCCCAGCCGTCATTGTAGACCGTGCCGGCGAGCTCATCGCTGCCGCGCAGCTGCGGGCGGCTGGCGAAGCCGCGCGAGAAATCCGGCGTACGGCCCTCGGCAAAGGCGTTGAGGATGTCGCGCCGGCGGACCTGGTCGCCGAAGAAATGCGGCGAGCCCGGCACCACCACGGTGTTGGACGGCTTCTCCGCCATCCAGTCGACACCGGGGAAGTGGAAGCCGCCGATGCCGCGGGTCTGATGGCAGCCGCCGCAGCTCGAATCGTTGAGGCGACGCTCGAAGCCCGCGACCGACTGGATGTTCTGCAGCACGATGCCCTGCGCGGCCGCCTTCTCCAGCGCGCCGACCACATCGGCCTCGGTGAACACCGCACCCTGCCCGTCCGCGCTCCCCTGCACCAGCCCGTAGGCCGGCAGCAGATCGGAATTGACGAAGCCGACCGGGGTCGGCGCCACCGCAACCTTGGCCAGGAACTGGTCGGGGATCACCGCGGTGCCGCGGTCGAGCTCGCCGAGATGGACGGGGTCGAGCAGCCAGGCCTTGAACTCGCGCGCCAATGCGGCATCCGAAAGCAGCCGGTCGCGATCGACCTGATCCTCCAGCACCGCCTCCTCGAACGTCCCGCTCGCGGCCTGATAGTCGAACACCTTCATCATGTAGTCGGTGCGGAAATCGCGGATCGCCGATTTCGGCGCATGCGCGATTTGCAGGTTGGTCTCGATGCGGTGGATGTTCTCCGGCCTGATCAGCGCCAGCGGCCCGTCCGGCGCCGTCAGCTTCGCGGCAAGCTCCGGCCCGGTCAGTTGCAGATCGGACGTCGCCAGCCACCGCTTGGCGATCTCGGCGCAGCTCGGGGAGTTGCTCTTGGCTTGCGCGTCGCTGCGCGCCTTGAGCACGATGTTGAGCGTCATCGGCAGCCGCGGCGAGGCGACCTCGCCGTCCTTGGCCTCGGGCGGCGTCGTCCGCGTCAGGCGGTACAGCAGCCGCACCTCGCCGCAATGGTCGGGATCGACGAAGGCGCGATCCATGCGATTGACGACACCGGCCAGCACGAAGCGGGCATCGGACGAATCGAGCACGGTGCGGTCGAACAGCTGGAACGCGTAGGACGTGCCGACGCCGATGCTCTCGTTCGGCAACGTCGTCTTGTGCTTGTCGACGTAGCGGTCGAACTCCGCCTCGAGCGCCTTGCGCACGGGGGCCATCGACGGCAGCGCGAACAATGCCGCGTCGGTCAGCGGCGCATCGCTCGCGCGCGCGAGCATCTTTCCGAGGCCGAACGCGCCGTTGTCGAGCTCACGCAGCGCGAACGGCTCGAGGATGGCGGCGCCGCGCTCGATCGGCGCGCTCTCGTCCGCATGGGCGAACGGGGCGCAGCACAGCATCACAAGGCCGAATACCGACAGTCGCAAGATCCGCCTCCTCGATTCCATGGCGCAACTGACGGCCTGCTAGCCCTCGAAGATAGCCGAAAGGCGGGCGGCTTCGGACAATTGTGCGACGAGGCGCCTCACGTCGCGGTGAGGCGCCTCGTCAGATTCGTCTCCAAAAACAGATGGTCGGTCAGCGCGAGACGACAAGCCCCTTGGTGGTGACGACCACCCAGCGGCCGTCCTGCTTGCGGATCGCGTCGACCTTGCCGAGACCCGGCACGGGATCGCCGGCATAGACCTCGTAGAGGCCGCCGCGGCCCTCGATCAGCGCGCCGCCACGACCGACGTCGCGCAGCACCCAGCCCTCGACGACCTTGGGCTTGGCGGCGTCCGCGCGGTTCGGCTCGGGACGAGCAGCGGCCTCCGCCCGCGCCGGCTCGGTCCGGCTCGCCTCTGCCCTTGCTGCCTCGGTCCTGGCTGCCTCGGCGCGGTTCGCCTCCTGGCGGCTCGCCACCCCCGCGGGCGGGGCCGCCGCATTGATCGCGCCCACCGCCTGCGGCACGGATGCCGCGCTATCACGTGACGCCGCCTGCTGCGATGTCGCGGACGCCTGCGCGGCGCGCAGCCGGTCCACGGCCTCGCTCAGACGCTGCAGCTCGCTCGGCTTGGCCGACGATTTCGTCGACAGGTCACCCAGGATCTTCTCGAGCCGGTCGAGACGCTCGGCGGACTTGTTGAGCTCGACGAGGCTGGTCTGATTGGTCTGGTCGAGGCTCGCCTTCAGCGCGGCGACATCATTGTCGATCCGCGCCACCGTCGCGCCAAGCGTGGAATCCGCAGCCTCGCCGGCGGTCGCATCGGCCACGTCACCACCGCCGGAGCGCGTGACGAATTTGGCGGTGACCAGACCACCGGCAACGCCGCCGACGACCATCGACAGCAGCAGGATCGCGGCCATGGCCGGAAGGCCGAGCCTCCCGTTCACGGCATGCGGAATCACGGCATGCGGAAGGGTCTGCGCCTGCGGAGGCGACGACGCCCCAGCGGCGCGAGCTGCCGTCGCGGCGGCCGCCGGCTTGGGCGCCGCATCGACCTTGAACGGCTCGGTCTTGAACTTCGCCCTGGCCCAGGCTGCGGCCTTGTCGACGGCGGCAAGAGCACCAGCCTTGGTCAGCGGTCCGGCGACCGCCTGGACCGGCGTGACCGGACGCGGCGCGGACGCCTCTGGCTTGGCTGCGGATGCCGACTTGGCAACGGGCTCCGGCTTGGCAGCCGGCTCCGGTTTGACGGCCGGCTCGGGCCGGACGACGGCTTCCGTCTTGGTGGCAGTCACGGGCTTGATCGGCGCATCCGGCTTGATGGGCGCGTCCGGCTTCGGCGAGGTCGCCGCCATCGGACCCACCTTCGGCGCATTGGCCGCGAGCGCCGACAGCTTCGGCGTCTCGACCTTGAGGAGCTCGCCGGCCGCCGCCGCCTTGATCGGCTCCGACTTGACCGGCTCGGTCCTGATCAGATCCAGGATCGTCGAGGGAGATTTCGCAGCACTCGGGATCGCTCCGGCTTCGACCTTGCCCGGCACCGTGCCCCTTGCCGCCTGCGACTTTGTCAGCTCGGGCTTGACCTTGTCGGACTTGCCCTTGTCGGATTTGACCAGGTCGAGCCGCGCAGGCTCGGGCTTGGCGCGCTCCAGCTTCACCGCCTCGATCTTGGCGGGCTCGATCTTGTCCGGCTCGGCCGTGACGACTTCGCTCTTGGCCTGCTCGGGCTTGATCGTTCCGATCTCGGTGCCGGCCGTCATCCCGGTATTGATCGCAGAGCTGTTGATCGCTGGGCTGTTGAGCCCAGGGCTGTTGGGCGCAGACTTGGCGTCGGTCGTGGCGCCGTCCAATGCAACCGGTCCGGCCTTGGTGTCGAGCTGCGGCTCGGGCGCGGTCACCGCTTCCACGATTGCCACCTTGGGGTCGATGCCCGGACGATCAGCCGCCGGCGCTTCGTGATCCGGCGCGATCATGGGCGGGGCCACCGCGGCGATCGTGGGCACGGCCGGATCGACTGCGTCCGGGGAGGCGGATGTCGTCAGGGCCGGGTCGACGCTCGCAGGGGCCGCGCCAGTCGTACCGGCCACGCCAAGGCTGGCCCGTTCGGGCTTTTGGTCGCTCACGTTCAGAGTCTCCGCATGACGTTGAGCACTTGGTAACCTTAGTTAGCGTTCGATTGATTGCCAAAATCTTACTTTTGCAAGGCTTACCTGAGTTTTAGGGATTCATACCGGGCGGATTTGCGCCGACAAAGTGGAGCAGATGTGGCGGGCGGTGCCCGAATATTCAGCTCTGGGCGGCCCGTCCGGAGGCAGCAAGCTCGATCGGCACGCGGCGCAGTGTGGTCGACGGGGAGTCAAACAGAGCCGCTCTCGCGGCGCGATTGCACCCGAGCTTTGACCATCATTCCCTCCGCATCAGTCGGAGGGCGCAGGGAAGGCCGGGTGCCGACTGGCACCCGTGGCCCCCGTGCGGAAAGATTGCACGGGGCAGGAACCACAGGTTCAGCCGGAACGACCCGGCCCTCCCTGCGCGATGGCGTTACGGCTGCTTCGTAGTCTCCCCGGTGCGCCGGGCTTTCTGGTCACCGTCATCCGCACGAGGCGAAGCCTGCATGCGAACTTGACATCGGCATCGGGATGCCAGGACCCTACGACTTGACCGTCCGTACCGCGCTTGCTCGCCGGCCCGCTTGCGCAAAGCCCCAAGTCCGACACGGCCACCGCTCCCCGCTGCTACGCCTCGTGACGATCGGCCGAAACGTCCCTCTTCATCGCAGGCGGGATGGCCGGGATCATCGTCGTGATTTGCCCGACGCTGCAAGCCGGCAAGCGTGCGACAAACTGGCTCGACGGGCAGTTGGCGCATAAGAGGGATGCGGGAATTGCCCGTCGGGTCAGTGGTCGATGGACGACTGTAGGCTTGCGAATGCTATCAGTCTTGCAATGCCATTCAGTCTTGCAATGCCATCGACAGACGGAAGGCATGCTTGTCAGCCAACTGAACGCCAGTTCTCGACATCGGACGGCTGGCTCCCTGCTTGGCTGATAGGACGGGCCTGCACCAGAACCTTGAGGGAAGCGTTAGCCGAGCGAGGAACGAGAAACCGAAGAGAGCAATGCGCATCGATTGTCAGCCGGCCATCAAAGGCGTGCGGCCCGATGATCCGGTGGGATATGCCGACGAGCCCGGCAACTTCCATATCGGCGGCGCCGGCCAAATGCCCCGAACCGGGATTCCGCTTCTGCGACCGGAACACGAATATGAATTCTGCTTCTACGCAGACAGCAAATATGAAGGCGGCAGCTACGACGTAGAGGTCACAATGACGAGCACTGATCGATTCACGGGCTCGAGCGTGCAGATTGATCCAGAAGATCTTGATCGCACCACGCGGAACATGAGGCGCTTCTTTTCAGACCGCTGTTTTCTGATGCCGCGGATACCAATTCCTGCCGGGGAGCACTTTCGAAGCCTAAGGATGTTATGGCCCCCAAGAGACCGGAACAACGATGACGGTGCCGCACCGTCGAGATCGCCCCTGGTCAATACACAATCATAGATTGTATATTGTGCCGCCGGCCTTGTTGTTTTCGATGAACGCTCTGGTTGCTTTCGTAGACTAATACTCTGTGTTCGGGTTATTTTTCATTTTCAGCATTTCAAGGGGAGCGCTCATGCGAAAGCTCATTTCTTCGATCGGATTGTTGTGCGTCGCACTTTTGATCCTGGCCTCGCCGGGCGCGCACGCGCAGGCGACGCGGACCTGGGTGTCCGGGGTCGGCGACGACGTCAACCCGTGCAGCCGGACTGCGCCCTGCAAGACCTTCGCCGGCGCGATCTCGAAGACCGCCGCCGGCGGTGAGATCGACGTGCTCGATCCCGGCGGCTACGGCGCCGTCACGATCACCAAGTCGATCACCATCGACGGCGGGGGGACCATGGCCTCGGTCCTGGCGTCGGCGACCAACGGCATCAATGTGAATGCCGGCGCCAACGATGTCATCATCCTGCGCAATCTGAGCATCAACGGCGCCGGCACGACCCTCGGCCTCAACGGCGTCAATTTCCTCGCCGGCCGAAAGCTCGTCATCGAGAACTGTACCTTCGAGAACTTCTCGCAAAGCGCAATCTCTGTCGCGCCGACCGGTGCGGCACAGGTGGTGATCGCGGACTCCTCGCTCAAGGCGTCGGCGTTCGGCGTCACGGTCTCGACCGCCAATTCGAGCAGCGCGATCAGCGTGCTCGTCTCGAACACGAGGACCATCGAAAATGGCAATGCCGGAATATCCGCCACGGTCCCGGCCGGAAAGCCGGGGATGGGGGTGTTTCTCGATCGGCTGACCTCCGAGTTCAACAACACCGGCGTTCTGGCAAGCGGCAGCGGCGCCATCGTGACGTTGGGAAATTCCGTCATCCAGGGCAATTCCAACGGCGTCGTCCAGACCGGCGGCGGCTCCGTCTCGTCCTTCAAGAACAACGCGATCAGCAACAACGGCGTCGACGGCACGCCGCTCACGGGGATCAGCCTGAACTAGCGACGCCGCCGCGGGAAGCCCGACATCTGGCGACCCGCGCCTGGCGGACAACGTGCAATCACATCAGCGAGGTCCCGTCGCCGGCGGGACCTCGCTCGATTGTATCGATGCCGGCGCTCAGACGCCGGCGGCGGCCGCGTGCTGGGCCGCCATCTCGGCATCCGCAGCGGTGACGCGCTGGAACGCCGGACGCTGGGTGATGCGCTCGGCGTAGCGCACGAACACGTCCTTGCGCGGCACCACGCCGAACATCATGGTCCAGTTGAAGGCGACACCCCACAGCACGTCGGCGGCGGTCATGCGCTCGCCGAGCAGATACGGCCCCTTGGCGAGCTGCTGCTCCAGCGCCCCCAGCATCGTGTCGTAATCGGCATAGGGCGACTGCGTGACCGGC
The DNA here is from genome assembly GCF_032489875.1 of Bradyrhizobium sp. SZCCHNR1015. Lineage (NCBI taxonomy): Bacteria > Pseudomonadati > Pseudomonadota > Alphaproteobacteria > Hyphomicrobiales > Nitrobacteraceae > Bradyrhizobium > Bradyrhizobium sp. SZCCHNR1015. Next base: position 30,939 of record NZ_JAUEYW010000010.1, read on the forward strand.
GCGGGCTCGCGCTTCATGAAATGGTCGATCACGGCGGGCTCGAACGACGCGCCGTAATACGCGATCCAGCGCAGATAAGGTCCGCGCATGGGATCGTCGAGCGCCGGCGTCAGCCCCGCCTGCGGAAACAGATCGGCGAGATAGATGAAGATCGCGACCTGCTCGGTCACGATCTGGCCGCGATGTCCGATCGTCGGCACCTTGCCGAGCGGATTGACGGCCAGGAATTCCGGCTTGCGCTGCTCGCCCGCCTTCATATTGAGGACATGCAGATCGTAGGGCGCGCCCAGCTCCTCGAGCAGGATGCGCGCGCCCGCGGCGCGAGTCTGCGGCGAGTAATACAGCGTGATCTTGTTGTCGGCGGTCATGATGGTCTCCTCCCATTGCCGGCTGCGGTGGCGGGCTTGTCGCACACCATACCTGACAAGGCGTGTCAGGTATGTTTAAACAACGTCATGCGCGCGAGCCGGCTGCTCTCCATCCTCACCACCTTGCAGGCCAAGGGACAGGTCACGGCGCCCGAACTCGCAGGCGCCTGCGAGGTCTCGGTGCGCACGATCTACCGCGACATCGACGCGCTCGCCGCGGCGGGGATCCCCGTCTATGCCGAGCGCGGCGCCGAAGGCGGGTTCCGCCTGCTCGACGGCTATCGCGTGCGGCTGAACGGGCTGTCCCCGGCCGAGACCGATGCGCTGTTCATGGCGGGCCTGCCCGGCCCCGCCGCAGCCCTCGGGCTCGACGACGCGATGAGCGCGGCGCAGACCAAGCTGGTGGCGGCGCTGCCGCAGAGCCTGCGCGCCAATGCCGGCCGCATGCAGGCGCGGTTCCATCTCGACGCGCCTGGCTGGTTCGGCGAGTCCGAGGAGCCGCCGCATCTGCGCGTCATTGCCGACGCCCTGCTCCGCGACGTCATGGTCGACGTCCGCTATCAGACCTGGCGCGCCGAGAAGCGCCGCCACGTCGCGCCGCTCGGCCTCGTGCTGAAGGGCGGCAATTGGTATCTCGCCGGGCAGGTCGAGGGCAGCGTGCGCACCTACCGGGTCGCGCGCATTCTCGACTGCCGCGTGACCGCGGACAGCTTCGCCCGGCCCGCCGATTTCGATCTCGCCGCCTATTGGCGCGTCGCGACGGAGCGGCTGGAGGCGGAGCTGCATCCGAAGACGGCCACGGTGCGGCTGTCGCCGCTCGGCGTGCGGCTGCTGGAGGTGTGGAGCCAGCCTTACGTACGTGCCCGCACCCGCCTCGCCGACGAAGCAGATGCGGACGGCTGGCGCATCGCGACGATCCCGACGGGGACGACGCTGTGGCACGCCGCGGGCGAGCTGCTGCGGTTCGGCCCGGAGGCCGAGGTGATCGATCCGCCAGAGCTGCGCGCGAAGATGACCGAGCTGGCGCAGGCGATGACGAAGCGCTACGGCGCGGCTGAGACGAAGGTGTGAGTTGCCGACAAAGACTCTGTCCGCTTGTCATTCCGGGGCGGCGCGCAGCGACGAGCCCGGAATCCATAATCCCGAACGGTGATGGGACGAAGATGAGCGCCACGGCGATCTCGCGCCCCACGATGTTTCGTGGCTATGGATTCCCGGCTCGCGCGTGCCGCGCGCCCCGGAATGACGTGGTGAGAGCATGCGATTTCTGACGCGCATCTGGCGTGAGCAAGAGCGTGGGAACTGAGGTGGACTACATCACCACCGGCGCGTCGGGCAGTTCGTTCGTCTCGCCGGCATGCGGCGGATAGTGCTTGGCGAGCTCGCGCGACACTGCGGCGACGCCCTCGATCACGCCCTGTTCGAAACGCCCCGCGCGGAACTGCGCCTCCATCGCCCGGCAGATCGTCTCCCAGCCTTCCGCGCCGACGCGATCGTGGATACCGCGGTCGGCGATGATCTCGACGTCGCGGTCGGCCAGGAGCAGGTAGATCAGGACGCCGTTGTTATCAGCGGTGTCCCAGATGCGCAATTGCGAGAACACGTCGAGCGCGCGCTCGCGCGGCGGCTGGTCGCGCCACAGCGGCCGGCCGTCGAGCGCGCCCTCGACGACGAAGCGGAGCTGGCCGGCATGGGTGCGCTCGCCGTCCTTGATCGCCTGCTCGATGCGGGCCAGCACAGCCGGCGTGAAGATGCGCCTGAGCTGCCAGTGATGCTGCAGGAGATGCCGGCCGATCCGCCTGATGCCCATGGTCGCGCGCCCCCTCCTCACCAACTGCCCGAGGCGCCGCCGCCGCCGAAACTGCCGCCGCCACCGGAGAAGCTGCCGCTGTCGCTCGAGCTGCCGCTGCTCCAGCCTGACGACGACGAGCCGCTCGACCAGCCGCCGCGGCGGCCGCTGCCCGGCGTCATCGCGCCGAAGGCGTCGGCAACGAAGGCGATGACGAAGCCGGCGATCGCCGACAGGGCCGCCAGCCCAACCGATCCCACCATCAGCCAGGCGAGCACGCCCATGGCGCCGCCGGTCGCCAGCGAGCCGATCAGGCGGCCGAGCAGCGTCCGCAGGAAGCCGCCGATCACCAGCGCGCCGAACAGCGCCACCGGCGCGAACGAGCTGATGGAGTCGAAGTCCAAATCGTCGCCATGCGAGGCCTGCGGCTGCGGCACCGGCAGACTCTCGCCATTGATCACGCCGATGATGCGGTCGACCCCGGCGTCGATGCCGCCGGCGAAATCGCCGCTGCGAAATCTCGGCGTGATGACCTCGTCGATGATGCGGCGCGCGGTGACGTCGGTGAGGCTGCCTTCGAGGCCGTAGCCGACCTCGATGCGCAGCTTGCGGTCGTTCTTGGCGATCACCAGCAGCGCGCCGTCATCGACCTTCTTGCGCCCGATCTTCCAGGTCTCGGCGACGCGGAGCGAAAACTGCTCGATGGTCTCCGGCTGCGTCGTCGGCACGATCAGCACCGCGACCTGGCTGCCCTTGCGGGTTTCCAGGTCCTTCAGCTTCTGCGTGAGGCCTGCGATGTCCGAGGAGGACAGCGTGGCGGTCTGGTCGACGACGCGGCCGGTGAGCTGCGGCACCGCCACGTCCGCCAGCACGATCGTCGCGAGGCAGACGAACAGCGTCGCAAGCAGCGCCTTGATGACCGGCAGCGCGCGCACGATTCCCTGCTCCGGCTATTTCGACGGCGCAGGCGACGGCGCGTTGAAATCGACCTTCGGCGCGACCGAGATCTCGCGCTCGTTCTCGACGGTGAAGTTGGCCTTCTCCTTGTAGCCGAACACCATGGCGGTCAGGTTGTTCGGGAAGGTGCGGATGCCGACGTTGTACTCCTGCACCGCCTTGATGTAGCGGTTGCGCGCCACCGTGATGCGGTTCTCGGTGCCTTCGAGCTGGGACATCAGGTCGCGGAACAGCGCGTCCGATTTGAGCTGCGGGTAGTTCTCGGTGACGACCAGCAGCCGCGACAGCGCGGAGGTCAGCTCGCTCTGCGCCGCCTGGAACTTCTGCAGCGCGGCGGGATCGTTGACGACGTCGGGCGTGGCCTGCACGCTGCCGACCTTGGCGCGGGCGTTGGTGACGCCGAGCAGCACGTCCTTCTCCTGCTGGGCAAAGCCCTTCACGCTGTTGACCAGGTTGGGCACGAGGTCGGCGCGGCGCTGATACTGGTTGACGACCTCCGACCAGGCCGCCTTGACCTGCTCGTCATTGGTCTGGATGGCGTTGTAGCCGCAATTGGTCAGGCTCAGCGTCATCAGCGCCGCCAGCACGGTCAGCAATCTCCGCATCGCGCGTCCCCCTCTTCATCCGGTTGTACCGCCTTCACACAGCACAGCTTTGGCGACGGCGCAATGACGGCAGCCGGCCGCTGGACATGGGTCGCGGCGGCCGGTGCGTCGGTTCAGGGAGGTTCCGAGTCTGCCGCGGATGCGGGTCATTCGCGCGGAATGACCGGTGGAGAGAGGCGCTGTCGTCTTTGCGGCGGGACTCGCGGCTGGCTGATGGGCCCTGCGCCAACCACACACTCCGTCATTCCGGGGCATCCGCACGCCCCGGACGACACCATAGGCGCCTGCGCTCAACTGCCCTTGCGGTCGCGCAGCTGGGTCACGAACATGTCCTGCCAGCTCGCCGGCTTGACCTTGATCGAGCCGACGCCGTGCATGAACTCGGCGATCTTCAGCACGCCCTCGGGCGTCGCGGAGAACCAGGTGTCCTTGTCCTGCAGCATCTCCAGCACGTCCTCCTTGGTGGTCTTCACCTTGGCGGTGCGGGCATAGATCTCGGCCGCGGCAGCCTTGTCGTTGGCGATCAGCGTGCAGGCCTCGTCGAGCGCGTCGAGGAACGCCTGCACGACCCTGGGATTGGCGTCGACGAAGCGCTTGGGCGCGAACACCACGTCCATCGTCATCCGTCCGAGCACATCGGCGGAATTGGCAACGCGGCGGATCTTCGGATCCTTCAGCTCGATGTAGGAGAACGGCGGCGAGGTGAAATGCGCCGTGATCTCGGTCTTGCCCGAGGTCAGCGCCGCCAGCGCCTCCGGGTGCGGCAGGCCGACGGTCATGGGATCGAGCTTGGCGTAGTTCTCCTTGCCGAACTCCTGCGCCGCCATCATCTGCAGCATGACCGCCGACAGCGAGGTCTTGATGCCTGGCAGGGCGATCTTGTCGCTCGGCTTGAAATCCTTCAGCGACTTGATCTCGGGATTGTTGGTGTTCATCCACAGCGAGGTGGAGCTGAGGCCGCTGACGCCGACCACCTCCACCGCCGGAATGCCCTTGGCCTTGGCCCACAAGGTGATGAAGCCGGGCGCGCCGGTGCCGGCGATGTCGAGCGAGCCGGCCATCATCGCGTCGTTGATGATGTTGCCGCCGTCGAGCATCTGCCAGTTCACCTTGAACGGGCCGAGCCCGGCCTTCTCGGCCTGCTTCTCCATCAGCTTCTGATCCTCCATCACGATCAGCGGCAGATAGAGGATGCCGTAGCCCTTGGAGAGCCTGATCTCCTTGACCTCGGCCTGCGAGGCACCGGTGGCGCCGAGCAGCGCGGCGAGGCCGAGCGCGGCGGCCGTGAATGATTTGCTCCAGGACATGGTCGTCTCCTTCCTTGTTGTTGTGCTTATAACTTGAAAATCAGTGCTGCATGCCCCAGCGCCGCACCGTCTTGCGCTCGATGGTGGCGAACACGACGTTCTCGACGACGAGACCGATGAAGATCACGGTGAACAGGCCGGCGAACACGTTCGCCGTCTCCAGCTGGTTGCGGTTCTCGAAGATGAACCAGCCGAGCCCGCCCGAGCCGGAGGACACGCCGAACACCAGCTCGGCCGCGATCAGGGTGCGCCAAGCGAAGGCCCAGCCGACCTTCAGGCCGGTGAGGATGGCCGGAAAGGCCGCGGGGATCAGGATGAAGCGCACCAGCTTCAGCCCGCGCAGGCCGTAGTTCAGGCCGACCATGCGCAAGGTGTTCGACACCGAGCGGAAGCCGGAATGGGTGTTGAGCGCGATCGCCCACAGCACCGAATGCACCAGCACGAAGATGATGCTGCCCTTGCCGAGGCCGAACCAGATCAGCGCCAGCGGCAGCAATGCGATCGCCGGCAGCGGGTTGAACATCGAGGTCAGCGCCTCCAGCATGTCGGCGCCGATCCGCGAGCCGATCGCGATCGTGGTCAGCACGGCCGCCAGCGCGATGCCGATGCCGTAGCCGATCAGCAGCGTCTCCAGCGACACCAGGGTGCGCGCCGGGATGATACCGTTGCCGATGTTCTCGAAGAAGGCTGAGAGCGTGTCGGTGAAGGTCGGAAACAACAGGGGATTGCCGAGCCACAGGCCATAGGCCTGCCACAGCGCGGCGAGCGCCACCAGGATGATGGCCTTGCGGACCGCACCGATGCGGTAGGCGCGCTCCAGCCAGGACAGGCTCGCCTCGACCTTGACGTCGCCGAGGGGCGTGTCTGCATTGACGATCTCCGGGCGCAGCGCCAGCGTCTCGCTCATGGATGCTCTCCTCGTCTCTAGTGATGGCCGAACAGCATGTCGTTGATGCGCCCTTCGAGCGCGACCTGTTCCGGCGAGCCCATCGTGCCCGGCGGCACGCTGTTGAGCTCGGCGCGGACGCGGCCGGGATGCGGCGACAGCAGCAGGATGCGGGAGCCGATCTTGATCGCCTCCTCGATCGAATGCGTCACGAACAGCACGGTGAAGCGGGTGTCCTGCCAGAGCTGCAGCAGCTCATCCTGCATCTTGCGCCGGGTCAGCGCGTCCAAGGCGGCGAACGGCTCGTCCATCAAGAGCACGTCGGGCTCCATCGCCATGCCCCTGGCGATCGCGACACGCTGCTTCATGCCGCCGGAGAGCATGTGCGGATAGGAGTCGATGAACTTGGTGAGACCGACCTTGTCGATATAGGACTTCGCCCGCTCGTTGGCCTCGGCCGTGCCGAGCCGGCCGCTGGCGGTCAGCGCGAATACGACGTTCTCGCGCACGGTCTTCCACGGCAGCAGCTGGTCGAATTCCTGGAACACCATCATGCGGTCCGGGCCGGGCTCGCTGACGTCGTGGCCCTTGAGCCGGATGCGGCCCTCGGTCGGCTTCAGATAGCCGCCGATCGCCTTGAGAAGCGTGGATTTGCCGCAGCCGGAGGGGCCGAGCAGCACGAAGCGGTCGGAGTCGAAGACCTTGAAATCGACGCGGTAGGTCGCCGTGACCAGGGTGTCCGGCGTCTTGTACTGGAGCGTCACGCCCTCGACCGAGAGCAGCGGCTCGAACTGAGACGGCGATTGATGGACGGTCATCGTCCTCCCTCCTCTATATTGCAGTGCGAAATTTCGCCTGGTGCACTTCGGCGCCCTTATTCGAAGTGATAGAGGAGGAGACTGACGCGAACCTGACTCCGGGACTGAGACGAAGACCTTGCGCATCCTGCTGGTGGAAGACACGCCTGAGATCGGCGCCGCCGTGACCAGCCGGTTCGAGCGGATCGGCTATGCCGTCGACTGGGAGAAGGACGGCCGCACCGCGAGCGAGCTGATCGAGGTGCAGACCTATGACCTGATCGTGCTCGACGTGATGCTGCCGAACATGGACGGCTTTGCCGTGCTCAAGCATCTGCGCAAGCGCGGCCTGCGCACGCCGGTGCTCGTGCTGACGGCGCGCTCGGCAGTCGACGACCGGATCGGGGCGCTCGACCTCGGCGCCGACGACTACCTGATCAAGCCGTTCGACTATCGCGAGCTCGAAGCGCGTGCCCGTGCGCTGCTCCGGCGTGCGGCTGGCCAGTCCGACAATCTGCTGACCCTCGGGCCGCTGGTGATCGACCGCGCCGGGCGCACCGCCAGCGTCGCCGGCCAACCGCTGGACCTGACGCGGCGCGAGCTGACCGTGCTGGAAATCCTCGCCGCACGCCCCGGACGCTACGTCGCCAAGGAGGAGCTGGTCGAGCAGCTCTTCAGCTTCGACCAGGACCCGAGCCCGAACGCGGTCGAGCAGTTCGTCGCACGTCTCAGGCGCAAGCTGGCGGCGACGTCAGTCGAAATCAAGACCGAGCGCGGCCTTGGCTATCAGCTCCACGCTTCGTGACCTCAGGGCGTCGCTGCGCGCGCGGCTGCTGATCGCGATCGGCGCGATCCTGGCCGTGGGCGCCGTCGTGCTCAGCCTCGCCGCTTGGCAATATGCCGCGACCGCCGCGCGCGACGCCTATGACAAGCTGCTCGCGGGCGGCGCCGTGCAGATCGCCGAGAACATCTACATGCAGGGCGGCGTCGTGACGCTGGATCCGCCGGCGGCAGCGTTCGCGACATTGTCGGCCTATGACCTCGTGTTCTATCGCGTCACCGATCCGCGCGGCGTCGTCATCGCCGGCTATGACGACCTCGCCGTCACCGCGCCCGCCAGGGCGCTGCGCGAGGGCGTGGTGCTGCGCGACGGCGTCTATCGCGACCAGGCCGTGCGCATCGCCGCGGTGGCGCGCAAGCTCGACGGCGCGCCCGGCGATGGCGGGAGCCAGATCGTGCTGGCGCAGACCCTGCGCGCCCGCGACGCGCTGACCTGGGATCTTGCCTCGAAGGCGATCGGCCTGATCGCGGCGATGAGCCTGCTGGCGCTGGTTGCGACCGCGCTGTGCCTGCGGCTGGTGTTCGCGCCGCTGACGCGGATCGAGGCCGAGATCGTCAAGCGTCGCCCCGATGATCTCAGCCCGATCGCGATCACGCCGCCGCGCGAGGTGCGCGCGCTGGTCGGCGCCATCGACGGCTTCATGCAGCGCCTCGCCGAGCGCATCGCGCTGATGCAGCGCTTCATCGCCGACGCCACGCACCAGCTGCGCACGCCGCTCGCGGCCATCGACGCCGAGGTCGAGCTGCTGAGCGATCACACCAAGGACCCGAAGGCGCTCGACCGGCTGCGCGGCCGCATCGCCGACCTCGCCCGTCTCACCAGCCAGTTGCTCGATCACGCCATGATCCAGCACCGCGCCCAGGCGCCGCGCTTCGCGGCGACCGATATCAATGCGCTGGCGAAATCGGTGCTGTCGCAAAGCGTGCCGCTGACGCTGGATCGGGAGGTCTCGGTCAGCTTCGTGGCGTCGGAGGAGAACGCGGTGGTCGCCGCCGACGCCATCAGCCTGCGCGAGGCGCTTGCCAACCTCATCCACAACGCGCTGGCGCATGGCGCAAGGACGCGGCTGATGGTGAGGGTGGAGCGAACGGCGGCGCATGTCGCGATCGTCGTCTGGGATGATGGGCCGGGGATCGCCGAGGAGGCGCAGACCGGACTGCTGGCGCCGTTTCAGAAGGGCGACGGCTCGCATGGATCGGGGCTTGGGCTTGCGATCGCCAAGGACGTCGCGGAGGCCCACGGCGGAAACCTGCGGTTTGCGGGCAGCGCGGGCGACTTCAGCGTGATCCTGGAACTACCACCCCAGCCCCATGGCTAAACCTTTAGTTGTTTCATTACACGCCCGTTCTGAAATCAACGGTATGTCGTTCCCAGCATCAGGGGAACCACCATGGTACGGCTTGCCGTTCTAGGAATTGTTGCAGCGGCCAGTCTCTCATGCACCGCACCGGCAACCGCCGCGGATCAGAACGGCGAATGCGCGAAGTCCCTGCTCAGGACCTCCCCCGAGATCGTCATTGCGGCCTGCTCCCGAATCCTTGCCGAGCCCAACACATCCTCGGCCGAGCGTGGCCGCGCCCTCTCGGTTCGAGGCTCGGGCTACTATCACACGAAGCGGTGGGACTTTGCAGCGAAGGATTACGATGCAGCCATCGCGCTGATGCCGACCGATGAAGAACTGCTGCTGTCCCGCGCGACGACGGCGTCCCGTCTCGGCGATCTCACACTGAGCCACTCACTCATCGAGAAGGTCCTGACGCTCAATCCGTCCAATCCGAATGCGATCTGGCGCGTCGCCGCCTCCTATGCAGACGCCGGCGACGACCGCTCCGCGATCCGCTATTATGACATGGCCTTGGCGATCGCGCCGAGAAACCAGTATGCGCTGCTGCTCAGCAGCGACAGTCATCAGCGTTTGCGCCGCTTCGACGAAGCGCTGAAGACCGCTGACGCGCTGGTTGCGCTCGGTCCCGACGAGATCAATCTGCAGCCCTATTTCGACGGCTATGGTAACCGGCTCGACTTCTACATCGTCGCTCTGAAGAACCGCGCGCGCATTTACTGGACAGTCGGCCAGTTTGACCGTGCAGAGCAGGACTTGAACGCTGCCGTAACCTATCGACGGATTCCCCTGTCGCTCACGGCACGGGGCCACTTGCTCACCTACAGACCCGGACGAGAGCAGGAGGCGTTTGCCGACCTGCAGGAAGCCAAATCGCTCGGGTCGGAGCAATATGAGACCTTCTTCGACCTCGGGCTCATCCACGCCAAGCGTCAGCAATTCCGCGAGGCGATCGCCGAATTCGATCGTGCCGCGGCGATTGATCCGCCATCCGGCGAGGCGTTCCGCATGCGTGCACTGATGCATCGGGAACTCGACGAGACCGATCTCGCGTTCGACGACATGGTGCTGGCCGTGAGCATCGAAGAGTCGGTGCTCAAGCGGACCGTTCTGGCGCTGCGCACCGCCGGCTATTGGCGCTCGAACCAGGCGCCTGACGAACTGACGCCCGACTTCAAGGACGCGATCCGCGCCTGCATGCTCGACAAGCTCTGCAAGTGAGTCCTCCGATGACATCCCGCATTCGCTCCGCCATCCCGCTCATCCTGATCGCCGGGCTGCTGGGCACGCCCTCTCTCGCCGAAGACATGCTTGGAACGGCGGGCCCGATCCGCTCCTTCGGCTTCGGAACATGCAAGCTGCCCTATCCGGCGAGAGCCCGCGGCGAATGTGATCCGCCGGAAGTTTCAGCAACACTGCCGGCGGATGTCCGTTCGCAGCAGCGCGTCGTTCGCGCGCGTCAGCTCACCGAGATCGCCAGGCTGCCGCAGGCGATCGCCGAGCTTGATACCGCCATTACCGAGCAGCCCGGCAACGTGCCGGCGCTGCTGCTCCGCGCCCGCCTAAGGATACCCGCCCAGCTGACCGAGGCCACGCGCGACGTGAAGGCGGCGCTGCAGGCCGCCCCTGAGAATGCCGACGCGCTGGCGACCATGGCCTTCATCCTCATCGGTCAGGACGATCAGGCCGCGCTTCAGTTGGCCACCGACGCCCTCGTCCGCGACCCGCCATCGGTCGATGCGCTCTGGATCCGGGCCATCCTTGCAAACCGAAGCGGCCGGCCGGAGCAGTCGGAGGCGGATCTCGATCGGGCCATCGCAATCGAGCCCGACGATCGGCGAAGCCGCATGACACGCGCCGAGATCAGGCTGCAGACCGGCAAGGCGGCTGGCGCCAAGGAGGATCTCGATGCGATCCTCGCGGCGGGGTCTGATCTCCAGGCGCTGCAGATGCGGGCGACGATACTGGCCGGGCTGGGAGACGACAGCGCAGCGCTTGCCGACCTGAACAAGGTTCTCGGTCCGCCCGGACAGCGGGTGCTTCCCGGCCCGGCCCGACCCGACCTCGTCAACATGTTCGTGCAGCGCGCCTTGATCCTCACCCGCACCGGACGAGAGCCGGATGCCAGGCAGGACCTCGAAACCATCGTCGCGCTGGGCGGCAATCGCGCGATCCTGCAGATGCAGGTCTACCTGCGGGGTCATGGCTTTCCGGACCTCGCTCTGAACGGCAAACGGTCCGACCAGCTCGACGACGCGCTGCGCGCCTGCTTCATCAACAGTGCATGTGGCCGCGGCATCGCCATCCGCGGGTAGCATCTCGTCTGCGGTGGCCTGACCGCCGCATCCTCAATGCCGGCAAGCGGCAGACGGATGCGGCGGTCTGAGAAGTGAAGTTATGCTTACGCCGCAGCCTTCCTTGCCTTCGCGTCCCGGATCGCCGCCCACACCTTCTCAGGCGTCAGCGGCGTCTGCAAATTGGTGATGCCGAGTTCGAACAGCGCGTCCATCACGCCATTGGTGACGCAGGGCGGGCCGCCGATGGCGCCGGATTCGCCGCAGCCCTTGGCGCCCAGCGGGTTGGTCTTGCAGGGCGCGGAATCATCGAGCGTGACGACGATCGGCGGCACGTCGTCGGCGCGCGGAATGCAGTAGTCCTGATAGGTCGCGGTCAGGAGCTGGCCGTCGGCATCGTAGGCGACGTTCTCGTACAGCGCCTGGCCGATGCCCTGGGCGACGCCGCCATGGATCTGGCCGGCCACCAGCATCGGATTGACGGCAACGCCGACGTCGTCGACGGTGGTGTAGCGCACGACACGGCTGATGCCGGTCTCCGGATCGATCTCGACCTCGCAGATATGGGTGCCGTTCGGCCAGCTCGGACCGTCGACCTCGCCCTCGCTGTCGACCGACAGCTTGGCGCCCTGCTCCTTCTGCGCGATCTCGAACAGGCTGATGCGGCGGTCGGTGCCGACGACGGTGAGGACGCCGTCGCGATACTCGATGTCCTCGACCGCGGTCTCCAAGAGGTTCGACGCCTTCTCGCGCGCCTTGCTGATGAGATCGTTGGAGGACACCGCCACCGCGGTGCCGCCGACGAACAGCGAGCGCGAGCCGACGCTGCCGAAGCCGGTGGCGAGATCGGTGTCGCCCTGCACCACGTCGATCTTGTCGAGCGGGATGCCGAGCGTGTCGGAGATCATCTGGGTGTAGGTGGTCTGCAATCCCTGCCCCATCGCCATGGTGCCGGAGTGCAGGATGACGCGGCCCTCGGAGGTCGCGTGCAGCGACACCTTCTCGGTGTGGGCGCGGCCGCCGGTCCATTCGATGTAGCTGGTGAGGCCGCGGCCGTAGAGCATGCCGCGCTTCTTCGCTTCGCGCTTGCGCGCATTGAAGCCGTCCCAGTCCGCAAGCTTGGACGCGCGCTCCAGCATGTGGGCGAAGGCGCCGGAATCATAGACCTGGCCGACGGCGTTGGTGTAGGGCAGTTGCGCCGGCTTGATGTAGTTGGCCTTGCGGATCGCGCGCGGATCGATTCCGATCTGGCGCGCGGCCGCGTCGAACAGGCGCTCCACGATGAACACCGCCTCGGGACGCCCGGCGCCACGATAGGCACCGACCGGCGCGGTATGCGTCATCACGGTCTTCACCTCGAAATGCACCAGCGGCAGGTCATAGACACCGGTCTGCACGAACGGCCCGAGCACCAGCGGAATGATGTTGGCCGCACCCGATGAATAGGCGCCGGTGGCGCCGATCGAGCGCACGCGATAGGCCAGCACCTTGCCCTTGGCGTCCAAAGCGAACTCGGCGGTCGAGGTGAGGTCGCGGCCATGCGTGCCGCCGACGAACTCGTCGGTGCGCTCGGCGCGCCAGCGGATCTTCTTGCCGAGCTTGGTCGCGGCATAGGCGACGATGCCGTCCTCAGGATAGAGGTTGGTCTTCTGGCCGAAGCCGCCGCCGATGTCGCCGACCAGCACGCGCACACTTTCCTTCGGCCGCTTCAGCACGGCTTCCGCCAGCACGTCACGGGTCGAGGCCGGCGTCTGCGACTGCACGTACAGCAGCAGCCGGCCGGTCTTCTTCTCGATCTCGGCAATGGTCGAGCGCGGCTCCATCGCCGAGGGCACCAGGCGCTGGCTGGCAATGTCGAGCGACACCTTGTGCGCGGCGCTGGAGAAGGCCTCTTCCACCTTGGCGGCATCGCCATAGCTCATCGCGGCAACGATATTGTCCGGCGCCTCGGCCCAGACGACGGGCGCACCCGGCTCGAGCGCCTTCACCGGATCGGTCACCGCCGGCAGCACCTCGTAGTCGACGGCGATCGCTTCCGCCGCTTCCTGCGCGATCGTGCGCGACGCCGCGACCACGGCCGCGACCGCCTCGCCGGTGAAGCGGACGACCTCATGGGCGAGCAGGCGGCGCGGCGGCACCGTCATCGGCTTGCCGTCGGGACGCTTGAAGATCGCCAATGTCGGAATGGTGCCGACATCGTCGGCGACGAGGTCCGCACCGGTGTAGATCGCCTGCACGCCCGCGATCTCGCGGGCGGCGGCGGTGTCGATCGACAGGATCCTGGCATGCGCATGCGGGGAGCGCAGCACGTAGAGCCACAGCGCGCCGTCCTCCGCCTTGTCGTCGATGAACTGCCCCTTCCCGGTCAGCAGCCGCTGGTCCTCCAGACGCTTGACGGGCTGCCCCGCACCAAACCGCATATTGTTGGGAAGAATGTTCATTCGGGAATCCTTGGTCAGTTCAATGTAATTGCATGGGGTTTTAGCGGATCGATGTTCCGCTGGCCAAGCCATGATTGTGCTGGTGCGTCATACCGCACTGTCATGCCCGGGCTTGGCCCGCCTGCGCAGCCGAAACGCTTCGGCCCAGCGAAGGCCCGGGCATCCACAGTCCCGTCTCCGTTTGGGATGGATGGCCGGGTCAAGCCAGACCAGCGTCACGCCAGGCTGCGCAGCACCTCTTCGACGACCTTGCGCTGCTCGGGCGAGAGCGGGGCCTGCGGCGGCACGGGATCGCCGACGTCGTACCCCTGGATCGACAGGCCGGCCTTGATGCAGGCCGCGAGGTTGAAGCGGGCGAAGGCCTCGTTGACGCGCCACAGCTTCTTCTGCAGCAGCATCGCATCGTCCCAGCGCGACGCCCTGCAGAGATTGTAGAGTTCGACGCTCTGGCGCGGAATGATGCAAGCCGGCCCGGCCATCCAGCCCTTGCCGCCGATCAGCATCACCGCCGCCGGAATGTGCGAGGACGCCGCGAACACCTTGATGGCGTCGCCGCAGCGATTGATGATCGACAACAGCCGGCCGGTGTTGGTGGACGCGTCCTTGATGTAGTTGATGCGCGGATGCTCGGCGAGATCAGCGATGACGTCGAGCGACAGGTCGGAGCGCTGGAACTGGGGATTGGTGTAGATGACGACGGGAATGTCGACGGCATCGGCAATCGCCCGGAAATACGCCTTGATACCGGCGTCGTTGACCGGGAAGTAGGCTTCGAGCACGGCCAGGATGCCGGTTGCGCCGCGCTTCTGGTAAGCCTTGGCCTGCGCCACCGCGTCAGCGATCGCAGTCGAGGCCACGCCTGCGATCACGGGAACGCGGCCCTGGGCGGCCTCGATGGTTGTCTCCACGACGGTCATGCGCTGCGCGCGGTCGAGATAGGCGAACTCGCCGGTCGAGCCGAGCGGCGTCAGGCCGTGCACGCCGGCATGGATGAGATCATCGCACAGCCGCCCCAGCACCTCCGTCCGGATCGTGCCATCCGCGCCGATCGGCGAGGCCAGGTAGGGGAAGACACCATGAAATTCAGTCATGCGGCGGGTATAGCGGCCGGGCCGCCGCCTCCGCAAGCATCCGCATGATCGCGGGCAGCCCCCTCGGCACTGAGTGCTTCCAGCGACGCGTCCGTCCGGGCGGAACCTGGCTCGCGCGGGCGGGTGCAACGGTGTCACACTGCTGCAGCAATCGCATGTTGTCGCTCACAACTGACCTGCCGATCAGTTCGCGTTAAACCCAGCTTCAAACTTCTTCTTCACCATGGAGGAAGGTCCGGCGGCAGAGGCGATGAGAAAGCAGCGATTCAATCTGCGATTGCGCGCACCATGACGAGGAAGGGCGAACGCGGTGGCGTCAAACACGGCAAAAATGGCTACGAACTTCGCCATTTTCAGTCATTTTTCCGCCGGATTGACCAACCATCATGCCAAGCGGAAACAGTTAGTACGAGTGCTCCAGCGTAAATTCGCCGTAGGAATTTCGATCGGAGACGAGGGAAGCCTGCAGCGAGAACGGCGATGAAGACGCTTTACGATTTACTCGGAGCTCTTCCGGACGATGACGCTGACGATATCCGGGCGGCCTTCCGCAAAGCGGTCAAAGAGAGCCACCCCGACGTCAATCCCGGCGATCCGGACGCCGCGCTGCGGTTTCGACAGATCATCCGCGCCAACGACATTCTCGGCGACAAGGAGCAGCGCACGGCCTATGACCGGCTGCTCGGAGCCGCGCAGGACGAGCATCGGCAGGATTCCAAGCTCGCGGTCGTCGCCAGGGTTCACACGGTCGCGTCCGGCGTGATGGCGCTGGCCGGGGCGTCCGCCTTGGCGCTGACGGGCTACCTGCTGTTCACGCACATGTCCTCGGCGTCCGTCGCGCCGCTCGAGCCGATCGTGGTTGCCACCAACAAGGTGAAGCCGAACGAGGTTCCCGCCAAGCCGATCGATGGCCCCACCGATGCGGCGACGGCCGTCGACGCGGCCGCAGGCAACGAGGCGGCTGCCGGCACAACGGTCGGAAACGCATCGGGCAGCAACAACGCGGCGTCCACCGAGCCACTGCCGCTGCGGGCCAGCAAGGTCGACGTGGTCTATTCGGCCGAGCAGGATCGCGCGCCCTGTGCGGCAGGCGCCACCGCACCATGCGGAGCAGATGCCATGCTCGCCGGGGGTACGGCCTCGAACGAGGCCCAGGCCCATCACGATCGTGGCATGGCCGCGTTCCAGAAAGGCGATTTCGCGGCGGCGCTGGCCGATCTCGACGCGGCGATCCAGCTCGATCCCCGCTACCATGAGGCCTATATCGACCGCGGCATCGTGTTCTATCGCATGCGCAAATTCGACCGCGCCTTTGCCGACGTCGCGGCCGCAAAGCGCATCGAGAAGACGAACCGCGCCGTGCTCGACGCGATGGCGAAGCGTCAGCCGCTGCGGCCGCTGAAGCTCGATCCGCCCAAATCCGACATCAAGGCGGAAACGCCGAAGGCAGAATCGCCGAAAGTGGCGGCGGCGGCGCCGATGCCCTCGCGGATGTCGACGGCGACGCCGGTCTATCCAACCAGCGACCCCAGCCGCGCCCCCTGAGCGATTGACGAAGATTTAAGGTAACTCCGAACCTTCGTCGCGCGAATCGTTCGCGCCCATCAACTGTTAGGAAAGGTGTCCCATGGTGGTCCCATGGGACATGGGCTGCTTTCCAGATTCATCCATCCGAACCCGGCGATCCGGCGCGAGCTCGTCGATCTGCTGTACACGTCTCTGCCGCAGGTCATGTCGATCAACGCGGCCGCCATCACCGGCTCGGTCACGCTTGCGGTCCTGCACGGCGATCCCGGCTACATCGCGATCTCATTCGCGATCATCGTCAACGCCATCGGTCGCGTGGTCAGCCTGCTGCGCTACAAACAATATGCGGGACGCCTGTCCGATCGCGACGTGATCCTCTGGGAGAAGGTCTACGCCGCGGGCGCCGCCGCCTTCGGCCTTGCGCTCGGAGCTCTCACCTTCCGCGCGTTCCAGCTCAACGATGCCCCGGGCGCATGGATCGCCTTCGGCCTGTCGATGTCCTATTGCGTCGGCATGGTGTCGCGCGCGGCGATCCGCCCGTGGGTCGTGCTGACGACAACCGCCGTGCTGCTCGCCCCGACGCTCGTCGCCGGGTTGATGCGCCCCGAGCTGCCCTATCAGCTCGGGGCCGTCCTGCTGGTGCTGTTCTGGTTCTCGATCCGCGAAGCCTCGCGCCATCTCAGCACCGCGTTCATCGAGCGGCTCGAGGCCAAGCACGCGCTGGCCCGCCAGGCCAACCATGATTTCCTGACCGACCTGCCCAACCGGGCGGCCTTCCTGGCTGCGCTTGAACGCACGACCGGGACTGTCGCGATCGTTGCCATCGATCTCGATGGCTTCAAGCCCGTCAACGACCGCCACGGTCACCACGCCGGCGACGACCTGCTGCGTCAGGTCGCAGCCCGGCTGTCGAGCTGTGTCGGCCGGGGCGGTCTCGCCGCGCGCTTCGGCGGCGATGAGTTCATGCTGCTGAAGCCGGTGGCGAGCGGCGCGGACGGACGCGACGAGGCGCTGGCGCTCGCGCGCGAGGCGGTCCGCTCGCTGTCGATGCCGTTCCTGCTGTCCGACATTCCCGTGGTGATCGGCGCCAGCGCCGGCCTGCTGGTGAACGACCGGCCGCTCACGGACGAGTCCATGGACGAGGTTCTGCGCCAGGTCGACAGCGCACTCTACGCCGCCAAGCGCGCCGGGGGCGGCTGCTGCACCTGGGCCGAAGCTGCGGACGGCGCGTTGCGGCAGGCGGGCTGACGCGCGGCCTTCGATCTCAGGCGACGATCACCTCGTGCAGCAGCGCGTCGATCTCCCCGGCGTCGAGCTCACCTTCGCGTCCGATCAGCACGAGCTGCGCCGTGAGGCCATCGGCGGGCGACACCGGCGACGGCGCCAAGGTGCCACGCGTCGCCACCGACTGAAACAGGATCGGCTGTCCCGGATGGTCGGTGAACAGCAGGATGCCCTTGATGCGCAGGGTGCGCGGCGCGAGCTTTCCGATCACCTGCTGGAAGCGGGCCAGCGACAGCGGAGCACGGGAGGTCCAGGTGAGGGTTGCGAAAGGTTGCGACATCGTCGGCACCTGCTTGGGTAGCTCTCGCGGCGCGCGAATGTCGCGGCTGAACAGCAGGTCCGGCGCGACGACGCCATGCGATATCTCGAAGATCGCCGATTGCGGCTTGATGCCGCCGACGACGCCGCGGACCGCATCGAGCGCGGCGCGGTCGAGCAGATCGGCCTTGGTCAGCAGCACGAAATCGGCGGCGCGCAGTTGCGAGCGCCACAGCGCGTCCTGCTCGATCCCGGGATCATCGCGCAGCCGCTGCGGATCGACCAGCGTGACCACGGTCTCCAGCGGCGCGACCCTGAAGATCACGGGATCCATCAGGCTGCGGATGATCTCGGCGGGATCGGAGATGCCCGATGTTTCGATCACGATCGCATCGGGTGCCGGATCGCGCTTGATGACGGAGGACAGCGTGCGCAGCAGGTCGCCCTGCAGCGAGCAGCAGATGCAGCCGTTCTTGAGGCTGATCACGCCTTCGGTGACGGTGCCGAGCAGTTGCGCGTCGATGTCGACCGCGCCGAAGTCGTTGACAACGGCGGCGATGCGCCGCCCGCCCGGATTGGCGAGCAGATGATTGAGCAGGGTCGTCTTGCCGGCGCCGAGCGAGCCGGCAACCAGCAGGACCGGGACGTTCATGACAGGACCGGACGGCGCACGGCCTGTCCCGGCCTGACGTCGCGAACGAGCTCGCCATTGGCGATGACCGCGCGGCCATTGACAAGCAGATGCCTCACGCCCTCGGACGGCCGGTTCATGTTGAGGAAGTCGGCGCGGTCACGCAGGCCCACGAGATCGAGCACCGCGATGTCGGCGTCGCAGCCGGCCTGCAGCCGTCCCTTCTTGCGCATCGCGGGCGTCGACGGTTCCAGGATCCGGGCCGGAATCAGCGTGCACTTGGCGAGGCCCTCCATCAGCGGCACTGCCTTGCGGTCCAGCACCCATTCGCGCAGGAATTTGGTGAACGTCGCCGATGAGCGCGGATGCGACACCGCGTCATCCGGCAGCGGCCAGGCGTCGCCGGTGTAGTCGGTGCCGTTGGACAGGATCCACGGCATTGCATCGGAAGCGATGGCGCCGCCCGGAAACAGCACGGAGACGTCGAGCAGGTCGCGGTGGCGCTGGTTGACGGCGACATCGAGGAAATGGATCAGCACCAATGCGCCGGGATCGTCCTGCTGCCGCGCGAGCAATTCGTCGCGGCTGCCGAGCCGGTGGCGCTCGGCCACCATCTCGATCGCGTCATAGCCGGTGCCCATGCGCTGGCAGAAGGCGGGATCGGCGAAGAAGCCGGCGCCGACCACGGTCGAGCCGGTGCCGTAAGGATAGGCTTCGGTCGTGACCTTCAGGCCCTGCTTCTGCGCGGTCTGCACCAGCTCGGCGCAGCGCTCGACATCCTGCAGGCTGGTGCTGTTGAAATGGCAGATGTGCATGTGGGCGCCGGTCGAGCCGGCCAGCCCGATCAGTCGCGTGTAGGCATCGACCGAGCTGCGCGGATCGACATTCGACATGTAGGCGATGTGCGTATAGGTCGGCACGTCGTGCTTGGCCGCGAGGCTGCACAGCTCCGACAGCTCCTTCATGCCGGTGCCTGGCGCGTACGCATTCGGGAAGGCGATGCCGAGACCGCCCTGCTCCAGACCCTGTCGCGTGCGCTCGACGATCTCGGCAGTCTCGGCCGCGGTCGCGACCTCCTCGACCCAGCGCTTGTCGCGCATCGCCTCGCCCATGCCGGCGATGTTGGACGCGGTCTGCTGCGTCGTCATCGTCGCGATGCGCGCGAACACCCAGCCCGACGCTGCGCCGTAATTCAGGAGGCGGCCGATCGCCGCCTGCTCGTCATACCAGCGCGCCACCGGCATCACGCCGATTTCGAGCTCGAGCGTCGTGGTGACGCCGTCGAACGCCTGCATGCGGTCCGCCGGCAGCGACTGGCCATGGGCGTGCAGATCGATGAAGCCGGGCACGACGGCAAGGCCGGCCGCATCGACCACCTGATCGGCAGCCCCGCCGACATCGCCCACGGCAACGATCGCGCCATCCGTGATGGCGACATCGGCCGTGGCGTCGAGCTTCGTTTCCGGGTCGAGCACGCGACCGCCGCGAATGATCAGATCGTAGTGAGGCATGAAATCAGCTGGGCTCGCGAAGTGGAACTGCTGAAAGCCCTAACACAGATGCGCGACGATGAGAACGCGGCGGGAGAGATCGATTCTCTCCGAGCCATGCGTGGCGCACTTATCAGTTCGTCGACCTGCCGCCCCCGCTCTTCCCCTTGCGCAAGCGATCGGTCAGGATTGCGAAAAACGACCTCTCGGCATCCGCCGTTCGACAGAGGAGACCCGAATGGATTCGCCCACACGGCGCATCGCCGACTTCACCTGCGAGAAGCAGCCGGCGACCGGCGCGCGCGGGATGGTCGTCACCAACCATCCGCTCGCCTCCAGCGCCGGCGCCGAGATGCTGATGCGCGACGGCAACGCGATCGATGCCGCGGTCGCCGCACTGTTCGCGCTGACGGTGGTCGAGCCGATGATGGTCGGCATTCTCGGCGGCGGCCTGTCGCACATCCGCCTTGCGGATGGACGGCACATCGTGCTCGACGGATTGAGCACCGCGCCGCGGCGCGCCACGCCAGGAATGTATGATCCGGTCTCCGACGAGATCGCGCTGGCGCGCGAGACGCGCGGCCGCAGCAATGTCGCAGGCGCGCTCGCGGTCGCCGTGCCCGGTGCGCTGAAGGGATGGTGCGAGGCCCTGGCGCGCTTCGGCCGGCTGCCGCTGGCCGAGGTGATGGCGCCGGCGATCCGGCTCGCCGAGCACGGCTTCGTCGCCAGTCCCTATCTCAACGATTGCGTGCGGCTGGTCGCGGACGACCTCGCGCGCGATCCGCATCTCGCCGCGCTGTTCCTGCCGGACGGCACGCCGGTCAGGCCCGGCGCCCGCGTGATCCAGACCGACTATGCCCGCTCGCTGCGGCTGATCGCGGAGCATGGTCCGGACGCTCTCTATGGCGGTCCGCTCGGGATCGCGCTGGCCAACTACATGGCCCAAAGTGGCGGCCTGATCGACGCGGCCGACCTCGCCGCCTACGCGGTGATCGAGCGCGCGCCGATCCGCGGGCTCTATCGCGGCCATGAGATCATCGGCCCCCCGCCGCCCTCGTCCGGCGGCGTGCACATCGTGCAGATGCTGAACATCCTCGAGGGCTTCGACGTCGGCGGGCTCGGCTTCGGCTCGGCCGACGGCGCCCATCTGCTCGCCGAAGCGCTGAAGATCGCCTTCGCCGATCGGGCGGTCGCCACCGCCGATCCTGCATTCGTCGACGTGCCGGTCGCGCGCCTGACATCCAAGACCTATGCCGCCGAGCGGCGGGCAGAGATCGACATGCGCCGGGCACGGAGCTTCGGTCCTGGGCTTGCGCCGACGGAGTCCGCCAACACCACCCATGTCACGGTCGCCGATGCCGCGGGCAACGTCGTCGCGGCGACCCAGACCATCAACGGCCTGTTCGGCGCCTGCGTACAGATCCCGGGCACCGGCATGACCGCCAACAACTACATGTACAATTTCGATCCGCATCCGGGCCGCGCACTGTCGATCCAGCCGGGCAAGCGCGTCTTCACTTCGATGGCCCCGATGATGGCGCTGCGCGACGGCCGCCTGCGCTATGCGCTCGGCCTGCCCGGCGGCCTGCGCATCTTCCCCTCGGCTTTTCAGGCGCTGGTCAACCTGATCGACCACGGCATGTCGCTGCAGGAGGCGGTCGAGGCGCCGCGGCTGTGGACGCAGGGCGGCGTGCTCGAGCTCGAGCCGGCTTTCCCCGAGCATGTGGCGCAGGATCTCGCCGCGCGCGGCCACGAGATCAAGCGCGAGCCGGTCGTGGCCGGCGGCATGAACGCGATCGCATTCGGCGACGACGGCACGCTGACGGGAGCCGCGTGCTGGCGCGCCGACGGCACGCCGATCGCGATCTCCGGCGGGCGCGCCCGCGCCGGGCTCCGCTTCGCCATCGCCTGAAGTCTAATGGCGCTTTCGCATCATCCGCGCGATCGCCTCGCCGATCACGACGGTGGTGAAATGCGTGTTGGCGCGGCAGTCCGACGGCATGATCGAGGCGTCGGCGACGCGCAGGCCGGCGATGCCCTTCACGCGGCCGTCCGGATCGACCACGCCATCGGCGTCGTCGAAGCCGCTCATGCGGCAGCTCCCGGCGGCGTGCTGGATGTCGCCGGTGACCTGCCGGAGCAGCGCATCGAGCTCGGCGTCGGGCAGCGCAGCCGCCTGCGGCAGGGTGAACTCCGTATCGCCGAGGCGAATCCAGTCGGCGATGTCGCGCAGCGCCGGCTGCACCGTGATCAGCGCCAGCCGCTTCACCGCATCGCGCATCCGCGCGATGTCGCTGACATCGGCCAGCATGTTCTCCTCGACGATCGGATCCACGCTCGGATCGGTCGAGGCGAGCTTCAACGTGCCGCGCGAGAAGGCGTTGAACAGGCCGGCGCCGATCGCGCCGGGCACGCCGATGCCGCGATGGTTGAACGCGATCAGGATCATGTCGCGCTTGCCGCCGCCGGCGAGGCCCGACGAGTAGGTGACGCAGCAGTTGGTGTGGCGGGTGTCGCGGTCGGTCGGACGTAGCGCCTCGCGCAATTGAATGGTGGTGCGGAACAGCGGATGATCGAAGAAGTGCCGTCCCACGGGAAGATCGCGCAGCACGGCGATGCCGAGCGCCTGAAGATCCGCCGCGGGGCCGATGCCCGAGCGCAGCAGGATCGCCGGACTATGGATGGCGCCGGCGCACAGCACGACCTCGCGCGCCGCGATGTCCTTCACGCCTTCACCCTCGCCATGGACGCGCACGCCGGTCGTCCTGCCGTCGCTGATCAGCAGCCGCTCGACCAGCGCCCGCCCGCGGATCTCGAGGTTCGAACGGCCGCGCGCCGGCTCCAGATAGGCCTCGTTGGTGGAGATGCGCCGGCCATTGCGGCTGTTGATCGGATAGCAGGCGACGCCCTCGCCGTCAGGCCCGTTGAGATCGTCGCACCAGGGATAACCGCTCGCCAGCGCGGCATCGCGCAGGCCGCGGTCGATCGGCCCCCATGTGTCAGGCGGTGCGCGGTAGACCGGAAGCGGCCCGCCGCGGCCGTGGCCCTCGCGATCACCGAGCGCGAGATCGTCCTCGATCACCGCGAACAGCGGCATGATGTCCTTGGCCGACCATCCCGTGCAGCCATTGGCCGCCCATTCGTCGAACGCATCGGCCACGCCGCGGATCGCGATCTGGCCGTTCATCATCGAGCTGCCGCCCAGCCCCTTGCCGCGCCAGTAGAAGCGCATGTCCTGCCCGGCGACGCGGCGGGACATCAACTGCGGCCACTGCCATTTCTCCTGGAAGGCGCGATCATGGATGATCGGAATCGGGTTTGGCGTCGCGATCTCCCACGGCGCGTCGTCCGCGCGCCAGTCGGCGCCGGCCTCGAGTAGCAGGACCCGCGTCCGGGAGTCTTCCGACAGGCGTGCAGCCACGGCCGCGCCCGCGGAGCCGCCGCCGACCACAATGACGTCATACATGGACTGAATTCCCGCTGTTCTCTGGCATCGCAATCATGACGGCCAGCTTGCGCTGCCGCGAGCGATCCGTGAAGCCCTCGAAAACTCAGGCCACCAGCATGCCGACGCAGAGCTGCGGCGCATCCTCGGCCACGAGACAGGAGGCCACGGCGATCACCTCGCGCGCCGATTTCCAGGCGCCGCCGCCGCCGGCCGGGCCATTGGTGTAGAGCGTCTCGACCTCGTTGCCGATGCGGATCGCCTCCGCCATCGTCTCGGTCCGTCCGGCGACACGAATGCGCACCTCATGGGGCTCGGCACCCTCTGCGCGCTCGTCGCCATGCAGCGCATTCAGCCCGATCAGGTCGCAGCGCAGCTCGCTCACGGCCACGCCGGTGAGCGCGAGACGCTCGCGGACGATATCGAGCGCGAGGCGGCCGCGCGCGACGGCGCCAGGGCCGGCATAGGAGATCTGCCCCTCGCCGACATAGGAGTCGAGATAGCCGACCGAGGTCTTCAGCAGTCCCGTCTTCGGCCGGCCGCGGCCGCCGACCACCCTGACCCGGTCCGCACCGAGCTCCTCGACGGTCACCTGCGAGAAATCCGCCACGACGTCGGGCTGGAAATATTGCGCGGGATCGTGGATCTCATAGAGCAACTGCTCCTTCACCGTTGCCGGCGTGACGCAGCCGCCGGAGCCCGCGACCTTGGTCACGATCAGTTCGCCATCCTCGCGCACCTCACCGATCGGAAAGCCGAGCCGGGCGAGATCGGGAACGTCCTTGAGTCCGGGATCGGCGAAATAGCCGCCGGTGATCTGGCCGGCGCATTCGAGCAGATGACCGACGACGGTGCCCTGCCCGAGCCGGTCCCAATCGTCCAAAGCCCAGCCGAACTCATGGATCAGGGGGCCGAGGAACAGCGCCGGATCGGCGGCGCGCCCGGTGATCACGACATCGGCTCCGCCCGCGAGCGCCTCCGCGATCGCGCCCGCGCCGACATAGGCATTGGCGGAGACGACGCGATTGCCGAGGGCATGGATCATGTCGCCGGTGTCGAGCACGACATCCGCTGTCTTCAACGGCTCCAGAACATCGTCGCCGGTCACGGCCGCGATCTTCAGTCCCGTCAATCCAAGCTGGCGCGCGATGGCGCGGGTGGCTTCGGCCGCGGCGACCGGATTGGCGGCGCCCATGTTGGTGACGATACGGACCTTGTTGGCGCGGCAGATCGGCAGCACCGCCTGCATGCGCGCCGCCAGCAGCGGATCATAGCCGGCGGCCGGATCCTTGATGCGCGCCTGCTGCGCCAGCGCGATCGTGCGCTCCGCAAGGCATTCGAACACGAGATAGTCCAGGCCGCCCCTCGCCGCGAGCTCCACCGCGGGCTCGATCCGGTCACCGGAATAGCCCGCGCCGGCGCCGATCCTGATGCTTCGCATCGGCCGCTCCTCCTGACATCATGCGCCGTTCGTCGGCTTCTGCCGGCCACATTAGCGGCCGCGGTGCGACCTTGCCAACGTCCGCATCAGACGATCAGGCATGCTGCTCATCCGCGAGCGCCAGCGTCGGGGCCTCGCTGCTCGCCGTGCATGCGACGGCAACGGCCATGTGCTCGTCGGCCCAGCACCATCGCTGGCCGCCGGCGCGCTTGGCGGCATAGAGCGCGCGATCGACCTGGCCGAGCAGCGCTTCCGTATCCGCCCGCCGATCCCCCGCGACCAGAACGCCGGCGCTGGCGCCGATCTGCACGCGCGTTCCAGCCAGCGCGAAGGGACGCGACAGCGCCGTCACCGCGGCTTGCGCGAGCGCGAGCGCGGCGTCACGTCCGGCTGCGGGCAGCAGCAGCATGAACTCGTCACCGCCGAACCGCGCCGCCAGGCCGGCTTCGCCGAGGCAATCCTGCAGGCGTGCGCCGACCTGGCACAACAGCTCGTCGCCGGCCTGATGGCCGAACCGGTCATTGACGAGCTTGAAGCCGTCGAGATCGACCGCAATGATCGCCACGGGACGATCGCACCGGCCGAGCGCGGCGATGAATGCAGCCCGGTTCGGCAGGCCGGTGAGGAAATCGCGCAGCGCCTGCCGCGCCAGCGCCTGCTCGGCCATGATCCGCTCGGTGAAGGCGGCCGTCAGCCGATAGGACGTCCCGCGCAGCGTGATCCAGAACAGCACGACCATGCCGGCGCCCATCCGGTAGACCGGCTCGGGCTGCATCAGGCAGGCGATGACGGTCGGGATCAGCAGCACCGCCGACGAGGTCATGACGATCCACGGGCTGACGCGCGACACGATGCCGACACAGAACGCCATCGACAGGCCGAAGCACATCCAGATCCCGGGCCCGTCGCCGATCTGGAACGCGCGAGCCGACAGCGCACCGATGGCCAGACCGAAGGCGGCGGCGCCGAGGCCGTAGAGGCGTTCCCAGCGAATGATGGCGTCGTGATCGAGCCGATCGAAGCGCGCGGCGAACATCCGCAGCTTGACCACGCGCAGCGCGCCGATCACCAGCAGCGCCACCGTGATCGCGGCGTAGCCCGGATCGTGCGCCACCCAGGCCATCACGCTGCCGATCACGACGGCCGCGACCGCGATCGTCCCGACCAGCGGCATCGAGCTGTACAGCAGGTGCGCGAGGTCGCGACGAATGTCCGGGTCCAATCGATGCATCGCAATTCCGTTTCGGCAATTGCGCGCACTCTCGTACCCACGCCTTAACGAAATCTCGCTGCACCCGCGAAGGGCTGCCATGCGCCGCGGATGCTTAAGAGATGCTCACCGCAACCCTGACAATGCGAATGATGTCAGCGCATGACGCGCCAGAGCGACACAGGGCGTCGGATCAGCTCGCCCAATTGTCGCGGAACTCGCCGAACAGCGTGATGCCGCCGCAGGCATAGATCGTCTGTCCGGTGATGTAGCTCGCCTCGGACGAGGCGAGAAAGGCGAACACGCCGGCGATCTCTTCCGGGCTCGCTACCCGCCCCATCGGAATGTGGGACTCGACCGCCGCGCGCTTGGCGGGGTCATCGGTCCAGGCGGCGTTGATCGGCGTGTCGACCGCGCCGGGCCCGACCGAATTGACGCGGATGCCGCGGCCGGCGAATTCGAGCGCGAGGGTCCGGGTGAGGCCCGCCATCGCACTCTTGCTGATCGAATAAGCGAGATAGCCGGGCTTCGGAATGATCTGGTGCACGCTGGACGTATTGATGATGTTGCCGCCGCCGCGCGCGACGAAATGCGCCAGCGCATGACGCGCGCACAGCACCGCGCCGTTGAGGTTGACCTCGAGGATCTGGCGATAGGCGTCGACGTCGAGCGCCTCGCTCGGCGATTCCCGCTGGAAGCCGGCATTGTTGACCAGGCAGTCGAGCCGGGGCCAGCGCGTCAGCACGGTCTCGAACATCTCGGCGATCTCGGCCTCGACGCCGATGTCGGCCTTCACGGCGAAATGATCGCGCGCGCCGTGACCATGCGCGGCGGAGGCCGCGTGCACCAGCGCCAGGGTCTCATCGCCCGATGGCGACGGACCGCCGAAATTGATCGCGACATGCGCGCCCTCCTCGGCAAAGCGCACCGCGATCGCGCGGCCGATGCCTTGGGCCGCACCGGTCACCAGCGCGTAGTGCCCGACCAGGCGCGACGCCCGTTCGGCTGGTTGGTCAGATGGCTCCATGTCTCGACTCCCTGAAAATGAGCTCGCCTCGCTCGCGCTACGATGACTCGCGTTCGGATGACAAGGCTATCAGGAGTCTGGTATCGCTCCACTCCCTATCCGTCACTGCGCACGCACGCGTGAGACGTCATGTATCTCGGCATCGATCTTGGAACATCCGCGGTCAAGACGATCATCGTCGATGACGCGCAGCGCGTCGTTGCGAGCCGCAGCCGCGCCTTGACGATGGACGTGCCGCGATCGGGCTGGGCCGAGCAGGACCCCGCCGCCTGGATCGCCGCGGTGTTCGCCACGCTCGATGCGCTCAAGGCCGATCATCCCGGCGCGTTGACGGCGGTGGACGCCATCGGCCTGTCGGGCCAGATGCATGGCCCGGTGCTGCTCGATGCCGCGATGAATCCGTTGCGGCCCTGCATTCTCTGGAACGACGGGCGGTCGGAGCGGGAATGCCTCGCGCTGGAGCAGCGCTGGCCCGCCTTGCGCATGATCACCGGCAACAAGGCGATGCCTGGTTTTGCCGCGCCGAAGCTGATGTGGATCGCGGCGCACGAGCCCGAGATCTTCGCGGCCACGCGGCTGGTTCTGCTGCCAAAGGCCTATGTCCGGCTGGTGCTGACGGGCGATGTGATCGAGGACATGTCCGATGCGTCCGGCTCGCTCTGGCTCGATGTCGTCGGGCGCGACTGGTCGGACGAGGGCCTCGCCGCCACCGGCCTGACGCGTGCGCAGATGCCGCGCCTCGTCGAAGGCTGCGCGCCGGCGGGCCGGTTGCGCAGCGACCTCGCGGAACGCTGGGGCATGACGAAGCGTCCGGCCTTCGCGGGCGGCGCGGGCGACAACCCGGCCGGTGCCGTCGGCATCGGCGCTGTCAGGCCGGGCGCCACTTTCATCACGCTCGGCACGTCCGGCGCCGTGATCACGCCGGTCGACGCCGTCACGGCCAATCCCGAGCGCGTCGTTCACACCTTCTGTCATGCCGTCCCTGCGATGTGGCTGCAGGCCGGCGCGATGCTGTCGGCGGCCTCATGCCTCGCCTGGGTCGCGCGGCTGCTTGGCGCGAGCGAAACGGAGCTGCTTGCCCCGCTGGGCGCACGGCCCGCCGCGCCGTCGCCGGTCAGCTTCCTGCCCTATCTCGCGGGCGAGCGGACGCCGCATGACGATCCCCATGCCCGCGGCCTGCTCGACGGCCTGAGTCATGCGACAGATCGCAGCGTCATCGTCCAGGCGGTGCTCGAGGGCGTTGCCTTCGCCCTGGCCGACTGCCGCGACGCGCTGAGGGAAACCGGCCTCGTGATTGCCGAAGCGGATGCGATCGGCGGCGGATCGCGCTCCGACCTCTGGCTGGCGATCCTGGCTGATGTCCTCGGCATTCCCGTTCATCGGCTGGCCGAGGGCGAGACCGGCGCCGCCTTCGGCGCGGCCCGGCTGGCACGTCTTGCCGTTACCGGCGAGGACATCGGCGCGGTCTGCACGCCGCCGGCGCGCGTGCGGACCTTCGCGCCGGACGTCGCGCTGTCGGCAGCCTATGCCGAGCGGCGGCCGCGCTGGCAACAGCTCTATCGTCGGCCGAGCTAACCCGATCTCCGAAAGGCATTCGTCGCGGCGACGCGTTGCAGCGGCGTCTCTTTCATATTGTATTCGGCAACAGCCTCTAGTTTAATGGCTACCCCGCGCCAGCGATCAACGAGCCGCGGACGACAAGACGACGTGCATTGGGAGGCACGATGAGCGGTCCGATCCTCGAGATGCGAGGGGTGTCGAAGTCATTCTTCACCATCAAGGCCCTGCACAAGGTCGACCTCACCGTCTACGCCGGCGAAGTCCATGCGCTGATGGGCGAAAACGGTGCCGGCAAATCCACGCTGATGAAGATTCTCTCCGGCGCCTATCGCCCGGATCCCGGCGGTGAGATCCGCATCGAGGGCCGGCCGGTGCGCATCGAAGGGCCGATGGGCGGCCGCAACGCCGGCATTTCGATCATCTACCAGGAGTTGTCGCTGGCGCCGAACCTGACGGTCGCCGAAAACATCTATCTCGGGCGCGAGCTGTCGCAGAGCGGCCTGCTCGCGCGCAGCACCATGCGCGAGGGCGCTGGACCGATCCTGGACCGGCTCGGCGCCGATTTCACCGCGTCCACCTTGGTGGCCGAGTTGTCGATGGGCCAGCGCCAGCTGGTGGAGATTGCCCGCGCGCTGCATGCACGGTCCAAGATCCTGATCATGGACGAGCCGACCACGTCGCTGTCCGCCGGCGAGAGCGAGAAGCTGTTCGCGCTGATCCGCCAGCTGCGCGCCGAGGGGCTCGCCATCATCTACATCTCGCATCGCATGGACGAGGTCTATGCGCTCGGCGACCGCGTCACCGTGCTGCGCGACGGCCGGCTGGTCGGCTCGCTCGACAAGCCGGAGATCCGCGCCGACAGCATCGTCCGCATGATGGTCGGCCGCGACGTGTCGTCGTTCTACAAGAAGGACCACGACCCGCACGCCAAGCGTGACCGCGCAGTGCTCAGCGCCGTCGATCTCGGCGACGGCCATCGCGTCAAGAACTGCTCGCTGACCGTTCATGCCGGCGAGGTGGTCGGCCTCGCCGGGCTGATCGGCGCCGGACGCACCGAGCTCGCGCATCTCATCATCGGCGCCGCGCCGAAGACGACCGGACACATCGAGCTCGACGGCGAGAAAGTCAGCATCGACACGCCGCGCGATGCGCTCGATGCCGGGATCGCCTATCTGACCGAGGACCGGAAGGCGCTGGGCCTGTTTCTCGACATGTCCTGCGCCGACAACATCAACCTCGCCGTGATCGGACGCGACGCGAAGCTCGGCGGCATTCTCGATCGCGACAAGGCGAAGACGCGCGCCGACGAAGCATTCGCCGCGCTCGGCATCCGCGCCCCCAATCCCGGCGTCACCGTCGGCGGGCTGTCGGGCGGCAATCAGCAGAAGGTGCTGCTGTCGCGCCTGCTTGCGACCGCGCCGAAGGTCCTGATCCTGGACGAGCCGACGCGCGGCGTCGACGTCGGCGCCAAGTCCGAGATCTATTCGATCATCGACAATCTCGCCAAGTCGGGCACCGCGATCCTGGTGATCTCGTCCGATTTGCCGGAGATCCTCGGCATCTGCGACCGCGTGCTGGTGATGCGCGAAGGGCACCTGGCCGGCGAGCTGCAGCAGAGCACGACATCACCCATCACCCAGGAAGACATCATGGCGCTGGCCACCGGGACGGAGCACGTCGATGCCTGACAACAGTTCGTCGCAAGCCAAGACCGCGCCTTCATCCGGCCTGCCGTCCGCGTCGGACAACAAGCAGCAGCGGCTGCGGCTGATGATCCGCGCCGCCGGCATGCTGCCGGTGCTGCTCATCCTTTGCGTCGGCTTCCACCTGCTGTCGGAGGGACGCTTCTTCACCGGACAGAATCTCGGCATCGTGCTGCAGCAGGCCGCGGTCAACACCGTGCTCGCCGCCGGGATGACCTTTGTCATCCTGACCGGCGGCATCGATCTCTCGGTCGGCTCGATCCTGGCCGCTGCGGCGATGGCCGGGCTGACACTGTCGAAGATGCCAGATCTCGGCGCGCTGTGGCTGCCGGCCGCGGTGCTGACGGGCCTTGCCTTCGGTGTCGTCAATGGCGCGCTGATCGCGCTGTTGCGGCTGCCGCCGTTCATCGTGACCCTCGGATCGCTCACCGCGGTGCGCGGTCTCGCCCGCCTGATGGGTGGCGACACCACCGTGTTCAACCCGTCCATTCCCTATGCCTTCATCGGCAACGCCTCGCTGACGATCATTCCGGGCGTCGTCTCGATCCCCTGGCTGTCGGTGATCGCGTTGCTCGTGATCCTCGGCTCCTGGCTGATCCTGCGCCGGACCGTGCTCGGCGTGCACATCTATGCCGTCGGCGGCAATGAGAGCGCGGCGCGGCTCGCCGGCATCAAGGTCTGGGCGGTGCTGATCTTCGTCTACGGCATGTCCGGCCTGCTCGCCGGCCTCGGCGGCGGCATGCAGGCGGCGCGGCTCTATGCGGCGAACGGCCTGCAGCTCGGCCAGTCCTACGAGCTCGACGCCATCACCGCGGTCATTCTCGGCGGCACGTCGTTCGTCGGCGGCATCGGCTCGATCTGGGGCACCTTGGTCGGCGCGCTCATCATCGCGGTGTTGTCGAACGGGCTCATCCTGGTCGGCGTGTCCGACATCTGGCAATACGTCATCAAGGGCCTCGTGATCATCGGCGCCGTCGCGCTCGACCGCTACCGGCTGCAGGGCTCGGCCCGCACCTGAGACGACATGGCGGGCTCCACCGGGGCCCGCCGCAACGCATTCTTCCACGGCCACTGGTCCGCCGTGCGTAGACGAACAGGAAGGGCCAGGGAGGAAACCAATGTTGAAGTCGGTTTTGTTTGCCGGTGCCGCGCTTGCGCTCGTGATGAGCTCCGCGCCGTCGTCGGCCAAGGAGCTGAAATCGATCGGCGTCTCGCTGGGCTCGCTCGGCAATCCGTTCTTCGTCGCGTTGTCGAAGGGCGCGGAGTTCGAGGCCAAGAAGACCAACCCGAACGTCAAGATCACCGCGGTCGGCTTCGAATACGATCTCGGCAAGCAGGTCACCCAGATCGACAACTTCATCGCCGCGGGCGTCGACATGATCCTGCTCAATCCGGGTGATCCGAAGGCGGTGGGTCCTGCGATCAAGAAGGCGCAGGCCGCCGGCATCATCGTCGTCGCGGTCGACACCGCGGCCGAGGGCGCCGACGCCACCGTGACCACCAACAACGTGCAGGCCGGCGAGATCTCGTGCCAGTACATCGTCGACAAGCTCGGCGGCAAGGGCGACGTCATCATCGAGAACGGGCCGCAGGTGTCGGCCGTGATCGACCGCGTCAACGGCTGCAAGAGCGTGTTCGCCAAGGCTCCTGGCATCAAGGTGCTGTCGAGCGACCAGGACGGCAAGGGTTCGCGCGAGGGCGGCCTCACGGTGACGCAGGGCTATCTGACGCGCTTCCCCAAGATCGACGCGATCTTCGCCATCAACGATCCGCAGGCGATCGGCACCGATCTCGCCGCGCGTCAGCAGGGGCGCACCGGCATCGTCATCACCGCGGTCGACGGCGCGCCCGACATCGAAGCCGCGCTGAAGGATCCGGCCTCGCAGCAGATCCAGGCCTCGGCCTCGCAGGATCCGTTCTTCATGGCGCGCCGCGCCGTGCAGATCGGCGTCGGCCTGCTCAACGGCCAGAAGCCCGCCTCGACCGTCGAGCTGCTGCCCTCCAAGCTGATCACGCGCGACAATGTCGGCGAGTACAAGGGCTGGACCTCGGAGCGGAAGGAATAGACTTCGGTCGTCGACCTGCATCTGATTGAAAGCAATGAGAAGCGCCGCCCTCTCCGGGGCGGCGTTTTGCTTGGAACCACATTCTGTCTCGTCGGCGAGCCTTCAACGACCGATCGCCGCGGAGCTGGCGGATGGATGCCGATGGCTGCCAAGCTCGACGATCTCGACCGCGGGCTGGTGCGGGCGCAGGGCCTGTTCATTCCACAGCAGGAATTCCTCGCCGCGCTCGGCCGCGAAAAGGACCGCGCTCATTCAGCGTGGTTGTCGCGTTTGCGACAAGGCTCCTCTGTTTGTCCCGATTTTGCGCTGGTCCGGAACTTGCGTGAGCCGGCCTGACGGCATCAATCAGCAGGCGATCCGATGGCTTTTACCGCAGTCTGTCCGACAAGCGCCATGGCTGAAGGCGGCATGGGCCTGTACCAGGTCGGCAAGAAGAGCGTGCTGCTGCTCTGGCCCCGTGGCGGAGAGCTGAAGGCCTATCGCGGCCGCTGCCCGCATGCCGACGTGCCGCTGACGGAAGCGACCTTCGACGGCAAGACGATCACCTGCCCGCACCATCAATGGGGCTTCGACGGCGTGAACGGCAAATGCGTCACCCATCTGGTCCGCAACGCGCTGCACGCCTACCCGCTGCAGGTCGAGGGTGATGAGATCCAGGTCGATGTCGGGCCGGTCAAGCCGGCTATCCCGTCGCCATCAGCCGCTTCATGAACTGGTCAACCTCGCGACGCAGCGTCTCGACCTCGCCATGGACCCGCTCGGAGGCATTGTTGACTCGCGATGCGATCCGGCCGGTGTCGGCGGCAGCGCTGCTGATCGCGCCGACGTCTGACGCGACCCGTGCCGTGCCGGACGAGGCTTCCTGAACGTTGTGCGCGATGTTCTGCGTCGCCGCCGCCTGCTGGTCGACCGCGGCCGAGATGGTGGACGCGATCTCGTCGATCTCGGCGATCGTCCGCGCGATCGCCTCGACCGCCGCGACCGACGTCGAGGTCGAGTGCTGCATCTCGTTGACCTTGGCGCTGATCTCCTCGGTCGCCTTGGCGGTCTGGTCGGCGAGACTCTTGACCTCGGCCGCAACGACGGAAAAGCCGCGCCCGGCATCGCCGGCCCGCGCCGCCTCGATCGACGCATTCAGCGCCAGGAGGTTGGTCTGTTCAGCGATCTCGCTGATCAGCTTGACCACGTCACCGATCCGGACCGCCGCATCGGCAAGCTCGCGGATCTCGCCGCCGGCACGGTTGGCCTCACCGACCGCACGCCCCGCGCTTTCGGTGGAGCGTGAGACCTGCCGGCCGATTTCGGCGATCGAGGACGCGAGCTGATCCGCCGCGCCCGCCGCCGTCTGCACATTGGACGACGCGCGCCCCGAAGCCGCGATCACATCCTCGGTGCGGCGGCTGGTTTCCGTCGCGGCCGTCGCGACGTGGCCGGCGTCGGACTCGAGATCCCCCGCCGCGCCGACGAGGCTGACGACGATCTGATCGAGCTGCGTGCCGAACTGCCGTGCCAGACCCGCAATGTCGACCACCCGGCGGCCGAGGCCGTCGGTGCCCTGGTTGATGATCGCCGCCGAGCGGCGGAATGCGCCAGGCAGGCCCCGCACCATGATCTTGCGGAAATGCTTGCCGCGGCTGGCATAGTCCATCGACGCCGACGCCTCGCGCACGAAGGCGTCGGTGATGTCGAGCATGTCGTTGATCGATTTCTGCAACAGACCTATGTCGCCGTGCTGGCGCCGGCTCAGCAGCCGCGGCTCGAGATTGCCCTTGGCTGCGCTGTGACAGACCTTGGCCGCCTCCGCGATCACGGCAGATGCCACCCGCAGTTGCCACAAGCCAAGGCCGAGCAGCAGCGCAACAGCGATGAGCAGCGCTCCGCCTGCGGCGGGCGGGGTCGCGCCGGCGACGACGAGCCAGGCCAGCCCGCCGAGTGCCAGCAGCGCCGCGGCCGCGATCGCGATCTGGGCCTTAGAGAGAGAGCACGAACTCATCATAATCAACGCCTTGTTGTTTGATCGCCGAGACCATCATGTCAAAGCTTGCGCGCAGGCCGTCCTTGGCATTGGCGTGGCGCGCCTCCTCGTCGCACAACGTCTTGTAGATCGGCTTGAGGCTCTCGATCGGCCCACGCTCGGGTCTGCGGCGGTTGGAATGGTAGCCGATGATATTGCCCTGGTCGTCCAGCGTCGGCGTCACATGGGCGAGCACCCAATAATGGCTGCCGTCCTTGGCCAGGTTGACGACATAGGCGAAGATCTCGCGCTTGGCCTCCAGCGTGTCCCACAGCAGCTTGAAGACGCATCGCGGCATCTCGGGATGGCGGATCAGGCTGTGAGGCGCTCCCAGGAGCTCGTCATAGCTGTACCTGGCCATGCGAACGAAGACGTCGTTGGCGTAGGTGATGCGTCCCTTGCGGTCGGTCTTCGAGACGATCAGGTCTTCTTCGCCGAGCATGTGCTCGATGCCGGTCGGTTTCACAATGTGGGCCATGACTGGTCCTCCTTGCGGTCATCACGATGCGGGGCGGACAGACGGGATGGCCCGGCCCGTACGGCCGGTCCGGTCGACGCGCGGGCACAACCGGCGCCGCCCGGCGTGCGGCCAGGTGTCGCCAGGACCCCATCGGCCGGCTTTCGCCGGGCCCAGGAGAAGGCTGTCCGCCTCCCGGCCTCAATCTGACGTTAACTGTGAAACATCGCGTTAACTGGGAGCCCCCGCCAGAATACAGGTGGCGCCCGCGGCGGGGACGGGGCGCGCCGGCTCGATGGCCGGCGATCGGTGCGGACCGCTGGCCGGAGGATCGCGTCGGCCGTCGCCTTGTTGGAAGATGTGGCACAAGGACCAGGAGGTGCGTACGTGACGCCCCGCAACCTCATGAGACGCGCACGGGCCGGTCGGGGCGCTCATGCCCGACCGGCCCGGCGCCCCCTGCCTCAGAAGAAGCCGAGCTTCTTCGGGCTATAGCTGACCAGCATGTTCTTGGTCTGCTGGTAGTGGTCGAGCATCACCTTGTGGGTCTCGCGTCCGACGCCGGACTGCTTGTAGCCGCCGAATGCCGCATGCGCCGGGTAGGCGTGATAGCAGTTGGTCCAGACGCGCCCCGCCTGGATGTTGCGGCCGAAGCGGTAGCAGGTGTTGGCGTCGCGGCTCCACACGCCGGCACCCAGGCCGTAGAGCGTGTCGTTGGCGATCGCCAGCGCCTCGTCCTCGGTCTTGAAGGTCGTGACCGAGACCACGGGTCCGAAGATCTCCTCCTGGAACACGCGCATCTTGTTGTGCCCCTTGAACACCGTCGGCTTGACGTAGTAGCCGCCGGCGAGATCGCCGCCGAGCACATTGCGCTCGCCGCCGATCAGGAGCTGCGCGCCCTCCTGCTTGCCGATGTCGATGTAGGACAGGATTTTGGACATCTGCTCGGAGGAGGCCTGCGCGCCGATCATCGTGGCCGGATCGAGCGGGCTACCCTGCACGATCGCCCCGACGCGCTGCAGCGCGCGCTCCATGAAGCGCTCGTAGATCGACTCGTGAATGAGCGCGCGGCTCGGGCAGGTGCAGACCTCGCCCTGGTTGAGCGCGAACATCACGAAGCCTTCGATCGCCTTGTCGAGAAAGTCGTCATCTTCGGCGCAGACGTCCTTGAAGAAGATGTTCGGCGACTTGCCGCCGAGCTCCAGCGTCACCGGGATCAGGTTCTGCGAGGCGTATTGCATGATCAGGCGCCCCGTCGAGGTCTCGCCGGTGAAGGCGATCTTGGCGATGCGGTTCGACGACGCCAGCGGCTTGCCGGCTTCGAGGCCGAAGCCGTTGACGACGTTGAGCACACCCGGCGGCAGCAGGTCGCCGACGATTTCCATCAGCACCAGGATCGAGGCCGGCGTCTGCTCGGCCGGCTTGAGCACGACGCAATTGCCGGCGGCGAGCGCCGGCGCGAGCTTCCACGCCGCCATCAGGATCGGGAAATTCCACGGAATGATCTGGCCGACGACACCGAGCGGCTCGTGGAAGTGATAGGCGATGGTGTCGTGGTCGATCTCGGCGATCGAGCCTTCCTGGGCGCGGATCACACCGGCGAAATAACGGAAGTGATCGATGGCGAGCGGGATGTCGGCGGCGGTGGTCTCGCGGATCGGCTTGCCGTTGTCCCAGGTCTCGGCGAGCGCGAGCTTGTCGAGATTGGCCTCCATGCGGTCGGCGATCCTGTTGAGGACCATCGCGCGTTCGGTCACGCTGGTACGGGCCCAGCCGTCCTTGGCGGCATGCGCGGCGTCGAGCGCGGCCTCGATGTCGGA
Organism: Bradyrhizobium sp. SZCCHNR1015; assembly: GCF_032489875.1. Taxonomy (NCBI): domain Bacteria; kingdom Pseudomonadati; phylum Pseudomonadota; class Alphaproteobacteria; order Hyphomicrobiales; family Nitrobacteraceae; genus Bradyrhizobium; species Bradyrhizobium sp. SZCCHNR1015. The sequence continues at coordinate 67,590 of NZ_JAUEYW010000010.1, forward strand.
CGCATCGGAGCGCGCGATCTGGCACACCGGCTGGCCGGTGATCGGCGAAATGTTGTCGAAATATTTGCCGGCGTTGGGGGCCTTCCAGGCGCCGCCGATGAAGTTGTCGTAACGCGCAGCGAAAGGCGGCTTGAGCGCCGCATTGACGTCAACCTTGGTCATCTCTCTCTCCCATTCACGCCGATGCACACGGCGTTGCAGGGAGGCTCGATCAAACCGGCACGACAGACCAGAGGCTGAAACGAGCGCGTCCGAACAAGTGTCGCAGTTCTGCGACATGTTGGCTGCGATTCGACAGTCGCGGCGCGTTCATCGCTCGAGCCCGAGCCGCTTCATCTTCCGGTGCAGGGTGGCGCGCGACATGTCGAGCTCCTTCGCCGCCTTCGAGACGTTGCCGCCGGCGCGCGCCAGCGCGCGCTTCAGCACGGCGCGCTCGGCGGCGTCGATGTCGTCGCCACCGGTGGTCGTGTCCTTGATCAGGTCGCCGGCCGGCACCGGGCGCGCCAGCGCGGACGGAGACAGGTTGAGCGCCCGCCGCGCCGCCCGTGTGGCACCGATGACGAGGTCGTTGCGATCGACCGCCAGCAGCGAGTTGATCTCGCGCTCGCTGTCCGGCGTCAGCACGATGCGGGCGTGTGGAAAGGCCTGGCGGAAATTCTCCGCCTCGATCAGCCGCGCGGCATCCGCGACGGTGGTCGCGATCAGCCGACTGAAGCCTTCGGTCAGATCAGCACGGCAGGAGGAGACGTCGAGCGCGGCCTTGAGCTGGCCATGCTCGTCGAAGATCGGCGCCGTGGTACAGAACAGGCGCGCGTTGCGCGACAGGTAGTGCTGGTCGCGGTCGATGGTCAGCGGCCGCTTCTCGACCAGGCAGGTGCCGATCGCGTTGGTGCCCTCGTGCCGCTCGCTCCACACCGCGCCGGTCCACAGGCCCCAGGATTCGAAGGTGGCGTCGTCGCCGCGCGCGCCGCGGCGCTCGAGCACGGTGCCCTCGGCATCGGCCAACAGCACCGAGCAGCCGACGCCCCCGACCGCCAGGAACAGCCGGTCGAGGCTCGCTTGCGCGATCGCGAGCAGCCGCCCGAGCCGGGCGCGCGCATCAGCGATCTCGGCGGCCGTCAGCCGGGCCGGCAGCTTCGGCGTGGCGGGATCGAGCGCATGGAGGTGGCCGGAGCGCCGCCATGAGGCCGCGAGCGCCGAGACCGCCGGCGCGCCTCTGTCGGCTCTGTGATCGGCCTTGCCGTCAGCGTCAGCCTTCGCATCCCCCTTGGCCAAGGCCTCCAGGATGCGATCCGAATGGGCATTCCCGGGCGAACGCCCCATGTCCCTCCTCCCGGCTTTCCTGCCGCGATTGGCGCAGCTTACAATCAGATTAGCGCAACTACAGCACCGCCGTTTGACCGGCGTCAAGGAACGGGGACTGGAGCGCCCTCTCCCCTTGGGTGTGGCAATTGCCTCCGCCCTTATGCCCGGATGACTACGGGGGTGTCGCAACGCTGCGACACTCCGTTGGCCGAACTGGGCCAGGCGCCCTGAAAGGACGCCGGTGCCTTAAAGCGCATTAATCCCCATTCCGGATGGTTCCCGCACGCGCTTCGCACCGATGAACGTCATTGCCGGTCCAGCGAGGCAACCACGAGAGGGAAACATGCGCCTATCCTTTGCGGCAATACGCTCCATCCAGACCAAGATTGCCTTGATCGCCGGCTTCTGCCTCGCGCTCACCTGCGTCATCCTGATCGGCTACGGCCTGTTCTCGACGCAGAGCATGAACCAGTACGTCAACCACGAGGTCATGCAGCTGGTCGATCGCCAGACCAAGGAGAGCCTGATGAATCGGGCCTCCACCGAGGCCAACGTCATCAAGGCCGAGCTGGAGGTCGGGTTCGACGCGGCGCGCACGCTGGCGCAGTCCTTTGCGGTTCTGGCCGATGCCAAGACCGGGACCGCCGCGAGCGCACGCCGCGCGCAGCTCAACGCCGTGCTGCGGCGTGTCCTGGAGCTCAATCCCGCCTTCAACGGCACCTACTCGGCCTGGGAGCCCGATGCGCTCGACGGCAACGATAGCACCTTCAAGGCCAACAAGGAGATGGGCTCCGATCACACCGGCCGCTTTCTCCCCTACTGGACGCGAAGCGCCGGCGGCGCGATCGCCGTGCAGCCGCTGGTCGAGTACGACAGCAGCGAGCGCCATCAGAATGGCCTCGTGAAGGGCGCCTGGTACATCAACCCGAGCACTACCGGGAAGGAGAACATTCTCGGGCCGCTGCCCTACATCGTCCAGGGCAAGCCGGTGTTCCTGGCCACGATGTCGGTGCCCGTCATGATCAACGGCAAATTCCGCGGCGTTGCGGGCGCCGACTACAATCTGGACTTCGTGCAGAGGCTGGCGGTCAAGATCAACACCTCCCTGTTCGACGGCAAGGGCAAGGTCGTGATCCTGAACGACACCGGCCTCGTCGTCGCCGACAGCGCCAATCAGAACGTCATCGGCAAGCCCGCCGCCGAGGCCGACCCGCGCTGGACCGACAGCGCTGCCATCGTCCGCACCGGCAAGGGTACCGTTCTGGACGAGCCCAACAATTCGAACGTCGACATCTACGCCCCGATCACCTTCGGGCTCACCGACACGCCCTGGTCGGTCGTGATCTCCATCCCGCGCGACGTGGTTCTCGCCTCGGCACGGCAGCTCGACGCTTCGCTCAGCGGCCGCTCGACCAGCAACACGCTGTGGCAGCTCGGAGTCGGAACGGTGATCACGGCGCTTGCGATCTTCCTCATCTGGGTGGCGGCACGGGGCATTGCCCGTCCGATCCGGGATTGCGCCGTATTCGCCGATGGCATCGCCAAAGGCGACTTCAACCAGACCCTGACCATCGAGCAGGCGGATGAGGTCGGCGCCCTCGCCACCTCCCTGAAGGCGATGCAGGGCGACCTGAAGCAGAGCATCGCGCAGCGCGCCGAGGACCAGGCGGCCGCCGACGCCCAGCGGCGCCACGCGATGAACGCGATGGCGGATCAGTTCGAGGCGTCGGTCGGCGGCATCGTCGAAACCGTGTCGGCCGCCTCGGGCACGCTGGAGACGTCGGCCGGATCGTTGAGCGCGACCGCGGAGCGGGCGCAGTCGCTCGCGACCACGGTCGCTGTCGCCTCGGAACAAGCGTCGACCAACGTGCAGTCCGTGGCGTCCGCCACCGAGGAGATGGCCTCCTCGGTGACCGAGATCAGCCGCCAGGTGCAGCAATCCGCGCGCATGGCCAACGAAGCCGTGACGCAGGCACGCTCCACCACCGGACGGGTCGGCGAGCTCTCGAAGGCGGCGGCGCGCATCGGCGACGTCGTCGAGCTCATCAACAGCATCGCCGGCCAGACCAACCTGCTCGCCCTCAATGCCACCATCGAGGCGGCGCGGGCGGGCGATGCCGGACGCGGCTTTGCCGTGGTCGCCACCGAGGTCAAGGCGCTCGCCGAGCAGACCGCGAAGGCGACCGGGGACATCGGCCAGCAGATCGCGGGCATCCAGACCGCCACTCAGGAGTCCGTCGGCGCGATCCGCGAGATCAGCGAGACCATCGAAAGGCTGTCGGAGATCTCGGCCACCATCGCCGCCGCCGTCGAGCAACAGGGCGCGGCGACGCAGGAGATCTCGCGCAACGTCCAGCAGGCGGCCCAGGGCACGCAGCAGGTCTCGTCGAACATCACCGACGTGCAGCGCGGCGCCAGCAACACCGGGACGGCGTCATCCGAGGTGCTGTCCGCGGCCAAGCTGCTGTCGCGCGACAGCGGCCGACTGAGGGAGGAGGTCGGCAAGTTCCTGACCTCGGTGCGTGCCAGCTGAACGCCGACCGACAAAAGCGAAAAGGCCGCCTGGATGATCCAGGCGGCCTTTATCGTGTTGGATGCGATGCGTCCGCCGCTGATCTCAGCGGCCGCCGCGCGACAGCATCTCGAAGCGGTAGTTGACGCCGATCATCGCCGTGTGGAGCTGGGTCTTCTGGCTGACGACGTTCGGCCCGCCGGTGATCGCGGCGGCGCCCGGCAGCGTGCCGGTCACCGTGCCGAAATCGGCGTAATCATACTCGGCGAAGGCCGACCAGTTGCGCGCGAACATCCACTCGACGCCGGCGCCGACCGTCCAGCCGCTGCGGTTGAACGCCACGCTGGCGGACTGTCCGGTGGCGGTGTTGACGACCGAAACATTGGTCCGTGTCCACGCCGCGCCACCGCGCACATAGGCCAGGATCTCAGGCGTCACGAGATAGCCTGCACGCACCGTGGCGGTGTAGAGGTTGCTGGTTCGCGTGTTCATCGTCAGCGCCGGTCCGAGCTGGCTCGACGCGTTGATGATGCCGAGATCGGCCATCGCCTGGATGCCGACGACGAAGCGGTCCGTTTGGTAGTCGCAACCGAGCTGCAGGCCGCCGACGACGTCGCTGCCATTGCTGGAGATGGCGGTCGGAATCTGCACGGCCGCGACGGGCAGCGGCGCCACGTTGCCACCGCCGGCCACCGGCGGCGGATTCTGCGCCGGCGGATTGCCATTGTTGCCCTGGGGCGGCGGGTTCGGTTGACCGCCGCCATTGTTCGGCGGCGGATTCTTCGGCGGCCAGGGCTTGTCCGGATGATGCGGCCATCCGCCATGATGGTAGTTGCCGCCCTGCTGCTGCCAATGATCCTTGTCGGGCTGCTTGTCGCCATAGCCGCCCTTGCCGTCGTCATTGTCGTGCGGCTTGCCGCCCCAGCCGTAGCCGCCATGCTTGTCGTCGTTCCGGTCGTCCGGCTTCATCCAGGCGTAGCTGTCACGCTCGCTCTTCATCGGCTGCTTCGACCAGCCGAAACCAAGCGGCTTGTCGGTGCCGTCGTCCTTCTTCCCACCCCAGCCGGAAGCCGGCTTGTCGTGATCGTCCTGCCGATCACGGTGCAGCCAAGCCGATCGGTCGGAGTAGCCGCTCGAATGCAGCTGCGACCAGCCGCTCGACTTGCCATGGTCGTCGTCGTGAGGCTTGTCGAACCAGCCGCTGCCATATTTGACGTCGTTGTAATTGTCGTCCTTGTTCTTGGATGGAGCCGACGGCCAGGAAGACTTGTTGTCGCCGCCTTTCGATCCAACCTGTGGCCAATGATGACCACCGTCGTGATCGGGCTTGTAGGACGGCTTGTCGTTCGGCCAGCCGTGATCCTTGTCGCCATGATACTGCTTGCCGGGCTGCCACCAGCCCTTGTCGTTGCGCTCGCAGATCGGAGGCTTGCCCGGCGGCTTATGCGGCGGCGGCTTCCATCCGCCGTTGTTCCCGCCGGGGTTGTTCGGCGGCGGCGGGTTCGGCGCGGGGTTTGCAACCACAGGCGGCTTGACCACCGGCGGGTTGTTTGCGTTGCCGACGGGCTGCTGCACGGGCTGAACCGGCGCGGCGGCGGCATTGGCGACCTGGCTCCACGTCTGCTGCTGACGCGACCAGGCCATCCCGGCGTTCGCGCCGGCATGGCAGCCACTCCACCTGTAGGCGAAGACGTCGGGCGGCGGGAGCGGGGGAGGCAAGGCGAGATCAGTCGCCCAGACCGATGTCGTACTTCCTGCGAAAGTAGATAGGCAAAGGCATACGCCAAATACGCGACGCATCGAACTCACAACTCCTGAACACGTGCCGCAACAAACGGCGGCCGCATCAGGAGGGTGAGATTGTGTCGCGAACTGAATTGAAAAATGTCATTCAGAAGGAATGCAGATCGCGACGCCGACGCGATCGAAATTCGGCTTTGACTGTTGCACGCAAGATGCAGGATTCTGGCAAAATGAAGCAGCGCGCGACACGATTGCGACAAACGGCGCGACACGCGATGCCGCAGCGGCTCATGAGTTCGTAGTAGACGAACGTCCGCACCGAACTCACAGCAAGCGCAGAGCGCGCTCGGCGGCATGCGTCCTGATCGCGCGCACCTCGCGATCGTCGGCCTTCACATCAACCACACGCTCCGATTGCACTACAGCGAAGAGGGCGGCACTTGGTCTGTGCGGTCGCCTTCGCCGTCGACGCGCCGACGCTCGGCTATCCATGCGCGCCGACAAGTCCTGCCCGTGGTTTAGCCGCTATTGCGCGGCCCGCGCGACGTCATCGATCGGAAGAGAAAGCGGCAAAGGCCGCCGCGATCGCACCGAATGAGGCGGACCTTCGTCGACGTCGGGGCAATTCATCGGAGCAGCGCGCCGCGAAACATCCATGATTGCGGCCGGATGTGGCGCGGCGGCGCGCGGCAGATTTCGTGTCATGCCATAGGCATCACGGATTGCGCCGCGAGAACGAGATGGCATAGGCGCCGTTGCGGATGTCGATCATCGGATCGTCGGAGGCCTCGATGCCGTCGGTGAGCTGGCCCGGCAGGAACAGCAGCTTCTTCTGCGCGGCGTCACTGTCTTCGACCGCCTTGTCGATCGTCAGCTCGCCGAGCTCGACCAGCTTGCGATCGTCGGGCCAGGCCTTTGCCGGGTCCCTGGTGTCGTCGCCGGCCGCGGCGAGCTGCGCCTTGAAGCGGAACGTCACCGGCCCCTGCTTCAGCCGCGCCGGCAGCTCGGCCATCAGGAAGTCCGGCGCGCGTTTCGCCGCGTCCTCCTTGTCGATATGCACGACCTTCTCCGGCAGCATCTGCCAGCGCACCGCCTGCTTCTCGCCGGCCTTGTTGACGAGGACGAAGGCGTTGACGCCGAAATAGGCCTCGTCGGCAAGACTGTCCGGCGTCGCGATGGTGCCGAGCGCCGTCGGCACCGAGGGATGGCTGGCGATGAACTGCTCGAGCCTGGTCGGCTTGGCCGCACTCGGTCCGGAGTCCGCGATCGCCAGGAACAAATCGCGTAACTCCGCCCCCGTCGAGACAGGGAAGAATTTCAGCGAGTTGATCACGAGGTCCATGTCGCTGCCGTCGGCGAGATGAAACTTCACCGCCATGCCGTGCGGATTGGCGTCGCCGGAGCCGTCCGGCAGGTTCGGCACGCCAGTGGAGTCCGAGAACCGCACCGTGACCGGAACCTCGCCGCCGCTGAACAGCGACGCCTTGCTCAAGGTCGCCGCCTCGGCCGACGGCTTGAACTTGCCCTCGACGACGACGCCCTTGGCGTGATTGGCGCGAAAGCCGGCGTACACGCCGAACACCTTGTTCATCGCATTGACGAGCTGCTCCTCGACCGGCGGCTCCTGCGCGAGGGCAGCGGCCGGCAACGCGAGGGCAATCCCGGCCAGCGCGGCAACGAGTGTGCGTGTCGTCATGAGCGGCGTCCTCCTTGTATGAGGGATGCAGCATAGCAGCATGAATTGACGCGCGAGCGACTTTCGAGCGCGGCCGATGGGCGCCCCTCACCGCATGATCCACCTTGCCGTCTGACAGGAGCCATTACGCCCCGTCACCCGCTCCTTGCGGCGAGATGGCGAATGTCTCTATTGTAGTCGCGCGTGTCCGGTCTGCCTCCCTCCGCGGTGCGGATCGGGGGATCGTGCCCCCTCCGACCCTGACGCCGGACGGCGCGCCCACGACGGAGTTTCAACTGTGTCCGCACCGGAAAGCTTTCCCATCGACAGGATCCACGTCCCCGACAAGAAGCGCAAGGCGCTGAGGCAGGACGCGGTCGACGCGCTGGCCGAAAGCATTTTGGAGGCCGGCCAGCGCGAGCCGATCCTCGTCCGCCGCGACAAGGACCATTTTGTCCTGGTCGAAGGTCTGCACCGCCTCGAAGCCTGCAAGGCCCTCGGCGAAAGCGCCATCATGGGTCTGCTGATCTCCGCCGAGGAAGCCCGCCAGCGCGAGCTGCCACCGCCGCCGGTCGATCCGGAGCGCGAGAAGATGGAGCGGCTGCGCAAGCTGCGGCTGGAGAAGGAGGAAGCGGAGAAGCTCGCAACGGCCCCGAGAGGCGTCTCGGGCGCCCATGCCGCGACGCGCCCGCGCGGGCCGACCGAGACGACGAACCGGAGCAACAGGACTGCCACCGCGAAGCCATCGCGCCCCGGACAAGGATCGTCGCCCCGGACCTTGTCGGATTGGATCAAGCAACAAGAGCGCAGCGGCGGGCGATACTGACGGTTTCAACGCGCGAGTGCCCCCCGGCCTCGGTCTGATTGAGCGGCAGTCCGTCTGGCGGATCAGCGCAGCGTGATCCGCCGCCTCGCGTCGCAGTTCAGCACAGTCACGTCCATCCCCGCACATGCGCGCAGCAGCGCTGGACCCCGGCCCGCGCAGGGGCAGTTTGACGCGCCTCTCGCGGCGATCCGTGGGGAACGCGCCCCGTGGCCATACGTTGCCGACACTCGCGGGAACGAAATCCGCAAAGCCGGCGCGGCGTTGCCGTGCAGCCAAGCCGACCCGCGTCCTTCAACCGGCACAACCCAGCCTCGACAATGAATTGGAGCCCCTGATGCGAGCAACCATCGTTGCACTCTCCGCCATCCTTCTCGTCAGCTCCGTCGGAGCCTCGGCGGCGCCGATGGCCGTCGCGGCAGATGAGGGCGAAGCGGCTGCTTCTCCGATGCGCCTTGCGCAGCGGGATCACGGCAACGGAGACGGTCGCTGGCAGCACGAGCAAAGACGTCACGGCTATCGCGGCCACGACGGACGGCGTCACGGTCCTCCTGCCGGCTGGCACCGCTATCGCTTCCGCCCGCACGACCATCACCGCCGGGGCTGCATGCAGATCGGACCGGCCTGGTTCTGCCCGTAGGCGCCGCGTGTCCGTCCCGCACGTTGCTCCGCGGAGGACAGTGCTGGACGGGCTAGGCAACTCCGATCACGCCCGTCCGACTCAGCGCGATGCGACGGGCGCGGCAAGCACTGCGAGCATGCCAATGGCAGCGACGTTGGCCGCCACGTCCCTCCGTCGCAGCCGCCTTCGGCTGAAAGAGCCTATTCTCGGAGCTGTCGCCGCGTTCGCGGCGCAAATGGCGCGGCCGACTGGACGGCGGCGAGGTCGCGATCGCCGGCAGGCGCATCTTCATCCCTCCGCCCGCCCCGCCGTTAGCACGTCTTTAGGCGATGTCCGCCTTCATCAGGTCGCGCAGCGCTTTCGGTATCGGCTGCGCCCTGCCGCCGCTGATGAACGCGACTCTCACGTCGGCCTTGACGAGCACCTCCTCGCCGCGCCTGACCTCCTGCGCCAGCGTGATCGACGCCCCCTTCACCGCCACGGGCCAGGTGACGACGTCGAGCACGTCGTCCATACGGGCCGGCCGCAGGAAGTCGAGCGTCATCGAGCGCACCACGAAGGCGAAACCCGGGGCTTCGCTTGCCGCCTCCGCGAACAGCGCGTGCTGCTCGGCGCCCATCAGCCTCAGGTGATTGGTACGGCCGCGCTCCATGAAACGAAGGTAGTTGGCGTGGTAGACGATGCCTGAGAAATCCGTGTCCTCGTAGTAGACGCGGACCTGCATGTGGTGACGGCCGTCGCGGATCTCGCCGTCGAGATGGTGATGGGTCAAGGGACGCCCTCGATAGCCGGAAATGGCGATCGTTTCGCCCAGTTCAACGGCCAGCGCAAGAGCAGGCTAGGACGTCACCTCGACGGGTTCCCTGCCGACGGTGACCAGCACGATTTCCGGCGGCATGCCGATCCGGACTGGCATGATGCTGCAGCCGAGGCCGCCGGAGACGATCACGTCGCATTGGGTGCGGATGTGGCCGTAGGCCAGATTGACGCCATTGCGCGCGGGAACGGCCGGCGACCAGCCGAGCAGGCGGATCTGGCCACCATGCGTATGCCCCGACAGTTGCAGCGCCACGCGCGGCGGCACCCGAAGCGCGACGTCGGGCTCGTGCGCCAGCAGAATGACCGGGGCGCTGTCCGTCACCTTGCGCAGCGTCCCTGCGAGATCATCGATGCCGATCCGCGGCATCGGCCGGAAGCGGCGCGCCGGCATGTAGGCCAACTGATCGCCGAGGCCGGCAAGCCAGAAGGCATGGCCGTTCTTCGTGAGACGCACGACGTCGTTCTCGTAGACGGGAATGCCGGCGGCCTCGAGCGCCTTCTGGGCATACGGCGCGCCGCGGCCGTCGCGCTGCACGGTTCGATCATCCCAATAATCATGATTGCCCAGGATGGCGTGCACGCCCAGCGGCGCCTTCAGGCCGCCGAGCACCGGCGCCCAGGCGGCGGCGTCGATGCGTCCGATGTGATGACGATGACCGGCGACGTAGTCGCCGAGCAGGACGATCAGATCCGGCTGCAGCGCGTTGGCACGCTGCACAATCCCGTCGATATGCACCAGCGACATCCAAGGATCGCAGGCATGGATATCGGCGATGGCCGCGATCTTCAGTCTCAGCCCAGCGGGCCAGTTGTGCGGATGGACGTGATAGTCGGTGACGCCGAGACGGAGCGGCTCGACGCCGACGCCATAGGTCGCAGTCGAAAAACCGGTCGCGGCAAGACCGCCTGAGAATGACAGAAAGCGACGGCGTGACAGCATCGATAAACTCCTCGCAGCGGCTCCCTTCTCCCTGATCATTGCAACCGATTTCGGGTGCGTCTGTGCAGATTGTCAGCAGTTTCGTTAATCATCGTCCTCATTGCCGAACAGGCCGAACTGGCTGGGATCGCGGTTCGGCTCGGCCAGGCCGAGATGCTTGAATGCGTGCGTGGTCAGCAGCCGGCCGCGCGGCGTGCGCTGCAGATAGCCGCATTGGATCAGATAGGGCTCGATGATGTCCTCGATCGCGTCGCGCGGCTCCGACAGCGCCGCCGCCATGGTCTCGACGCCGACCGGGCCGCCGCCGTAGTTCAGCGCGATGGTCGAGAGATAGCGCCGGTCCATCGCGTCCAGCCCGGCGGCATCGACCTCCAGCGCGCTCAGCGCGTGATCGGCGATGGCGCGATCGATCGCGTCCGCGTTTGCCGCCGAGGCGAAGTCACGCACACGGCGCAGCAGCCGGCCGGCGATGCGCGGGGTGCCGCGGGCGCGCCGCGCGATCTCGTTGGCGCCGTCCGCGGTCATGCCGACCCCGAGCACGCGGGCACCGCGCGTGACGATGCCTTCGAGCTCCTCGACGGTGTAGAAGTTCAGGCGGATCGGGATGCCGAAGCGGTCACGCAACGGATTGGTCAGCAGGCCCGCGCGGGTGGTGGCGCCGACCAGGGTGAACTTCGACAGATCGATCTTCACCGACCGCGCGGCCGGTCCCTCGCCGATGATGAGGTCGAGCTGGAAGTCCTCCATCGCGGGATAGAGCACCTCCTCGACCGCCGGGCTGAGACGATGGATCTCGTCGATGAACAGCACGTCGCGCTCTTCGAGATTGGTCAGCAGCGCCGCGAGATCGCCGGCCTTGGCGATGACCGGACCCGAGGTAGCGCGGAAGCCGACACCTAGCTCGCGCGCCACGATCTGCGCCAAGGTCGTCTTGCCGAGGCCGGGCGGGCCGACGAACAGCACATGGTCGAGCGCCTCGCCGCGCTTGCGCGCCGCCTCGATGAAGATCGACAGATTGGCGCGCGCCTGCTGCTGGCCGACGAACTCCGACAGCTGCTGCGGACGCAGCGCGGTGTCGCCGACATCATCGGAGCGCCGCTCCGGACTGACCATGCGCGCAGGCGGCTTCATTCGTTGCCGCGCCTGTACTTGTTCGGCAGCAGCTCGCCGATGGTCACCGCCGCAGGCCCCTTGCCGTTCGACGGCACGATGACGCGCGCCTTGGCATCATAGTCGTGGATCAGCTCGCGGCAGGTGCCGCAGGGCGAGACCACGGCGACCTCGCCGGGCTCGCCGGGCTTGGGATGGCGCACCGCGACGATGGTCTCGATGCCGTGGTCGCCGTGCTCCGTGATGGCGCGGCCGATCGCGATGGCCTCGGCGCAGACGGCGTTGCGGCCGAGATAGGCATCGATGTTGACGCCCGTGATGATGCGGCCGTCGCGCGTGCGCATGGCTGCGCCGACCTCCTGCCAATCGTTGCGATAGCGGCTCTTCACCGCTGATGCGGCCGCCTCGATCAGCTCCTTGTCCTTCTTGCTCACCATGGTGAAGATCGTTGTCCTTCTGCTCGCCCGGTGCGGCGACCTACTTCGCCAGCTCCTTGAGGCCGAGGCGGATGAGTTGGGCGGTCTCGGCCTTGTCGCCGGCCGTACGCGAGGCGGCGGCGATGGCGGCGGCCGCCTGCGGCTGGCCGTAGCCGAGATTGATGAGCGCCGAAATCGCGTCCGCAATCGGCTGCGGCGCGCGGGACTCCTCGATCGCGCCGGACAGCCGGACCACGCCGGGATCGACATCGGCGAACGCCGGCGCCTTGTCCTTCAGCTCGGTCACGATGCGCTCGGCGACCTTCGGACCGACGCCCGGCGTGCGCGCCACCGCGGCCTTGTCGCGCAGCGCAATGGCGTTGGCGAGATCGGCCGGCGGCAGAGTGCCGAGGACGGCGAGCGCGACCTTGGCGCCGACGCCCTGCACAGTCTGCAAAAGGCGAAACCATTCCCGTTCGACATCCGAGCGAAAACCGAACAGCTTGATCTGGTCCTCGCGCACATAGGTCTCGATCGACAATGTGGCGGCTTCACCGGGCGACGGCAAGGCCTGCAAGGTGCGCGCCGAGCAGTGCACCTGGTAGCCGACGCCGCCGACATCGAGGATGACGAAGTCCTCGGCATAGGAGTCGATCAGCCCCTTCAGCTTGCCGATCATAGCCCGGCCACCTTCATGCGCAGCGCCTGGCCCTGGCGGTGATGGGCATGGGTGATCGCAATCGCGAGCGCGTCCGCCGCGTCGGCCGACGGCGGCTCGGCCTTCGGCAGCAGGATCTTCAGCATCACCGCGATCTGGCCCTTGTCGGCGTGCCCGGCGCCGACCACGGTCTTCTTGACCTGGTTGGGGGCGTATTCGGCGACCGAAATTCCGAACATCGCTGGCGCCAGCATCGCGATGCCGCGAGCCTGGCCGAGCTTCAGGGTGGCGACGCCGTCCTTGTTGACGAAGGTCTGCTCGACCGCCGCCTCCAGCGGCTGGAAGTCATTCAGGACCTTGGCAAGACCCTCGTGGATGGCGAGAAGTCTGTTCGCCAGCGGCAGGTCGTCCGGCGGCTCGACCGAGCCGCAGCCGACATAGATCAGGCGGTTGCCCTCGCTCTCGATCACGCCCCAGCCGGTGCGGCGGAGGCCAGGATCGATCCCGATGATGCGGACGGCTGCGCGAATCGGCTGGGCTTTCATGGGTTCAGAGATAGCCTTGCGCCGCACCGATGGAAACATAAACGGAACGCACGAATGACGTGGTCAAGCGTCCGTCAACCGCCCATCTTCGCCATCAGCGCGTCCGAAATCTCGAAATTGGCGTAGACGTTCTGGACGTCGTCGTGCTCGTTCAGGAGGTCCATCAGCTTCAACAGCTTCTCGCCGGTCTCGTCGTCGACCGCCACCGTGTTCTGCGGCTTCCAGGTCAACGCCGCCTTGCGCGGCTCGCCGAACTTGGCCTCGAGGTTCTTGGCGACCTCGTGGAAACTGTCCGGCGAGGCATAGACCTCGTGGCCGCCCTCGCCCGAGATCACGTCATCCGCGCCGGCCTCGATCGCGGCGTCCAGCACCGCGTCGTCAGAGGCGACGCTGCGGTCGAACTCGATGATCCCGACGCGGTCGAACATGAACGAGACCGAACCCGTTTCGCCGAGATTGCCGCCGGACTTGGTGAAATAGGAGCGAATGTCGGAGGCGGCGCGGTTGCGGTTGTCGGTCAGCGCCTCGACGATGACGGCGACGCCGCCCGGGCCATAGCCCTCGTAGCGGATCTCGGCATAATTGTCGCCCTCGCCGCCGAGCGCCTTCTTGATGGCCCGCTCGATATTGTCCTTGGGCATGTTCTCGGCCCGGGCGGCGACCACGGCGGCGCGCAGCCGCGGGTTCATCGCCGGGTCGGGCGTGCCGAGCTTGGCGGCGACGGTGATTTCGCGCGCCAGCTTGCCGAACAGCTTGGACTTCATCGCATCCTGCCGGCCCTTGCGATGCATGATGTTCTTGAATTGGGAATGGCCGGCCATGCGAGGTCTCTTGCAATCGTAGGGGATCAATGAGGGAAGCGCGGCCTTATAGGCCGGGAATCGGCAAAATCAAAGATTTGAGGTGGATTCTGCGGTGGCTGCCCCCTTCGGGAAGCCGGCCGGGTGCCCTGCAGCATAAGCCAATGTTAACCATGGCTTCACAGTCAAGTGCAACGATCCCGCCCCTCTGCACCGTTTCACCCGCACCGGGGCCCACCCCATGGCGTTTGGTTTCCTTGCAAGACGACCCTCTGCGCCCGATCCGGTGGCCGAACCGAAGCCGGTGGCCGCGCCGGAGCCGCCGACGTCGTCGGATGCCGATTCGGCCAAGGCCATCCTCGACCTGCTGGAGCTGGAACTCGGCGGCATGATTCGTCAGCTCGAGCGCGCCGCCGATGCGGTCGCCAGCGGCGCCGAGGCGACGGCGGGGACGCTGACGGACATTCGCCAGCGCGCCGATGCGCTGAGCGGGCGCAGCAGCGCCGCGCAAGGAACGGCGGCGACGTTCGCCCACGCCGCGGAGAAGGTGACCCAGTCCGCCCACGGTATCCGTGCCCAGGTCCAGGACGCCGGCCAGCTCGCCGACCAGGCCAGCGCCGCCGCCACGGAAGCCCAGGCCAACGTCGACCGCCTGCGCGAATCCTCGGCGGCGATCGGCAACGTCGTCAACCTGATCTCCCAGATCGCGCGCCAGACCACCCTGCTCGCGCTCAACTCGACCATCGAGGCCGCCCGCGCCGGCGAGGCCGGCCGCGGCTTCGCGGTGGTCGCGACCGAGGTCAAGGCCCTCGCCGTGCAGACCCAGAACGCGACCGAGGAGATCACGCGCAAGATCGAGGCACTGCAGAAGGACGCCGCCGGCTCGGCCGACGCCGTCCACCGCATCGCCCAGGCGATCGAGGCGATCCGCCCCGTCTTCACCAACGTCAACGGCGCCGTCGCCGAACAGAACCAGACCACCGGCGAGATGTCGAACAATGCGGCCCAGGCCTCGCAGTTCATATCCTCGGTGGTCGACAGCGCCGCCGACATCGGCAGCGCCACCCAGCAGGCCGAGAGCTATGGCGAGCGCGTCACGAACGCCGGGCGCGCCGTGACCATGTACGCCCAGAAGCTGAAGGCGCGCTGCGCCGTGCTGCTGCGGCAGGGCGATCGGCCCGTGCGCAGCGGCAGCGAGCGTCTGCCCTGTCACCTCAAGCTCGCGATCAAGTCGGGCGCACGTACGATCGATGCGCCGGTCTATGAGATTTCCAACGACGGCCTTCTGATCACCGGCCCAGATGCCAGCCGCCTGCCCGTGAACGAGCGTCTCGACGCCGTGCTGGAGGACGTCGGTCCGTGCCGCCTGCGCGTCACCGAGCAGGTCAAGGCCGGCGCCCAGGCGCGGTTCGATGCGCCAAGTGCCGAACTGCGCGAGAAGATCGAGGACAAGCTCTGGGCGCTGCACGAGGAGAACAACGAGTTCGTCACCCGCGCCATGGAAGCCGGCACCGAGCTGAACCGGATGTTCGAGAGCGCCGTCGCGCGCGGCGAGGTCACGATCGAGGACATGTTCGACACCAACTATGTCGAGATCCCCGGCACCAATCCGCAGCAGCATCGCAGCCGGATCCTCGACTGGGCCGAGCGCGCGCTGCCTGCGTTCCAGGAGGCCTTCCTGGCCAAGGATCAGCGCTTGGCGTTCTGCGTCGCGATCGACCGCAACGGCTATCTGCCGGTGCACAACAAGATCTATTCGCATCCGCAGCGGCCGGGCGATGTCGCCTTCAATACCGCCAACAGCCGCAACCGCCGCATCTTCAACGATCCGGCCGGGCTCGCGGCCGGGCGCAACCAGCGGCCCTATCTGATCCAGAGCTACGCGCGCGACATGGGCAACGGCAACACCATCATGATGCGCGAAATCGACGTACCGATCCGCGTCCGCGGCCGGCACTGGGGCGGCTTCCGCACCGCCTACAAATTGTGAGCCAAGCGGCGATTTTCTGATCCTATCAAGCCCGGGAGTCTGGACATGTCGGTCGCGCAACGCGCCATTCTGGAAAGTCACGACGCGCGCACCGGCGCCGAGCGGCTGATCGACGAGATCGCCGACCGCATCGGCGGCCTCGGCGTCGAGCTCGCCGACGTCGCCGGCAACGTCCAGGAGGTCGCCAACCGCGTCAGCTACCAGTCGCAGCGGTTCGGGCATCTGCAGGCCACGGCCAAGACCATGGTCGCGGCCAATCACGACATCGCCACCGCCTCGCAGGCGGTGCAATCGGCCACGACCGCCGCGGTCGGCGACATCACCCAGTCGCGCAACGTGGTCGACACCGCGGTGCGGCACATCGCCGAACTGGTCGAGTCCGTCGAGCGCATCGAGCAGCGGCTCGGCTCGGTCGGCGATGCGCTGTCGCAGGTCGCCAAGGTCTCGGTGGCGATCGAGGCGATCGCCAAGCAGACCAACCTGCTGGCGCTCAACGCCACCATCGAGGCCGCGCGCGCCGGCAGCGCCGGCCGCGGCTTTGCTGTCGTCGCGAGCGAGGTGAAGTCGCTCGCCGAGGCGACGCGCCAAGCCACCCAGGAGATCGGCGATACCCTGCGCGGGCTCGACTCGCAGGTGAAGAGCCTGCTCGGCGAGAGCGGCCAGGCCTCGTCGCGCGCCAAGACAGCGGGTGAAGGCGCCCAGCAGATCGGCGGCATCATCGTCCGCGTCCAGGACGGCTTCACCAGCGTCGGCCAGGAGATCGACGGCGTGGCGAAGGCCGCGACCTCCAACCTCGCGCATTGCGACGCCGTGATCAGCGAGCTCAACGAGCTCGCCAAGGGCGTTGACCAGTCCTCGGTCGAGCTCAAGCAGGCCGACAGCCGCATCGCCAAGCTGCTCGATCATTCCGAGGCGCTGATCGGGCTGATCGCCGAAAGCGGCGTACAGACCACGGACGCGCCGCTGATCAAGACCGTCGTCGACACCGCCCGGCAGATCTCGGCGACCTTCGAGGCGGCGATCGATCGCGGCGAGATCACGCTCGCCGACCTGATGGACGAGACCTATCGCGAGATCCCCGGCACCAATCCCAAGCAGTACATGACGCGCTACGTCGAGTTCACCGACCGCGTGCTGCCCGCGATCCAGGACCCGATCCAGGGCAGCGACCCGCGCATCGTGTTCTGCGTCGCCTGGGCGCGCGGCGGCTATCTGCCGACGCACAATCCGAACTACCGCAGGCCGCAGGGGCCCGATCCGGTCTGGAACAACGCCAACTGCCGCAACCGCCGGCTGTTCGACGACCGCGCGGTGAAGAAGGTCGCCGCCGCCAGCAACAAGCCGTTTCTGCTCCAGACCTACCGCCGCGACATGGGCGGCGGGCAGTTCGTGCTGATGAAGGACCTGTCCGCGCCGATCGTCATCAAGGGGCGGCATTGGGGCGCGTTCCGGATGGGCTTTCGCCTCAAGGCCTGACGCAGCCTCTCATCCTCCCCAGAACGCCGGCCTCGTCTGCGACAGCCGGCCGCCGATCCGCACCGGCGCGACCTTGATCGCAAGCCCGGTGCCGTTGTCGGTCTCGACCGCCACCCCGCTCAACGTCGCCTCGCCCGTCGCCGGCTCGAACCGCGCCGACGGGATGCCCGACTGGAAGCGCCGCAACGGCTCGTCCTTCTGCATGCCGATGATGGAATCGTAATCGCCGGTCATGCCGGCATCGGTCATGTAGGCAGTGCCGCCAGGCAGGATCTGGTGATCGGCCGTTGGCACATGCGTATGGGTGCCGACGACGAGGCTGGCGCGGCCGTCGCAGAAATAGCCCATGCCCTGCTTCTCGCTGGAGGCCTCGCAATGCACGTCGACCACAACAGCATCCGCCGCCTCGCGCAACGGGCAGGCGCCGAGCTCGCGCCCCAGTGCCGCGAACGGATCGTCGAACGGCGTCATGAACACGCGACCGAGCACGTTGACCACCAGCGCGCGGGCGCCGTTCTTGGCATCGATCAGCGCGGCGCCACGACCGGGCGTGCCCGCCGGATAGTTCGCGGGGCGTACCAGGCGCGGCGCGCGCTCGATGAACACCAGCGCCTCGCGCTGATCCCAGGAGTGGTTGCCGAGCGTGACCGCGTCGGCGCCGGCATCGACCAGCTCCTGATAGATCGCCTCGGTGATGCCGAACCCGCCGGCCGCGTTCTCGCCATTGACGATGACGAGATCGAGCGCCCAATCGCGGATCAAGCCTGGAAGGTGGTCCGAGACGGCGCTCCGGCCGGCCCGGCCGACGACGTCGCCGACGAAGAGAATTCGCAACTCAATTGCTCCGGAAATCCAAGGTCTCGCGCTCGGTTAGCACATAATCCAGCGCCGCGTCGTGGGCCAAGGCCGGGACGGCCTCGGTTTCCTGCACGGCAAAGCCGAGGCCGACGCCGATGAGATGATGTGTCTTCCGCAGGTGCGAAAAGGTGTAGTCGTAGTAGCCGCCGCCATAGCCGATGCGATGGCCGGTGCGGTCGAAAGCGGCGAGCGGGACCAGCATCACGTCCGGCACCAGCTCGGCCGCGACCGGCGACGGCTCCGGGATGCCGAGCGAGCCCAATGTCAGCCGATCGCCCGGCGACCACGCCCGGAAGGAGAGCGAATGGCCGCGTGCCAGGATGACCGGCAGCGCCAACCGCGCGCCCTTTGCCGCCAGCACGCGCATCAGTGGCACCGGATCGAGCTCGTTGCGAATCGGCGCATAGCCCGAGACAACCTGGCCCGGCTCCAGCGCGAAGGGCAGCCCGCGCACCGCGATGGCCTCGGCGGCGGCGCTGCGCGCCTCGTCGCTCAGCGCGTCGCGCGCGGCCAGCGCTGCAGCCCGCAGCTGCTGCTTGGTGTGCTGGGCGGCCTTCATCGGCATGCGGCGGGACCTCCGTCAAGAGCTCGCGGACGCGGGCACTCCAACGTTCTCAGAAACGCAGCAGGTCGGCAATCAAGGGGACAGACTCGAAGGGGACAGGGGAGAGAGACAGGCGCGAAGCCGCAATCGCCGTTGAAACGCTCGATCCCGGAGTTCCCTACGAAAGTAGGTGGGCACCATATGTCCAGGTCCACGGACCTGGCCAGGGACAGTTCCCTAAAGGATCGATAAGGCCCCGGGGATATGTTGGTTCCGGACGCGCGTCGCAGCTTCGCCGAGGCAATGTAACCATGGCGGGGTGATTTTGCCAGCGGTCGAGGCGGATAAGGCAATAGCGGTCCTCCTAGCCGGTGTCGTCGCCTGGCTCGCCGCCTCCGCTGAAGCTCCGGCGCGCCCTGGGTGCCGGCGCGCCGCGTCGAACGGGAAGACGGCACCGGGCGCCGCGGTACGCCGAGGCAACAGTAGCGGAGTCCGGCAGGCCACGGCGATGGCCCGCTTGCGGGCGATGACGGTTGTGGGATGGCGACGGCTGGGCCGATCACTGCGGGGGAGATCAATAAAGCGCTGATCGTCAATCAGGGACACGGCTTCGCCTCCTCGCGGCGCTGATCGCGTCCGAGCTGTTCTTTTCGATCACCCTCCGTGAACAGAGGGCACAGGGAAGGCCGGGCGTCGGCTGACGCCCGTGGCCCGCCTGCTCAAAAAATGCAGGCGGCAGGTACCACAGGTGCAGCCGGACACGCCCGGCCTTCCCTGCGCGACGGTTGGAACGGCTGCTTCGCGATCTCCCTGGTGCGCCGGGCTTGTTGGCCACCATGCTCTGCGCGACGCCTCAAGCGTCGTCGCAAAGGTAACACCAGCATCGGGGTGTCAGGACCACGCGACTTGACCGTACGTGCATCGCCGTTCGTCCGCGCGATCAACTCACGCTGCGGCAATCCACGCCCATCGCATCCCACTGCCAACGTCTCGTGACGGTCGCGACACGCCCCTCATGCGGCAGCAGGACGAGCGGAAGCATCCGCCTGATTTGCCCGACGAGACAAGTGACGCAGCCTGCGACATCGTAACGCGACGGGCAGTTTGCGCAGGGCGCGTATGCGCGGATTGCCCGTCGTGCGGCAGAGGAAAGCAGTTGGCGGAGAGGCATCCATCCGGCGAGGGTGCGAGACGCAACCAAATAGCGGCGGGCTTGGCGACGGCGGAGGTCATCGCGCCTCTT
The DNA here is from genome assembly GCF_032489875.1 of Bradyrhizobium sp. SZCCHNR1015. Taxonomy (NCBI): domain Bacteria; kingdom Pseudomonadati; phylum Pseudomonadota; class Alphaproteobacteria; order Hyphomicrobiales; family Nitrobacteraceae; genus Bradyrhizobium; species Bradyrhizobium sp. SZCCHNR1015. Next base: position 87,669 of record NZ_JAUEYW010000010.1, read on the forward strand.
CAATCCCAATCGTCATCCACATCAATGCCAGCCATCCCTCTCATCTCCGGCATTGCCGTCATCATCACCGCCCTCCTCGCCGCATCACGGCGCTCCCGCGGCAGCGCATAGTCTTGCCACGATTCAGGCCCATCGACTGGGAGCTGAGGTTGTGGCAGATCGTGCCCACATCCGAATGCCCCGTATCGTACGTTGGAGTCCTGGCATGCGCTTCAATCTCACAACTGTCACGGCCGCGTGCGCGCTGCTGATTGTGTCGGCTGGAGCGGGCCTCGCCGCCGACGTCAAGATCCATCGCGTCGCGATCCAGGTCGATCAGAACGATCCGGCGATCATGAATCTGGCGCTCAACAACGCCACCAACATCATGGAGACGTTCAAGGAGAAGGGCGAGGAGGTCGAGATCGAGCTCGTCACCTATGGACCCGGGCTGAACATGCTGCGCGAGGATACCTCGCCGGTGAAGGACCGGCTCAAGCAGATCGCCGAGCTGAGCTTTCCCGCCAAGATCAAATTCTCCGCCTGCAACATCACCAAGCGCGGCATGGAGAAACGCGAAGGACATCCGATTGCGATCGTCGCCGAAGCGAGCCTGGTGCCCTCGGGCGCAGTGAGGCTGATGGAATTGCAGGAGAGCGGCTGGAGCTACCTGAAACCTTAAGTAGTTCTTGCCCCAAAACTGCCAGGTTTAGGGCTCATTGAGATACGATCTTGGATTGATCTGTGTCATCAGTCTGCTCGGGGGAATGGCGAGCAGACGCGATCGGGGACTAGTCACATGCACAGAGTACTCGCCCGGCCGGCGCTGCTGGCGCTGGCAACGCTTTCGGCTGCCTTGCTCACCCCCGTGGGCGCGGTGCGCGCGCAAGAGCAGTCCGCCGCTCCGCTCTCGATCAAGCCTGCGCGCGCGTCGGAACGGCGGACCGTCGAGCCTCGGGTCTCAGAGTCCCGCGAGCCGCGGAGCGCCTCGGACGAAGCCGCCATCAAGACGCGCATGAACCAATGGACCGTCGGCCTGGCCGCGGGCCTGCCCGATGGCGGCTTCGTGCGCTTCGCCAGCGAGATGGCGCGGACGATGGACGATGGCGACAACATGCGCCTGATCCCGATGGTGACGCGCGGCACCACCTCGAACATCGCCGACCTGCTCTATCTGCGCGGCGTCGACGTCGCGATCACCTATGCCGACGCCTTCGACTTCTACGCCAGGCAGGCCGGTCTTTCCAACATCAACGACCGCATCCGCTACGTGCTGCGCTTCTTCATCTCCGACGTGCACATCTATGCGCGCGACGAGTTCAAGACGCTGCAGGACCTGAAGGGCCAGAAGGTCGCGGTGGGCACGGCGGGCGTCGCCGCCGCCCACACCGGCCCGCTGATCTTCCGGCGCCTCGGCATCGACATAGAGCCGGTCGCGGTCGGTGGCCCTGTCGCGCTGGAGAAGCTGCACAAGGGCGAGATCGCCGCGATGGTCTATGTCGCCTCCAAGCCCGGCGAGCTGTTCAGCGGCAAGAAGGCGGATCCCGGATTCCACTTCGTGCCGGTGCCGTACACGCAGCAATTCTCGGATTTCTACTATCCGACCAGCATCAAGGCCGACACCTATCCAGGGCTGGTCGCACCTGACACCGCCGTGGAAACCATCGCCGTGCCGTCGGTGCTGGCCGTCTACAACTGGAAGCCGGGCAGCGACCGCGCCGACCGCGTCAACCGCTTCGTCGACACGCTGTTCACCAACCTCGCGCGGCTGCAGCAGCCGCCGTTCCATCCGGGCTGGAAGGATCTCAATCTCGAGGCCCAGGTGCCGGGCTGGCAGCGCTATCCGTATGTCGACGCCGTGCTGGAACGGATGAAGAAGGAGGCCAATGTCGGCCTGGCGCCCGCCGCGACCGGCGGTCTCTCGCAACAGGACCGCTTCGAGGCGTTTCTCGAATCGCAGGCCAAGGCGCCGACCTCGAAGGCGGAGAAGGAGGAGCTGTATCGCTCGTTCCTGGACTGGAGCCGCAAGCGGCAGAGATGAGGGGGACCGCCAATAGCGGCTCGGGCAGTCGGCTCCCTCTCCCCCTTCTTACGGGGAGAGGGTTGGGGTGAGCGGCCGCCACACGGGAAGTGTGAGTTGGGGCAGACGCGCAGGGAGCGTCCTTGGTGAGACCTGTACCCCCTGACCCGGATTGCATCTGACGATGCAATCCGACCTCTCCCCGCAAGCGGGGCGAGGTACACCGAGCCAGCCGCGTGAGCGATCGCGCAAACTTGCTTGCAATCAACTCAACAACAACTTCATCCCCGGATCGCCCTTCTCCATCGCCCGCTGATAGGCCGGGCGGGCGGCGATGCGTGACAGATAGGCGCGGATGTTGGGGAAGGGGCTGAGATCGTAAGGCAGGAAGTAGCGCATCGTCGTCAGCGAGAACACGGTCATGATGTCGGCGGTGGTGAGCGCCGCCCCCGCCAGGTAGTCCGCCTCGCCGCAGCGCGCCTCGACGGCCGCGAAGGCGCGATCGACCCGCGCCCGCATCGCGCCGAGCATGGGATTGTCGTCGGGCAGATCGAGACGGTTGAGGATCATCAGCCGGCCCATCGCCGCCTGCAAGGTGCCGTTGGCGAAGTGGAACCAGTAGAGGAATGGCGCGAAGTTCGGATCATCGGGGCCTGGCCGCAGCCGGCCCTGGCCGTATTTGGAGATGATGTAGTCGACAACGGCGCCGGATTCGGCGAGCACCAGATCGCCGTCGGTAATGACCGGCGCGGCGCCGATCGGGTGCAGCGCCTTGTACTCCGCGGGCGCCAGGACCGTCCTGGCGTCGCGCGTGTAGCATTTCAGCTCGTATGGGATCGCCAGCTCCTCGCAGAGCCAGACGATGCGCTCGGATTGGGACTTCCCCAGATGATGGATTGTCAGCATGCGCTATCTTACCTCACCATCGCGCCATAGACGATGTCCTGCACCTGCTCGCGATAATATTTGCGCAGGTCCCCGGGCGCCGCGGTGCCGACCACGACGACGAGGCGCTCCTTCGGATCGCAGAAGAACTGCGTGCCATAGGCGCCGTTCCAGCTGAACTCGCCGGGATTGCCGGGCACCGCCGACAGGCCCTCGCTGACGCGCACGGCGACGCCGAGCCCGAAGCTGAAGCCGGCGCGATGCGGCTCGACATTGGCGACGGTGTTCTTGATTTCGGGCCCGAGATGGTTGGAGGTCATGTGGTGCACCGTCTTCGGACTCAGGATGCGCGCGCCATCGAGCTCGCCGCCATTGAGCAGCATCTGGCCGAAGCGGACGTAGTCGCCAATGGTGGCGAACGAGCAGGCGCCGCCGCAGTCCGACTTTGTCGGCGTGTCCAGCAGCTTGATTGCCTGCGGCTTGCCGGTCAGCGGATTGTGCGGAAACGGATGCGCCAGCCGCGGGCGTTGTGCGTCGGTCGGCGCGAAGGTCGCATCGACCATGCCGAGCGGCTTCCAGACATTGGCTGAAAGATATTCGCCGAGCCGCTGCTCGCTGACCTTCTCGATGACGGCGCCGAGCACGTCGATGGAGAAGCCGTATTCGAACTGCGAACCAGGCTGATGCGCCAGCGGCAGCCTGGTGAGGCGCTCGATGAAGGCCTGGGTGTCGCCCTCGATCGCGGGCGCGGTGCCGTCGGGATAGAGCCGCGCCACCGCGCTCGAGCTATCCGGCCGGCCGCCATACATCAGGCCCGAGGTGTGGCGGTAGAGGTCGTGGATCAGGATCGGGCGGGCCTGCGGCACCAGCAGCAGTGCGCCGTTCTCCTGGGTGACGCCGACCTTCATGTCGGCGAAGGCCGGATAGTAGTCGGCGAGCCTGGCCTGCAGCGGTAGCCGCCCCTGCTCCATCAGCGTCAGCCCCGCCACCGCGGTCATCGGCTTGGTCATCGAGGCCAAAGCGAAGATCGCGTCGAGCGGCATCGGCGTGCCCTTCACCGGATCGAGCTGGCCGTAGGCCTTGTAGTGCACGAGCTTGCCGTCGCGCGCGATCGCCACCACCGCGCCGGGCACGCGCTTGGCGGCGATCTCGCGGGCGAAGAAGTCATCCATGCGGGCGAGACCCGCCTGCGAGAAGCCGACTTCGTCGGGCCTGGCCTCGGGCAAGGGCGCGGCGGCGAGCGGAGTCGCGAGCGCGGTGAAGGCTGCGGCGGCCGCCGCGAGGATCAGCTTGTTCAAGAACACCTCCCTGACGCGAACACGATCCCGCTTGTGGTCACGGGATTCGATGATGTCCGCCTCCCCAAGCAGTAGGGCAGCACGCAGCGAACGACAAGCGCTCGCAACACGACCGCATCGCGACGATGTGATCTGTTCGCTGCCGCACAGCGGGAGGCCGGCGAGACCAATCAATGGGGACGGGTGAGACCGCTGATGCGCGAGGTCACGCATGCTGAGGACGATCGGACTCATCCTTCACACGCTCTGGGCCCTTTGTACGCTCGCGACGGGAGCCCTCGCCGGTGCAACCGTCGGCTTTCATTCGGGGGGCTGGATCGCTGCCGTCGTCCTCGGCCTCGTCGGCCTGGTCATCGGCGCAGTGGCTGCTGCATTGCCGTTGGAGACCATCGCGCTGATCTTGGAAGGTCTTTGATTTCTGGTCGGAACCGTTGCCCTTGCGAGAGGTTGCCTGCTCTCGTTCGAACGGACCCAGCGCCATGACCGGACCCGAACTCGCCAATCACTATCGCGCCTACATCGTGTGCCTGAATGCGCAGGCATGGCCGGTGCTCGGCGATTTCGTGCACGAGCATGTCGTCCACAACGGCCGGCAGATCGGACTTGCCGGCTATCGCGACATGCTGATCGGCAACTTCGCCGACATCCCCGACCTTCGTTTCAACATCGGCCTGCTGCTATCCGACCCGCCGCGCGTCGCGAGCCGGCTGGATTTCGACTGCATGCCGCGTGGCGCGTTTCTCGGGCTGCCGGTCAACGGCCGGCGGGTCGCCTTCACGGAGAACGTGTTCTACGAATTCCGCGACGGCAGGATCGCGGAGGTGTGGTCGGTGATCGATAAGGCGGCGATCGAGGCGCAGCTTGCGCAGATGTGAGCGAGACTGCGTAGGGTGGGCAAAGGCGCCGCCCGTGCCCTGCATTGTCTTAGTCGGTTGCCTGAACGCGGCGTGCCCACCATCCGCACCACCGATGGAAGGCGGTGGGCACGGCGCACGATGCATCCATGTCTGACGCAACACCGTCGTTCGCGCCTTTGCCCATCCTACGGCTATGAGCGTTGTCGCTAGAGGCGTAGGTTGCGCTTGTGCACCAATACTTATTCCACGGCGATGGCGACGAAGTAAGAGGACCGCAGTTTGATCAAGATATCACGGTCTGGAGCCAACAGATCGCCGGTGGTCGTGTTCGGGCCATGGGCCTTTAAGTTTGCGCGGAACAAATACGGACGCCGCTGCAATCAATTCGAAGCGCACTTGTATCGGAGTTGCACGGAGCAACAGCGTAAATCGCTTTGTCCGGCAATCTGGGTATCGCCCAATGGATTACTGTTGATTATGGCTGCAGCCCAAAAATTACGAACGCCGATGTCGCTATTGCAACTCAACGAGCATTATCGTGAATGGGCCGAGTGTCCGTTCGAACCCGGACCTCAAAATTGGGGTATCTACCAAGGGCGGCCCGTTGCTATCGACTATTCGGCAACTGCGCCTGAAGAGTAAACGACAACTCACTTCACCCAATCGCCACACCGCCGCCGATGGTGCGGTTCAACACCTGCGTGGTGCGCTCGATGCGCTCGGCGGCGGCGTTCAGCGCCTTGGCCACCGCGACCTGCGTGGCACGGGCGCGGTCGCTGGCCTGGTTGCGCACGTTGCGCAGGCCTTCGAGCTCCTGCTCCAGCACCTGGACGCGCTGATTGGCATCGATCAGCTCGTCGCACACGGTGAGCGCGGCCATCACCGTCAGCCTGGCGTCGCCGATCTCGCCGAACTTGCCGCGCAGATTGGTGATGCGCGATTCCAGACTCTCCGCGAGCTTCAGCAGCCGCAGCTCCTGGCCCTCCTCGCAGGCCATGCGATATTGGCGGCCGTTGATGGTGACGTTGATGTGGCTCATTCCTCGTCCTCATCGTCTTCAGCGGCGTCCTGCCCGTCGCCGCCAGCGAGCACCGCGCGGATGGTGCCGATCGCGGTGTCCAGTCGTTCGGCGATCTCGCGATTGGTGCGCTCGAGCCGGCGCGTCTTCATCAGGGAGCCGTCGAGCTCGTCGGCGAGGCGCGAGCGGTCGGCGCCGAGCGCCTGGATGCGCGTCGCCAGCTCGTCCTCGTCACGATCCGCCTCGCGCCGCCGCTCGACCGCGCTCTCCAGCGCGTCGAGCGCCGTCATGAGTCGCCGCGTCGCCGCCTCGAGATCGGCGGCGCCGGGTTCCACCTGGCCGGCAAGATTGGCAGGGTGATCGTTCATGGCGCGGATGCGAGGCCCTCGGAGCAAGCGGGACGCGACAAAAGCGCTGTCCGGCAAGCGGTTACGGGCAAAATCTTACGTGCTGGGCGAGCCGAGCGCAACGCTCGGCCGAAACTATGCACTACTAAGCAACTTTTGGGACGTCCGGGACGTTGCATTGCCTTTGATTCCCGGAACCGAGGTGCTAATCAGCCCGCAAAATCCCGGCCCGCCAGCAATACCGGCGGCGTCCCTGTCATCAGCATTTCACGTTTGGACGGATTCCAGCATGACGCAGGTCGATCATTCCCGCATGGCCAACGCCATCCGCGCGCTCGCAATGGATGCCGTCGAAAAGGCGAAATCGGGCCATCCCGGCCTCCCGATGGGCGCCGCCGACGTCGCCACCGTGCTGTTCACCCGCGTGCTGAAATACGATGCCGCAGCGCCCGCCTGGCCGGACCGCGACCGCTTCGTGCTGTCGGCCGGCCACGGCTCGATGCTGCTCTATGCGCTGCTGTATCTGACCGGCAACGAGGAGATGACGCTCGACCAGATCAAGCGCTTCCGCCAGGTCGATTCGCTGACCCCCGGCCATCCGGAGAATTTCCGCACCAAGGGCATCGAGACCACCACCGGCCCGCTCGGCCAGGGCATCTCCACCGCGGTCGGCATGGCGCTGGCCGAGAAGATGCTGCAGGCGGAATACGGCAAGAAGATCGTCGACCACCACACCTACGTGCTGGCCTCCGACGGCGACCTGATGGAGGGCATCTCCCAGGAAGCGATCGCGATGGCCGGGCACTGGAAGCTCAACAAGCTGATCGTGCTGTGGGACGATAACGGCATCTCGATCGACGGCCCGCTGTCGATCGCCGACTCGGTCGACCAGGTGAAGCGCTTCAAGTCGGCCGGCTGGGCCGCCGAGCTGATCGACGGCCATGATCCCGAGGCGATTGCCGCCGCGATCGCGCGGGCGCAGAAGTCCTCCAAGCCGTCGCTGATCGCCTGCAAGACCACGATCGGCTATGGCGCGCCGACCAAGGCCGGCACCTCCAAGGTGCATGGCGAGGCGCTGGGAGCAGAAGAGCTGAAGGGCGCCAAGGAGAAGCTCGGCATTTCGCAGGAGCCGTTCTCGGTGCCCGACGACGTGCTCGCCGCCTGGCGCGAGGCAGGCCGCCGCGGCGCACCCGCACGGGCGGAGTGGGAGACCCGGCTCGGCGAGATGGGCCCGCGCAAGCGCGCCGAGTTCGAGCGCCGGCTGCGCCACGAGCGCCCGGCGTCGCTGGCGAAGGCGCTGAAGGACCACAAGAAGGCGCTGCTGGAGACCCCGCTCAACGTCGCCACCCGCAAGTCCTCGGAGGCCGCGATCGAGGTGATCGCCGCAGCGATGCCGTTCGAGTTCGTGGCGGGCTCGGCCGACCTCACCGGCTCCAACAACAACAAGGCGAAGTCCGCGACCTCGTTCTCGGCCAAGACGCCGAAGGGCCGCTTCATCCATTACGGCATCCGCGAGCACGGCATGGCGGCGTGCATGAACGGCATCTTCCTGCATGGCGGCTTCGCGCCGAACGGCGCCACCTTCCTGGTGTTCTCCGATTATGCCCGTGGCGCAATGCGCCTGTCGGCGCTGATGGGCGCCGGCGTCGTCTATGTGCTGACCCACGACTCCATCGGCCTCGGCGAGGACGGCCCGACGCATCAGCCGGTCGAGCATCTCGCCGCGCTGCGCGCGATGCCGAACATGCGCGTCTTCCGCCCGGCCGACGCGGTCGAGACCGCCGAGTGCTGGGAGCTGGCGCTGAACCGCACCAACGGCCCGACCGTGCTGGCGCTGACGCGGCAGAACCTGCCGCAACTGCGCACGTCCGCGCCGGCGGACAATCCCTGCGGCCGCGGCGGCTATGAGCTGGTCGCGGCGCAAGGCGAAGCCAAGGTGTCGCTGTTCGCCACCGGCTCGGAGGTCGAGATCGCGGTCGCCGCGCAGAAGCAGCTCGCCGAGCGTGGCATCCCAGCCCGCGTCGTCTCGGTGCCGTCGCTTGAGCTGCTGCTGGAGCAGCCGGCCGAGACCCGGGCCGCGATCATCGGCAAGGCGCCGGTCAAGATCGCCATCGAGGCCGCGGTGCGCTGGGGCTGGGACGCGGTGATCGGCCAGGACGGCATCTTCATCGGCATGCATTCGTTCGGCGAGAGCGGCCCGGCCAAGGAGCTCTACAAGCATTTCGGCATCACCGCCGAGGCGGCTGTCGAGGCCGCCGTACAGCGGCTGGCGTAAGGCCTTCGGTCCCCCGCGCGGCCGTCCATCACGTCTGAGCGACCGGACAGCCGCGCTGGCGGATCCCTGATTCGCGACGGTTGAGCGAGCGCAAAAAAAGGACTACGAAAGGGCCATATCGTCCGCTCCCGCCCGGCAGAACCGGGCGTCAACAGGTCCAAACCCTCGTAGAGCCCTTGCCAGGGGCCGGCTACGAGGGACGAGAAACGTCATTGAACGATAAACGTCATTGAAGGAGACGAAAATGGCAGTCCGGGTCGGGATCAACGGGTTTGGCCGCATCGGCCGCAACGTTCTGCGCGCCATCGCGGAATCGGGCCGCAAGGACATCGTGGTGGTCGGCATCAACGATCTCGGCCCGGTCGAGACCAACGCCCACCTGCTGCGCTTCGACAGCGTGCATGGCCGCTTCCCGCACACCGTGACCGTCGACGGCGACACGATCGATATCGGCCAGGGCAAGATCAAGGTCACCGCCGAGCGTGATCCGTCGAAGCTGCCGTGGAAGGATCTCGGCGTCGACATCGCGCTGGAATGCACCGGCATCTTCACCTCCAAGGACAAGGCCTCCGCGCACCTGACCGCCGGCGCCAAGCGCGTGCTGGTCTCGGCCCCGGCCGACGGCGCCGACGCCACCATCGTCTACGGCGTCAACCACACCACGCTGACCAAGGATCATCTGGTCGTCTCCAACGGCTCCTGCACCACCAACTGCCTGGCGCCGGTCGCCAAGGTGCTGAACGATACGGTCGGCATCGAGACCGGCTTCATGACCACGATCCACGCCTACACCGGCGACCAGCCGACGCTCGACACCATGCACAAGGATCTCTATCGCGGCCGCGCGGCGGCGATGTCGATGATCCCGACCTCGACCGGCGCCGCCAAGGCGATCGGCCTGGTGCTGCCGGAGCTGAAGGGCAAGCTCGACGGCGTCGCGATCCGCGTGCCGACGCCGAATGTCTCGGTGGTCGATCTCAAGATCGTCGCCAAGCGCAACACCGAGCCGAAGGAGATCAACGAGGCGATCAAGCGCGCCGCCGAGCAGGAGCTCAAGGGCGTGCTCGGTTACACCAATTCGCCCAACGTCTCGATCGACTTCAACCACGACCCGCACTCGTCGACGTTCCACATGGACCAGACCAAGGTCATGAACGGCAACCTCGTGCGCGTGATGTCCTGGTACGACAACGAGTGGGGCTTCTCCAATCGCATGGCCGACACCGCCGTCGCGATGGGCAAGCTGCTCTAACAAAATTGACTGTCATGGCCGGGCTTGTCCCGGCCATCCACGTTTTACGCCCATAGAAGGACGACGTGGATGCCCGGCACAAGGCCGGGCATGACGCCTGGGAGGCACCGCATGAAACAATTCCGCACCCTCGACGACGTCGATCCCAAGGGCAAGCGCGTGCTGCTGCGCGTCGATCTCAACGTGCCCATGGAGAATGGCCACGTCACCGACGCCACGCGCCTGGAGCGCGTCGCGCCGACCATCAATGAGCTCGCCACCAAGGGCGGCAAGGTCATCCTGCTCGCGCATTTCGGCCGGCCGAAGGGCCGCGACGCCAAGGACTCGCTGAAGCCGGTCGCCGCCGCGCTCTCGCAAGTGATCAAGCGCCCGGTCGCCTTTGCCGACGACTGCATCGGCGAGCCGGCGGCGACCGCCATCGCCGCGATGAAGGACGGCGACGTGCTGTGCCTGGAGAACACGCGCTTCCACAAAGAGGAAGAGAAGAACGATCCGGCCTTCGTGGCCGAGCTCGCCAAGCTCGGCGACATCTGGGTCAACGACGCCTTCTCCGCCGCGCACCGCGCCCATGCCTCGACCGAGGGCCTCGGCCACAAGCTGCCGGCCTATGCCGGCCGCACCATGCAGGCCGAGCTCGACGCGCTCGACAAGGCGCTGGGCCGCCCGGCCAAGCCGGTGATCGCGATCGTCGGCGGCGCCAAGGTCTCGACCAAGATCGACCTGTTGGAGAACCTCGTCACCAAGGTCGATGCGCTGGTGATCGGCGGCGGCATGGCCAACACCTTCCTGCATGCGCAGGGCGTGCAGATCGGCAAGTCCCTGGCCGAGAAGGATCTGGCAGCGACCGCGCTCAGGATCATGGAGAAGGCGGAAGCCTCGAACTGCGCCATCATCCTGCCGGTGGACGCGACCGTCTCCTATCACTTCGCAGCCAACTCGCCGTCCTTCGCCTATGGCCTCGACGCGATCCCGCCGGACAGCATGATCCTCGATGTCGGCCCGCAATCGACCGCACGCATCCATGCCGCGATCGACGATGCCGCGACGCTGGTCTGGAACGGTCCGCTCGGCGCCTTCGAGCTGACGCCGTTCGACCGCGGCACGATGGTCGCCGCCAAGCACGCAGCGGAACGCACCAAGACCAAGAAGCTGGTCTCGGTGGCCGGCGGCGGCGATACCGTCGCGGCCCTCAACCAGGCCGGCGTGGCCGCCGACTTCAGCTACGTCTCGACCGCCGGCGGCGCCTTCCTGGAATGGATGGAAGGCAAGCCGCTGCCGGGCGTGGAAGTGCTGAAGGCATGATCCTCAGAGCTTGTCGGCCATGGATGTTTCTGTTATGTTCCATTCATGGCTGACACTCCGACAGACGCCGTGCACTCGATCCTGATCAAGATTCAGGAGAGCATTGCTGCGTTCCGATCGGAGTTTGGACAGTTCAGACAATCGACCGAGACGCGGCTCGATAGCTTGGAAACCTTGATCCGCAAGCAGCGGCGTGATTCCGCCGGCATGCTGGTCATGATGCGCGCGGCCGCCAGCGACTTCGACGAGCGTGTCACCGAGGTCGAAGAGCGCATCGCGGCTCTCGAAGCCAGGAAGAGCTGAGCCAGCTCTTACGTGCTGTCCGTTGCGACGGATTTGGCTGATAACCTATGAATGGCCGCTGACAGCGCGGTCTGGTGGCCTGCGTCGCCCGCAACCCTTGGAATCTCCCGACCACCGCGTTATGCACGGTGCAGCAGTTTCGACACGTGCGCATCCTGCCGCACGGTCCAATTCTTAATCAGGGAGTTCCAGCCATGGCTCGTATCACGTTGCGTCAATTGCTCGACCACGCGGCGGAAAATGACTACGGCGTCCCGGCCTTCAACATCAACAACATGGAGCAGGCACTGGCGATCATGGAGGCGGCCAATGCGGTCGACGCTCCGGTGATCATCCAGGCCTCGCGCGGCGCCCGCTCCTATGCCAACGACGTCATGCTCAAGCACATGATGGACGCGGTCACCGAGATCTATCCGCACATTCCGGTGTGCGTGCATCTCGACCATGGCAACGGTCCCGACACCTGCATGACCGCGATCCAGTCCGGCTTCACCTCGGTGATGATGGACGGATCACTGAAGGCCGACGGCAAGACGCCGGCTGACTGGGACTACAATGTCGGCGTCACCAAGACGGTCGCCACCATGGCGCATCTCGGCGGCATCTCGGTCGAGGGTGAGCTCGGCGTGCTCGGCTCGCTCGAGACCGGCATGGGCGACAAGGAGGACGGCCACGGTGCCGAAGGCAAGCTGTCGCACGACCAGCTGCTGACCAACCCGGACGAGGCCGTGAAGTTCGTGCGTGAGACCCAGGTCGACGCGCTCGCGATCGCGATGGGCACCTCGCACGGCGCCTACAAATTCACGCGCAAGCCCGACGGCGACATCCTCGCCATGAACGTGATCGAGGAGATCCATCGCAAGCTGCCGAACACGCATCTCGTGATGCACGGCTCGTCCTCGGTGCCGCAGGACCTGCAGGAGATCATCAACGCCTATGGCGGCAGGATGAAGCCGACCTGGGGCGTGCCGGTCAGCGAGATTCAGCGCGGCATCAAGAACGGCGTGCGCAAGATCAACATCGACACCGACAACCGCATGGCGATGACCGGCCAGATCCGGAAAGTTCTGTCGGAGCACCCGGAGGAATTCGATCCGCGCAAGTACCTGAAGCCGGCGATGGAGGCGATGGCCAAGCTGTGCAAGCAGCGCCTGCAGGAGTTCAACACCGCCGGCCAGGCCTCCAAGATCAAGCGCGTGCTGACCACGGCCGAGATGGCCAAGCGCTACGCCAAGGGCGAGCTGGCTCCGAAGGTGGCGTGAGGCAGCTGCCGCCGCGCTGCGTTGAGCTTCTCGACCCCAGCAGCCGCCGCAACGGCGGTAAGCTCCCCTCCCCCTTGCGGGGAGGGGTCGGGGGGGTCCGGGGCGTACTATCAGTGATGAGATCGAAGGCGCATATCGACCATCGCGCTTGCGATTGAAGTGGCCGAACGCGTGCGCGCGACAGCGTTCACCACTTACGATCTCAACGCGTAACTCACTGAGTTCAGTGCGTATGGACCCCCCCCCCAAACCCCTCCCCGCAAGGGGGAGGGAAGCCGACCACCGGTGACGTGATCGCTTGCTCCGATCAGCAACCTCCCCTTCACCTCTTCGAGAGTCCGCCTCACCGGCGGCCAATGTTTGCTCGGCATCCGCCCGAGAACCGTCTATTTTGATGGGCAGGGCAGGTGCGTCTGGAGCCAAGCATGAATCTCTCCGCACTGAACACCACGGCCCTTGCCATGGTTGCACCGGGCAAGGGCATCCTCGCCGCCGATGAATCCACCGGGACGATCAAGAAGCGCTTCGATGCCATCAAGGTCGAATCGACCGAACAGAACCGCCGCGACTATCGCGAGATGCTGTTTCGCAGCGAGGGCATGTCGTTCATCTCCGGCGTCATCCTCTATGACGAAACCATCCGGCAGCATGCCGCCGACGGCACCCCGCTGGTGAAGCTGATCGAAGCGGCCGGCGCCATTCCCGGCATCAAGGTCGATGAGGGAACACAGCCGCTGTCCGGCTGCCCCGGCGAGCGGGTCACGGTCGGCCTCGACAGGCTTGCGGATCGGCTGGCGACGTACTACGCGCTGGGTGCGCGCTTCGCCAAATGGCGGGCCGTGATCGATATCGACAAGGACAACATCCCTTCGATGACAGCGATCCATGTCAACGCGCATGCGCTCGGCCGCTATGCCGCCCTGTGCCAGGCAGCGAACATCGTGCCGATTGTCGAACCGGAGGTGCTGATGGACGGCGATCATGACATCGGTCGCTGCTTCGACGTCACGCGCCGCGTGCTGAACGAGGTGTTTCGTGAATTGCGCATCCAGCGCGTCGCGTTGGAAGGCATGATCCTGAAGCCCAACATGGCGGTCGCGGGCAAGCAGTCGCCGGACCAGGCCGGGGTGCAGGAGGTCGCCGAAAGGACCGTCCAACTGTTGAAGGAATGCGTGCCTGCGGCGGTGCCCGGCATCGCCTTCCTGTCCGGCGGACAATCCGACGAGAGCGCGACCGCGCATCTCGACGCGATGAACCGGCTCGGACCGCTGCCCTGGAAGCTGACCTTCTCCTACGGCCGCGCGCTGCAGGCGGCGCCGCAGCAGGCATGGGCAGGCAGGGCGGCGAACATCCCCGCCGGCCAGCGCGCCTTCACCCACCGCGCCCGCATGAACGCGCTTGCCAGCCGCGGCCAGTGGACCGCAGCGCTCGAGAAAGAGGCCGCCTAGTGTCCGGCAAGACGACATCCGCGCGGCCCGCGCCGCGCCTCTATCTGGCAACGCCGGTCGTGACCGATGCGGCGGCGCTGGCCGCCGGCCTGCCCGAGATCCTCGCCATCGCCGACATCGCTGCGGTGCTGGTGCGGCTGAAGGACAGCGATCCGCGCAGCATGATCACGATGGTCAAGACGCTGGCGCCGGCGATCCAGGGCGCCGGCGCAGCGCTGCTGATCGACGGCCATCCCGACATCGTCGCCCGCGCCGGCGCCGATGGCGCGCACCTGACCGGCATCGCCGCGCTGGAGGAGGCGCTGCCCGGCCTGAAGCCGGACCGCATCGCCGGCTGCGGCGGCCTGTCCACACGCCATGATTCGATGCGCGCCGGCGAGCTCGGCGCCGACTATGTGCTGTTCGGCGAGCGCGATGCGCAGGGACGGCGGCCCTCGCCGGATGCCGTCAACGAGCGCCTCGCCTGGTGGGCGGAGCTGTTCGAGCCGCCCTGCGTCGGCTATGCGATCTCGCTCAAGGAGGCCGCGGACTTCGTCGCGGCGGGAGCCGATTTCGTGCTGGTCGACGACCTCGTCTGGAACGACGCCCGCGGCCCGGCCGCGGCGCTTGCTGAGATCAGCACCGCGATCCGCAGCGCCCATACGGCCGCGCCAGCCGACGCGCCAGGACAGAGCTGAACGGCGGCCGATGACGATCCTGCGCCTGACATGTGTCGTTGCTGCGCTCGCCATGGCGATGCCGGGCGCACGCGCGCAGATCTCGTTGACGCCGCCGGCCCTGCAGCCGGCCCCGGCGGAAAAGCCCAAGCCGGTCGAACGGCCGGCGGAGAAGGCGGCTGAGAAGGCCAAGCCGCCGGCAACGTCCGCGGCAAAGAAGCCGGCCCCCGCCCCGTCGGCCAAGCCGGCCGCTCCAGCGCCGGCCGCGACGCCACCGCCCGCCACCAATGATCCCAATGTCGACCTGGTCTACGGCGCCTATCAGCGCGGCCAGTACAAGACCGCGTTCGATCTCGCCACGCCGCGGGCGCAGGCCGGCGATCCCAAGGCCATGGCGATGCTCGGCCAGCTCTACGAAAACGCCATGGGCATCCGCCGCGACTACGACAAGGCGGCGATCTGGTACAAGCGGGCCGCCGAGGCCGGCGACCGCGAGGCGATGTTCGCGCTGGCGATGATGCGGCTGGCCGGGCGCGGCGGCCCTGTCGACAAGCTCGAGGCGGTCAAGCTGCTGGCCTCCGCCGCCAAGCTCGGCGAGCCCAAGGCGGCCTACAATCTCGCGCTGCTCTATCTCGACGGCCAGACCTTTCCGCAGGACCTCAGGCGCTCGGCCGAGCTGCTGCGCCTGGCTGCGGATGCCGGCAATGCCGAGGCGCAATACGCGCTGGCGACCTTCTACAAGGAAGGAACCGGCGTGCCGAAAGACCTCGAAAAGGCCGCGCAATTGCTGAAGGCGGCCGCGATCGCCGACAATATCGACGCCGAGGTCGAATACGCCATCGCGCTGTTCAACGGCACCGGCGTGCCGAAGGACCAGCCCGCGGCCATCGCGCTGCTGCGCCGGGCCGCGCGGCAGAACAGCCCGGTCGCCCAGAACCGGCTGGCGTGGGTGCTGCTGTATGGAATCGCCACCCCGATGGACAAGGTCGAGGCCTACAAATGGCACCTGGTGGCCAAGACCGCCGGCAAGGGCGATCCCAAGCTCGACGAGAAATTCGCCGACATGCCCCCCGAAGACCGCGCCAAGGGCGAACAGGCCGCCAAGCACTGGCTGGGCACCATCAAGTGATCGGCCGCTGATCCGGCCTTGACGCGGCCGCCCCGGCAGGGCACCCACAGCCAGCCATTTCACCCGCCTTCGTCCGCTTCCGGGGAAGGCGCGCACCGCGAGGTGCGGTCAGCCCAGCGCATCGAACTCATGATCCATTCCGCCCTCATCAACGTCATGGTCAAGGCCGCGCGCCGCGCCGGCCGCAACCTCAAGCGCGATCTCGGCGAGATCGAGCACCTGCAGGTGTCGCTGAAGGGGCCGGCCAATTTCGTCTCCCGCGCCGACAAGAAGGCCGAGGAGATGCTCTACGAGGATCTCTCCAAGGCCCGGCCCGGCTACGGCTTCCTCGGCGAGGAGGGCGGCAAGCGCGAAGGCAGCGACAAGTCGCACACCTGGATCGTCGACCCGCTCGACGGCACCACCAACTTCCTGCACGGCATCCCGCAATTCGCGATCTCGATCGCGCTGCAGCGCGAGGACACCGTGATCGCCGGCGTGATCTACAATCCCGCCAATGACGAGCTCTACATCGCCGAGCGCGGCAAGGGCGCGTTCCTCAATGACCAGCGGCTGCGCGTCGCCGCGCGCAAACAGCTGCATGAATGCGTCATCGCCTGCGGCCTGCCGCATATCGGCCGCGGCGATCACCAGCTGTTCCTGCGCGAGATGACCTCGCTGCAGGTCAAGGTCGCAGGGCTCCGCCGCTTCGGCGCCGCCTCGCTCGACCTCGCCTTCGTCGCCGCCGGCCGTTTCGACGCCTATTGGGAGCGCGACCTGCAGCCCTGGGACATCGCCGCCGGCATGATCCTGGTGCGCGAGGCCGGCGGCACCGTGTCCGGCATCGACGGCAAGGAGGACGCGCTGGCGACCGGGCACGTGGTGTGCGGCAACGAGGTCATCCACCGCGAGCTGGTGAAGGTGCTGAAAGCGGCGGCGTAGCTTGATTCTGCGCGGCCACCGGCCGCCTTCTTACGGTTTGCCAAACCGCTCGCCTCACATGCGGTGTCGTCCCGGCCTTGAGCCGGGACCCATAGCCACCGGCCGTTTTGATCGAGCAAGATGGGTCGACCAGAATGCCTCACACGTCTCCCTGGGGTTATGGGTCCCGGATCGGCGCGCGCGTGACGCGCGCTTGTCCGGGACGACACCGAGGGTGAGGCTGGCCGCGCCTAGTATCGCCGTCCGCTGGTGAAGGCCTGCGGCGTGGCACCTGGCAGCGCCGGAGAGTTGATGTCGCTGTCGACGCGATCGGACGACTGGCCGGCGTAGCTGAAGCCAAGCGACAGGCTGACATTGGAGGTCGGCTTGAACTCGACGCCGCCATTGATCGCGTAGGCCGGCGTCGAGGTCGAGCGCCCGTCGAACGTCGCGAACGGGCCGCCGAGGCCGGGATTGTATTTCAGCGTCTCGAAGCCGCCATAGAAGCTGACGCCGCTCTTGAAGGTGTAGCCGTATTGTGCGCCATCGGTGGTGTACGACCCGAGCCCGCCGTAACGGTTGACGAGGTTCGAGCTCAGGCCAACGCCCGACAGCGCCGCCCAATTGTTCGTCACGCTGTAGCTCCGCGCGAAGAAGCCGCTGTCCTTGCCGCTGCCCGTGAAGCTTGGAAAGTCACCGTAGGCGTCGAGGCTGCCGGAGTCGCTGAAGCCGACCGGCCAGCCCGGCAGCCAATATTTGACGGGACCGGATTGGGCGTGGGCGGCTGAGGCGCCGAGAGCAGCGAACACCAACGCGAGAACAGATTTGCGAGAGACCATCGACATGCCGTACCCGTCACGTGTCGTCGCAGCATACACGGACGGACCAAGAAACTCCAGTCGCGGGGATTGCAGCATCATGTCCCAGCGCCGGCGGTGCTCTCCCCTCCCCCTTGCGGGGAGGGGTCGGGGGTGGGGGTCCGCGAACTCCGAACGCCGATAAGGGAACATATCTTCGGGCGCCCACGAATGAGCAAGCGGCTTGCGTTTCTCGCTCAAGCAAATGAGCCGCGTCGTGGATGGGAGTAGATTTCATCACATTGAGCGGGACTGGTGGACCCCCACCCCCAACCCCTCCCCGCAAGGGGGAGGGGAGCGCACCGACGGCTTGGCGAGATTGCGGCTCGCTTGATCGAGCGAGGTAATTCGATCGCCTACGGCTTCGCCGGCGCCGGCGGCCCGTACACCTCGCGCCCCGCCGCGGGCTCCGTCTTCTCCCGATCGCCCGCGAGCACGCGCTGCACGGACACGAAGAACACCGGCACCATCAGCAGCGCCAGGATCACCACCGCGATCATGCCGCCCATCACGTTGGTGCCGAGCGCCTGCTGGCTGGCACCGCCGGCGCCTGTCGCCATCGACATCGGCAGCACACCGCAGACGAAGGCAAGGCCGGTCATGATGATCGGGCGGAAACGCAAGGAGCAGGCCTCGATCGTCGCCGCGACCAGCGGCTTGCCGTGGGCGCGCAGATCCTTGGCGAACTCGATGATCAGGATCGCGTCCTTTGCGGCGAGGCCGATGATGGTGATCAGCGCCACCGTGAAGTACACGTCGTTCGACAGGCCGCGCAGATTGGCGGCGACGACGGCGCCGAGGATGCCGAGCGGCACGGTCAGGAGCACCGCGAGCGGGATCGTCCAGCTCTCGTAGAGCGCAGCGAGACACAGGAACACGACCAGCGCCGAGAGACCGAGCAGCAGCGGCGCCTGCGAGCCCGACAGCTTCTCCTGCAGCGACTGTCCGGTCCATTCATAGCCGAAGCCGCGCGGCAACTTGCCAGCGAGCCGCTCCATCTCCTTGAGCGCATCGCCCGAGGTGTAGCCCGGCTTGGCCTCGCCGGAGATGCGGATCGCCGGATAGTAGTTGAAGCCGGCGATCTGGGTCGGTCCCTTGGCCCATTGGATGGTCGCGAACGACGAGAACGGCACCAATTGTCCCTTGGCGTTCTTGACGCTGTAGTTGAGGATGTCGTCCGCGTTCATGCGGCTGATGCGGTCGGCCTGCACCACGACGCGCTGCATGCGGCCGCGGTTGGGGAAATCGTTGACGTAGGTCGAGCCGAGATTGGTCGAGATCGTGTTGTTGATGTCCTCGAAGGTGACGCCGAAGGCACCGGCCTTCTCGCGGTCGATCATCAGATTGACCTGGGGACCCTGCGGCAGGCCTTCGATGAAGACCTTCTGCAGCACCTGGCTGGCATTGGCCTCGGCGATCAGCTGGTCGGCGGCCGCGGTCAGCGCGGCATAGCCCTTCTGGCCGCGGTCCTGCAGGCGGAAGCTGAAGCCGGAGGAGTTGCCGAGATTGTCGATCGGCGGCGGCTGCAGCGCGGTGATCTTGGCGTCGCGCAAGCCGGCGAGATCGCGGTTGATGTCGGCGACCAGTGCCGCGGCGCTGTCATGCTTGCCGCGCTCCGACCAGTCCTTCAGCGAGATGAAGGCCTGCGCGGTGTTGACGCCCTGGCCGGCATAGCTGAAGCCGGTCAGGAAGGTGACGTCCTCGATGCCCGCGCGCTTGGCGAGATACTTCTCGACCGCCTCCACCGCGGCCTGCGTCCGCGCGTAGGACGAGTCCGCCGGCGTCTGCACGTCCGTCGTGATGAAGCCCTGGTCGTCGACCGGCAGGAAGCCGCCGGGCAACTGGATGAAGGCGAAGGTCAGCCCGACCAGGAAGATCGCATAGATCAGCATCAGCCGGCCGGTGCGCTTCAGCGCGCCGCCGACCACGCCGGTGTAGCGGTTGCGGCTGTTGTCCATGAAGCGGTTGAACCAGCCGAACAGGCCTTTCTTCGCGTGACCGTGACCGGCCGTGACCGGCTTGAGCAGGGTCGCGCACAGCGCCGGCGTCAGCGACAGCGCCAGCAGCGCCGAGAAGCCGATCGCCGCCACCATGGTAACCGAGAACTGCCGGTAGATGATGCCGACCGAGCCGGGGAAGAACGCCATCGGCACGAACACCGCCATCAGCACCAGCGTGATGCCGATGATGGCGCCGGTGATCTGGCCCATCGCCTTGCGCGTCGCCTCCTTCGGCGACAGCCCCTCCTCGGTCATGATGCGCTCGACGTTCTCGACCACGACGATGGCGTCGTCGACGAGGATGCCGACCGCGAGCACCATGCCGAACATCGTCAGCATGTTGATGGAGTAGCCGACCAGCATCAAGGTGGCGCAGGTGCCGAGCAGCGCCACGGGCACCACGATGGTCGGAATGATGGTGTAGCGGATGTTCTGCAGGAACAGGAACATCACCACGAACACCAGCACGACGGCTTCGACCAGGGTCATCAGCACCCGCTTGATCGAGGCCTTCACCACCGGCGTGATGTCGTAGGGAATCTCATAGGTGATGTTGGAGGGGAAGAAGCGCGACAGCTCCTTCATCTTGGCCTCGACCGCACCAGCGGTCGCCAGCGCATTGCCGGTCGGCGACAGCAGCACCGAGAGACCGGCGGTCGGCTTGCCGTTGAGGCGGGTGTTGAACTGATAGCTGAGGCCGCCGATCTCGACGCGCGCGACGTCGCGCAGCCGCACCGTCGAGCCGTCGGGGTTGGCGCGCAGGATGATCGCGCTGAACTCGTCGGGTGAATCGAGCTGGCCCTTGACCAGCACCAGCGCCGAGGTGCGCTGCGAGGTCGTCGCGGGCTCGGCGCCGATGCTGCCGGAGGCGACCTGGGCGTTCTGGGCGCCGATCGCCTTGGTGACGTCGTCGGCGGTCAGGCCGTAGCCGATCAGCTTGGCGGGATCGAGCCAGACGCGCAGCGAGCGCTCGGTCGAATACAGCGTGGCACGGCCGACGCCGGGGATGCGCCGGATTTCGCCGAGCACGTTGCGGATCATGAAGTCGCCGAGGCCGACCTCGTCGAGGCTGCCGTCGGTCGACTGCAGGGTGATGATCTGCAGCACCGCGGCGGAGGCTTCCTCGACCAGGATGCCCTGCTGGATGACGGCGCGCGGCAGCCGCGCCTCGACACGCTTGAGGCGGTTCTGCACCTCGACCGAGGCGTCGTTGGTCGACGTGCCCGGCACGAAGTTGGCGGTGATCTCGACCTGGCCGAGCGAGTCGCTGGTGGATTCGAAGTTGAGAATGCCGGAGGCGCCGTTGAGCTCCTCCTCGATCAGCCGCGTCACGCTGTTGTAGAGGTTCTCGGGCGACGCGCCGGGATAGCTGGTCGAGATCGAGATCGAGGGCGGCGCGATGATCGGATATTGCGCCACCGCCAGCAGCGGGATCGCGATCGCGCCGATCAGGCAGATGAACAGCGCGACCACCCAGGCGAAGATCGGCCTGTCGATGAAGAAGCTCGGCATGGCGAATTACCGCGACGTCGACTTCGATTCGAGCTGCGTCGCGGCGCTGACCTCGGTCCAGACCTGCGGCGCGACCCTGTCGCCGGCGGCAAACTTCTGGAAGCCGTCGACCACGACCTTGTCGCCGGCGCGCAGACCGTCGGTGATCAGCACGAGGCCGTCCTGGATCGGACCGGTGCGGATCGGCCTCGCGATCGCGCGGTTGTCGTCGCGGATGACGTAGACCTCGGAGCCGCCGGCCGCATTGCGCTGCACCGCCTGCTGCGGCACGCCGACGGAGTCGCTGTCGATGCCCTGCTCGATGCGGACGCGGACATACATGCCCGGCAGCAGCTCGCGCTTGGGATTGGCGAACTCGCCGCGCAGGGTGACCTGACCAGTGGCGGCATCGACCTTGGCGTCGGAGAATAGCAGCTTGCCCGGGATCGAGTACGGCGTGCCGTCGTCGAGCACGAGACGGACCTTGATCGCGTCGGGCGAGATCTGGTCGAGATCGCCGGACTCGAACGCGCGGCGCAGGCGGTTCAGCTCGCTCACAGACTGGGTGAAGTCGGCATAGATCGGGTCGAGCTGCTGGATCGTGACCAGCGAGGTCTCGTTCTGGACCGCGATGGCGCCTTCGCTCACCTGGGCCGCACCGACGATACCGTCGATCGGCGCGCGCACGGTCGCGTAGTCGAGATTGAGCTGGGCGCGCGCGAGATCGGCCTTGCGGGCCTCGATATCGGCCGCAGCCTCACGTTCCGACGAGATCGCCTTCTCGTTCTCGACGGCTGGCGCCGCGCGCTCCTTGAACAGCTGCGCGATGCGGTTCGCCTGCTGCACGGCGCGCTCATGCACCGCTTCGGCCTTGGCCAGCGCCGCACGGCTCGACAGGATCTCGACCTCGAAGGGTCGCGGATCGATCCGATAGAGCGGATCACCCGCCTTGACCTCGCTGCCCTGACGGAACAGCCGCTCGACGACGATGCCGGAGACGCGCGGGCGCACGTCGGAGACGCGGGTCGGCGCGATGCGGCCGGGCAGCTCGCGCACGATCGCGCGCGCCTTCTGCTCGACGGTCACGATGCCGACCTCGGGGATGACGATCTGCTCATTGGCGGAGGCCTGAGCCTGGATGGGGTCGTTGCAGCCGGCCAGCAGCGGCGCGGCGGCCGAGAGCATCAATGCACTGCTGACCAGCGACGCGCGAAAACGAGACATGAGTGGAGGAGCCCCCTCGATGATGATGAAAACCAGTCGACCGGATGGCCCGGTCATGGCGCCATTCTGGCGCTCGCCTTGCGTGCAACATAGAAAACAGCTGCTGCGACGCAACGCGGAACCTGGGCGGCTTGATGTCACACGAACTACGTAGCTGATAGATTTAGCTTTTTCGCGACTCACCTGATTGTGAGCGCTTTGTGGCAACAAGTTCCGGGCAGGTTCCGCAGAGCGAAACGCGAATCCCATGACGGCGCTGCGGCATCCCGCCGCAGCGAACAAATTAGTTGGCCGGCCGCAGACGGTAATGGCTGACGCCCCATTCGCGGCCTTCGTCATGGCCGAACAGACCCGCGGTGGCGAGGAAGAACCAGCGCCAGCGGCGCATCCACAGCATCGCGTCGTCGCCATAGACGGGCTGCAGCACCTGCAGGATGCGGTCGCGGTCGGCGTCGAAATTGGTGAGCCAGTCCCGCGCCGTGCGCTGATAATGCGCGCCGCTCCAACGCCATTCTTTCTCGACCGCGAACAGATCGTCGTACTGCCGGATCAGCCCGTGGCTCGGCATGATGCCGCCGGTGAAGAAGTGCTGCGCGATCCAATCCTCGCGATCGTTGCGGTCGAACAGGTAGGATGCGGTGCGATGGGTGAAGATGTGCATGAACAGCCGGCCATCCGGCAGGAGCCATGCCCGGACCCGCGACAGCAGCTCGCGCCAGTTCATCATGTGCTCGAACATCTCCACCGAGACGATGCGATCGAACCGCGCGTCGGGAGCGAACCCGTTCATGTCGGCGGTGACGACCCGCAAATTGAGCAGGCCGCGCGCGGCCGCCATCTCCTCGATCGCGCGGCGCTGCGAATGTGAGTTGGAGACCGCCGTGATCTTCGCACGCGGGAACTGCCGGGCCATGAACAGCGACAGCGAGCCCCAGCCGCAGCCGAGCTCCAGAATGCTCTGGCCGTCCTGCAGATCGGCATTGGCCACCGTCTGGCGCAGCGCCTCCTCCTCCGCCTCCTGCAGGGTCGAGACCGGCTCCTTGTAGAAGCAGCAGGAATATTTGCGGTTCGGCCCGAGCACGCGGGCGAAGAACGCCGCCGGCACCTCGTAGTGCTGGCTGTTCGCCGCGTCGGTATGCTCGGCGATCGGCCGCGTCGTCAGCAGGCGGGCGAACTCTGCGTCGCCCATCGCATCGGCCCCGCCGAGCCGCGCCGCCGTGCGCGCGCACAATTCGGAGATCGCCGAGCGGATGACGGCATCGGGCAGCGGCACACGCTCGGCGGCGCCGATGATGGTCGAGATGAAGCTCATGCTGTGGCTCCGTTACTTCGCAAAGTGATTTGGCGGCAGGGGAAAGAACGCGCTGGTGCGCGCCTGGTAGGCCCGGTAGCGATCGCCGCGCGAGCGCAGCATCTGCTGCTCCAGCGGCGGGATGCCGGTGACGTGGACCAGGATCCAGTACATGAACAGCGGCGCGAGCAGGCTGGCGAAGCCCCACGGGTGGTCGAACGACAGCGCGATGACCGGGTAGGACAGCCAGCACACCCATTCGAAGAAATAGTTGGGATGGCGCGACCAGCGCCACAGGCCGACGTCGCACACCTTGCCCTTGTTGGCGGGATCGGCACGGAACGCCTTGAGCTGAGCGTCGGCGACGCCCTCGCCGGCGATCCCTGCGAACAGCACGAGGATGCCGAGATAGTCCTGCAGCCGCAGCTCGGCGGCCGGCGCATGGGCGGCGACGAACATCGCGAACACCAGCGGGATCGAGCCCCAGGCCTGCTGCTGCAGGAACAGGAACATCTTTCGCGGTGCGGCCGCGCCCCATTGCCGGGCAAACTCCGCATAGCGCGGGTCGTCGGAGATGCCGCGGCTGCGCGCCGCAACATGGCCGCCGAGCCGCAGCGACCAGACCGCTACCAGCACCGCGACCAGCCATTGCCGCGCGTTGGGGGCGGCGCCGCCGGCGGGCCAGATCGCGCCGGCGGCGCCGACCAGCCCGACGGAAAACGTCCAGATCGTGTCGACCCAGCCGGAGTTGCCGCTGCGCTGCTGCACGACCCAGGCGAGCCCCATCAGCACCGACATCGCCACGGCCATCGCCAGCAGCGCTTGCAGATATTCAACGACGGTCATGACAAAGCCAGGGCGTTCCCGCTAGATATGAGCCACGGGACTAACTACGCCGCGGGTGCCCGCCGGTTTCAGCCATAGTTCCGCGCAGGGGACGGGATTGCGCCGATCGCGGCTTTTTTCCCGCTGCTGCTGTGCCATAGTGGATTTCAGGGACCGGTCCCCGCAACGGATGTCATCGACAATGCCTCAAGGCTCCCCCTCCCGCTCCGCGATGGACGTCGAACGGACCAAGCTGTCCACGCCCCGGATCTTCCTGGTGCGGATGCTGGTCTTCCTGGTGCTGTGCGCCCTGGTCGGCGTCGTGCTCTACAAGCAGATCGTCATGGCGTTCTTCGCCAATCCCGGCCTCAACGCCCTGATCGGGGCCGTGCTGCTGATCGGCGTCATCCTGTCGTTCCGACAGGTGGTCCGGCTCTATCCGGAAGTGTCCTGGGTCAACAATTTCCGCATCGCCGATCCCGGCCTGGCGGTGCCTCGCCACCCGGTCCTGCTGGCGCCGATGGCGGCCATCCTCGGCCGCGAGCGCTCCGGGCGGATGTCGATCTCACAGCAGACCATGCGCCATCTGCTCGACTCGATCGCCACCCGGCTCGACGAGGCCCGCGACATCTCGCGCTACATGACCGGCCTCCTGGTGTTCCTCGGCCTGCTCGGCACGTTCTGGGGCCTGATCGAGACGGTCGGCTCGGTCGGCAAGGTGATCGAAGGGCTGAAGGTCGGCGGCGACGCCGGTGCGCTGTTCGACACGCTGAAGGGCGGCCTTGCCGCGCCGCTGGGCGGCATGGGCATCTCGTTCTCGTCCTCGCTGTTCGGCCTCGCCGGCTCGCTGATCCTCGGCTTCCTCGACCTGCAATCGAGCCAGGCGCAGAACCGCTTCTATACCGACCTGGAGGACTGGCTCGCCGGCACCGTGCGGGAATATGGCGGCAGCGGCGACACCGGTGCCGACCTCTCGGTTGCCATCGAGCGGCTGCGCACCGCCATGGAAGAAGGCTCCAACCGCGGCGCCACCGCGGCGATGGCCAACCTCGCCGAGGCGATCCAGGGCCTGGTCGGGCACATGCGCACCGAGCAGCAGATGATCCGCGAATGGGCCGACGGCCAGGGCGAGCAGAACCGCGAGATCAAGCGGCTGCTGGAGCGGCTGGCGCGGCAGACGGAGAAGAGTTGAGCTGCTCCGTCGGCCGGCCCAGGCCGAACTACTAGACGAGCTAGGAGACGCTGAATGGCGCTTGCCCGTACCCGCCGCGGAGATTCCGGCCTCAACTACTGGCCGGGCTTCGTTGACGCGCTGTCGACGCTGGTGCTGTCGATCGTGTTCCTGCTGACCGTGTTCCTGGTGGTGCAGTTCTTCCTGTCGCAGGAGGTCACCGGCAAGGACAAGGCGCTGGAGCAGCTCAACGCCAAGATCGCGCAGCTCAACGAGATGCTGTCCCTGGAGAAGCTCGGCAAGCTCTCGCTGGACGACCAGGTTGCGCAGCTGCGCGCCGGGCTCGCGAACGCCGAGGCCGAGCGCGACCGCGTCAAGGGCCTCTATGACGGGCTCGCCAATGCCGGCAGCAATGCCGCTGGCCGCGCCAACGAGCTCAACCGGGCGCTCGACTCCGAGAAGCAGGTCACGGCGCGGGCGCTGGCCCAGATCGAGGTGCTCAACCAGCAGATCAGCGCACTGCGCCGCCAGCTCGCCGCGCTCGAGGATGCGCTCGATGCCTCGGAGAAGCGCGACAAGGAATCGCAGAGCCGCATCGCCGATCTCGGCTCGCGCCTCAACGTCGCGCTGGCACAGCGGGTGCAGGAGCTGACCCGGTACCGCTCGGAGTTCTTCGGCCGGCTGCGCGCCATCCTCGGCAACCGTCCCGACATCCGCGTCGTCGGCGACCGCTTCGTGTTCCAGTCGGAGGTGTTCTTCGACACCGGACAGGCCACCCTGCTGCCCGAGGGCCAGCAGGAGCTGAACTCGGTGGCGACCGCGCTGGTCGACCTCGACAAGCAGATCCCCGCTGAGATCTCCTGGGTGCTGCGGGTCGACGGCCACACCGACGTTCGTCCGATCAACAGCCCGGTGTTCAAGTCGAACTGGGAATTGTCCTCGGCGCGCGCCATCTCGGTGGTGCAATATCTGATCTCGCTCGGCGTACCGGCCCAGCGCCTGGTCGCGGCGGGCTTCGCCGAATTCCAGCCGCTGGATCCTGCAAACACCGAGGAAGCGTTCCGCCGCAACCGGCGTATCGAGCTGAAGCTGACGGAGCGGTGACGTCGAACTCCACCCTGCGCCCCTATCGCGCCGAGGACGAGGACGCGGCGATCGCGCTGTGGCAGGAGACGTGGCAGCTCGCCTATCCCGCCATCGATTTTGCCGCGCGCGTACCGTGGTGGCGCGAGCGCTGGCGCAATGAGCTGGTGCCGAACGCAGAGGTGATCGTCGCCGAGACGGAGGGGACGCTCGCCGGCTTCGTGACGATCGACGCAACAGGCTATCTCGATCAGCTCGTGGTCTCGCCCCAACATTGGGGCTCGCCGCTCGCCACGCAGCTGGTCGATGCCGCCAAGCAGAAATCTCCTGGAGGCATCACGCTGCTGGTCAACAAGGATAACGCTCGCGCGATCAACTTCTACAGGCGCAACGGCTTCGTCGATGCCGGCGAGGACGTCAACCCGACCTCGGGCCGTCCCGTGCTGCGGATGGCGTGGACGCCTTAGTCGCCGCGACGGGCCGCATCACGGTCACATCAACGCTGTCGTCCCGAACGACCGGGCGCAGCAAGGGCAGATCCGGCACCCATACTCCGCAGCAGACGTTTTGAAGGACGCGGCCACGGGCATTTGCCCGTCAAATATCGGGCTGGGGTTATGGGCCCCTGCTTTCGCAGGGGCGACACCGAGTGTGGGGTGGCCAGGCAACTACACGCCGCGGAACAGCACGCCGATGGTCAGCACCACGAAGGCAATCGCCAGCGCATCGAAGGCGTGCGCTGCCGACAGCAGCGGCACCGACGCGTGCATGTAGTGCGCGAGCATCGCGACGAGCGCGAGCACCAGCGCGATCGCGAAGATGACGAACGAGGGTGGGGTGAGGGCAAAACTGCCACGACGATAAGGCATGCGCGTTGCTCCTGTGCGGTTGGGCGCGCAGCAGGACGGCGCGCCATCTGTTCCGGCAGGGAACGTATAAAGCGGGAGAAAGGTTGCAGGGTCGGGAACAAGAATTCCGAGAGTGTTGCCGCTCATCCACGGTGTTGCCGAAACTACACGCCCTCGAACTGCAACCGCGCCAGCCGCGCATAGAGGCCGTTGGCCGCAACCAGCGACGTGTGCGTGCCCTGCTCGACGATGCGGCCGCGGTCCATGACCAGGATGCGGTCGCAGGACAGCACCGTCGCGAGGCGATGCGCGATCACCAGGGTGGTGCGGTCCTTCATCAGCCCCTCGAGCGCGGTCTGCACCAGCGTCTCGCTCTCGGCGTCGAGCGCCGATGTCGCCTCGTCCAGCAGCAGCAGCGGCGCATCGCGCAGGATGGCGCGCGCGATGGCGATGCGCTGGCGCTGACCGCCGGACAGCGTGACGCCGCGCTCGCCCAGCGCCGCGTCGAAGCCGTTCGGCAGGCGGCGAATGAATTCGCTGGCATGAGCGAGATCGGCGGCACGCTCGACCTCGGCGTCGGTCGCCTCGGGCCGGCCGAAGCGGATGTTCTCGCGCGCGCTTGTCGCGAACACCACGGATTCCTGCGGCACCAGCGCGATGCGCTCGCGCATCTTGCGCGGGTCGGCCGCGCGTACCGGCACACCGTCGAACGAGATCGAGCCGGAGGCCGGATCGTAGAAGCGCAGCAGAAGATGGAACAGCGTGCTCTTGCCGGCGCCGGAGGGGCCGACGATCGCGACCTTCTCGCCGGCGCTGATCGCAAACGAGACGTCATCGAGGACGCGGACGTCGGGGCGGCTCGGATAGGCGAAGCTGACGTGGTCGAAGCCGAGGTCGCCGCGCGCCGGCTCCGGCATCGGGCGCGGCTGCGCGGGCGCCGTGATCTCCGGCTGCACATGCAACAGCTCGAACAGCCGCTCGGCCGCGCCGGACGCCGCCGACACTTCGCCCCAGACCTCCGAGAGCTGGCCGAGACCGGCGGCGGCAAAGGCCGCGTAGAGCACGAACTGACCGAGCCGGCCGGCGCTGATCGCGCCGGTCAGCACGTCGTGCGAGCCGACCCAGAGGATCGCGACCACGCTGGAGAAGACGATGAAAATGATGATCGCGGTGAGCACGCCGCGCGCCTGGGTCGAGACCCGCGCCGCCTCGTAGGCCTGCTCGACCTCGCCGCCGAAACGCGCCGCAGCGAGCTTCTCGCTGGTATAGGCCTGCACGGTCCTGATCGAACCGATCAGCTCGGACGCATAGGCCGAGGCGTCGGCGAGCGTGTCCTGGGCGTTGCGCGACAGCCGCCGGACCCAGCGCCCGAACGCCACCAGCGGCAGCACGATCAGCGGGATCGCCAGCAGCACGAAGCCGGACAGCTTCGGGCTCGTGATCACCATCATCGCGGTGGCGCCGATGAACAGCAGCAGATTGCGCAGCGCGATGGACACGGAGGCGCCCGCCGCCGATTTGATCTGGGTGGTGTCGGCGGTGAGCCGCGACACCAGCTCGCCGGAGCGGGCGGAATCGAAGAAGGACGGCGACAGCGACATCAGATGCGCGAACACGTCGCGCCGGAGATCGGCGACGATGCGCTCGCCGATCGTCATGACGAGGTAGTAGCGGGCCGCGCTTGCCAGCGCGAGCACCGCCACGACGGCGATCATGACGCTGAAATAGCTGTTGATCAGCTCGATGCCCTTCGGCGTGAAGCCGAAATCGATCATGCGGCGGACCGCGATCGGCACCAGCAGCGTGGTCAGGGCCGCGACCGTGAGCGCGATCAGCGCCAGGAGGGCGCGGCCGCGATAGCGCAGGACATAGGGAGACAGCGCCAGCAGCGGGCGCAGCTTCGAGCGCCGCACAGGGCTTGCCGGCTCGGCCAATGCCTCGACGGCCGCAACGGCATCTCCGACCGGATCCTGCCCTGGGGCAGCGCCCTGCCGTTCGTCAAGCCGTTCCACTGCGCTCATGGGCCACCTGAGAATTCTTCCAAATACCGATCTGCCGTCCTGATAGGCCTGCCGGGCCGGGCTTGGCAAATCCGGAAACGTACCAAGGTGTTCAACCGCGACCTTGGCTTGTTTTGGGCAGAACCTTGGGCTATAGAGCCCGCCAATTGTCCCCCTTCAGTGACGACAGGATCAGGCGCGGCCGCGCCGCATCATGTCTTCGCATCGTGCCGTAGGATCAGCCATGAAAGCCGACATTCACCCGAATTATCATACGATTACGGTCGTGATGACCGATGGCACCGAGTACCAGACCCGCTCGACCTGGGGCAAAGAGGGCGACAAGCTCAACCTCGACATCGACCCCAAGTCGCACCCGGCCTGGACCGGCGGCACCCAGCAGATCATGGATCGCGGCGGCCGTGTCTCGCGCTTCCAGAAGAAGTTCCAGGGCTTCCTCAAGAAGGATTGATCCCTTCTTGCCCTCGGCACCGGCCATCCCGGCCTGCGCCTGAAGGACAGCTCACAGCAAAAACGCCCCCGGAAACGGGGGCGTTTTTGTTTCTGGGCTGGTCGCAACGAGACCTCCGGCTGGGGGAGCGGCTCCGGCATGGCCGCCCGATGCCGCGGCCTACTGCTCGAACGCGGCCTTCAGCCGGTTGAGATGCGGCACCAGCGGATTGCCGATCGCGCTCTGGTCCGGCGGCGGGGAATGAATGGTCGAGTCGAGGCGGCGGACCCGCACCTGCAGGCTCATCGAGCGCGAGATCAGGCTCTGCAGCTGCTGCGGCAGCTTCTCCAGCAGATCATCCGGCCCGGGATCTGCGGCGGTCAGCTTGACCTTGGTCTTCTCGCGGTTGGCCTGGCTCAGGGTCATCTCGCCCTCCTTCACCGCACGGTGCAGGAGCAGCCAGGACGCCAGCTGCATCAGGCGGGTGGTGAGGCGCATGCTCTCGGTGGCGTAGGTCAGGCTGACGGCGCGGTCGAGCGCCTTGGCCTCGTTGCGGCCGTCGCCATCGAGATAGGCGGCGGTCTCCTCGACCAGATCCATGCCTTCCCGGAACAGCGCGCCGAATGCAGCAGAATTGGTGAGCCGCTCGTTGAACTGAACCAGAGCGCCATCGCTCAGCAAACGGTCCGACATGGTTAACGCCTCTTAAACGCGACTGTTTACGCAACCCGGCAACGGCGCCGGTATGATGAACAAATCATTGCGCGGCCGGTTTCGAGAGTCCAGCAGCAACGCCTTTTATGGTTTCCACGGCGTGGGCCATGCCGTGCCCTCGTACCATTTGCAACTGCAACACGGCCGTTTCAGGCCGAGTCGCACGATCAGCTCAACTAGCAACCATGATCACGGCAATAGTTTGCAGTCGTCGAACCAGGATCGTCACGCCTGCCGCTGCGCACAGGATTTTCGCGCGTGACCGGCTGGCGACCGAAGACCGGCACGGGCGCAATGAGCAGGTACGACGATCGTTCCACGATCGCCCGCCTGCGGATGGACGAGCGCGCCACGGGCGACCGCCCGGTTCGCCCGGCTCGGTGAGCGCGCAAAAAAAAGAGCCGCCGTTTCCGGCGGCTTTGAAGTTGATAACAGGGAGGCGTCAAACAGAGTGGACAGGAGCCACTCGGTGTCCAAACGAGGACGGTTCCGGTTGTAAACGCGAAAGCTTAATCAACCGTAAATGGCGAAAATTTTTCAATCTTCGTTAGCCATGTCGGCCACTGGCCGACCGTGTTTCCACGGCCGCGAGGCTCACGACTTGAAGATGCTGGCGGCGGCATCACGCGAGGCGCGCTTTTTCGCCACCGCCTGCTCGATGCGCTCGATCTCGGCGCGGAGCAGCGCCACCCGGCTGGTCAGCTCCTCGACCGACAGCATCGACAGATCCTGCCCGATCTCGTGCGAAACGGCCTTGCGCGGCCGGTCGTCGTCCTCGTTGGCCATCTCACCCTCCTCCCGGTTGCCAGCCATGCCCCGGCTGGCTTAAGCACGCGGCAGCATCGCTTTCAGCCCTCGCCGAAGGATTTCTCATGGAACAGCTGCCCGCGCAAATGACCGTGGTCGCCATCAGCCAGCCGGGCGGACCCGAGGTGCTCAAGCCGGAAACCCGGCCCCTCCCCAAGCCGGGCCCCGGCGAGATCCTGATCAAGGTGAAGGCCGCCGGCGTTAACCGTCCCGACGTCGCCCAGCGCTCCGGCAGCTACCCGCCGCCGCCAGGCGCCAGCGACCTGCCCGGGCTGGAAGTGGCCGGGGAGGTCGTGGCGCTCGGCGAGGGCGCGGTCCGGCACAAGCTCGGCGACACCGTGATGTCCCTGGTCGCCGGCGGCGGCTATGCGCAATATTGCATCGCACAAGATGCGCAGGCGATGGCGGTCCCCTCCTCACTCTCCATTCTGGAGGCCGGCGCCCTGCCCGAGACCCTGATGACGGTCTGGCACAACGTGTTCGAGCGCGGCGGTCTGAAGGCGGGTGAGACCCTGCTGATCCATGGCGGCTCTTCGGGCATCGGCACCATGGCGATCCAGCTCGCCACGGCATTCGGCGCCAAGGTGCTGGTCACCGTCGGCTCGCAGGACAAGGCCGACGCCTGCGTCAAGCTCGGCGCCATCAGAGCCATCAACTACAAGACGGAGGACTTCGTCGCCGTGGTCAAGGAGGCGACTGGCGGCAAGGGTGCCGACGTCATCCTGGACATGGTCGGCGGCGACTACATCGAGCGCAACTACGACGCCGCGGCGATCGATGGCCGTATCGTCCAGATCGCCTTCCTCGCCAGCCCCAAGGCGTCAGTCAATTTCGTCAAGCTGATGGTGAAGCGCCTGACCCATACCGGATCCACGCTGCGCCCGCGCAGCAACGCCGACAAGGCGGCGATGGTGGCGGCGATCGAGGCCAAGGTGATGCCGTTCCTGCGCGAGGGCCGCATCAAGCCGCTGATGGACTCGACCTTTCCCCTCGTGGACGCCGCGAAAGCGCATGCACGCATGGAGACCAGCCAACATATTGGCAAAATTGTGTTGGAAATCTAGGCGCAGTCTAAACAGAGCGTGTTTGGAAACTCTTTGATTCTCCTCGCTTTCGTGCCAATGATCGCGCACATCTGAACCGTGCCTGGAACGGCTCCAATTAGCCCGGCGACGACCTCTTTCGATTTGGCTTGTTTCGCTTTGGATTGGTGTCGAACGCGGAGATTTGACATTGCGTCTGATCAGGTGCCTCGCGTCGTTGGCGGCGCTGGGCCTCGTGATGTGTGGTGCCGCTGCCCCCGCTCAGGCCGTTGACGCCGTCAGCGTTCGCAGCGACGCGCCTGCGATCGACCTCACGGGCATCCTCGATCATCAGCGCAGCGAGAACGACCGCATCCAGGTCTCGACCGCGCCCGGCACCGACGGCATCGTCCGCCGCATCGAGGTGCGGGCCCGCGAGGGCGGCCAGAACTGGATCGTGTTCGCGCTGGCCAACAACACCGACGACCAGCTCGACCGCCTGATCGTGGCACCGCACTACCGCGTGGTCGGCTCCGGCGTGTTGTGGCCCGATCTCGGCCTGTCGCGCATCGCCACCATCACGCCCTCGGTCGGCGACCTGCCAGAGCGGCAGGAGAGCCCGACCGCCGACGTCTTCCGCGTCACCCTCGATCCGGGCTCGGTCGTCACCTTCGTGGCCGAGCTGCGCACCGACAAGCTGCCGCAGCTCTATCTGTGGGAGCCCGAGGCCTACAAGGACAAGGTCAACTCGTTCACGCTGTACCAGGGCATCGTGATCGGCATCTCCGGACTTCTCGCCCTCGTTCTCACGATCCTGTTCGTGGTCAAGGGCAGCATCATGTTTCCGGCGGCCGCGGCGCTGGCCTGGGCGGTGCTGGTCTATATCGGCGTCGATTTCGGCTTCTGGGGCAAGGTCCTGGACATGTCGAACAATGCCGAGCGCGTCTGGCGCGCGGCCGGCGAGGCGATCCTCGCCGCGACCCTGCTGGTGTTCCTGTTCGCCTATCTCAACCTGTCGCGATGGCACGTTCGCTACTCGCACATCACGCTGGGCTGGCTGTTCTTCTTAGGGTCCCTGGTCGCAGTGGCGCTGTTCGACCCGGCGGTGGCCTCGGGCATCGCGCGCATGTCGCTGCTGCTGATCGCCGTGCTCGGCTTTGCGCTGATCGTCTATCTCTCCAGCCACGGCTTCGACCGCGCGGTGCTGCTGATCCCGACCTGGTTCCTGCTCACGGTGTGGGTCGCCGCCGCCGGCATGACGGTCGCGGGCCAGGTCACCAACGACATCGTCGGTCCGGCCCTGCTCGGCGGCCTGGTGCTGATCGTGATGCTGATCGGCTTCACGGTGATGCAGCACGCCTTCGCCGGCGGCGGCGCCACCACCGGCATCGTCTCCGACGTCGAACGCCGCGCGCTGGCGCTGGCCGGCTCCGGCGACCTGATCTGGGACTGGGACGTCTCCGCCGACAAGGTGTTCACCAGCCCGGAGACCGAGAGCCTGCTCGGCCTCAAGCGCGGCACGCTCGAAGGCCCGGCCGCCAAATGGCTCGAGGTGCTGCATCCCCTCGATCAGGACCGCTTCCGCGCCGCGCTCGACAGTGTCCTCGACCAGCGCCGCGGCCGCCTGGTGCAGGACTTCCGGCTGCGCACGCCCGACGGCCATTTCATGTGGTTCGCGCTGAAGGCGCGCCCCGTGGTCGGCTCCGACGGCGAGGTCTCGCGCGTGGTCGGCACCTTGACGGACGTGACCGAGTTCAAGAATGCCGAGGAGCGCCTGCTCCACGATTCCGTGCACGACAATCTGACCGGCCTGCCCAACCGCAAGCTGTTCATCGATCGTCTTGCCGCCGTCGCCAATTTCGCCAAGTCGATGCCGGCCATGCGGCCGACCCTGATGGTGATCGATCTCGACCGCTTCAAGCAGGTCAACGACTCCGTCGGCATCGCGGTCGGCGATTCCATCCTGCTGACCCTGGCGCGGCGGCTGTCGCGCATCCTCAAGCCCCAGGACACGCTGGCGCGGCTGGCCGGCGATCAGTTCGGCCTGATCCTCTTGTCGGAGCAGGACCCCGCCCGCATCACCGCGTTCGCCGAGACCATCCGCAAGACCATCCGCGCGCCGATCGCCTTCAACGAGCGCGAGATCTTCCTGACCGCCTCGATCGGGCTCGCACTGTCCGATCCGCAGACGCAGCTGTCGGAGGACATCATCAAGGACGCCGAGCTTGCGATGTATCATTCCAAGCGCATCGGCGGCGACCGCATCGACGTCTACAAGCCGGCGATGCGCGCGCGCAAGAACGACCGCCTGACCCTGGAGAGCGAGCTGCGCCGCTCGATCGAGCGCCAGGAGATCACGATCCTGTACCAGCCGATCGTGCGGCTGGAGGATCGCTCGGTCGCCGGCTTCGAGGCGTTGGCACGCTGGGACCATCCGAAGCTCGGCCGGATGTCGCCGATCGAGTTCATCACCATCGCGGAAGAAATCGGCCTGATCGTCGATCTCGGCACCTTCGTGCTCGACCAGACGGCGCGGCAGCTCTCGGTGTGGCAGCGCGCGACACGGCTGCGCGAGCCGATTTTCGCCAGCGTCAACGTCTCCTCGCGCCAGCTCCTGCGCCACGACCTGATCCACGACATCCGCTCGGTGCTGGCGCGCTCCTCGGTGGCGCGCGGCTCGCTCAAGATCGAGCTGACGGAATCGCTGGTGATGGAAAACCCCGAGCACGCCGCGCAGATGCTGGCGCGCATCCGCGAGCTCGGCGTCGGCCTGTCGATCGACGATTTCGGCACCGGCCATTCCTCGCTGGCCTATCTGCAGCGCTTCCCGTTCGACACCTTGAAGATCGACCAGTCGTTCGTGCGCACCACCGCGCGCGGCACGCGGCCCGTGATCCTCAAATCGATCATCGCCCTCGCCCACGACCTCGGCATGGATGTGGTGGCGGAAGGCGCGGAGACCGACTCCGATGCCGTCGAGCTCTATCAGCTCGGCTGCGAATACGCCCAGGGCTACGCCTTCGGCGAGCCGATGGACGCCGACGCCGCGATGCGGCTTCTCACGGAAGAGCGGCTGGAAGCGGCGAGCTGAGCACTGCAACGCATCCAGCATGGCAACAGCCTCAGGATGCATCTTTCATTTTGCTTCGTTTGAGGTAGAGTTACCGCGGTACCGCGTAAAGGGTGCCGTGTGAGTGATGACCAATGCGTGCTTGCGGGGCAGAAGGCTCGCGACATGGCCCGTCCGCGACGAGCCTACTCCGTCTCGAACTGCGACAGCGCCGCGAGCGCCCGGCGATAATTGTCGGAGCCGAGCCGGCGTGCCACCCGCTTCTCGTGGGCGGCGACCAGCGCATTGGCCTTCTTCAGGATCAGGCGGCCGCGCGGCGTCAGGTCGAGCGCATGCGCCCGGCGGTCGTGCTCGGAGCGCTCGCGCACGATCAGGCCGGCCTGCTGCAGGTCGTCGAGCAGCGCGACCATGCGCGCGCGCTCGATGCCCAGCGCGCCGGCGATCGCGATCTGCGCGGCGCCGGGATTGGCCGCGATCGTCTCCAGGATCGAATACAGGATCACGTCGAGGTCGATCGTCGCGAGCGCGGCGTTGACGTCGCGGAAAATCCAGTGCTGCAGCCGGCGGACGAAATAGCCGAGATGGTTCTCGAGCTCACCGAGACCGATCCCGGACTCCTGGCTGGTTGTGTCTCGCTGCGCTCCGGTGCTCGCGCTCTTGGGCATGCTGGCTCGCTGACATGAGGCATCCCTGCCTAGACCGATGCCGTCGCAGGGGCAAGCCGCTCCAATCGGTCACATCCACAATAATTGCAAAGCACAACCATTCTGTTAGTCTCGCGGTCAACGAATACAACATCGGAGGGAAACGCATGCCGTCAAAGATGACGACGGTTGCCTGCATTGCGACCGCAATGCGGCGGCACGTGGCACCCGATCGCGGCGCCTGCCGCGCAGCATCCTCCCTCCCCACCTCGTACCGCATTGCAGCTTCCGCGATCACCTCCCGCAACCCGGAGACACGCCATGGCTGATGCAGAACGCCGCGCCTCCGAGCCTGCGATGTTCGCCGAGCCGTCGATCGAGGCTGTCAGGCGCGACGACGGCGCGATCATCCTGCGCTCGCGCATGCCGCTGCAGCCGGCCGCGCGCTGCACCGGCGAATGGCTGGAGCATTGGGGCCGCCATTTCCCGGATCGCACGTTCCTGGCCGAACGTCGTGGCGACAACTGGACCTGGCTCACCTACGGCGAAACATTGATGCAGGTCCGCGCCGTCGCGGCCTGGATGCTCGCGCAGGGCCTGGGTCCCGAGCGTCCGCTGGCGATCCTGTCCGACAACAGCATCGCCCATGCCGTGCTGGCGCTCGCCGCGCAACATGTCGGTGTCCCCGTCTGCGCGATCTCGCCGGCCTATTCGCTGATGTCGACGGATCACGAGAAGCTGCGTGCGATGATCCGTCTGCTCGATCCAGGCGCCATCTTCGTCGCGCAGCGCGAGCCGTTCGCGCGCGCGCTCGCGGCCGTCGACGGCCTGCATCGGGCAACGATCATTGCCGGCGATGGCGATGCAACGAGCACGCTGTCGCTGCAGGCCCTGCTCGCGACAAAGCCCGGGCCGGAGGTCGACCGCGCCTTTGCCGCCGTCACGCCGGATACGGTGGCCAAGCTGCTGTTCACCTCCGGCTCGACCGGGCAGCCGAAAGCGGTGATCAACACGCACCGGATGCTGACCATGAGCCAGCAGGCCAAGGCGCAGTTGTGGACGTTCCTGCGCGAGGTCGAGGGCGGCCCCGTCATCGTCGACTGGCTGCCATGGAGTCACACCTTCGGCGCCAACCACAATTTCAACCTGGTGCTGAACCACGGCGGGTCGATCTACATCGACGGCGGCAAGCCGGCGCCGGGCCTGTTCGAGACGTCGCTCGCCAATCTACGCAGCCTGGTGCCGACGATCTATTTCAACGTGCCGCGCGGCTTCGACATGCTGGTCGCGGCGCTCAGGGCTGACGACGATCTGCGGCAGAAGTTCTTCACCGGCGTGAGATGCATCCTCTATGCGGCGGCGGCACTGCCGCAGAACCTGTGGGATGCGCTCAATGAGATGAGCCGGGCCACGATCGGCCGTCCTGCACCGCTGGTGTCGGCGTGGGGCGCCACCGAGACATCGCCGCTCGCGACCGACTGCCACTTCTTCGCCGAGCGCGCCGGCAACATCGGCGTGCCCATCCCCGGCACCGAGCTCAAGCTGGTGCCGACCGGCGAGAAGCTCGAAGTCCGCGTGCGCGGGCCGAACGTGATGCCGGGCTATTGGAAGGCGCCCGAGCTCACGGCCGCGGCTTTCGACGAGGAGGGCTTCTACAAGATCGGCGACGCCGTGAAGCTCGCCGATCCCGAACATCCGGAGCGCGGCTTGTTCTTCGACGGCCGCATCACCGAGGATTTCAAGCTGAGCTCCGGGACATGGGTGAACGTCGGCGCGCTACGCGTCGCCGGCATCGCGGCGCTGGCACCATTGGCGCAGGATATCGTGATCGCCGGCCACGGCACCGACGAGGTGCACTTTCTCGTCGTGCCCAACATCGCAGCGTGCCGCAGCGCTGCCGGGCTGGCCGAGACGGTCCCGGCCGGCGACGTTCTGGCGCATCCATCGGTGCGCACCGCCATCGCGCGAGGATTGGCCAGGCTT
This sequence comes from Bradyrhizobium sp. SZCCHNR1015, assembly GCF_032489875.1. NCBI lineage: Bacteria > Pseudomonadati > Pseudomonadota > Alphaproteobacteria > Hyphomicrobiales > Nitrobacteraceae > Bradyrhizobium > Bradyrhizobium sp. SZCCHNR1015. The sequence continues at coordinate 126,081 of NZ_JAUEYW010000010.1, forward strand.
CGTACTGAGGCGGTCGGCTCGTCGCGCTATGCGAGCCGTGCGCTGTTGATGGCGGAGCCGCCCTTGCTCGATGCCGGCGAGATCACCGACAAGGGCTATATCAACCAGCGCGCGGTGCTCAGCCGCCGCGCCGATCTGGTCGCACGACTGAAGGATGAAACCGCGACCGAGCTGATCAGGCCCGACATGTCCTGATCCGGAACTACACGACTACTCGACTCACTCACAAAATGTCGCACGTATAATTACGGAAACGCCTCGCGAATACGGCAATTAGCTACCAGTCACACTTAACCGGGCATCAACTGCGAATCCTTAAAATGGCTTGCATCTAGCTCCCTCATTTGTCCGGACCGCCCCATGGCCAAGCCGCGTTTCTCTCTCGCCCTCCGCATCTACGCGATCATCGGCCTGTCATTCTGTGGACTGGTCGGGCTCGCCGCAACGCAGAGCCAGAACCTCGAGACCGCTCTCAAGGATCAGCGGCAGAGCGAGCTGAGCCATCTGGCACAGACGGCAGTCAGCATCGCCCGCGAGGAATATGACGCGATCGCGCGCGACAAGGTGGCGCCCGAGGTCGCGCAGAAGAAGGCGGCCGAGCGAATCGGCAAGCTGCGCTACGGCAGCGGCGACTACTTCTGGATCAACGACATGGGTCCGAAGATGGTCATGCATCCGATCAAGCCGGAGCTGAATGGCCAGAACCTCGCTGACAACAAGGACCCGACCGGCAAGCGGCTGTTCGTCGAAATGGTCGATGTCGTCAAGCGTCAGGGCGCCGGCGTCGTCGACTACATGTGGCCGAAGCCCGGCAAGGACGCGCCGCAGCCGAAGATGTCCTATGTCGCCGGCTTCGAGCCCTGGGGCTGGATCATCGGCACCGGTGTCTATGTCGACGATCTCGAAGCCCAGATGTGGGAGAGCAAGCGCAGCGTGTTCATTGCCGCCATGCTGGTGATGCTGATCATCGGATCGATCACGCTGATCATCGCGCGGCGGATGTCATCGGCGCTGGCCGCGATGAGCGGCGCGCTGACCGAGCTCGGCAACGGAAACTTCGACATCAAGCTGCCGGGTCAGAACCGCAGCGACGAACTCGGCGACATGGCGCGCTCGATCGAGCAGTTCAGGCAGAAGACCGAAGAGAAGGCGCGGCAGACCGCGATGCTCGAAGACGAGCAGCGCCAGGTCGCCGAACGCATCAAGACCAGGGCGCTGCAGGAGATGGCCGAAGCCGTCGAGCAGGCCGCCAGCAACGCGGTCGGCGAGGTCGCGCAGGGAACCGGCCACATGGCCGACAATGCCAAGTCGATGACCGACAGTGCGCTGACGCTGGAGCGCAACTCGAGCAGCGTTGCGGCGGCGGCCGAGCAGGCTCTCGCCACCACCCAGACGGTCGCCAAGGCGTCCGCCCAGCTCGCCGCCTCGATCTCGCAGATCTCCAGCCAGGTCAGCTCGTCGCGCGAGCTCACGCGCAAGGCCGTCGCCGCCTCGTCCGATGCCCAGGCCACCATCGCGAAGCTGTCGGAGGCCGCCGACAAGGTCGGCGCCGTGACCAGTCTGATCAGCGAGATCGCCGGCCAGACCAATCTGCTGGCGCTGAACGCCACCATCGAGGCCGCCCGGGCCGGCGATGCCGGCCGTGGCTTTGCGGTCGTCGCCTCCGAGGTCAAATCGCTCGCCGAGCAGACCGCCAAGGCGACCAGCGAGATCGCGCAGCAGATTGCCGAGATTCAGGACTCGACGCGCGCCTCGGTGACCTCGATCGGGGCGATCGGCGAAGTCATCCGCAACGTCGAAGCCGTATCCTCCGGCATTGCCGATGCGATCCAGGCGCAGAACGGTGTGACCATCGAGATTTCGCGCACGGTCGAAGAGACGTCCGCCGCCGCGCGCGAGGTCGCGAGCCAGATCGCCGAGGTCTCGCGCGAGGCCAGCGAGGCCGGCCGGCGCTCGACCGACATCCGCGACGGCTCGACCGTTGTCGCCGACAAGGTACAGCGACTGCGCACCGAGCTGGTGCGGGTGATCCGGACCTCGACGGCCGACGTCGATCGCCGGCTGTCGACGCGGCTCAACATCAATCGCCCGGGCACGCTGCAGGTGAACGGCGAAGCGATCCCCGTCACCGTGCGCAACCTCTCGCTCGGCGGCGCCCTGCTCGAAGCCGTTCCGGTTCGTCTGACGATGAACACGTCGGTGACGCTTGCCATCACCGGCATGGTGTCCGATCTGCCGGGGACCGTGACCCGCGTCGGCGACCGCACCGCGCTGGTGCAGTTCGCACTGAACCCGGAGCAATCGGCGCGGCTGACGGCGCTGGTCTCGGACCGTCAGGCGGCGTAGCGCGCCGACCTCCGCCTCAACGGAAATGGCAGGCGACGAGATGCCCCTCGGCGCTCGCCTTCAATGGCGGCACTTCCTTGCTGCAGACGTCCTTGGCGATCGGGCAGCGGGTGTGAAAGTGACAGCCCGATGGTGGATTGATCGGGCTCGGCACCTCGCCCTTGAGCCGCACGCGCTTGCGCTTGATGCTCGGGTCCGGAATCGGCACTGCCGACAACAGCGCTTCCGTGTAGGGATGTTTCGGCGCCGAATAGAGCTGGCGTGACGGCGCGGTCTCGACGATGCGGCCGAGATACATCACCGCGACGCGGCGGCTGATGTGCTCGACGACCGAGAGGTCGTGCGCGACGAACAGATAGGCGATGCCGAACTTCTGCTGCAGGTCCTCGAGCAGGTTGATGACCTGGGCCTGGATCGAAACGTCGAGCGCCGACACCGGCTCGTCGCAGATGATCAGCTTGGGCTCGACCGCGATCGCACGCGCAATGCCGATGCGCTGGCGCTGGCCGCCGGAGAACTCGTGCGGATAGCGCGTCATGTGATCGGCCTGCAGGCCGACGGTCTCCAAGAGATGAACGATGCGCGCCTCGTATTGCTGGCGTGAAGTCGCCAGCCCGTGGATCGTCAGCGCCTCGCCGATGATGGCGCCGATGGTCATGCGCGGGTTGAGCGAGGCATAGGGGTCCTGGAAGATGATCTGGATGTCGCGGCGGAGCGCGCGCAGGCCTTCGCCGGACAGCGCGATGACGTCCTTGCCTTCGAAATTCAGCTCGCCCGAGCTCGGCTCGATCAGCCTGAGCACGCAGCGCCCGGTGGTCGACTTGCCGCAGCCGGACTCGCCGACGAGGCCGAAGGTCTCGCTCGGCTCGATGTGGAAGTTGACGCCGTCCACCGCGCGCACGCTGCCGATCTGGCGCTTCAAGAGCCCACCCCGGATCGGGAACGCCTTGGTCAGGTTGCGTACGCTGAGCAGAGGCGCGGGTGCGGCGGGCGTGGCAATCGCAGCTTCGGTCATCACAGTAACGTCTCTTCGGCGCGGATGCACGCCACCTTGTGGCCGGGCTCGATCTCGCGCAGCAGAGGCTGCGCGGTCCTGCAATCGGGAATGGCGAAGCGGCAGCGCGAGGCGAAGCGGCAGCCCTCCGGCGGATTGACCAGCTTCGGCACGCTGCCGGGAATGCTCTCCAGCCGGCTCTTCCTGACCGCGTCGAGATCGATGCGCGGGATCGAGCGGATCAGGCCCTGCGTGTAGGGATGGCGCGGATTGGCGAACAGACGATCGACCGGCGCCTCCTCGGCCACCCGGCCGGCATACATCACCACGACGCGCTGGGCGACCTCGGCGACGACGCCCATCGCGTGGGTGATCAGCATGATCGACATGCCGAGCCGCTCCTTCATGTCGAGCAGCAGATCGAGGATCTGCGCCTGGATCGTGACGTCGAGCGCGGTGGTCGGCTCGTCGGCGATCAGGAGCTTCGGGTTGCACGACAGCGCCATCGCGATCATCACCCGCTGGCGCATGCCGCCGGAGAAGTGATGCGGATAATCGTGCACGCGGGCTTTCGGATTGGGGATCTGCACCAGCGCCAGCATCTCCGCCGCCCGATCCATCGCCGCCTTCTTGGACAGGCCCTGATGCAGCCGGATCACCTCCGCGATCTGATCGCCGACGGTGTAGACCGGGTTGAGCGAGGTCATCGGCTCCTGGAACACGATCGCGATCTCGCTGGCGCGGATCTTGTTCATCTCGGACGAGCCGAGCGACACCAGGTCACGACCCTGCCACAGGATCTGGCCGCCGGCGATGCGGCCGGGCGGCATCGCGATCAGCTTCAGCACCGACATCGCGGTGACGGTCTTGCCGGAGCCGGACTCGCCGACCACGCACAGGGTCTCGCCGCTGCCGATCGAGATGTCGACGCCGTCGACGGCCTGGACCTCGCCCTCGTCGGTGTTGAAATAGGTCTTCAGCCCCTTGATCTCGAGCAGCGGAGCCACGCGCGCGTCCATCACATCACCTTCCGCGGATCGAGCGCATCGCGCAGGCCATCGCCGATGAAGTTGATCGCGATGACCGTAAGGAAGATCGCGCCACCGGCGAACAGCGCCCAATGCGGCGCGATGTCGAGATAGTCCTTGGCGTCGAACAGCAGCCGGCCCCAGGTCGGAATGTCCGGCGGGAAGCCGAGGCCGAGGAACGACAGCGTCGATTCCGCAATGATCGCCGCCGCGACGTCGATCGTGCCGGCGACGATCACGGGTCCCAGCGCGTTCGGCAGGATGTGACGGACGACGAGACGGGCGTTGGAGGCGCCGAGCGCGCGCGCGGCCTCGACGAACTCCTTCTCACGCAGCGACAGGAACTGGGCGCGCACCAGACGCGCCACCGGCATCCAGCGGAAGCCGCCGATCACGAGCACGATCAGGACGAAGGTGCCGCCCTCCGGCCCGACGAGGCCCTTCAGCAGGTCGCGGAACAGATAGATCACGAGCAGCAGCAACGGCAGCTGCGGCAGCGACAGGAACAGGTCGGTCAGCCACATCAGCGCGGCATCGACCGGCCCCTTGGAGTTGCCGGCAATGGCGCCGATGACGACGCCGACGAACAGGCCGACCGCCATTGCCGCAAAGCCGACCGCGAGCGAGATGCGGCCGCCATAGATCATGCGGGCGAGAAGATCCTGGCCGAGATCATCGGTGCCGAACGGATGGTCCCATGACGGCGCCGCGAGCCGCGCGGTGAAATCGATCTCGTTGATCGGCACGCGCCAGATCCACGGGCCAACGACGATCGCAAGCGCCAGTAGCGCCAGCACGACAATACTGACGGCCGCGAGGCGGTGACGCAGGAAGCGCCTGACCGCATCTCGTCCGGGCGAGAATCGGCGCTTCGTCGAAGCCGGCGCGAGCGGCGTCTCAACGGAAGGAGATGCGTGGGTCAAGCCAGCCATACAGGATATCGGCGATAAGGTTGAATAGGACGACGAGGCAGGCGAACACGAAGGTCACCGCCATGATGACGGGCGTATCGTTGGCGAGGATCGCGCTGATCAGGAGCGAGCCGATGCCGGGAATGCGGAAGATCTGCTCGGTGACGATGGCGCCGCCGAACACCGTCGGCATCTGCAGCGCCACCAGCGTCACCACCGGAATCAGCGCGTTGCGCACCACGTGCTTGACGATGACCTTGCTCTCGTCGAGCCCCTTGGAGCGCGCCGTCGTGACGTAATCGAGCTTGATGACGTCGAGCACGGCCGACCGCACGTAGCGCGTATACGACGCGGCCTGATAGAGGCCGAGCACGGTAACCGGCATCACCGCCTGCTTGAAGTTTTCCCACCACCACATCCACCCCGTGGCCTGTATGTCGGCACGATAGACGAATGGCAGCCAGCCGAGATTGACGCTGAAGATCAGGATCAGCAGCAGCCCGGTAAAAAAGGTCGGCAGCGAGAAGCCGATGAAGGCGAAGGTGTTGGCGATCTGGTCGAAGATCGAATAGGGCCGGCGTGCTGCAAGCACGCCGACCGGAATCGCCACGATCAGCGCGAGGAGCTGAGCGGTTCCGACCACGTAGAGCGTAGCCGGAATGCGCTGCAGGATCAGTGTGTCGACGTTGACGCGGCTGGCGAAGGAGAAGCCCCAGTCGCCATGCATCATCGCAATCAGCCAGTGGAAGTAGCGCACCATGATCGGGTCATCCATGCCGAACTTGACGCGCAGGGCCTCGCGGACCTCCGGGGGAATGTTCGGATTGCTCGCGAGCTCGCCGAACGGATCGCCCGGTGCGAGCGCCAGCAGCACGAACAGGATGACGCTGATGCCGAGCAGGCTCGGCACCGCGACGATGAGGCGCCTGAGGAGGTAGTTTCCCATCGCTCAGCCTCTCAGATGTCTAATCATGCTGGTGGCGCAATCAGGTCTCGCGATACCAGTTGGCGATCTGCCAGAGATCGTTGTCCCAACCGCTCTTGTTGGCGACCATCCCGTTCTTCAACCCGATGCAGTTGCGGCGATTGATCTCGGGCAGGATGTAATTGTCCTGAACGACGAGATCGTTGAGCTTAATGAACAGCGCCGCGCGCTTGACCGGGTCGAGCTCGCTCGAGGCCTGCTTGTAGGTCTCGTCATATTCCTTGTTCTGCCAGCGCGAGACATTGCGGCCCTGCCACTTGTTCTCCTTGTTCGAGACCTCCCACGAGGTGAACTGGTTCATGAAGAACTGCGGATCCGCCTGCGGCATGGTGGTCTGGTACATCTCCATGTCGCAGTAGAAATGGGTGTAGGTGTCGGGATTGGCCGCGTCGGAGGAGAAGAACACCGACGCGACGACCGATTTCAGCTCGACCTCGATGCCCGCCTTCTGAAAAGCCTGCTTGATGATCGCCTGGTTCTTCTGGCGCGGCGCGTTGATCGACGTCTGGAATACCAGCTTGATCGGCTTGCCATCCTTTTCGCGAATGCCGGACGAGTTCTTCTTCCAGCCCGCCTCCTCCAGGATCTGATTGGCCTTGTCGATGTTGAACTCGAACTTGTTGTTCGGCGAGCGGAAGCGCTCGGGATTGTTGAGGAAGTTGGGCGTCGCGACGCCAGCGCGCCCGTAGATGAACTTCTGCACCGAGGCGCGATCGATCAACAGGTTGATCGCCTTACGGACGGCCGGATCGGAGAACACCGGATGCTTGGTCTTGATGCTCGCGCGCTCGCCGTCGACCTCGGTCCAGGGATCGGTGACGTTGAGCGCGATATATTCGATGTGACCGGTCACCGTGAGCTGCGCCTTGCCCTGGCCGCCGGCCTCCAGCTTGGTCAGGATCTCGTCCTCGACCTGGAGATTGTAGGCGTAGTCGTATTCACCGGTCTGCAGCACCGCGCGTGCCGCCGACACCGCGTCGCCGCCGCCCTTGACCTCGACCGTGTCGAAATAGGGCCGGTTTTCCTGATGATAATCGGGGTTGCGCTTGGCGGAGATGGAATCGCCGGGCTTGAAATCGACGTAGACGTACGGGCCGGTGCCCACCGGCTTCAGATTTGCCGGCGCCTCACGCGACTTGCCGCCGATATAGTCGGCGAACAGATGCTTCGGAATCACCGGACCGTAGGCTGCGACGAAGGCATCCGCCCAGAACGGCGTCGGCTGCTTGAAATTCAGCTTCACCGTGTAGTCGTCGATCTTGTCGATCGACTTGATGCCGCGATAGCTGCCGACGGACACGGCGGCGGTATCGGGATTGACCGAATATTCCCAGTTGAAGATGACGTCGTCGGCGGTGAACGGCTTGCCGTCATGCCATTTCACGCCCTGCTTCAGCTTCCAGGTGACGGAGAGACCGTCGGCGCCGAGCAGGCCGTTCTCCTTGCTCGGAATCTCGGCCGCGAGAATCGGCACGAGATTGCCGTCGGCGTCCCAGCCGGCGAGCGGCTCGTAGAACAGCCGGCAGGCCTCCTGATCCTTGGTGCCGTTGGCGAAGTGCGGGTTGAGCAAAGTCGGCGCCTGCCAGAACAGCAGCTTGAGCGGGCCGCCGCCGCCGGCCTTGGTCGGCTTGTATGCGATCGGCTCGGCGGCCATCGCAACGCCGGAATGGGCGAGCATCGCGCCGGCCATCGGCGCGGTCAGCCCCACGGCGATCATCCGCTGCACAAATTCGCGCCGTGACAGGCGTCCTGCTTTGACATCAGCGATCTGGCTACGGAGGTCACGCTCGTTCATTCATCGACTCCAAGGTGGTGCTGAATGCCAAAAAACGCGTCCCCGTCATGCATCGATCGGGAACTGCACAAAATTGGATCAGCCTTCGAAGCGACTGTCAAAGCAGAATCCGGGCCAATTCCGCAATAAAGAATGGATCGATTGTCGCACTTCGCAGATGCGGGAAGAATGACTGCCAGAGCATCCCGGAAAATGGAACTACGTCGTCAACGACGGTCGCCCCGCACCGGGACGCCGTAAGGAGTGCTCAGCTCTCGCGATACCAGTTGGGCAGCTGCCAGAGGTCGTTGTCCCACCCCGAGGAATGGGTTTGCAGACCCTTGCGGATGCCGCTGACGCGCGGACGATTGAGCTCCGGCAGCACGTGACGACCGGCGCAGACCGTGTCGTTGAGCTTGATGTAGAGCGCCGCACGCTTCACCGGATCGAGCTCGCGCGTGAGCTCGTTGTAGAGATCGTCATACTCCTTGCTCTGCCAGCGCGAGATGTTGCGACCCTGCCATTTGTTGGCCTTGCTCGCCACTTCCCACGACACGTACTGAGTCATGAAGGCCTGCGGCTCGGGCGACGACATCGTGATCATCAGCATTTCCATGTCGCAATAGAAGTGCGTGTAGGTGTCGGGATTGGCGACGTCGCTGGAGAAGAACACCGAACCCACCACCGGCTTCAGCTCGAGCTCGATGCCGGCCTTCTGGCAGGCCTGTTTGACGATCGCCTGGTTCTTTTGTCGCGGCCCGTTGGTCGAGGTCTGGAAGACGAGCTTCAGCGGCTTGCCGTCCTTCTCCCGAATCCCGCTCGCCCCCTTCTTCCAGCCGGCGTTCTCCAGGATCTCGTTCGCCTTGTCGATGTTGAACTCGAAGCGCGTGTTGGGCGAGCGATAGCGCGCGGGATTGTTGACGCAGTTCGCCGTGGCGATGCCGCCGCGGCCATAGACGAATTTCTGGATCGATGCGCGATCGATCAGGAGGTTGATGGCCTCGCGCACCGCCGGGTCCGAGAACAGCGGGTGCTTGGTCTTGAAGCTCGACCGCTCGCCGTCGACCTCGACATTGGGATCGGTGGCATTGAGCAGGATGAATTCGAGATTGCCGGTCGGCACGATCTCGGCGACCCCGGTCCCGCCGGTCTCCAGCTTGACGAGGATCTCGTCCTCGACCTGCAGATTCCAGGCGTAGTCATATTCGCCGGTCTGCAGCACGGCGCGTGCCGCCGATACCGCGTCGCCGCCGCCCTTGATCTCGAGCGTGTCGAAATGCGGCCGGTTCGGAACGTGGTAGTCGGGATTGAGCCTGCCGGTCAGGATGTCGCCCGGCTTGAAGTCGACGAACAGATAGGCACCGGTTCCGACCGGCTTGAGATTGTTCGGCGCCTCGCGCGACTTGGCGCCGATGTAGTCGCTGAACAGATGCTTCGGAATGATGGCACCCCGGCCGCCGACGAACGGCGTGAACCATTGCGGCGTCGGCCGGCTGAACACGAGGCGAACGGTGTGGTCGTCAAACTTCTCGATCGTCTTGAGGTCCCTGTAGTCGCCGATGGTGACTGCGGACGTCTCGGTATTGGTGGCATATTGCCAGTTGAAAATCACATCGTCCGCAGTGAACGGCTGGCCGTCGTGCCACTTCACGCCCTGCTTGAGCTTCCAGATGACCCAGGTGCCGTCGGCCGCGACGGTGCCGTTGGCCACGCTGGGAATCTCGCTCGCCAGCACCGGGACGAGATTGCCGTCGGCGTCCCAGCCGGCCAGCGGCTCGTAGAAGGCGCGCGCGGATTCCTGATCCTTGGAGCCGATGGCAAAATGCGGATTGAGCAGGGTTGGCGCCTGCCAGAACAGGAGCTTCAGCGCGCCGCCGCCACCCGCCTTGGTCGGCTTGTAGGGGAATTCCTGCGCCGCCATTGCCACTCCCGAATGCGCCAGCATCATGCCGGCCAGCGGCGCCGTCAGTCCGGCCGCCAGCATCCGCTGCACGAAGTCACGGCGCGATAGCCGCCCGTCCTTGACCGCGGCGATCTCGTGGCGCAGGTCCTGCTCGTTCATGTCCGTCTCTCCAGATCCTCGGTCACAATGCGGGCTCGATCGCGCTCTGAAAGCTCAACCACACTGCAGCACCGCCCGGAAAGCAGGATGCAGGCCAATTGCGCGGACACTGATGCAGCTCAGCGCTCCGGCTTCAGCTTGCGGAAGCGGACGCCCTTGCCATCGGGCAGCCGGGTCGCGACATAGCCTGCCGCCAGACAGGCCTCGCGCTGCGGCATCTTCTCCTGCGGACTCCGCAGGCTGTCCCACCACGAGGCGCGCTGCGCGGCGCGCGGCAGGCCGTCGCCGATCAGCTCCTCGATCTCCTCGAGGCTGAGCACCAGTTCGGGGCGGGTCTGCCGCTTGAGATAGTCTCGAAGCGCATCATAGTCCGGCAAGTCTCGACTCCCTCATACCAGCGCGTGTGCGGCCGCCTTGACGACAGGCGCAGCGAACGCAACCGCTCGTTAACCTAACATGCGTTACTTCGGCCTGATCCGTCAGTCTACGGACGGGGTTTCACGGGGACGGGACGAGCCGATGCGCTGGACACGCCGAACGGGCCGGGCGACGCAGCCTTGGCGGCTCTCGGCGCGCACGCTGATCACCTGCTCCATCTCGACCATCATCGGTTTCTCCGCCATCTGCGCCAGCGTCATGATCGACCTGCGCCGGAGCGAGGAGGTCCGCGCCCGGCAGGCGCTGGAGAACATGGCCGCCAGCATCGGCGCCGACATCAGCCGCAACGTCGAGCTCTACGATCTCTCGCTGCGGGCCGTGGCCAGCAACATGTTGCTGCCCGAAATCAACGAGGTCAGCAAGCCGGTCCGCCAATTGATCCTGTTCGACCGTTCGTCCACCGCGAAGAATTTCGGCATCATCCAGGTCTTTGACGCCCGCGGGCGGCTGTCGCTCGAATCGTCGACGCTCGACCCGCTGCCGGAGGACCGCAGCGACGCCGATTTCTTCCAGGTGCATCGCGACGGGCCCGACACCGGGCTCTATGTCGGGCGGCCCGCCCAGCATCATGGCCAATATTCCATCGTTCTCAGTCGCCGCATCTCGACGCCGGACGGACGCTTCGCCGGCGTCGTCGCCGGCTCGATCCGCCTCGGCTATTTCCGCGACCTGTTCGCGCGGCTCACGCTCGGAACGGGCGACAACATCACCGTGCTCCGGCGCGACGGCACCGTCATCGTCGGCGCGCCGTTCGATCCTGCCGCGATCGGACGCAACCTGGCGCGGGCGCCGGCCGTGACCCGCGCGCTCACCGAGCCGGCCGGCTGGTCGAGCAGCCATGGCGCGCTCGACGATCTGCCGCGGCTCCTGGTCTGGCGCAACGGCACCGAGCCGCTGGTCGTGATCGCCAGCAAGTCGTGGGACAGCGTCTTCGCCTATTGGCGCAACGAAGCTGCGCAGATCGGCGCGATGATGCTGGCGCTGATCGTGTTCGTGCTGGCTGCGACGCAGGTCGCCGCGCGCGAGATCCAGCTCAGGGCGAAGGTCGAATCCAGACTGGAGCAGCTCGCGACCACGGATCCGCTGACGGGCCTGAAGAATCGGCGCAAGTTCGACGAGACCATCGAACTCGAATGGCGGCGGGCGCAGCGCGCCGGCGCGCCGCTGGGGCTCTTGATGATCGATGCCGATCACTTCAAGAGCTACAACGACACCCATGGGCACCAGGCCGGCGATCAGGTGCTGGTCGGCATCGCCGTGTGCATCTCCGATTCGGTGCGTCGCGCCGGCGACTGCGCCGCGCGCTATGGCGGCGAAGAGTTCGCGGTGCTGCTGCCGGGGACCTCGGAAGCAGATGCGCTGCGCGTCGCGGAGACGATCCGCAGCAAGGTCAAGCTGTGGGCGGGAGAAGCGTGCACCACCTCGATCAGCATCGGCGCCGCCAGCGTCACGCCGTCGCGCGACACGGACTGGACCGGCCTGCTCAATGCCGCCGACCGCGCCCTGTACATGGCCAAGGCCGCGGGCCGTAACCGCTGCGCCAGCGCAGCGGTGCGTCACCCGTCACCCGCGGCCTCGCTGGCGGCGTGATGCCGCCAACCGCCTCGAAGACGCGGCATTTCGCGCCGGCTTGGCCTCAGCCCTTGCCTTCGAGATAGCGCTTCATGTCCGCGCGCAGGCCATCGCGCAGGTCGGAACGCGCCATGGCGAAGGCGATGTTGGCCCTCAGGAAGCCGGACTTCGAGCCGCAATCATGCCGCTCGCCGTCGAAGTCCACGCCGTAGAATTTCTGCGTCTTCGACAGGCCGATCATCGCGTCGGTGAGCTGGATCTCGCCGCCGGCGCCGCGCTCCTGCGTCGCCAGGATCTTGAAGATCTCCGGCTGCAGGATGTAGCGGCCGGTGATCGAGAAGTTCGACGGCGCGGTGCCCTTGGCCGGCTTCTCGACCATGCCGTCGACCTCGAAGATCTTGCCGTCACGCTTGCCGACGCCGCAGATGCCGTATTGATGGGTCTGGTCGGCCGGCACCTCCTGCACCGCGAGCACATTGCTCTTCTCGGGCAGCTTGTTCGCGGCGGCAATCATCTGCGCCAGGCACCCCGGCGCGTTCAGCACCAGTTCGTCCGGCAGCACCACCGCGAACGGCTCGTCGCCGACGATGTCGCGCGCGCACCACACGGCATGGCCGAGCCCGAGCGGGGCCTGCTGGCGGGTGAAGCTGACGGCGCCAGCCTCCGGCTGGTCGCGCGCCAGGATTTCCATCTCGGTCTTCTTGCCGCGCGCCGCGAGCGTCGCGTCGAGCTCGTACATGCGGTCGAAATGATCCTCGATCGCGGTCTTGTTTCGCCCGGTCACGAACACGAAATGCTCGATGCCCGCCTCCTTGGCTTCATCGAAGACGTATTGGATGAGCGGCTTGTCGACGATCGTCAGCATTTCCTTCGGCATCGCCTTGGTGGCGGGAAGGACGCGGGTGCCGAGACCGGCGACCGGAAAAACGGCTTTGCGGATCTTCATGGGGATGACTAGACCTTGTGGCGATATGAATGCGAAATCGATCGCATTTTAGGTAGCTCGTTTGCAGCCGAGAACAAAGGCGGATGTTGGTCCGGTGTTCCGCTCGACATGGACCGAACGGCTAAATTTCGCTGCGGAAATCGTTAACCTTGTTAATCTCCCGTTAAGCAGGACCGGGCCTCGTGGAGGCCGATCTTCCATGCGATCTGGATCGAGACATGATGCGACGGAACGTGATGCTGACAGCTCTGAAGGCGGGTGCCGGCGCGGCGGTTGTGGTCACGGCGTTGACGGTGGTGTCCGGTTCCGCTGTCGCGCAATCCGGCGGCGGGCCGCTGAACTTTCTCGACGGCCTGTTCACGGGCACCTTGACCAAGGGCAACCCCGCCCCCACCCAGCCCCCCGCCGCCGGCGGGCCGCAGCCGTGGAGCGGCGAGGACGGCGCCTCCGGCCATCCGCTGATGACGGCGGCGGCGATCCGCGAGGCCGCCGGCAATTTCGACAATTGCGTCGCCGGCATGTGGCCAGATGCCGCAAGGCGCAACATCACGCAGGACAATTTCCAGCGCTTTACCGCCGGCCTGTCGCCGGACCTGCGCATCATGGACCTGCTCGACGCGCAGCCCGAATTCACCAAATCGATCTGGGACTATCTCGACATCCTGGTGAACGACAACCGGCTGGCGAAGGGCCGCGAGGTGCTGGCGAAGTACAAGCCGCAGTTCGATGCGGCCGAGCGCGCCTACGGCGTCGACCGTTACATCGTCGCCTCGATCTGGGGCATCGAGTCCAACTACTCGACCCAGATCGGTGACCGCAGCGTGCTGCAGTCGACCGCGACGCTCGCCTGCATCGGCCGCCGCCAGGCCTATTTCAAGGATGAGTTCCTCTCCGCCCTGGAAATCCTCAATCGCGGCGATCTGCGCCCCGAGCAGCTGCGCGGCTCCTGGGCAGGCGCCTTCGGCCCGACCCAGTTCATGCCGACCGCGTTCAAGCGCTTCGCCGTCGATGCCGATGGTGACGGCCGCCGCGACGTCGTCGACAATCCGGCCGACCTGATCGCCTCGACCGCCAACAATCTGAAGAAGGACGGCTGGCAGAGCGGCCAGAGCTGGGGCTACGAGGTCGTGGTGCCCCAGGGCTTCAACTACATGCTCGCCGACCGCGCCAAGAGCATGAGCTTCCGCCAGTGGGAACAGCTCGGCCTGCGACGGGCCAATGGTCAGCCGTTCCCGACTAGCGCCGAAAAGGCCTATCTGCTGGCGCCGGCCGGCGCCCAGGGCCCCGGCTTCCTGATGCTGCAGAACTTCCGCGTCATCATGAAATACAACCCTGCGGAAGCCTATGCGCTGGCGATCGGACACTTCGCTGACCGCCTGCGCGGCGCGCCGCCGTTCGTTCAGGCCTGGCCGCGCGAGGAGCGAACGCTGTCGCGCGGCGAACGGCTCGAGCTGCAGCAATTGCTCGCCGAGCGCGGATTTTACCGCGGAACGCCGGACGGCCAGTTCGGTGGGCAGACGCGCGAGGCGCTGCGGAACTTCCAGGCCTCGATCGGCGCACCGGCGGACGGATTTGCCACCTCGGACGTGCTCGAACGGCTGCGGACGCGCTGATCGCAGCCCAATCTGCCCTGCCGGTAACCCTTTGGGGCGATTACGGGCGCCGTCAACACCATCCGGTGAATGCCCGTTTGCGGCCTGATTCGCGTCCTATTATATGGATCGTCACGATCACGCCGCGCGACGGGTGCGCATGTCAAAGCTGAAGTCCATCCTCAAGCTGTTGAACGAGCCCGGCCCGCTGGTCGTGCTGGCGGTCGTCATCGCCATGCTCGTCGGCATCGCCGGCCCCGCCTCGGCCCAGTTCTTCAACTTCAACCCGTTCGCTTCGCCCCGCCCGGCCCCGCGCGGCGGTGGAGGTGGCGGAGGCTGGTTCGGCGGCGACTTCTTCGCTCCGTTCCCGCAGCAACAGCCCAAGCGGGTGATCCAGGACTATTCCAAGGCGCCGCCGCCGGAAAAGCGTGACGGCGCGCCGGACCGCTACGTGCTGGTGCTGGGCGACGCCATGGCCGACTGGCTCGCCTATGGCCTGGAAGAGGCCTATGCCGAGCAGCCCGACATGGGCGTGACCCGCAGGATCAGGACCACGTCGGGCCTCATCAAGTACCAGCCCAGGGGCGAGCCGGCCGACTGGGCCGCCGCCGCCAAGGGCATCCTGGCGACCGAGCGCGCCGACGCCATCGTCATCATGCTCGGCCTCAACGACCGCATCTCGCTGCGCGAGCCTGCGGTGGAGAAGACCGAGAAGCCGGACGACAAGAAGGGCGACAAAGCCAAAAAGGATGCCAAGGCCAAGCCCGGCGAGACAAAGCCCGGTGAGGCCAAGCCGGGCGAAGCCAAGCCGGACGGCAAGGCCGACACGGCGGCCAAGCCCGACGACAAGGCTGCCGATACCGATCTGCCGCAGGACGAGGTCGACAACGACACGCCCGCGGTCGCGGCACCGGAGAAGGCCGCCCGCTCGCCGGGCGGCCTCTATGAGTTCCGGGACGAGCGCTGGGTCGAGCTGTATGCGAAGAAGATCGAGGAGATGATCGCGATCGCCAAGAGCAAGGGCGTGCCCGTGCTCTGGGTCGGCCTGCCCGCGGTTCGCGGTCCCAAGGGCACGGCGGACACGCTGTTCCTCGACTCGCTGTATCGCGATGCCGCCGGCAAGGCCGGCATCACCTATGTCGATGTCTGGGACGGCTTCGTCGACGAGTCCGGCCGCTTCCTGCAGAAGGGCCCGGACTTCGAGGGCCAGATCCGCCAGTTGCGCTCCTATGACGGCGTCTATTTCACCAAGCCGGGCGCGCGCAAGCTCGCCCACTATGCCGAGCGAGAGATCAACCGGCTGCTCGCGGCCCGTTCTGCGCCGCTCGAGCTGCCAAACGAGCCGGCGACGCCGGACGCCAATGCCGTGCCCGGCCAGCCGGCGCCGCGGCCGGTCGCCGGCCCGATCCTGCCGCTGGTGGCGTCATCCGTCGGCACCGACCAGTTGCTGGGCGGCCCCGGCTCCCGACCTGCGGCGGTCGACGCGCTGGCGGCCCGAACCCTGGTCAAGGGCGAGGCCCTGAGCCCGCCGGCCGGCCGCGCCGACGATTTCGTCTGGCCCCGCCGCGAGGTCGGCCGCGAACAGGCCAAGGAGCCGCCGAAGGAGCTGACCCGGCCCGAAGCGCCGATGGCAGCGACCACGCCGGCGGAAGCAACGCCGGCCGCGCCGACACCGGCGCCACCGAGACAGAAGCGGCTGACCGCGCCGACGGCCCCCGGCCAGCAGCCGCCAGCCCAGGCACAGCAGCCGAATCAGCCAGGTCAGGGCGTCCGTGAATTCTTCGGCTTCGGCGCGCCTCAGCAGCCGGCACGGCCCCCTGCCGCGCGCAATCCGAACGTGCCGCCGCGGCCGCCAGCATCGGTCGGCCGCTCGGCGGCAGCGCTGGAGTCCCAGGGACGCTGATCGTGGCCGCGCCTGAGCGCCAGGGGTGATCGACGCGATCGTCCGAAACGAAATGCCCACAACAAGATCGGCCCGCATTCGCGGCGAATGCGGGCCGATTGTCATCTGATCGTCAGGGGGACTTACGGATTCAGTAGCGCCAGCGCTGCGGCGGCTGCGGCCGACTCGGCGAGCGCATCAGCATCGCCAGCAGGAAGCCGATGCCGCCGGCGACCAGGAGCGCGCCCATCGGATTGTCATGAACCCGCTTGGTCAGGGCCTGCGTGCCGTCACGCAGCGTCTCGGAGCCGTTACCGAATTTATCCTTGGCGAAATCCATCGCCGCATCGCCGGCCTCGCGCGCCGCGTCCTTGGCTTGGCCATACATGTTCTGCACGACGCCCGCGGCCTCGCGTGCACGGCCCGAGGCCTGCGTGCTCTTGTCGCCCAACATCTCGCCGACGCCGCCCTCGATCTTGCCTGCGACATCCTTGGCCGTACCGGTCAGCCGATCCTGATCCATTGCCGCTCTCCTTCTCTGCACTGTGCGGGATTGCTGGCCTGCTAACCGGCCAGCGCGGCGCAGGTTCCGAACGACTACAAAATCAGGCCGCCGTCGACGACGAGGGTCTGGCCGATGATGTAGGACGACAGTGGCGAGGCCAGGAACAGCGCCGCACCGGCCATGTCCTGCGGCGTCCCCAGCCGCCGCAGCGGGATGCGCTGCAGCGCGCCCTCGAGGCGCTTCGGATTGGCGGTCGTCACTTTGGTCATCTTGGTGTCGACGAGCCCGGGCGCGATCCCGTTGACGCGGATGCCGTCTTCCGCCCACGCCTCAGCCAGGGTTCGCGTCAATCCCATCGCGCCGGTCTTCGAGGCGTTGTAGGCCGGATTGCCCATGGTCGAATGATAGGCCGCAGTCGACGAGACGATGATGAGCGCGCCCCTGGCATCGCGCAGCAGGCCGTGAAATTTCGTCGCACAGGCCATCAGGCTGATGAGGTTGACCTCGACCACCTTGCGGAAGCCCTCCATGGCGAATTCGCCGCGGCGGTACAACACCGCGCCCTGCGCCAGCACCAGCACATCGAGCCGATCGAGCCGCGGCGCGAAGCTTTCGATCGCGCCGGGATCGCTCACATCGAGCTGATGGTAGTTCACCCCTGCGAGATCGGAGCCCTCTCCTTCGGCATAATCGGCAGCGCTCGCCCGCGTGCCGCTGATGTCGACGCGCGCGCCCTGCGCGCGAAACGCCTGCGCGATGCCGTTGCCGATGCCGCTCGATCCGCCGATCACCAGCACCGAACGTCCCGTGAAATCGAGTGCGTTCATCTCCCCACTCCTTCCATTGTTGTTTGTCGGATGGTGTGGGGATCGGCGCAGGCCCTGTCAACGGCATCGCGGCTGTGGCGACACCGGCATCGGCACCTTTCGCATCAATGCTGCTGCGCAGCTAATTCATCGGCGTCAGCCGCAGCAGGCGGCCGGGCGAATCGTCCTCGATCACCCAGACAGCGCCATCCGGCGCCACGGCGACATCTCGGATACGCTCGCCCATGTCCCAGCGCTCGGCCTCGTCAGGCTGACCATCGGGCCGGAAGGCAACGCGGACCAGCGCCTGCGCCCGCAAGCCTCCAATCAATGCCGATCCCTTCCATTGCGGAAACATCGGACCATCATAGAAGACGAGGCCGGCCGGCGCGATCACGGGATCCCAATACAGCGGCGGCGGCGCGAGGTCGGGCCGCGTCGCATGCCGCGGGATCGGCGTGCCGTCGTAGTTGTCGCCGTTGGACACCAGCGGCCAGCCGTAGTTCTTGCCCGGCTCGATCAGGTTCAGCTCGTCGCCGCCGCGCGGTCCCATCTCGTGCAGCCAGAGCTTGCCATCTGATGCGAAGGCGAGCCCGTACGGATTGCGGTGGCCGCTGGTCCACGTCTGGGCCGGCACGCCCTTGTCCTCGGCCATGGGATTGTCCGACGGAGTCGCGCCGTCGAGATTGAGCCTGAGCACTTTTCCGCGCGCCTGCCGTGGATCCTGCGCGCTGTTCGGCTGCATGCGGTCGCCGATGGTCAGGAACAGATGCGTTCCCGACGGATCGAACGCGATGATGCCGCCGGGCTGGCCGCCGCCGCCGGCCGGCGTCTGGCGCCAGATGACGGTGGGGTCGGTCAGCGCGGCGCTGTCGTTTGCGAGCGACAGCACTGCGCGGGTCAGCACGAGCCGGCTGCCCTCGCTGCTCGGCTCGGTGTAGGTGAGATAGATCTGCGACGTCGTCGCGAAGCTCGGCGACACCGCGATGTCGAGGAGACCGTTCTGTCCGCGCGCCGCGACCGCAGGCACGTTGCCGATCTGGATCTTCTTCCCATCCTGCGTGACGAGAAATATCCGGCCGGGCTTCTCCGTGACCAGCATCCGCCCGTCGGGCAGGAAGGCGATGGCCCAGGGCGTATCGAACTCGGCAACGCTCCGCGCCTCGAACGGCCGCACCGCGCTTGCCTTGCGATCGCCGGCGTTGATGCTCTCGGCTCGCGCAGCCGTGGTCGCAACGAGTCCCATCACCAATGCCAAGCGCATGAAGGTCGTGGAGAGCACCATGATCACTCCGGTTTGTTGATCCGTGTCGTCAGCAACGAGAATTCGGCCATGCCGGATCGGTGCCTACCGAATGCGTTCGATCAGTGATAATCCCGACGGCGCGCATGCGATGCGCATTTTTCCGTGAGCCGCAAATATGCACCAGCACAGGCAACTCAGCCGCTCGGTCAAGGGATTGATCGTCCTGATCACCGGCGCAGCGTCGGGGATGGGGCGCGCGACCGCGCGCGTGTTCGCCGATGAAGGCGCCAGGGTCGCAGTCACCGATGTCGATGAGGACGGGGCCCACGCCGTGGCGGCGGATATCCTGGCCGGCGGCGGAACGGCGCGTGGCTGGAGGCTCGACCTCGCCGACCGCGACGCCATCAGCGCCGTCGTCGGCGACGCTGCCGCGCATTTCGGCGGACTCGACATCGTCGTCAACAATGCCGGCATCTCGGTGCGCGTCGCGATCGACGACGAAGCCTACGACGAGGCCTGGGCCAGAGGGCTTGCCATCATGCTGACGGCGCAGCAGCGCGTCATCCGTGCCGCGCTGCCACATCTGCGCCGCTCGAACAGCCCGCGCATCGTCAACATCGCCTCGACCGAGGCGCTCGGCGCAACTGCGCTGCACAGCGCCTATTCGGCTGCAAAGGCCGGGGTGACCGGATTGACGCGCGCGCTCGCGGTCGAGCTCGGCCGCGATGGCATCACCGTCAACTGCATCTGTCCGGGACCGATCACGACCGCCATGACCGCGCGCATTCCGGACGAGCAGAAGGCGGTCTATGCGCGGCGCCGCACCGCGCTTGGCCGCTATGGTGACCCCGAAGAAGTGGCGCACATGACCTTGAGCCTGAGCCTGCCGGCCGCCTCGTTCCTCACCGGAGCGGTGATCCCGGTGGATGGCGGGCTGATGGCCCGCAATGCGTGATGTCTGCCGCCCCGGCATGACAGCCGTGCACGCGGCGCTCCGCGCCTTGCGTTGACTTCGCACATCGCCGGCGTAGCCTCCATCAGAAGAAGCGGACAGGAGTCCGCCCTCATGAGGACGCGAGGAGGACACCATGGCAATCGCCATCCGACAGCTGCACCCGCATTTCGTCGGCGAAGTGTCCGGTATCGATCTGCGCAAGCCTCTCGCCGGGGACGACGTCGCGCAGCTGCAGGCCGCGATCGATCACTACGCCGTTCTCGTATTTCATGATCAGGACCTCACCGACGCGCAGCAGCTCGCCTTTGCGCTCAGCTTCGGCGAGCGCGAGCAGGCGCGCGGCGGCACCGTCACCAAGAAGGAAGACTACCGCCTAACCACTGGCCTCAACGACGTCTCCAATCTCGGCAAGGATGGCAAGCCGCTGCCACCGGACCATCGCACGCATCTGTTCAATCTCGGCAACTGCCTGTGGCACTCCGACAGCTCGTTCCGGCCGATCCCGGCGAAATACTCGATTCTCTCCGCGCGCATCGTGAACCCGAAGGGCGGCAACACCGAATTCGCCGACATGCGCGCCGCCTATGACGCGCTCGACCAGGAGACCAGGGACGAGATCGGGGATCTCGTCTGCGAACATTCGCTGATGTATTCGCGCGGCGCGCTCGGCTTCCTCGACTACACCGACGAGGAGAAGGAGATGTTCAAGCCGGTCAGGCAGCGACTGGTGCGAACGCATCCCGCGCACGGCCGCAAGTCGCTGTATCTGTCATCGCATGCCGGCGCCATCATCGGCATGAGCATGCCGGAGGGCCGGCTCTTGCTGCGCGACCTCACCGAGCATGCGACACAGCCCGAGTTCGTCTACGTCCACAAATGGCGGCTGCACGACCTGATCATGTGGGACAACAGGCAGACCATGCACCGCGTGCGCCGCTATGACCAGTCGCAGCCGCGCGACATGCGCCGCGCCACGGTCGCCGGCACCGAACCGACGGTGGCGCAGCAGGCGGCGGAGTAGCGCCCTTTCACACACTGTCGTGAGAGATGCCGTCATTGCGAGGAGCGAAGCGACGAAGCAATCCAGAGTCGCGGGCGGGACTCTGGATTGCTTCGCTTCGCTCGCAATGACGGTTGGAGAAACAGGCGATACCTCGATAACGCGCTTCTTCGATCCCGGCGCGCGCCGGACCATCAGCAGGATGATCGCCTCTACGCGTGCCCCGCGGCGTTGGAGAGCATGCCGGGATCGATGCCGATCTTGCGCAGCGCGAGATCGTATTTGGCGTCGACATTGTCGCCGAAGATCAGCTCCGGATCGGCGTCGCAATGCAGCCAGCCATTGTCCTGGATCTCTTCCTCCAACTGGCCGGCGCGCCAGCCGGCATAGCCGAGCGCGAGGATCGCGTGCTTTGGACCGTCGCCCTTGGCGATCGCCTTGAGGATGTCGATGGTCGTCGTCAGGCAGACGCCGTCGTTGATCTTCAAGGTCGCGTTGGCGATGAAGTAGTCGCTCGAATGCAGCACGAAGCCGCGGCCGGTATCGACAGGGCCGCCGCTCAGCACCTTCATCGTCTCGGCGCTGTCGGGCAGGCTGATCTGATCGCTCTTCTCGATGATATTCAGTTGCATCAGGAGCTGAGGGAAGTCGATGCTGCCCGCCGGCCGGTTCACCATGATACCCATGGCGCCCTCGGCCGAGTGCGCGCAGAGATAGATCACCGAGCGCTCGAACCGGGAATCGCCCATCACGGGCATTGCAACCAGCAGCTGGCCGTCGAGGTAGCCACCGTGAGAGGTGTGATCCCCGATCCCCGTCACTTTGCGGCGAATGTCGCCCAGCCTTTTTGCCTCAGGATTCATCCGCAAGGACTCTCATGATCATCGATATCCTGATATTGGGATGCGCATCTGTCAATCAAGGTTCAGGTCCTCGCGAGGAAATCTGCTCACAAGCATTTCAATGGTTTGCGCCCGAACCGCACTCTAAAGACGTCTCATGTCCGCCTTGGTTCCTCACCACTCTGCCACACTGCTGGTCGCGACCGTCGTATCATCCTGCCTTGCGTTCGGCGCGCAGGCGCAGGATTCCTCGCCCTGGCAGCGCGACAGCCACTCCGCGGTGCGCCTGCTCGCGGGCTCGCGCAGCGGTCCGGTCATGCTGGGCGGCATCGACCTTGCGCTGCAGCCGGGATGGAAGACCTATTGGCGGACGCCCGGCGATTCCGGCGTGCCGCCACGGTTCGACTTTT
Source organism: Bradyrhizobium sp. SZCCHNR1015 (assembly GCF_032489875.1). Lineage (NCBI taxonomy): Bacteria > Pseudomonadati > Pseudomonadota > Alphaproteobacteria > Hyphomicrobiales > Nitrobacteraceae > Bradyrhizobium > Bradyrhizobium sp. SZCCHNR1015. The sequence continues at coordinate 148,375 of NZ_JAUEYW010000010.1, forward strand.
CCAAGTCGGAGAACGTCGAAGCGGTGACGGTTCTGTGGCCCGCGCCGACAAAGTTCGATGACGGCGCCGGTGGACACTCGCTCGGCTATCATGATCAGGTCGTGCTGCCGCTGCGCATCGTCGCCAAGAACCCCGACAAGCCGATGACCCTGCGCGCCGACATCAGCTACGCGGTTTGCGAGAAGATCTGCATTCCCGTCGAGGCAAAGGCCGAGCTCGCCTTCACCAGCGTCGCCAGCACCGAAGATACGACGCTCTCGGCGGCCCTCGACACGGTGCCGAAGCCGGCCACTGTCGGCGATGCCAATCCCTTGACGATCCGCGACGTCAAGCGCGACGGCCAGAAGGACGTCGTCGTCGACGTCGCCGTCGCCGATCCGCGCAGCGTCCAGCTCTATGTCGAGGGTCCGACGCCCGACTGGGCGCTGCCGATCCCGACCGTGCGCGACAGCGGCATGCCGGGCATCAAGCGCTTCGCCTTCGAGCTCGACGGCGTTCCGCCGGGCGTGAAGCCGGACGGCGCGGCGCTGAAATTCACGCTGGTCGGCCCCGACAAGTCTTACGAGTTCAATTTCACTCTGCCGTGACGGCTGGTGCGCCGCGCGACCGACGCGGCGCCGGTCCAACTCAATCTTAACGTTGCGTTGATAGGGAGGACCATCGCCGCCATCCGCGCGGCCGTGGAGCCGGACCCCCGCCGTGGCCGTGATGGATGCCCGCAATGACCCCGCACCGACCGGCCTCGCGGCCCGCCTGAAGGCGCGCTTGGCCGCGCTCGGCGGCAGCGGCGAGGCTTCGCTGACGCGCCGCCTCGCCGGCACCATCTTCCTGATCCGCGTGCTCAGCGCCGGCCTGGCCTATCTCAGCCAGATCCTGCTCGCGCGCTGGATGGGCGGCTCGGACTACGGCACCTACGTCTATGTCTGGACCTGGGTGCTGCTGCTCGGCAGCATGCTCGATGTCGGCATCGCCTCCTCGGCGCAGAAGATCATTCCGGACTACCGCACCTCGGGCCAGCAGGCGCTGCTGCGCGGCTTCCTCTCCGGCGGACGCTGGCTGACCTTGGCGACCTCCACGGCTGCCGCGCTGCTGCTCGCCGGCCTGGTCGCGCTGCTGTCGCCCTGGATCGACGCCGGCGAGCGCATGCCGCTCTATATCGGCTGTCTCACCCTGCCCGCCTTCGTCGTCGCCAACACCCAGGACGGCATCGCCCGCTCGCACGACTGGATGACGCTCGGGCTGATGCCGCAATTCATCATCCGCCAGACGCTGATCATCGGCTTCACCGCCGGCGCCGTCGTGCTCGGTCTCGATCTCGGCGCCACCGCGGCGATGGCCGCGAGCGCGGCCGCGGTGTGGCTCGCGATGCTCGGCCAGATGCTGGTGCTGAACGACAGGCTCCGCCTCCACATCGAACCGGGACCGAAGCAATATGATCTGCGCGGCTGGCTCGCGATCTCGCTGCCGATCCTCCTGGTCGAGAGCTTCTATCTGCTGCTGTCCTACACCGACGTGCTGGTGCTGCAGCAGTTCCGCTCTTCCGAGGAGGTCGGCATCTATTTCGCGGTGGTGAAGACGCTCGCGCTGGTGTCGTTCATCCACTACGCGATGTCGGCGACGACGGCGCATCGCTTCGCCGAATATCACGCGCTCGGCGACAAGGTGCGGCTGTCGGCCTATGTCGCGCATGCCATCAAGTGGACGTTCTGGCCGTCGCTCGCGGCGACGCTGGTGCTGCTCGCGCTCGGCAAGCCGCTGCTGTTTCTGTTCGGCGCGCAGTTCACCGCCGGCTACGACATCATGTTCATCGCCGCGATCGGCCTCGTCGTGCGCGCCGCGATCGGGCCGGTCGAGCGGCTCTTGAACATGCTGGGCCAGCAGCGCGCCTGCGCCATGGCCTATGCGGCGGCCTTCGTCATGAACCTCGTGCTCTGCATTCTGCTGGTGCCGCAGTTCGGCGGCCACGGCGCCGCGGCGGCGACCTCGCTGTCGCTGGCCTTCGAGACCGTGCTGCTGTTCCGGATCGTCAAGCAGCGGTTGGGGCTGCATGTCCTCGCCTTCGGCAAGGCATCTTGAGGAAACCATGTTGACGCATCTGTTGCGTCATCTTGTCCTCGTCTTGTCGGAACTGCGAGCGCAGCGCGCCGCGCGCGACGATCACGCAAGTGTTGGGTGCAACGCCTTGATATTGGCGCGATCCTCCAGGCACATGATTTGATCGCGCGCTGGGGGAGAATGAGATGTCGAGACTGGGGGTCGCACTCTCGCTGGCCGGAACCGTGATGCTGGCCGGCTGCATGGAAGCGACGCTGTCGCCGACGTCGGACGCGGCGTTGACGCCGCGCGACCGCCAGTTGCTGTCGCGCGCGCCTTATGCCGAGGCGCAGATCCCGCAACAGTTCCAGCGGCACATCGTCGACTACACAAGGCAGGAGCAGCCGGGCACGATCGTCGTCGATACCGATGCGCGCTTCCTGTACTACGTTCTGCCGGACCGCAAGGCGATCCGCTACGGCGTCGCCGTCGGCGAGGAGGCGATGGCGTTCTCCGGCGTCGCCACGGTCGGCAAGCTCGCCGAATGGCCGGACTGGGTTCCGACCGCCGACATCCAGGCGCGCCTCGGGCCGTATCCCAAGCGCGTCGCCGGCGGCCCGGCGAATCCGCTCGGCGCCCGCGCGATCTATCTGTACGAGGGCAACAAGGACACCCTGTACCGCATCCACGGCACCAACCAGCCCGAATATATCGGCCAGGCGATCTCGTCGGGCTGCATCCGCATGACCAACACCGACGTCGCCGACCTCTACACCCACGTCCAGCTCGGCTCGACCGTGGTCGTGCTGCCTCCGGGCCAGAGCGTCGCCTCCACCACCCCGAACGTCTTCGCGCGCCGTAGCTGATCGGCTGGCGTCCCGCTAGCCGTAGCGCAGCTTCAAGCCGAGGATCGCCGCCACCAGGCCGAGCGTGATGGCGTTGGCGACGACCAGCGGCAGATCGCTGATCAGCGCGCCGTACAGCAGCCACATCGAGTTGCCGGTGGTCTGCAGCACGAACATGCCCATCGAGATGTCATGGGTCGAGCCCGAGCGCCAGGCCTTGATGACCTGCGGCAGGAACGAGCATGTGGTGCAGGTGGCGGCGCCGAGGCCGATGATGGTGGTCAGCAAGGTGAGGTCCGTGGGCGTGCGTCCAAGAGAAGCACGCTTGTAGAACGGACCGCGCCGAAGCGAAACCCGCCTCGGCGCGAAACTGGCGCTTTGTCCGGCGCTTGCGCGGCGATCAAGCCGCGGTCCAGCCGCCGTCGATCGACAGATTGGTGCCGGTGATCTGAGCCGCATCGTCACCGCACAGGAACAGCGCCAGCGCCGCGACCTGCTCGGATGTCACGAACTCCTTGGTCGGCTGCGCCGCCAGCAGCACGTCGTTGATGACCTGCTCCTTGGTGAGGTTGCGCGCTTTCATCGTGTCCGGAATCTGCTTCTCGACCAGCGGCGTCCACACATAGCCCGGCGAGATGCAGTTGCAGGTGATCTTGAAGGTCGCGAGCTCGAGCGCCACGGTCTTGGTCAGGCCGGCAATGCCGTGCTTGGCCGAGACATAGGCCGACTTGAACGGCGAGGCGACCAGCGAGTGCGCGGACGCCGTGTTGATGATGCGGCCCCAGCCGCGCTTCTTCATGCCGGGCACCGCGGCGCGGATGCCGTAGAACGCCGAGGAGAGGTTGATCGCGATGATCTGCTCCCACTTCTCCGGCGGGAAGTCCTCGACCGGCGAGACGAACTGGATGCCGGCATTGTTGACGAGGATGTCGACCGCGCCGAACGTGGTCTCGCCGAGCGCGATCATGCCGGCGATCTCGGCCGGCTTGCTCATGTCCGCCGGCGAGTGCACGGCCTTGACCTTGTAGTCGCTCTCGATCGCCGCCCGCTCCTTCTCGATATCGGCAGGCGCGCCGAAGCCGTTGAGCACGATGTTGGCGCCGGCGGAGGCGAAGGCGCGTGCATAGGCCAGCCCGATGCCGCTGGTCGAGCCGGTCACGACCGCGGTCTTGCCCTTCAGATTCGTCGTCATTGCTTCACTCCTTCTTGGCGGCAGCGGGACTGCCGTCCTGCGTGAGATCGTAGGTGACCATGGTCTCGCCGGACTGCGGCCGCTGCAGCCAGTCCTGGTGGCGCATCGACTGGTGGACGTCGCGCACGCCCGCCTCCCAATGCTCGACCATCGCGACATGGGAGAAGTCGTAGTCCTTCGATGAGCTCTCGTAGCTCTTGCTGCGATAGATCAGGTGCACCACCGTCACCGTGTTCTCCTGCGCCGCCTTGCACAGGATCTCGAGCGACGGATCGTTGCGCAGCTCGTCCGGCAGCCGGGCGTAGAGCTCGCGCAGCGCCTTGCGCGTGTTGTGGATCATGCGGTTCTTGTCGGTGTTCATCCGCGTCCGGCTGGAATAGCGAATGTCCTTCTCGCGCTCCGCGGCCTCCAGCAGCGTTCGCGGCAGATCGCCGCGCGCGGAGAACAGATCGACCTGGAAGATCAGGAGATCGCGATCGGTTTCCATGTCGAGCACGTAGTCGAGCGGCGTATTGGAGGCGATGCCGCCATCCCAATAGTGCTCGCCATCGATCTCGACCGGCGGGAAGCCGGGCGGCAGCGCGCCCGACGCCATGATATGCTCGGGCCCGATCCGCTTGCCCCGCTTGCTGAATTCGACATTGTCGAAATAGGTGAAATTGCCGGTGGTGACGCCGACGGCGCCGACGGAGAGCCGCGTCTTCAGATCGTTGATGCGGTCGAAATCCACCAGCCGCTCCAGGGTCCGCTTCAGCGGCGCGGTGTCGTAATAGCTGACCGACTGCGGCGTGCCCGACGGCCACAGCGGCGCCGGCGGAAAGCGCGGCGTGAAGAAGCCGGGCACGCCGAACGCTGCGATCAGCCCGGCGCTGACTTCGTTGAAGGCCGAGCGGTGATGATCACCATTGAGCAGCGGCTTCCACGGCACCGGCGACGACACCATCTCCCAGAATTCCTTGAGACGGCCGATGCGTTTCTCGCGGTCGTTGCCGGCGATGATCGCGGCATTGATGGCGCCGATCGAGATACCGGCAACCCATTCCGGTTCGAAATCAAAATGGCACAGCGCCTGATAGGCGCCGGCCTGATAGGAGCCGAGCGCGCCACCGCCCTGCAGGACGAGCACGCGTTGCGATTCGGCTGGAGTTGCAGGCAGCGGGGGAAATGGATGTTGCGTCATTACTGCGGTCATTAGCAAAGCAAGGCGCCACCGTGGCGTCACTTCGCGGTGACGTCAATCCACCCCCAGGGATAGCACCCTGCACCGGGACGCGTGTCGGCGTCGAGCGCGCCTCCGCTGCACAGGCCCGGAGCGGGCCTGCCCGTTATGACGGCTTCTTGCCGTCCGGCGCGGCGAGGATCATGGTCCAGAACACCTTGTACTTGGTGTTCGGAGCATAGCTCGCGGCGATGCCTATTTTTGTGACACCGCTCTTGAGCATGTTGGCGCGGTGGGGCGGCGAGTCGCGCCAGCCGGAAAACGCTTCCGCCAGCGTGTGATAGCCGGCCGACACGTTCTCGACCGCGACGGTGGCGTCGTAGCCCGCGCCGTTCAGCCGCTTGGCCAGCGGGGCGCGCACGTCATGATCGAGCTTGTTCTTGTCGGCCATCGCCTGCGACTGCGACTCCGCCAGCCGCATCAGCTCGGGATCGACCTCGACCGTGCCGAGCCCGTTGTTCTGGCGGTATTGCGAGATCATCGTCGCGGCAGCGACAGCATCGAGCTTGGCGCCTGCGACCGCCATGTCGGCATACATCGTCGGCGCCTGCACGACCGGCGTCTCGGCCGCGCAGCCGGCGAGCAGGAATGCCAAGGAGAAAGCGAGTGCCCGATGCTTCAATGAACCAGTCCCTATGCCGATACGAGAGGCGGGTTGTTGCACATCAACCGTGGCTGAAAGGTGAATCGGCGGTAAGTTCCGTCGGTACAATTGCGGCCATTCCGGCCGGTTACGGTTCGTTGACCATAAGAGCGGCGCGGTCAAGCCTGCCGGGTGGGACAAAGCCTCTTTAGCCCTGCCAATCGTGTGACGAGCAAGGCGCCCCAAAGCCGGTGTCGTCCCGGCCTCCGCGCCGGGACCCATAACCCCAGGGAGTGGTTCGAGGCAGGCGGGACGACCAGCCGTTTCTAGCCGCGACATCACCCGGTATGGGTCCCGGCGTTCGCCGGGACGACAGCGGAGGCTACGGCGCGCAGCTGCGCCAATTAGGACGTTGCCGGGCTTCCTGTTTGGCCGACTGTCTTGGACCAACTACCTATAGTCGGGGGCTGAGCTCAGCGTGTCGTCACCCGCCCGCAAAAATCCGATAGTGCCGTGGCTTCAATCCGACCCGTTCGCCGATGCGGAGGTCGCGGTCGCGTGGCGCGTCGATCTCGATGGTGGATCCCTCCGTCAGCGCGATCTCGGCGCGCTGCACCGGGCCGAAGCTGCGGACGTGGGTCACGGCACCATGCAGCGTGCCGCTGTCAGCCGGACCGATCAGCATGTCGTGACGGCGCACGAACAGAGTGGACGCGCCCGCGGCATCGCTAGGCGCAGCAATGTCCAGCGGCCGTCCGTTCAGATGCACGGCGCCGCCGGTGATCTCCACCGGCAGCATGATCGACTCGCCGATGAAGCCGTGGACGAAGGCGGTCGCCGGCGCGTCATAGACGTCGCTCGGCGAGCCGACCTGCTCGATGCGGCCCTTGTCCATCACCACCACGCGGTGCGCGACCTCGAGCGCCTCCTCCTGGTCGTGGGTGACGAAGATCGAGGTGACGTTGATGGAGTGATGCAGGGTGCGCAGCCATTGCCGCAGCTCCTTGCGTACCTTGGCATCGAGCGCGCCGAACGGCTCGTCGAGCAGGAGGATGCGCGGCTCGATCGCGAGCGCGCGCGCCAATGCGATGCGCTGGCGCTGGCCGCCGGAGAGCTGGCTCGGATAGCGGTCGGCGAGCCAGTCGAGCTGGACGAGATCGAGCAGCTCCTTCACGCGCGCGCGGATCTCGGCCTCGCTCTTGCGGATGCGGCGCGGCTGCACGCGCAGGCCGAAGGCGACGTTCTCGAACACGTTCATGTGCCGGAACAGCGCGTAGTGCTGAAACACGAAGCCGACGTGGCGCTCGCGCGCGCCGCGATCGAGCGCGCTCTCTCCGTCGAACAGGATCTCGCCGGAGTCGGGCCATTCCAGCCCCGCGATGATGCGCAGCAGGGTCGTCTTGCCCGATCCGGACGGTCCGAGCAGCGCCAGCAATTCGCCGTCAGCGACCTTGAGATCGACGCCGTCGAGCGCCTTGAAGGTGCCGAACGTCTTGACGACACCCCTGACTTCAATGGTCACGCGGACCTCCCTCATCGAGTTGCCGTTCGAGGACGGTTTTGACGACCAGCGTGATCAGCGCGAGCATCGCCAGCAGCGAGGCGATCGCGAACGAGGCGACCATCTGGTATTCGTTGTAGAGGATCTCGACCAGCAGCGGCATCGTGTTGGTCTCGCCGCGGATGTGGCCGGACACGACCGAGACGGCGCCGAACTCGCCCATCGCACGTGCGTTGCAGAGAAGCACGCCGTACAGCACGCCCCATTTGATGTTCGGTAAGGTGACGCGGAAGAAGGTCTGCAGGCCGGACGCGCCGAGCGAGACCGCCGCCTCCTCTTCCTGCGTGCCCTGCTCCTGCATCAGCGGAATCAGCGCGCGAGCGACGAACGGGAACGTCACGAACACGGTCGCGAGCGCGATGCCGGGAAAGGCGAACAGGATCTGCAGGCCATGGCGCTGCATCCATGGACCGAAGAAACCCTGCGCGCCGAACAACAGCACGAACACGAGGCCCGAGATCACCGGGCTCACCGAGAACGGCAGATCGATCAGGGTGATCAGGAACGTCTTGCCCGGGAAGTCGAACTTGGCGATCGCCCAGGCGGCGCACAGGCCGAACACGAGATTGGTCCCGACCGAGACCAGCGCCACCAGCAGGGTGAGGCGGATCGCGTCCCACGCCTCGGCATCGGCGAGCGCGCTGAAATAGGCCGCGATGCCCTTGCCGAACGCTTCCACGAACACGACGATCAGCGGCAGCACCACGAACACCGACAGGAACGCCAATGCCAGCGTCGTGATGACGATGCGGACCAGGCGCGGCTCGGTACGCGGATCGGGTCGGCCTGCCTGCGCGACGCGCCGGCTGGTCGCGGACGATGCCACGGACGGCGCCTGCAGGGTCATCTCCACGCTCATGTCGGGTCCTAGTTCAAGGGCGCCCGGCTCTGCGCCCAGCGCTGCAACCGGTTCACGGCAAAGATGATCAGGAACGCCACGACGAGCATCACCACCGCGATCGCGGTGGCATCGGCGTAGCGGAATTCGGACAGCCGGATCACGATCAGCAGCGGCGCGATCTCGGAGACGTTCGGCAGATTGCCGGCGATGAAGATCACCGATCCGTACTCGCCAACCGCGCGCGCAAAGGCGAGTGCGAAGCCAGTGAGCAGCGCCGGCGTCAAGCTCGGCAGGATCACGCGGGCCACGATCTGCCAGCGCCCGGCGCCGAGGCTCGCCGCCGCCTCCTCGATCTCCGGATCGAGATCGATCAGCACCGGCTGCACGGTGCGGACGACAAAGGGGATGCCGATGAAGATCATCGCAACGAAGATGCCGAGCGGCGTGAACGCCACCTTGATGCCCATTGCGGCGAGCGGCGCGCCGAGCCAGCCCTTCTGGGTGAACAGCGCCGTCAGCGCCACGCCCGCCACAGCGGTCGGCAGCGCAAAGGGAACGTCGACGATCGCGTCGAACAGGCGGCGCCCCGGAAAGCGGTAGCGCACCAGCGCCCACACGACGATGGTGCCCATCACCAGGTTCACGCAGGCCGCGGCGAAGGCGAGCCCGAACGAGATCTTGAGCGCGCTCAAGGTGCGCCGGCTGGTGACGATGCCCCAGAACTGGTCGAGGCTGAGATCAGTCGAGCGGACGAACAGTCCCGCCAGAGGAATCAGAACGATCAGCGACAGCCAGGTCAGCGTCAGTCCCATGGTGAGACCAAAGCCCGGCAAGGTGCTGCGGCGTGGTGCAAGTACGTTCAAAAAAAGGCCTGATCCATTGGTGATCGGTGTCGATGGCTCGAGTCGATGGTGGTGTCCGCCCGCGGCCCCCCGTCTCGTCTTGTCGATCGAGACCGGGGACAGCGTCTCACGCGCAATGTCGCAGATCGCCGCAACACCAGCTTACTGCCTTCGTTTTTTCTGCCTTGCCGTCGAGGCCGTAGCAGACCGGCGGTCACCAACTCGTTCCCTATGATTCGATCAATTCTTGTAGATTTGATCGAAGATCCCGCCTTCCGCAAAGTGTTCCTTCTGAGCCTTGGTCCAGCCGCCGAACACCTCGTCGATGGTGAACAGCTCGACCTTGGCAAAGTCAGCCTCATGCTTCTTCGCGACCTCAGGATCGCGCGGACGGTAGGAGTTGCGTGCGGCAATTTCCTGACCTTCCTTTGTATACCAGTATTTCAGGTAGGATTCAGCCACACTTCGCGTGCCCTTCTTGTCGGCCACCGAGTCGACCACCGCAACTGGCGGTTCGGCCAGGATGGAGAGCTGCGGCGCGACGATCTCGAACTTGTCCTTGCCGAACTCACGCAGGGCCAGATGCGCCTCGTTCTCCCAGGCGAGCAGAACGTCGCCGACCCCGCGCTCCACGAAGGTCACGGTGGCGCCGCGGGCGCCGGTATCGAGCACAGGGACGTGCTGATAGAGGTCGCCGACGAACTGCTTGGCCTTGTCGGCCGAGCCGAACTTCTTCAGCGCATAGCCCCAGGCGGCCAGGTAGTTCCAGCGCGCGCCGCCGGATGTCTTCGGATTGGGCGTGATGACGTCGACGCCCTTCTTGAGCAGATCGTCCCAGTCCTTGATGCCCTTGGGATTGCCTTTGCGCACCAGGAAAACGATGGTCGAGGTGTAGGGCGATGCATTCTGCGGCAGCCGCTTCTGCCACTCCTTGTCGAGCAGCCCCCTGCCGGCGATCGCGTCGATGTCATAGGCAAGCGCCAGAGTCACGACATCGGCCTGCAGCCCGTCGATGACGCTGCGGGCCTGCGCGCCGGAGCCGCCATGCGACTGCTTGACCTCGACGCTCTTGCCGGTCTCCTTCTGATAGCTCGCCGCGAACGCCTTGTTGAACTCGACGTAGAGCTCACGGGTCGGGTCGTAGGAGACGTTGAGCAGGGTGATGTCGGCCGCATAGGCCGGGCCTGCCCATGCCAGTCCCGCGACCACAGCCAGAACACGCCGCATCATTCGAGCACTCCATTTCCAGGCCCCGCGATGTTGCAGGCGCGCACGCCAGATCGCCGGATGTGCACGTCAGAGTCAACGAAAGCGGATTTTCTTGTTTCCGGCAGGACATGGGCATTTTGCTATGAAGCGCCGCGCAACGGGATTGGCATTCTTTGCCGCGACCCATTGCCGTCATCGGCGCGCTGGTGACCACGATAGGGCGCGATCTCGAAAAGATTGCAACAGGGCGAGGCTTGACATTGTTCACTTTATGTTCGCAAAATAGCCGGCAACCTCAGCAGGAGAACAGAGCGGTGGCAACGAGGGACGTGATCGACGGGAGCGCACTCGCACGCTGGCTGAAGCTGGCCATCATGACAATCGTGTTGCCCGCTTTCCCCGCTCTGCTGGTGATGTCCACGGTCGCCCGGGCCGACGATCGGACCGGCTTCCGGGTCGGCGAGATCGACGGCGGCCCGGTTGCCCGGATCGACGTTCGGCTAAAGACGAAGAAATATCCGGGAATGCTGCGCTGCCTCGATCAATCCATAGCGCTCTATATCGTCGACCGCGATGGTGCTGTCCCTCCGCCTCTCCGCAATCTCAAGGACAGGCCCGCGGAATTGCAGGATGCCAAGCAGCGCACGCTGAAAGCGTCTGCGACCTATCTGCCCGGCAAGACGGCGAAGGACGGCGTCATGCTGTTCAAGGTTGAGGGGCTGAAGGCCTCGTCTTTCGCAGGCACCGGATTGATGCTCTGGGATCTCGCGCCGCCTGACTCTGCAGATCTCAGCGCGACCGCCGACAAGATCATATGGGCGGACACTGTGACCAACTTCACCTTTGTGATCCGGGCCGACAACGGCGAACAAGTGTTACCGACGGTCCTGAAATCCTGTGGTGTCTCTTAGCTCGACGACGTCACCACCGTGTGGATGCCGCATTCCGTCTTGCCGCGGCCCCGCCAGCGTCCGGCGCGGTCGTCCTCGCCGGTGTCGGAGCGGCTGGTGCAGGGCATGCAGCCGATCGAACGGAAGCCGGCGGCCATGAGCGGATGCTGCGGCAGGTTCGCGGAGCGATAGATGTCCGCGATGTCTTCGCGGGTGACATTGGCGAACGGGTTGAACTTCGCCCGGGCGCCGTCCTGCTCGACGACTTGAATCGCGGCACGCAGGCCGCCCTGGAAACGCTTGCGGCCATTGATCCAGCCGGTGAACGGCGCCAGCGCGCGCGCCAGCGGCTCGACTTTGCGGATCCGGCAGCAGGCGTCGGGGTCGGAGAACCACAGCTCGTTGTCGGCGTCCTCGCGCTTCAGTGCTGCGGCATCCGGCTTGATCGAGCGCACGTCGCGCAGGCCGAGGAGCTCGATCAGCTGGTCGCGATAGGCGAGCGTCTCTGCGAACATGTGCCCGGTGTCGAGGAAGATCACCGGAATCGCCGGATCGACATCGGCCGTGACCTTCAGCAGCGCCGCCGACTCCGTGCCGAACGACGACACCACGGCGAGCCGCTCGCGCCCGATCGCCCCGAGAGCGGCAGCAATGATCTCCTGCGGCGCAGCGGTGCGCAACGCGGCGTCGAGCGCCGCGACTGGGATCTCCGCAACGGAAGGCGATGCAGCCAGCGTGCTCACAGCCCGGCACTCTCCGAATGGCGCAGTTGCAGGCGCTGATGCAGCGCGGAGATCCGGCCGTCGCCGGCCGGCTGGTAGAACACCGAATAGCGCTTCACGGTCTCGGTGAAGGCCTCGGCGTCGGCCTGCTTCTTGACCTCGAAGGCGTCGAAGCCGGCGCGCAGCATGAACACGAACTGGTCGCGCAGCACCTGGCCCGTCGCGCGCAGCTCGCCGCGATAGCCATAGCGCTCGCGCAGCAGGCGCGCCTGGGTATAGGCGCGGCCGTCGCGGAAGCTCGGAAACACCAGCGCGACCAGCGCGAGCCGGTCGAGATAGGGCACGAGATCGTCGACATCGCGATTGTTCGGCCAGATCACGCCGAGCTTGCCGGGGGCGCGGCTGACCAGCGCGTCGGGGCCGGCGAGGAAGCGCGTCTCCGGGACGAGGATCGCACCCTCTGCCGGCAGCTCGGCATCGTCGGTGATGCGGACGAACGCGTCCGCGATGATGTGTCCGCCCTTAACGAGTGGCATAAACCCGCTCCCTGAATGGTTCGACCCCGAGCCGCTTCACCGTGTCGACGAACAGCTCCTCAGGGTGCGCGCGCAGCGCAAGATAGGCTTCGACGATGTCCTCGACGACATCGGCCACTTCGGCATAGGGCACCGCGGGTCCGATCAGGGTGCCGAGCGCAGCGCCCTCGTCGGCACGGCCGCCGATCGTGATCTGATAGAATTCCTCGTTGTTCTTCTCGACGCCGAGGATGCCGATATGGCCGACATGGTGGTGGCCGCAGGCATTGATGCAGCCGGAGATGTTGATGTGCAGCCGGCCGATCAGGTTCGCCGTGTCGTGGTTGGCGAAGCGCCGCGTGATCTCCTGCGCGATCGGAATCGAGCGGGCGTTCGCCAGCGAGCAGTAGTCGAGCCCAGGGCAAGCGATGATGTCGGAGACGAGATTGACGTTGGGGATGGCGAGCCCGATCGCCTCGAGCGCCTTCCACACCGCCGGCAGATCACGCTTGCGGACATGCGGCAGCGCCAGGTTCTGCTCATGCCCGACGCGGATCTCGCCGAACGAGTATTTGTCGGCGATGTCGGCCAGCGCATCCATCTGGTCGGCGGTCGCATCGCCCGGCGGCTTGCCGATCGGCTTCAGCGACACGGTGACGATCGCATAACCCTGCACCTTGTGCGAGACCACCGAGTTCTTGCGCCAGGCCTCGAACTTCTGATCATGCGCGGCCTGCTTGAGCTCGTCCGGCATTGCTGGCTGCGTCTCATAGGTCGGATAGAAGAAGCGCGAGCGGATGTCCTCGACGATGCCGTCGTCCAGCTTGAGCACGCCGTCACGGATCTGCTGCCACTCCTCCTCGACCTCGGCCGCGAACTTCTCGATGCCGAGCTCATGGACCAGGATCTTGATGCGCGCCTTGTAGATGTTGTCGCGGCGGCCGTACTGGTTGTAGACGCGCAGGATCGCCTCGACATAGCTCAGGATGTCATGGCCGTGCACGAACGGCTTGACCGTCTTGGCGATGAAGGGCGAGCGTCCCAGGCCGCCGCCGACCAGCACCTCGAAGCCGGTCTCGCCCTGCTCGTTCTTCTTGAGACGAAGACCGATGTCGTGGATCTTGATCGCGGCGCGGTCGTGCTCGGACGCCGTGATCGCGATCTTGAACTTGCGCGGCAGGAATGAGAATTCCGGATGAAGCGTCGTGAACTGGCGCAGCAGCTCGGCCCAGATCCTGGGATCCTCGATCTCGCCCGGCGCGACGCCGGCCCATTGGTCGGAGGTCACGTTGCGCATGTTGTTGCCGGAGGTCTGCATCGACTGGATGCCCACTTCCGCCAGATCGGCCATCGCATCCGGCAGCTCGGCGAGCTTGATCCAGTTGAACTGGATGTTCTGCCGCGTCGTGAAGTGGCCATAGCCGCGATCGTAGCGCCGCGCGACATGCGCCAGCCTGCGCAGCTGGTTCGACGCCAGCGTGCCATAGGGGATGGCGACACGGTACATGTAGGCGTGCAGCTGCAGATAGACGCCGTTCTGCAGCCGCAGCATCTTGAACTCGTCCTCGGACAATTCGCCCGAGAGGCGCCGCTTCACCTGGTCGCGGAATTCGGCGACGCGCTCGTTGACCAAAGTGCGGTCGATTTCGTCATAAGCATACATGACAGGGCCTTCAGGCTTGAGCCGGGAGCGCGATGGAAGCGCCCGTCAGCCGGATGTGTTCGCGCATGTTGCCGGGCTTGACCGCACCGTCGGCGCCCACCTCGACCGGGGCGATGTAGGGACCGATCGCACCGAGATCGTCGGCCACCGCTTCGGTCAGCAGGGCGCGCGCCTCGTCGGCGGTGCGCACGATCGCCGCATCGGAGAGCTCATCCGACCAGCTCTTGGCGCCGGTGCGGTAGATCACCGCGCCGTCCCAGGTCCGGTTCGCGGTGATGATCGAGGGACCGGCGATCTTGATCTTCTGTTGCAGCGGGGAGGTCATTCAGACGGGTTCCAGGAGTTGTGCGATCACGCCACTGAGAGTCTGCTGACGCCACGGCGCGGAGTGCGCCACGACGTCGCCGATGATGAGGATGGCCGGGCCGCCATCGATTTGGCCGACGAGATCCGGCAACTGATCGAGCATGCCGACCGCGGCCTGCGCATCGGGGCGCGTCACCTTGGCGAACACGCCGACCGGCGTCTGCGGCGAGCGGCCGGCGGCGAGGAGCCCCGCGCGCACCGCCGGCGCCGCGGTCATGCCCATATAGACGACGACGGTCATCTTGGTGTCGGTCAGCGCAGACCAGTCGACCGCCTCGGCATCGCGCTCCTTGTGCGCGGTGAGGAAGGTGATGCGCAGCGCTTTGCTGCGGAAGGTCAAGGGCACCTCGAACTGCGCGGCGGCGCCGAGGCCGGCGGTGATGCCGGGCACGATGGTGTAGGACACGCCCGCCTTGCGCAGCGCGTCGACCTCCTCGCCGCCACGGCCGAACACGAAGCAATCGCCGCCCTTCAGCCGGACCGCGCGCTTGCCCTCGCGCGCCGCCTCGATCAAGAGCTTGTTGACGGCATCCTGGCCGATGCCGGGCTTGCCGACCCTGCGGCCGACCGGCACGCGCGAAGCATCGCGGCGAATGCGGTCGAGAATCTCGGGTGTGACGAGTTCGTCGTAGTACACGACGTCGGCGTCCTGCAGCGCCCGCAGCGCCTTGATGGTCAGAAGATCGGGATCGCCCGGACCGGCGCCGACCAGGGTCACATGCCCGTTGCTGCGGCCGGCATGATCGGCGCCCGCAAAAGCACTGGGATCGGCAATGCCGTGCAGCGCCGCCTCGGCCTCCTGCTTGCGCCCCGCCAGCACCAGCGCGCCGATCGGGCCGTCGACGATGCGCTCCCAGAAGCGGCGGCGCAGCGGCATCTCCGCAATCAGCGGATTGATGGTCTTGCGGAAGTCGCCGATGAAGCCCGCGAGCTCGCCGATCCGCGCCGGCAGCAGCGCCTCGATGCGCTCGCGCACGCGGCGTGCCACGACGGGCGACGAGCCGCCGGTGCCGATCGCCACGACGACATCGCCGCGATCGACGATCGCCGGAAAGATGAAGCTGGAATGCGCGAGGTCGTCCATCACGTTGACGGGCAGACCGACGCTGCGTGCCCGCGCGGACATCGCCACGCCGATGTCGCCGGCGCCTGCGCACAGCACGGCGATGACGCCAGTGAGATCGGCGCTCAGCGGGTCGCCTTCGGCGCGCTCGATCTGGCCGTGCTCATCGCGCAGACCCGCGAGATCGAAGTCGCCGTCGGTGGCGAACCAACGAATCCGCGCGCCCGCGGACAGCAACACGCGAAGCTTGGCGCGCACGAGCTCGCCCGCACCGATCAGCAGCACGGGGCCGGTCTTCAGGTCGAGAAACACCGGCAGATATTGCATTGCGTTCTTCAGCTTCGGCACTTCGGGGTTGACTGGAATTATTTTCTATATAAGTGTCTCGCCTACGACGTAAAGAGAAAATTATTCCTTGGCTTCGCCATAGAATTTTCTCCCAGGCAGGCGATGGCTGATAGCATGCACATTCTCACCAACGACGTTTCCAGAGATCGGTTGCCCTCCTCCGAGATCGAGCAAGCATCTTCCATGCCGCGCGTCCTCAACGCCGCGCCGACGATGGACCATCTCGATGAGCTGGAGGCGCAGAGCATCTACATCCTTCGCGAGGCCTTTGCACGGCTGAAGAAGCTGGCGCTGCTGTGGTCGCTGGGAAAAGATTCCAACGTGATGATCTGGCTGGCGCGCAAGGCGTTCTTCGGCCGCGTGCCGTTTCCGGCCATGCATGTCGATACGGCCAAGAAGTTTCCGGAGATGTACGCCTTCCGCGACACCTACGCGAAGGAATGGGGCCTGGACCTGAAGATCGAGCCGTGCCCGCCGATCGATGCCGTCGATCCGACCTTGCCGCCCGCGGCGCGCTCGGCTGCGCGCAAGACCGAAGGCCTGAAGATGGCGCTCGCCAAGCACGGCTTCGATGGCCTGATCGCCGGCATCCGCCGTGACGAAGAGGCGACGCGCGCCAAGGAGCGCGTGTTCTCGCCGCGCGGCGCCGAAGGCCATTGGGACGTGCGCGACCAGCCGCCGGAATTCTGGGATCACTTCAACGCCTCGCCGCCGCAGGGCGCCCACTTGCGCATCCATCCGATCCTGCATTGGACCGAGGCCGACATCTGGGCCTACACGGCGCGGGAGAACATCCCGATCATCCCGCTGTACCTGTCGAAGAACGGCAAGCGCTATCGCTCGCTCGGCGACCAGGACATCACCTTCCCCGTCGCGTCCAACGCCTCGAACATCCCCGAGATTCTCGCCGAGCTCGAAAGCACCAAGGTGCCCGAGCGCGCCGGACGCGCGCTCGACCACGAGACCGAGGACGCCTTCGAGCGGCTGCGCGTCGCCGGCTATCTGTGAGCGGAGCCTGAGGCAATGAACATGAGAGTCCCGGCCGCCGCTCCCGCCACACCGAACGGCACCACCCGTCCCCAGGTCCGCATCGTGATCGTCGGCCATGTCGATCACGGCAAGTCGACCCTGGTCGGACGCCTGCTGCACGAGACCGGCAGCCTGCCCGAGGGCAAGCTCGAAATGCTGCAGGCCGTCTCGGCCCGCCGCGGCATGCCGTTCGAATGGTCGTTCCTGCTCGACGCGCTGCAGACCGAGCGCGACCAGGGCATCACCATCGACACCACGCAGATCCGCTTCCGCACCAATGCGCGCGAGGTCGTGCTGATCGACGCGCCCGGCCACGCCGAATTCCTGCGCAACATGATCACCGGCGCCGCGCAGGCCGACGGCGCGGTGCTGATCATCGACGCGCTCGAGGGCGTGCGCGACCAGACCCGCCGCCACGGCTATCTGCTGCATCTGCTCGGCGTGAAGCAGGTGGCGGTCGTCGTCAACAAGATGGACCGTGTCGATTTCGGCGAGGACCGCTTCGATGCGATCAAAGCCGAGATCTCGGCGCATCTCGAAGGCCTCGGCGTCAAGCCGGTCGCCGTGATCCCGATTTCCGCGCGCGACGGTGATGGCGTCGCCGCGCTAACGTCGCGGATCGGCTGGTACGACGGCCCGACCGTGGTCGAGGCGCTCGATGGGCTGGAGCCGGCCAAGCCGCTGTCGAGCCTGCCGCTGCGCCTGCCGGTGCAGGCGATCTACAAGTTCGACGATCGCCGCATCGTCGCCGGCCGCGTCGAGGCCGGGGAATTGCGCGCCGGCGACGAGATCGTGATCATGCCGGCCGGCAAGATCGCCAAGATCAAGACCGTCGAGGGCTGGCCGCAGACCCCCGTGACCACGCCGCAAGGCGCAGGCCGCTCGGTCGGCATCACCCTCGACCGCGAGCTGTTCATCGAGCGCGGCGACGTCATCGCCCATGTCGGCCGCGAGCCGCAGGCGGCGCGCCGGCTGCACGCCCGCATCTTCTGGCTGCACGACCAGCCGCTCGCCAAGGGCGACAACATCCTGGTCCGGCTCGGCACCCGCGAGGCGCGCGGCAGCGTGGTCGCGATCGAGAAAGCCGTCGATCCGGGCTCGCTGTCCAACGAGCAGAACGCGTCGATCGCGCGCAACCATGTCGGCGAGATCGAGATCGCGCTGACCCAGCCGGTCGCCGTCGATCCCTACACCGAGAATGCGCGCACCGGCCGCCTCGTCATCGAGGTGCAGGGCCGCATCGCCGGCGGCGGACTGGTGCTGTCGATCGCAGCCGGCAAGCGCGCCGCGCCGGTCGACATCATGCCGGTGGAATCGGCCCTGCAGCCGCAGGAGCGCGCCGACCGCTATCGCCACAAGGGCGCGGTGGTCTGGATGACCGGCCTGCCCGGCGCCGGCAAGTCGACCTTGGCGCGTGCGCTGGAGCGGCGGCTGTTCAGCCGCGGCGGCGCGCCCGTGCTGCTCGATGGCGACACCGTGCGCGCCGGCCTCAACAAGGATCTCGGCTTCACGCCGGAGGACCGCGCCGAGAACATCCGCCGCCTCGCCGAGGTCGCGACCCATCTCGCCCGCAACGGCCACATCGCGATCGTCGCCGCGGTGTCGCCGGCGCGCGAGGACCGCGCGGCTGCGCGCCGCGTGGCCGGCGACCTGTTCCGTGAGGTCTACGTCGCCACCGCCGCCGAGATCTGCGAGAGCCGCGACCCCAAGGGCCACTACGCCAAGGCCCGCGCCGGCGCCTTGCAGAACTTCACCGGCATCGGCACCGACTACGAGCCGCCGCTCGATGCGGAGCTCGTCATCGACACCGCGACGCGCGGGATTGCGGACGCCACCGACGAACTCGAGGCGCTGCTGTCGCGGACATCAGTGCTGTTCGACGACATCGCCGATCTCGGCGCGAATATCTGAGGCGCCGTACAAGCTCCCAAAGCTTGTAGCAGGCGGCCTGCCCCAAACCGTCCTTCATACCCAATGTGCAGCTCTGGCTTCGGAGCTGACCCCTCATGGTGAGGAGCCCGCCCAAAGGCGGGCGTCTCGAACCACGAGGCCCCACTGTGGCCTCGCCCTTCGAGACGCTCGCCTTCGGCGAGCTCCTCAGGGTGAGGGGGACCGGCATTCCGAGAAGAGCGAATTGCGGACGCGGGCGGAAGTCTCAACCCTCTCCATGAACACGCGATCAGCGTATCCATGGCCCCGCGTGCAGCGTCAGTCCGGCGCTTGCCACTCATGGTGAGGAGCGCCGCCTTCGGCGCGTTCAGGCGATGCTCTCGCATCGCCTTGAGAACCATGAGGCCCAGTCATCGCAGATCTTCGGCGAGGTATCGCCGCGACGACGATTGTTAGTTCCGGCCCGCCGCCTACAGCGCTCCGACATAGGCGGTGAGATCGTCGAGCTCGGCCTCGGTCGGCAGCCGCGTCTCCATCTTCTTGGCATAGAACTCCCACATCAGCTTGACGGCGTCGCGCAGCGAAGCCGTGCGGCCGTCGTGGAAATACGGCGCGGTCGACGCGGCCGCATGCAGGGTCGGCACCTTGAACTTGCCGCCGGTGCCGATGTCGTCCTTGCTCTTCTTGTCGAAGCTCGGCAGCTGGTGACAGGTGCCGCAGCCGCCGTCGCCGATATAGAGCTCATAGCCGCGCCTGACGGCCGCGCTGGCATCCTCCCGCGGCGTGCCGTCCTCCTTGACCTGCCAGTTGGCCGGATAGTTCAGCGTGCGCACATAGGCGACCAGCGCCGCCAGGGTCTCCGGCGACGGCTCCGGCCCCTTCATGCGGTTGACGATGATGCCGCGGATGCTGTCCTCCAGCGTCGGCGCCTGGCCGGCCCAGCCGAACACCGCACGCTCGCCGACGCCCCACAGCGTCGGCGTATTGCGGCCGTTGGGATCGCCGTCGGCGACCACGTCGAGGCCGACATAGGTCTTGTTGTTGGTGTGCCCGGTCGAGAAGTGACAGGTGGCGCAGGATGCCTTGCCGCCGCCGGAGAGGCTTGCGTCGTTGAACAGCTCCAGCCCCTTGGCGGCGAGCTCCACTTCGGAGAGCTGCGCGGGTGCCGCCACGGCCGCACCGACGGTAGTGGGCGAGGCCACCGGCTCCTCGGTCACGATAGGTGCTGAGGCCTTCGGCCTCCTCTTCGCCGCGGCCTGGCGGAGTCTCGGCCTGTACTCGGGCACGGCCGGGTGCGCGGATTTCGGCTTCAGCGCCGACGCGAGCATTTGCAGCAAGGTCGGCTTTTCCGGAGCCGCCGCAAGGTATGGCGCCGTCGACATGTCGGCGGCGAGGGCGGGCACGGCGAGCAGACCGAGGCACAGGACGATCGACCGCAGCCCAGTGAACGACATGATGCGTCTCCCCACACCCCGCTAGATGCAATTAGTTATCGATAGCCTTTACGTCCGAAGTGGGACTGTGCGGGGGCAATGAATCGGCGCAGGCGGGATCGAGCGACAACATCGCGCCCGCCTGCGAGCGCCTCGCCGAGGTGCCGTCCGCAGCGCGGCCACGAGTCGGCCTCGTGACATGACGCGCGACATCGGCGCACAGCGATCGCCGCAGCCAAGCGTGGTCACATCCTGCCCGAAGAACTACGGAGGAGTGCGCTGGTTCGCTCTTGGACGCCAGCCTGGCCATCGGGCCGCCGGACGATCTGCAAGCAGAAATTAGCACTTCATCCGCACAGTTCACGGCACGCGCAGCAACGCTGTCGAGGCGCATGATGGAGCATCTGGCGGCCTATTGGTCGAGGGCGGAGCTGGAGACGAACGGAATTCTGCTGCTGCACCTGATGGGTGCTGCGGCCGTCGGCCTGTTGCTGGGCTACGAGCGCACCTATCACGGACGCGCGGCCGGCATGCGGACCTATGCGCTGGTCTGCGTCGCATCGACCTTGCTGACGGCGATCAACGGTTTTCCCGGCAGCTGGTATGGCGGCATCGCGGTGTCGCCGACCGTGTCCGATCCGACACGCGTGATCCAGGGCCTGATGACCGGCATCGGCTTCCTCGGCGCTGGCGTCATCATCAAGGACGGCTTCACCATCCGCGGCGTGTCGACCGCCGCCTCGATCTGGATGACGTCGGCGATCGGCATCATTATCGGCATCGGCCTCTACGGCACCGCGCTGTGCGCTACGGCCTTGTCTCTGGCCGCGATGACCCTGCTCGGCGCGGTCGAGCAATGGCTGCCGCACCAGACCACGCTGTCGCTGTCGGTCGTCTATCGCCATGGCCTGCAGCCGAGCGAGGCCGAATTGCGCGAATGCATGCGGGCTTATGGCTTCGACGTGCTGGACTGGTGCTACGAATACAGCGAGACGAAGCGTCAATTCCATTTCGAGCTGGTGCTGCAGGCCGCCGGCCGGTTCGAAACCGCGCAGATGGCGCGCGACCTGTCGGGCGCGGAAGACGTCGTCGAATTCCGCCTCGCGCCGTCGCGGGCGTGAGGGAGGAGTAGCATGAGACTAGCGAACAGTCCGAATCAATGATCGCGCGCGTAGGGCGAGCAACGCGGCGCCTTAGGCGAGGTGTGCCCACCACATCGAGCCGAGCGAGTGCGATGTCTGGCGCGGGACGTTTGACGGCCATACCACCGTGCGTCACCCGCAGGCACCGCGCTCGCATCAAATACGAAAACGCCCACCGCAATGACCGCCGTCAGTAGATCCACCCCCGTTGGTCATCTCGCACGTTTCTCGACCCAGCCCCACCGCTTGTAAGCGATCTCCATGGCTCGTTTGTAGGCAGCATTGTTACGCATAAAGCTGAAGTTTCCTTCAGCTACCTTGCTCGCATATGCCTTATCAGCCACAAGATCAGCCAGGATGAAGCGGCATCGCGTCGTTGCCAACGCTGAAAGCCATTCGGTATACTG
Source organism: Bradyrhizobium sp. SZCCHNR1015 (assembly GCF_032489875.1). Lineage (NCBI taxonomy): Bacteria > Pseudomonadati > Pseudomonadota > Alphaproteobacteria > Hyphomicrobiales > Nitrobacteraceae > Bradyrhizobium > Bradyrhizobium sp. SZCCHNR1015. The sequence continues at coordinate 170,169 of NZ_JAUEYW010000010.1, forward strand.
AGCCTCCAGGCTTAAACCTCGACCAAATCTCTCCGCGCGCTCTTCCAACTTGGGATCATTAAGTATCGCTTGGCAGAGTAATGCCCATAACAAATTTCGAGATCGAAGGACGTATGCGTATTTGTTCGCCCCCTTATCAACGATATCCAAGCTGATTCGACCAAGCCGAAACTGAGCCTTGTAGCAGAGGACGATTTTCCTTAGATCAGACTTCAACCGACCTTCACTAAAAACTTGGCTGTAAATTCGCTCATCCTCAAAAACTTCTCTAAACCGAGCAAGCTTATCAATTTCACCATCAACAATCAAAAATGTACGAGCCAGCTTCGTTAGCTCCACAGCCCGATGCTCGGTTATCCCCTGCTCGTCCAGCTCTTCATCGCTAAGGCTAGTGAACGCCTGCTCCTGTCGTTCGTAATAAATACCGAGCTCACCTCGGAACCTATCCTGCAACTCCAACTGAATGAGATCGTTCGCATGTAGGCTCCAAGGATCAACCGGATTTTGCCGGTTGTTGTTAATTGTGACGCTTGTGACAAAGTCAGCGCTTGCATCGGTAATGATACGACACATCACCCGAAGCTCACTCAAGGTACCCTCGCGATCAGAGAGCTTCTTATTGCCTTCATTTGCTTTCAGAAAGCGACCGTACGTGGTAACGGTCTGCGCTCCGTTAAGCAGCCGCGGCTCGGTTATTTTGAAACTACCGTCTTGAGATTGAAGATTCTCCGCGAACAAAGTAACTCCGTTGTGGTTGAACGCAAAGATCTTTGCGCTATCCCTATCGTCGATGACTATTTTCTTCAACGACTGCTGAATAGATCGGTTTACGGCCTTGTCTTCCGGCAACGCGGCGCGGATATTTCGCTCGAAGAATCTCGGACCCATTTCCTTATGCATTGCGTGAAGGTCTGCGAGTCGGATGAATCCGACCGTCATCTTTTCGCCTCTTGGCCCTTCCCGGCAAACCGTTGCATCCAGCTCGATAGGATAACTGTGCGTTTTACGAAGGTGGGCAGCCGATCCAACTCTTCGCGTGCGCGCAGAGCGAAATTCAATAACCATTGTTACGGGGCGGCCAAAGCGCTGGTCGACAAGATACTTCTTGTTTTCAAGGTCCTCGCGCAACTTGTCCAAGACCTGGCTTCGCTCGGCCTCCGTTGGATCTCCGGTGAAAACAAAATGAATGTAAACGCGATCAATAATTGCTTCGTTTTCTAGAAGGGCACTCTTGATCTGCATCAGCAACTGATTTTGATGTTGATCCTGGTTCTGTGCCCCGAAAATTTGCTCCATACCGAAATCAGTCAATCGCTTGAACGAAGACTTAAACTGTTCGTATGATTGCGACCACTTGAACTGGAACAGATAAAAATTCCGCTTCGCCTGGTCAAAGTGGAAGCCGTCTACCCCATAGTCGTTCCCGCCGAACGCCACTTGCTCGATGGCGATTTCCCGATCGAGTCCAAACTCGTTCATTAAATACAGAAGAGCGAAGTAATCATTGCGGTTACCTCCACAAATACGTCTAAGGTCAGAAAAAGCTTGATCAATGTTCTGGTCCGTTATCGCCACCGTAAGGCTCCAAGTCTCTATTGTCTGTTTGATCAAACGGCTGAAGTCGAGCAAGGTCCCCTTATCTTCTATCTCTGATTTTGCGTTCTCATCATTTTTGGCCCGCTCAGGCGCCCCTTAAATGCTGGTCCAAGCAATCGGGCAACAACGTTTGGCCGAGGATCGCCGGCCTATAGAAACCATGCAGCGCCCATGATCGATTTGATTATCTAAAACAAGGCATCCGAAGGCAACTCCCCTGAGTATACTCATCCTTCGAACATCTCTCGGCCGAGCCGTCAGAGCCGACGCGTAAGCTCCGGAGAATCGCCCCGACAAGTCCTTTTGTGAAGCCTTCAAGCGCAGTACCCGAACGGGCCCTCACCACGAACTTTTTTCTTTCTTTTTTTCAGAATTCGTGCTTTACTCTTCCGTATCCCGTCCCACACGAGGGACAGTTCGCGACCGTCACGGACGTCGGGTGCGGGATGCGGTGGGCGTCTTGGGCTGCGGCGTGAGCGATCATGCTGGCGGACAGTCCCAGGCGCACGGCCAAGCCGTGGGGTCCTGGCATCCCGACGCTGATGCCACGCCTGCGATGACGCTCACGCGTCGCGCGGGCAACGGTGACCAGAAAGCCCGGCGCACCGGGGAGACCACGGAGCAACCGTAAATCCATCGCGCGGGGAAGGCCGGATGTCCGGCTCGTACCTGTGGTGACTGCCGCCTGCATTTTTTTCTGCAGGCGGGCCATGGGTGCAGCCTGCACCCGGCCTTCCCTGCGCCTCTCGTTAGCAGAGGCGTTCAACTGGCAAAGCTCGGACGCCAACAGGCGCCGCGAGAACGTTGGCGACTGTTCGCAAGCGCACGATCCAAATGAGCAGCGAGATGCAACCTCAGGCGTCGTTGCGAGCGAAGCGAAGCAATCCAGACCATCTCCGCAGCGACAGTCTGGATTGCGTCGTCGCTTCGCTCCTCGCAACGACGGCGGAGGCCGGAGCAAATGCCGCGGACTTCCGCAACACCGGATCGACAGGATCGGCCCCTCGCCCCCGATCTCGGAACCGACGCCCTCCCCCGACCAACTGCGATACCCCTCCCCCCTTTCGTGACCTCCGCTTTGGCGCTAAATGCACTGCACACGCCGCCTTCGAGGCGGCCATTCAGCATGCCCAATTCGCGCGCAACGTCGCCCTTTTTCGAGAGAAACGTCTCATCATGACCCGTATCGACGCCCATGGACTGAAGATCGCCCCCGTTCTGTTCGACTTCATCGCCAAGGAGGCCGCGCCGAAGACCGGGATCGATCCGGACGCGTTCTGGGCCGGCCTTGCCGCGATCCTGCGCGATCTCGGCCCCCGAAATCGCGAGCTGCTCGCCTTCCGCGACGCCCTGCAGGACAAGATCGACGCCTGGCACCTCGCCAACAAGGGCAAGGCGTTCGACCTCGGCGCCTACACGGCGTTTTTGCAGGAGATCGGCTACCTCTTGCCCGAGCCGGCCACGCACAAGGTCGAGACCGCCAATGTGGACGAGGAGATCGGCAAGATCTGCGGGCCGCAGCTGGTGGTGCCGCTGACCAACGCCCGCTACGCGCTGAACGCGGCCAATGCGCGCTGGGGCTCGCTGTACGACGCCTTCTACGGCACCGACGCCATCCCGCATGACCCGAGCGAAGCGGGCAAGGGCTACAACAAGGCCCGCGGCGACAAGGTGATCGCCAAGGCCAAGGCCTTCCTCGATACGGCCGCGCCGCTCGCCACCGGCAGCCACACCGACGTCACCGCCTACAGCGTCATTGCCGGCCAGCTCTCGGCCAAGCTGAAGAGCGGCAACGCCACCGCGCTGAAGGACGCCGCGCAGTTCGCCGGCTATCAGGGCTCGGCGGAGACGCCGTCCGTGATCCTGCTCGCCAACAACGGCCTGCACGTCGAGGTCGTGATCGACCGCAGCCATGTCATCGGCAAGGACGATCCGGCGGGGGTCTCCGACATGATCCTGGAAGCCGCGGTCTCGACCATCCTCGACATGGAGGATTCGGTCGCCGCCGTCGACGCCGAGGACAAGGTGCTGGTCTACCGCAACACGCTCGGCCTGATGAACGGCACCCTGTCGGCCGATTTCGAGAAGGGCGGCAAGACGCTCACCCGCGCGCTGAACAGCGACCGCAGCTACACCACGCCGTCCGGCGGCAGCCTCACGCTGCACGGCCGCAGCCTGCTGCTGATCCGCAATTGCGGGCACCACATGTTCACCGACGCCGTGCTCGACTCCGAGGGCAAGGAGGTGCCGGAGGGCATTCTCGACGCCGCCGTCACCGGCCTGCTCGCGATCCACGACCTCAAGGGCAACTCCAAGGTCAAGAACAGCCGCACCGGCTCGATCTACATCGTCAAGCCGAAGATGCACGGCCCGGACGAGGTCGCGTTGACGGTCGAGCTGTTCGCGCGCGTCGAGAAGATGCTCGGCCTGCCGGAGAACAGCATGAAGGTCGGCATCATGGACGAGGAGCGCCGCACCACGGTCAACCTCAAGGCCTGCATCCAGCAGGCGTCGAAGCGCATCGTCTTCATCAACACCGGCTTCCTCGACCGCACCGGCGACGAGATCCACACCTCGATGGAAGCGGGTCCGATGATCCGCAAGAACGAGATGAAGGCGCAGCCCTGGATCAAGGCCTATGAGGACTGGAACGTCGACATGGGCCTGATCGACGGTCTCCCCGGCCACGCCCAGATCGGCAAGGGCATGTGGGCGGCGCCCGACAAGATGGCGGACATGCTGGCGCAGAAGATCGGCCATCCCTCCGCCGGCGCCACCACGGCGTGGGTGCCGTCGCCGACCGCGGCCACGCTGCATGCCCTGCACTATCACCAGGTCAACGTGCACGCCCGCCAGGCCGAGCTCACCAAGGGTGGCCCGCGCGCCAAGCTCGGCGACATCCTCACCATCCCCGTGTCGAACTCGAATTGGGCGCCGGACGACGTCCGCCAGGAGATCGACAACAACTGCCAGGGCATTCTCGGCTACGTCGTGCGCTGGATCGACCAGGGCGTCGGCTGCTCCAAGGTGCCGGACATCCACGATGTCGGCCTGATGGAGGACCGCGCGACGTTGCGCATCTCCAGCCAGCATCTCGCCAACTGGCTGCACCATGGCGTGGTCAGCAAGGACCAGGTGATGGACTCGCTGAAGCGCATGGCCGTCGTGGTCGACAAGCAGAATGCTGCCGATGCGCTCTATCAGCCGATGGCGCCGTCGTTCGACGGCGTGGCGTTCAAGGCGGCCTGCGACCTCGTGTTCGAAGGCCGCACCCAGCCGAACGGCTACACCGAATACATTCTCACGGCGCGGCGCCGCGAAGCGAAGGCAAACGCCTGATGCGAAAAGCCCCGGCCATCCGCCGGGGCTTTTTTTGATCAGTCGGAGGTAACATGATGCCGTATCATATCACCGCGATGAAGCGGAGCAGCGAGATCACACCGAGCACGATGACGATCACGCGGCAGATCTGCTTGGCGCGGCCGTCGATCGGCAGCAGGTTGATCAAATAGAGAATGAGGATGACGACGAGAAAGGTGACGAGTGCACTGATCAGCATGAAGAGCCCCTTGGCGAGAAAGATGCGCTGGCGTTGGTCAGCTAACCCGCTCGCGGGCTGGTAGTTCCGCGCCCGGAACCGTGAGCGCCCTGGGCCGTCTCCGTAGTTCCACGGAGCCACCCCTCATCCAGATTTTTACCGGTTTGCGGTCGAATGCGGTGAATCGGAGATCAACATGCTGAACCGCCTGACCATTTCCACGACGTTGAAGGCCATCATCCTGGTGACGGCGTGCCTGTTTGTCGGCCTGTTCGCCTCGCGGGCCTATTATTCGTGGCAGCAGCTCAAGCTCACCGCGCGCATCACCTCGATCGTCGATGCCTCCGGAAGCATGTTCAAGGCGATGGACAAGCTGCGGGCCGACCGCTCCACCTCGAACCGCATGGTGACCGTGGACGAGAAGGTCGAACCGGAGACCGAGCGATACGTCCGCGCCCTGCGTGACGTTGCCATGCCGTCCATGGGCCGCGCGCTCGGCATCCTTCCGGGCATCGAGTTTGCCGACAAGGCGGCGCTGCTCTCGCAATTCCAGCAATTGCTGACGACGCTGAGCGATCAGCAGAAGGAATTCTGGCTGGAGGTCGCCAAGCCGAAGGCGTCGCGCCGATTGGCGCTCGGCAAGGAATACATGCAGACCGAGGACAGGCTGCTGGAGACGCTGGAGAAGATCCAGGCCATCCTCGCCGCCGAGGTCAACCATGCGGACCCGACCATCGATCAACTGCTGCAGATCAAGCAGATCGCATGGCTGCTGCGCAACACCGCCGGCGACGCCTCCTTCCTGGTTTCGAACGGGCTCGCCGCAGGCAAGATCACGCCCGAGGCGCGGCTGAACTATACCAAGGCGGTCGGCGGCGCCGAGGCCGCATGGAAGGCGCTCGAACTGGCGACCACCGGCGCAAAATGGCCGGCCGCGATGACGGCGGCGCTGGAGGCCACGCGCAAGGCCTATTTCGACGCAGAATACACCGCATTGAGGGATCGCCTCGTCAACGCGGTCGCGAGCGGCGAGACGCCGGAGATGGTCGCCAACAAATGGAGCCCGTTCACGGTCGGGCGCCTCAATGCCGCGGTTGCGGTCGCCGAGACCGCGCTTGAAACCGCAAGGACCTATATCGAGGAGCAGCATGCGGCCGCCATGCGGACCCTCGGCATCGAACTCTGCCTCCTCATCGCGGCGACCGGGATCGGCGGCGCCGCGCTGATGCTGGTGAGCCGCCGGGTGATCCAGCCGCTCAACAGAATGCGCGATGCCATGCTGGCGGTTGCGGGCGGCGACCTCAGCGTCGAGACGGGCTACATGCAGCGCCAGGACGAGATCGGGGCGCTGGCGGGCGCGCTCGAAACGTTCAAGCAGCAGGCCAAGGACAAGCTCGCGATCGAGGCCCAGGAGCGCCAACGCAACGAAACGACGGTTGCGCGCCAGCGGGCGATCGAAAGCTATGTGAGCGAATTCGAGGGGCTGGTGCGCGATTCGCTCGAGCAGCTTGGCCGCGCCTCCACCGACATGCAGGCGACGTCCGCCGGCCTGACCAACGTATCGCGGCAGACCAACGCCCGCGCCGAGGAGGCCTCGAAGGCCTCCAGCGATGCGTCGATGAGCGTGCAGACGGTCGCCTCCGCCGCGGAGGAGCTGAATGCCTCGATCGCCGACATCAGCAAGCAGGCGTCGCATGCGGCCGGGATCGCCAGCCGCGCGGTGGAGCAGGCCCGCATGACCGACGGCACCGTGCAGGGGCTGGCGCAGTCGGCGAACCGGATCGGCGAGGTGGTCGGGCTGATCAACAGCATCGCCTCGCAGACCAACCTGCTGGCGCTGAACGCCACCATCGAGGCGGCGCGCGCCGGTGAGGCCGGCAAGGGTTTTGCCGTCGTCGCCTCCGAGGTGAAGACGCTGGCGAGCCAGACCGCAAAGGCGACCGACGATATCTCGGAGCAGATCGCCGACATCCAGCGTGTCGCCAATGACGCGATCGACGCGATCAAGCGCATCGGCGGCATCATCGGCGAGGTCAACGAGGTGGCGACCGCGATCGCCGCGGCGGTGCAGGAGCAAGGGGCGGCGACGCAGGAAATCTCGCGCAGCACCCAGTTCGCGGCCGACGGCACCAAGCACGTCTCCGACAACATCACAGGCGTGAAGTCGGACGCCGATGCGGCTGCGGCGGCCGCCGACAACGTGCGCAATGCCTCAGAGACGCTGGAGAGCCAGAGCAGGAACCTCGGTCATCAGGTCACGGACTTCCTCGGCAAGATCCGCGCGGCCTGACGACCTCGCAGGATCAGTCGGACGCCATCACCGGCGCGCGCTCGTATTTCGCGCGCAGTGCCGCGGGCGCCGGCGAGAAGTTCAGCTCGGCACGCTTGCCGCTGCCGGTCCGGTTGGCGACCTTGAGGCCGTCGTCGCTCGCGACGACGTCGCCCTTGCGCAAGGTGGGGTCGTTGTCGATCGACACCTTGGCAAGGCCGAATTGGTCCTTGCCGTTGCAGGTGCAGCCGTCGACGATCTCGGTGCGATACTTGAAGGCGTTGGGCAGCGCCGAATATGGCTTGCCGCCATCCGTCTCGGCGGCGTCGATCGAGCTGCCGTAGACGATCTCGGTCTTGGACGCCGGGCAGAAGCTGTTGCAGGCGGCTTCCTTGCTCTGGTCGCCGGTGGCTCCGAGCGGGAAGTAGCGCCCGTCGCAGGTGCGCACGCACCAGGCGACGCTGCTGCTGCCGCCGCGATAGCTGACATCGCCCCGCGGGGCCGGCCGTGGCGCCGGTGGCGCCTCGTCGGCGAACGGCATCCGGATGTAGGGCGCCTGGCGCTGCGGCGCGTTGAAGCCGCCGAACAGCGCGGAGAAGAAATCCTGCGCCCCCGCCGAGGTCGGCGCCGCCAACGCACCCGCGGTTGCCATGGTTGCCACTGCGATGGCGGCGAGTGCACGTCGACCCTTCATCGTCCCACTCCCAGATCAGTTGATGGCCGAGACCGGCAGCGACATCGCCTGACGCCCCGACGGCAGCGAGGTCACGCGCGGCGCCCGGGCGGAATTCGCGCTCGCCTGCAGCGATGCGGCCTTCGGCAGCACGACGACCTTCGTCCCCACCTGCACGCGGCTGAACAGGTCGCTCACGTCCTCATTGGTCAGGCGGATGCAGCCCGAGGACACGAACTTGCCGATCGTGGTCGGATCGTTGGTGCCGTGGATGCGATACTCGCTGGAGCCGAGATACATGGCCCGCGCGCCGAGCGGATTGCCGGGACCGCCAGCCATGAAACGCGGCAGATAGGGCTGGCGCGCGATCATCTGCGCCGGCGGATGCCAGTCCGGCCATTCCGCCTTGCGGGTCACCGTCTGCACACCCGACCAGGTGAAGCCCTCGCGCCCGACGCCAACGCCATAGCGCAGCGCGCGACCGCCGCCGAGCACGTAGTACAGGTAGGTATTGGCGGTATCGATGATGATCGTCCCCGGCGCTTCCCGCGTATCCAGATTGACGATCGTGCGACGAAGCCGGTTCGGAAGCTGGCTGTCCTCGTCCTGCTCCACGGCGGGTGCAGTCGCCTGGTCGGGCGGGAAGGCCAGCTGCTGCTCGACCGGCGCATAGCCGAGGCTCTGCGCGTGAGACGCGGCGGGACCCGCGACGAGAAGAACCGCGACGCCGACGATCAGCGAAGCGGTCCGCCGCGAAAGGTTGCGATGGCCGGAAACGAGCTGTGTCATGGAGTGCCCCTGTCAGACGAGCATCGCGGTGCGATGCATGATTGCCTTCCAAACGCCGAACGGCTCGCCGCAGTTCCGGCTCCGCTGTGGTCGCCCTGCGTCAGTCAAGCGTAGCTGCTGTCACGTTCTCGCGACGGAACCCGGCGCCGTCTCGCCAGTTAGGCGAAAGAAGAACGTCATCACGCGAACTGTGCGCGAACGACCCGATCGGGGGGACCTATGGTGCGTGTACTTCCCACCGAGCGGCTGCTCGCGAGCGGGAGCGAAGGCGCGGCGCTGGATGAAAGCCGCCACGAGCTTCCTCCTGTGATCAGGCGGGCCGAAGTCGTCGCCATCGCGCTCGTGATTCTTACCGCGATCTGTGTCACCGGCGTTCTCTACGTCGCCCGCGGGTTCTTTCTGCCGATCGTGATGGCGTTCGTGGTCGGCACCATGCTGTCGCCGGCCGCCAACTTTCTCGAACGCCACCACGTGCCGCGCGGCGTCGGCGCCGTGCTGATCGTGATCGCCGTTGCCGCGGGACTGGCCTTCATCATCGGCCTGATCTCGGCGCCGGTCCTCGACTGGACCAATCGCCTTCCCGAGCTCGCCACGACGCTCAAGGCCAAGCTGCACGTCTTCGATCGGCCGCTGGCGCTGTGGCACGAAATGCAGGCGGCGATCGGCGGTGGAAGCGCGCAGGCCTCAACCAGCCTGGAGCTGCCCAAGTTCGAGTGGGTTCAACCGACGATCGAATTCCTGTCGCCGACCTTCACGGAATTCCTGCTGTTCTTCGCCACGCTGGTGCTGTTCATCGCGAGCTGGCGCGACCTGCGGCGCACCTTGATCATGACCTTCGGTGATCATGAGGCCCGGCTTCGGACGCTGCGCATCCTGAACGAGCTCGAACTGCACCTCGGCAACTATCTGCTGACGGTCACGCTCATCAACACCGGGGTCGGCATCGCCGCAGGCCTCGCCTGCGCCATCGCCGGCATGCCAAACCCCGCCGGGCTCGGCGCGCTCGCAGCGACGCTGAACTTCATCCCCATCATCGGCCCGATCGCAATGTTTGCGGTGCTCGTCCTGGTCGGCGCGGTCGCATTCCCGACCCTGAGCGCCGGCATGGTCGCGCCCGCCATCTTCGCCGTGATCACCTTCATGGAAGGCCATTTCGTCACGCCGACCATCATCGGCAGGCGGCTCGCGCTCAACGCACTCGCGGTGTTCATTGCGCTGGCATTCTGGACCTGGCTGTGGGGCCCGATGGGAGCCTTCCTCGCCTCGCCGCTGCTGATCGTCGCCCTCATCGTCAAAGAGCATCTGCTGCCGGACGATACGCCGCAACTGCCGGCGGACTAATTCGGTTTCCAGCGTCGGAACTTCGGCTGAGACCCCGCGTTTGTCGAGCAGACGCAATCACCTTGCTCCGGGAGCTTGCCATGCCACCGACTGACGGTGAGACCGCCCTGAAAGATCTCGTCGACAAAGCGAACTACGAACGCCTGCAGAAGGATGTCCACGCCGTGAAAAACGATATCGCAGCTCTCACCGAACAGATCACCGACGCGCTGAATGCTTTCGCCGGGCAGGCGAGCAAGCAGGCCCGCAGCGGCTATCGACAGGCGCGCGAGAACGTGGACCAGACGTTCGACGACATGTCCGAGCGCGGCACGGCCATGTTTGGTGCGGCCCAGGAGGCCGCGAACTCGCTGGAGGAGCGCCTCGAGGACGTGATCTCGCAGCGTCCGCTCGCCACCGTGGGTCTCGCGCTCGGACTTGGATTTCTCATCGGCGCCGCCTGGAGACGCTGAGGATTTGGCCCCTGAAATCCAGAGGCTTGTCTCGTTTCGGCGCCGCGTCTTCGGCGCCGATTTGAGTCTGTTGCGCAGATGAATGAGATCGGGAGGGAATGACATGCTGCAGCGCCTGATTGCGGACTTCCAGGAATCGACCGGGCATGCCGTTAGGCTCACGTCGCTCGCAATCGCTGCAGCGGTCGGACTGTTCGTAACCACGAGCTTTCTGTGCGCCGCCGCTTTCGTCGCCGTCCTGGATCGATACGGGCTCGTGGCCGCGTGCCTCACCGGTGCCGCCATCTTCTTCGTGGTGACGTTGATCGCCGCGATCAGCTACATGGCGCGCAAGCGCGCGATCGAGAGCCGTGCCGCGCGAAGCGCGGAAACGGCGCGGTCGGCGGTCCAATCGGCTTTTGCAGACCCGATGCTGCTGGCCAGCGGCTTGCAGATCGTCCGCATGATCGGCATCAAGCGGCTGATTCCCATTCTGGCCGTCGGCGGTCTGGCGCTCGGATTCATGGTCAGCCGCCCAGCGGCGGAGGAGCAAACGCCCGCAGAGTGAGGATCCAAGGCGTTGATCGAGTGCTTAGGCGGCGGATCGGGTGCAAGCTGCTATCAACTAAGTCACACACCGTCCCGGTTGCAGGCGCTTGGCGATCTCCGTCAGCACCGACACCGACGGCTCGCACGCCACCGGATGCTTGACGCCCTGCCGCTCGTTGCCGGTGGTGATGAGCTGCGATCCCTGCGGCGACGGCAACGAGCCCGCGCTCACAGCGGCGGGGTTGACGGGAAGCCGCACCAGGAAGGACGTCTCCGCGAAGGCTGCCAGCTTGATCGACACAGTTTGTGACGGCGCCACAGTACCGCTTTGTTGCGCGCGGTCAGACTTGGCGGCCCGGTTCACGTCGTTCGCGGTCGCGACGATCGTCTCGCGGGCGGAGTTCTGGAGCGGCAGGTTGGCGCCAAGATCATGGCCGGAGGCCAGTTGCATTGCACCCACGAGCATTGCGGAAGCCGCAAGCGAACCCAAAACGATAACCTTCCTGGTCTGCGACATGTCTCTGCTCCCCTCGCCGCAAGGCGATCGGCATACCAACGTAAGTCGCAGGAACTGGGTTCTCGGTCGGGCAAATCACTTAACCGTGTGTAAACTGCGGCGACATTCTTCAAATTCGTGGCGTCAAAAAATTCGATCTCACGCGGAACGACTTTTTGGGTCGCGCGTCATCTTGGCAGCCGGTTATTCCCCCTGCCCCATTGACCGGCGACGCGGGGCACCGCCGTGGTGATGCCGGCGGTGCCCCGCATTCTTTTCTGATCCATCTGCTCGATCGGATCCCAGCCCGACATTCCCGGCGCTTTATCCGCTTTCCCCTGAGGTATATGTGGCAGTGGCGCGGCCACGTTCATCGTCCGCGCATGGGGGCGGGGATGCTGAGCTCGTTGGATGGCGTGCGGAAGGGGCTTGGGCTGGCGCTGGCTCTCCTGTGCCTGTTTCCCGCGATGGGAGCGGCTGAGAGCGCCAAGGATACCTGGATCAAGAATCTCGTCGCACAATTGAAGATTCAGCGCCGTTATCCACTGCGGGCTTCGGATGAGGGCGGGACGGCCAAGGTCCTGTTCCACATCGACCGCGAGGGTCATCTCATCTCGGCGGTGCTGGCGGAAACGACCGGCGATCCCGCGCTTGACCAGGAGGCGCTCGCCATGGTCCGGCGCGCCCAGCCATTCGCCCCACCTCCGCCGGAGCTGGCGGATGGGGATCTGACGTTTCTCGTGCCGATCGTTTTCGCGCCCCGGCGGACGTCGCAAATCTTGCAGACGGACATCGATCCGAGTGACGCGGTCCTGAAGGCACGACTCGGCGGGGTGTGCCGCGGCTGCTGATCTCGCAATTCGATGCTGCAAAAGAAGCCGGCGCGCTCCACGAGGAACGCGCCGGAACAGGATCGTGCACGCGTGGCCTGATCAGGCTGCCGGCTTCGGCATCCGGTTGCGCGAATTGCGCTGGAAGAACAGCGCCTGGCTCGCCACCGCCGACACCATGGCCGGCTGGAACGGCTTGGAGATCAGGAACGCCGGCTCGGGCCGCTCACCGGTGAGGAAGCGCTCCGGATAGGCGGTGATGAAGACCACCGGTACCTCGAAGGTGCGCAGCAGCTCGTTGACAGCGTCCAGGCCGGACGAACCATCGGCGAGCTGAATATCAGCCAGGATCAGACCGGGCTTCTTGTTCTTTGCGAGAGCCACCGCATCGGCATGAGTGCGGGCCACGCCGATGACGTTGTGGCCGAGATTCTTGACGAGGCTCTCGAGGTCCATCGCGATAAAGGTCTCGTCCTCGATGATCAGCACATCGGTAGCGATTTCGGCGGCGAGCTCCCGTCCGGCAGCATCCGCCAGCCGGCGGGTTTCAGCGACGTCGATGTCGAGGATGAAGGCCACTTCCTCCTCGGGAAAACCCTCGAGCGAGAGCAGCAGGAAGGCCTGGCGTGGTAAGGGGGTGATATTCGAGAGCCGCCGTTCCGGCGGCATCGGCAGGGTCGCCACTTCTGCGTCGTCGTTGAGCGCCACCGAATTCCAGATCTGCGTGAACAGGCGGAACAGGGCCGCCCGCGGTCCATAGCGCTCGTCCAGCAGCGCCGGATCCTGAATCAGGGCCTCGAGCATCGCTCCGACATAGGCGTCTCCGGAACCCTGGCTGCCGGTGAGGGCCCTCGCATACCGGCGCAACAGCGGCAAATGTTCAGCAACAAGCTGTGATCGGCTCATCCCCACTCCATTCGGTCATCTGGGCTTCCGCCCGGGTTCCATAATGCGCTGATTACGCCTGAAGCGACGAAAAGTTCCCCAAACGCGTGGAACTTTTATCGCCCCGTCGCATTAGTTCCCGACAGACCCTCTCGGTGGCGAGAATAATTCTTGAAGCTTCAGGGACTTAACTCTCGGGGAAACGTGGAAAAGGTCATGAAAGATGTAAAGTCTCAAGCCAGCAAGAATGCGGCACCGCGCAAGCCCGGCGGACTGAACGCGGAAATTCAATCCAGAATCGGTCATCAACTCCGCGCGATGTACGACGACGTCGTCCGTCAGGGAGTGCCGGACCGCTTCGCGGATCTGGTGCGGAAGCTTGATGCGCCGGCAGCACAGTCCCACGTGGAGAACGGCGGGGGATCCAACGACCAAACCGACGGGAGGGAGTGAATGCCTCTCACTGATTCCTTGCGGGACGATATCCTCGCGGCCGTCCCCAGCCTTCGCGCATTTGCGATTTCCTTGAGTGGTAACAGCGATCGTGCCGACGACCTCGTGCAGGAAACCCTGCTCCGGGCGCTGGCCAACATCGACTCGTTTCAACCGGGATCGAATCTGCCTGCCTGGCTGTTCACGATCCTGCGCAACCTGTTCCGATCCGACTACCGCAAACGTCGGCGCGAAGTGGAAGATGCCGAAGGCAACTACGCCAAGACGCTCAAGACACATCCCTCGCAGGGCGCGCATCTCGAGTTCGAGGAGTTCCGCGCGGCGCTCGAGAAGCTGCCTCAGGACCAGCGCGAGGCACTGATCCTGGTCGGTGCATCGGGCTTTTCCTACGAGGATGCGGCAGCGATCTGCGGCTGCGCGGTGGGCACCATCAAGAGCCGCGTGAACCGCGCGCGCTCGAAGCTGGCAGCGCTGCTCTACGTCGAAGGCGCCGAGGATTTCGGCCCGGACGAGACCGTGCGGGCGGTGATCGGCGGCAGCGGCGGCTGATAAGCCAAGCCGTCGCAAACGAACCAGCAAAGAGGCGGCTCCTCAGCGAGCCGCCTCTTCTTGTTGTTGATCTCTTGTGCCCGGGATCGTACGCCCCGGCAGCCTGTTCGCCGACCAGCGCTGCGGCTATCGCGCCGGATGCAGTGGTGCGGAGAACTGCTCGGTCCGATCGCGCTCGGTCATGTCGATGACCGTCTCCATCGGCGCGCTCAGCTCATAGACATAGCTCGCCTCGGTGAAGAAGCGCTTTGACGTGCCGCCGAGCGCCTCCGGCGCAACGCGATCGAGCAGGATCAGTCCGAAATCGCTGTCCGGCCGCCGCGTTGCTTCACTGGTGTTCAATTCCTCCCAACGGAAGTGGAAGACGGCATTCGGCTCCTCGCCAGTCACCTCCCATTTGGCGGTGATGTGCGGGTGCTTTCCCACCAGCGAGAGGCCTTCGTCCGAGTGCGAGGCGAGTTCAAAGAACAGCAGCGACAGGCTCTGCGCGGCACGCGCGCTCACGGTGATGTCGGGTCCGTTGACCGCAATCCTGTCGGCATGCGGGATGGCGCGAGCTTCGAACAGTCCGCGCAATTGCACGCCCTGCCATTGACTCTCGCTGAGCAGCGTGACGACGTTCGACATCGCATGGATCCGCCCGATCAGCAGCTCGCGCGCGACATCGATGTCGCTGCCATGACGCAGCGTGCGCGTCACAATGGACTGGATCACCGCCAGGATGTTCTTGACCCGGTGGTTCAGCTCGTCGATGACCGCCGTCAGTCGGCGCTCGAAGCCGATCCGCACCTGGATTTCGCGACTCAGGCGCAGATTATTGTAGGCGACGTAGCCGAACAGGCCGCAGATGATACCGGTCAGCGCCATCCCGATGACGCCGACGATCGCCGCGGTCTGTTGCGCACGCCGGACCGCATTGCTCTTGGCGTAATAGACCAGCGACCAGTCGTGATTGCCGAAGGCTACGGTGCGGGTCGACGACGGAGCAGGATCGTCCGGCCCCCGGGTCCGGCTCGTCACCGCGCCCTGATCATTGGCAACCAGCTCGTCCGAGGCGTTGCGCGGATCCTTCAACGCCACCGAGAACAACGACAGATCGTCATTGGTGAGCAGCAGCGGCCCGATCTCGTAGGAAAACGTCACGAAGCCCGCCGGCGCAGTGGCACCTTGCGGGACGACCGGGGCTGCCAGCACGATCCCGATCGGACCGTCGCTCCGCACCAGCGGGGTGGGGTCGGAAGCGACCGGCTTGCCCTCGGCCATGGCGCGCGCAAGCATCGGTCCGACGATCGGCTGCCGGTCGAGTGCGATGCCGGGAAGCCTGGAGGTCTCGGCATTGCGTGGCTCGAGATCCATCAGAACGTCCAACGGACGATCGACGTTCGGCCCCAGCGGCGTGTCGTCGAAATTGCGAATGGTTGGATTCGGGAAGCCAGTCTGGCGCAGCTCGGTTTGCGCGATGGAGAGCTCATCCGGCCGCAGCCGCGCGATCCACGATGCCACCACGAAGTCGGTCTTGAACGCGTAGATCGACGATCGCAGCGGCTCCAGCATATTGGCCTTGATCACCGAGGGAGCGCGGAACAGCCCGGAGGCCACCCGGGCCAGCAGCTCACGTTCGGTCAGCCGGTCCTGGACGAGGCTGGCATGGACGTCGATGGCACGGGCGAGCGCAATGCGATCGAGCGCCAGCTCCTGGTCGTGTACGCGATAGGCGGCCAAGCCGGACAGCGCCGTCCCGACCAGCGCGATCAAACCGATGATGACACCCAGCCGGAGCACTCGTTTACTCTGAAGTAAAGGGTTGGCGAAGGAGGAGACGAGTCATCCAATAACCGGGCCTGCAACTCAAGGACGCACCTCGGGGCGATCGGAAGTGATCGGAGCGATCAGTGGATAGCGATCCCAGGATACCGGTGGATCGGCGCCGAGACGCCTTGGGCAAGGCGCACCCCGGGTCGAGGAAACACCCGAGGGCTCAAGTTGTTCCGGCCGGATGAGGCTTTTTTGCGTCTGTCATTGCAGCAGACGCATCGAGCAACGAAGAACGTTGCGACGCAGATCAGTCCCGGCGCTCAGGCCGACGGCTTCAGACCGCCCTTGGCTTCGATGAAGCCGATAATCCGGTCAAGCCCTTGGCTCTTCTTCAGATTGGTCATGACGAAGGGCCGTGCGCCGCGCATGCGCTTGGCATCCGTCTCCATCTTCTCCAGAGAAGCGCCCACATGGGGTGCCAAGTCAATCTTGTTGATCACCAGAAGGTCGGAGCGGGTGATACCCGGTCCGCCCTTCGACGGGATCTTGTCGCCCGCCGCGACGTCGATGACGTAGATCGTGATATCGGCGAGTTCCGGCGAGAACGTTGCCGCGAGGTTGTCGCCGCCCGACTCGATCAACACCAGGTCGAGTCCGGGAAACTTGGCCCGCATGTCGGCCACTGCGGCGAGGTTCATGGAAGCGTCCTCGCGGATCGCAGTGTGCGGGCAGCCGCCGGTCTCCACGCCGGCGATACGATCCGGGGTGAGCGATCCCGAGCGAACGAGAAACTCCGCGTCCCACTTGGTGTAGATGTCGTTGGTGATCGCGGCGATGTCGTAGCGCTCCCGCATCGATTTGCACAGGAGATCCATCAGCGCAGTCTTGCCGGACCCGACCGGGCCACCGACGCCAACGCGGAGCGGACCGTGAGACGATGCCATGTCATTTACCCTTCTGTCGTACGCGTAACCGCGCGGGGCCGTGATCGGAGCAGCCGTTGCCCCGCTTCATCACGACCGAAACAGCCTTGTATATTGCGTCTCGTGATGAAGGCTTGCGAGATCGGCGCGGAATGTTGCGCCGCCGATGTCGTCGAGCGAGGCGAGCAGGGCGCGGTCCGCCGTCGCAGCGACGACAGGCTCCAACGCGGCGAGCACGCGCTGGCTGTCGGTCTGCCCCAACGGTACGAGACGACTGCCGGCGGAAATCCAGTTCGACGTCAGGGCGTGCAGGAAGCCGTGCAGCAGGGGTCCCAGAGGAACGCCGTGAACAGCGCCGACCAGCCCCACGGCGACCGGATAGACGATGCTCGCACATCGTGCCACCGCCTCGTCGAGGCCTGCGCAGTTCCAGGCGGACCGCGCGATCTCGATGAAGGCACGGCCCTGCGCCGTGGTTTCGAGCTGACGCTCGCGCGACGGCACGAAAGCAGCCGCAAGCTCGGCCACCTCGCGGAGGCTGGCCATATCGTCGAGCTCAACCGCGCGATAGGCGTGCGCGAGGAAAGCCGCGTCGCAGAAGCCGGAACCGTTCGTCAGCATCGTCGCGAGCCAGCCGCGCAGCGCCGCCGCATCGCCGATGTCGCCCGCCTCGACCGCCCATTCGATGCCGCTCGAATAGGAGAAGCCGCCGATCGGAAACGCCGGCGACAGCCACGTCAGCAGCCGATACAGCGCAGCCGGATCCGTGGCGCTGATCGCATCCGGCCGAGCCCCCTCCTCACTTGTGCTCATGAGCATGGGAATGACCGTGATCGTGATGGTCATGGCCGCAGTGCTCGTCATGCACGTGATGATCATGTGCATGGCCGTGGTCGTGATGCGCGTGATCGTGCCCGTCATGATCGTGATGATGATCGTGGCCGTGGTGATCATGATCATCATGGCCATGCGCATGGCTGGGCTCGGCGTACGCACCGCCCTCCGGATCGAACGGCGCCTCGATCTCGATCACGCGGGCGCCGAGGCCCTTGACCATGGCCTCGATCACGTGGTCGCGGCGAATGCGCAGGCTCTTGGGCATGAGCTGCGTCGGCAGGTGCCGGTTGCCGAGATGCCAGGCGAGCCGCACCAGATGATGCGGATCGGAAGCCCGGATCTCGAGCAGCGGCTCGGCCGCCGCCACGACCTCGATCAGCCGGCCGTCCTCCAGCACCAGGGCGTCGCCACCGCGCAAGGCGGTGGCGTGCTCGAGGTCCAACAGAAACTCCAGCCCGCGCGTTCCGGTCATCACCAGCCGCCGCCGGTGCCGGTCATCGAAATCGAGCAGGACGGAATCGGCGGCGGCCTCTTTCCAACGATGCTGCCCGAGCACGCGTGTCGCGCGGATCATGCTGAAACTCTCATTCTCTTATTCCGCTCACTCTTATTCCGCTCAGCGGACATCGACCTTCTCAGGCGTAATGATCTCGATCTTCGGCGGCGCCGCCATGCATTTCACCGCGACGCGCCCGAAGGTCTTCATGTGCTCGGTCGCACGGTGCGGCACCAAGGCCTCGGCGTTCTGCCACTGCTCGACGAAGACCATCTTGCTCGGGTCGGTGACGCTCTCATGCAAATCATAGGCGATATTGCCGGGTTCTTTGCGGGTCCCTGCAATGCAGGCAGTCGCGGCGGCGATGAATTCCGCACGGGTTTCGGGCTTGATGGTCAAGGTGGCAACGACATAGATCACGCAGCAGTCCTCCCGGTACGTTTCTGGTTCTGGGTACCGGGCGGAGCTTAGAACATGAAGTAGCGCTGCGCCATGGGCAGTACCTCGGCCGGCTCGCAGGTCAGGAGCTCGCCATCGGCGCGGACCTCATAGGTCTCCGGATCGACCTCGATCTTCGGCGTCGCGTCGTTGTGGATCATGCTCTTCTTCGAGATCCTGCCGCGGGTGTTCTGCACGGCGTAGAGCTTCTTGGACAGGCCGAGCTTGCGCGCGAGCCCGCCGGTGACGGCAGCCTTCGAGGTGAAGATCACCGAGGAGGCCGTCAGCGACTTGCCGAACGCGCCGAACATCGGCTGGTAATGCACCGGCTGCGGCGTCGGGATCGAGGCGTTGGGATCGCCCATCGGAGCTGCGACGATGGTGCCGCCCTTGATGACGCAGTCGGGCTTGACGCCGAAGAAGGCGGGCGACCACAGCACGAGATCGGCGAGCTTGCCCTTCTCGACCGAGCCGATCAGCTTCGACACGCCATGCGCAATCGCCGGGTTGATCGTGTATTTGGCGATGTAGCGCTTGACGCGAAAATTGTCGTTGTCCTGGCCCTTGTCCTGCGGCAGCGCGCCGCGCTGCTTCTTCATCTTGTCGGCGGTCTGCCATGTGCGGATGATGACCTCGCCGAGCCGGCCCATCGCCTGCGAATCCGATGACATCATCGAGAGCGCGCCGAGATCGTGCAGGATGTCCTCGGCCGCGATCGTCTCCTTGCGGATGCGGCTTTCGGCAAAGGCGAGATCCTCGGCGATCGACGGATCGAGATGGTGACACACCATCAGCATGTCCAGATGCTCATCGATCGTGTTGCGCGTGAACGGCCGCGTCGGATTGGTCGACGACGGCAGCACGTTCTTCAGGCCCGCGACCTTGATGATATCAGGCGCGTGGCCACCGCCGGCGCCTTCGGTGTGGAAGGCGTGGATGGTGCGGCCCTTGAACGCCTTGATGGTGTCCTCGACGAAGCCGGACTCGTTGAGCGTGTCGGAGTGCAGCATCACCTGCACGTCGTAATCATCAGCAACCGACAAGCAGTTGTCGATCGCAGCCGGCGTCGTGCCCCAATCCTCGTGCAGCTTCAGCGCGCAGGCGCCGGCCTTGATCATCTCGACCAGCGCCGCGGGCCGCGAGGCGTTGCCCTTGCCGGAAATACCGAGGTTCACCGGAAAGGCGTCGAACGACTGCATCATCCGCCCGATGTGCCATGGGCCGGGCGTGCAGGTCGTCGCGAAGGTGCCGTGCGACGGACCGGTGCCGCCGCCGAGCAGCGAGGTGACGCCACTCATCAGCGCATGCTCGATCTGCTGCGGGCAGATGAAGTGGATGTGGCTGTCGAAGCCGCCGGCGGTGAGGATCTTGCCTTCGCCCGCGATCACGTCGGTGCCCGGGCCGATCACGATGGTCACGCCAGGCTGGATGTCGGGATTGCCGGCCTTGCCGATCGCTGAGATCATGCCGTCCTTGATCGCGACGTCGGCCTTCACGACCCCCCAATGATCGACGATCAGCGCATTGGTGATGACGGTGTCGGCGGCGCCCTGCTTGTTGGTCGCCTGCGACTGGCCCATGCCGTCGCGGATGACCTTGCCGCCGCCGAACTTCACCTCCTCGCCATAGACGGTGAAGTCCTTCTCGACCTCGATGACCAGGTCCGTGTCGGCGAGCCGGACCTTGTCGCCGGTCGTGGGACCGAACATGTCGGCGTAGACGGAACGCTTGATCTTGACGGACATCGTTGGCCCCCAATTAGCTCTGCTTGTCTTGTTCTCGCAACGCCGACGGTCCGCTCACAGCGTCCCCCGCGCGTTCGCAACGGTCTCGTCGAACAGCGCGTCCAGCGCCACATTCACACCGCGGCAGCCTGCGACGACCTGCTCGGCCCAGCCAAGATACTCCATCAGCTCGAGCTGCTGCTCGAGATCCGGCTCGAACACAATGCGGGCGCGGATGTTGCTGATCTTGTCGGCGATCTTGATCTGCTTGGCGCCATCAGACTTGCCGGGAGCCGCGATGACCTGGACCGCGCGCCGCTCGCTCTTCGGCAGGGTCATGTCGTCGGTGACCTCCTCGACCAGCCCGGCGACGCGCGAGCCGAAACGCTGCATCAGCTCGTCGTGGCTGGTGTCAGTGTCCTCGATGCTGTCGTGGAGCCAGCCGGCCGCGACGAGCTCGGCGTCCTCGCCGTTGCAGGCGACCGCGAGGATGTTGGCGACCTCAGCGAGATGATTGATGTACGGCTCCTCGTCGCGGCCCTTGCGCTGCTGGCCGGCATGACGGCGCGCCGCCAGCTCGGCCGCTTCGGAGACGAGGCGCAATCCGGTCAGCATCGTCTACAGCTTGCCCATCACGTCGCCGCGGAAGCCGTAGACCGTGCGCTTGCCGCCGAGCGCGACCAGCTGCACCTCGCGGGTCTGGCCGGGCTCGAAGCGCACCGCGGTGCCGGCGGCGATATCCAGCCGCATGCCCCTGGCTTTCTTGCGGTCGAACTTCAGCGCCGGATTGGTCTCGAAGAAATGGTAATGCGAGCCGACCTGGATCGGCCGGTCGCCGGTGTTGGCGACCGACAGCGTCACGGTCTTGCGGCCGGCATTGAGCTCGATCTCGCCGTCCTGGATGAAAAATTCGCCGGGGATCATGTGTTACCTCGCCTATGTCAACTGCGTCATAACCGGGCTTGACCCGGCCATCCACGTCTCACCGTTTGGAGCAAGGCGCATGGATGCCCGGGTCAAGCCCGGGCATGACGACCGAAAGAGTCGGGCTCGCCTCACCGGATCGGCTCGTGCACCGTGACCAGCTTGGTGCCGTCCGGAAACGTCGCCTCGACCTGGATGTCGTGGATCATCTCGGGGATGCCCGGCATCACCTGATCGCGGGTCAGGACCTGGGCGCCGGCCTGCATCAGCTCGGCCACGGTGCGGCCGTCACGCGCGCCTTCCAGAATGAAGTCGGAGATGATCGCGACCGCTTCGGGATGGTTCAGCTTGACGCCGCGCTCGAGCCTGCGGCGGGCCACGATGGCGGCCATCGAGATCAGGAGCTTGTCCTTTTCGCGGGGAGACAGGTTCATGCGGACTCTCTGGTGATCGTCTTCTAATGATCGTCAGTTGGTAAACGTCTAGTTGAGCCACAGCCGCGGCAGCGGTCCGGCCGATGCGCAGCCGAGCACCGCCATCATGTCGGCGCGCAGGCTCGCGGCATCTTGGGCACAGAAGCGCGCCATTGCAAATCCATTCCAGGCGGACAGTCCGGCCTCGCCCCGAAACGCCGGCAGGCTCTCCCTGATGCGCTCCACCAGCGCGGCGTCGCCGGGCACGATCAGCGCAGTCCCGATGGCCGCGGCGCCCTTGGCGATCGCGGGCTGCGCCAGCTTGTCGCCGATGTCGCCGTCGAGGCGGACCGTCTCGGCGAACACCAGCTTGCCGCCGCGCTTGAGCCGCCAGCGATCGACGAACTCGCCCTCGCGCATGCGCTCGCCCATGGCCGTGCGGCCGAACACGACGATCTCGCACAACAGGAGAGAGGCGGTGTCGGCGAGGTCGATGTCGATGCGGCGATGAATGCGGGCGCGGTCGAACAGGATGGTCTCCTGCGGCAGCCACGAGATGTGCGCGCCGGCATGAGCCGTCAGCGCGATATCGAGCTCGGCTGGCTTGCCCGGCGCGCGATAGACCTTCTCGGCCGCGGCGCTCGACAGCGTGACTCGGCTGCCTTCGCCGGCCGCGACCTCGATCGCGAAATGGTCGCCGCCGGCGATTCCGCCCGCGGTGTTGACGAACATAGCCGAGAGACCGTCGTCCTCGGGCGAGGGAAAGCGGACGCGCAGCGAGCCGGATTCATGCAGGTGATGGCGCCGCGTCACGTCGTCCTGCAGCCGCACGTCGAAGCGCACCGCGCCGCGGGCGCGGTTGGCCTCGAAGATGTCGGCAGCGGCGTTGGCGGGATCGGCCCGCATCGATCCCCTCCCCTGGGACCAGACGCGGGCGAGACCGCGTCGAGAAGCTACGTGATGATCACAGCGCCATCTGGCGGCTGATCTCGGCCTGGTCGAGATTGGCGCGGGTGCAGGTGAACTTCACCGCGCCGCGATCCATGACGGCGAAGTTGTCGCCGAGTTCGCAGGCAAAGTCGAGATATTGCTCGACCAGGACGATGGCGATGTTGCCGAGATTGCGGAGGTACGAAATCGCCCGGCCGATGTCCTTGATGATCGACGGCTGGATGCCCTCGGTCGGTTCGTCCAGCAGCAAGAGCTTCGGCCGCATCACCATGGCGCGGCCGATCGCAAGCTGCTGCTGCTGGCCGCCGGAAAGATCGCCGCCGCGGCGGCCGAGCATCGATTCCAGCACCGGAAACAGCGAGAATACGTCGTCCGGGATGCTGCGATCGGCCCGCTTCAGCGGCCCGAAGCCGGTCTTGAGATTCTCCTCGACCGTGAGCAGCGGGAAGATCTCGCGGCCCTGCGGCACGAAGCCGATGCCCTTGCGCGCCCGCTCATACGGCTTCAGGCGGGTGATGTCGGCGCCATCGAAGGTGATGCTGCCCGACGCCAGCGGATATTGCCCGACCAGCGCCCTCAGCAGCGAGGTCTTGCCCACGCCGTTGCGGCCGAGCACGCAGGTGACCTTGCCCGGCTCCGCCGCGATCGAGACGCCGCGCAGCGCCTGGGCGGCGCCGTAATAGAGGTTGATGTCCTTGACGTCCAACATCGCCTAGCGTCCCAGATACACTTCGATCACCCGATCGTTCGACGACACCTGATCGATGGTGCCCTCGGCCAGCACCGTGCCTTCGTGCAGGCAAGTGACCTTGACGCCGAGCTCGCGAACGAAAGTCATGTCATGCTCGACGACCATGACGGTATGATCCTTGTTGATCTCTTTGAGTAGCTCAGCCGTCTGATGCGTCTCGACGTCGGTCATGCCGGCGACCGGCTCGTCGACCAGCAGCAGCTTCGGGTCCTGTGCCAGGAGCATGCCGATCTCCAGCCACTGCTTCTGGCCGTGCGAGAGGCTGCCGGCGAGCTTGCGTCGGGCATCCTTGAGCCGCACCGTCTCGAGCACTCGATCGATCTGCTCGGCCTCGCCCGTCGAGCCGCGCCAGAACAGCGTGCCCTTGACGCTGTGATCGACATTGAGCGCAAGCAGCAGATTGTCCTCCACCGACTGGCTCTCGAACACCGTCGGCTTCTGGAACTTGCGGCCGATGCCGAGCTCGGCGATCCGCGTTTCGTCGAGACGGGTCAGGTCGGTCTTGCCGTCGAACAGCACCGTGCCCTCGTCGGGCTTGGTCTTTCCGGTGATGATGTCCATCATCGTGGTCTTGCCGGCACCGTTCGGGCCGATGATGGCGCGCATCTCGCCGGGCTCGAGCGTCAGCGAAAGATTGTTGATGGCGTGGAAGCCGTCGAACGAGACGTGCACGCCGTCGAGATAGAGTAGCGACGACGTCGCGCGGGTGTCCATCACGTTCATGCGCTCACTCCGCCATCTTGGGTTCGGTGACGCCGTCCTCGCGGGCGGCGCTCTCGGCGTTCAGCCTCCTGCTGCCGAGCTGATCCCACCAGGAATTGAAGGTGCCGATAATGCCTTTGGGCAACAGCAGAGTGACGAGCACGAACAATGCGCCGAGCATGAACAGCCAGTAGGGCGCCAGCACGCCCGAAGTGAAGAAGGTCTTGGCGTAGTTCACGACGACGGCGCCAAGCGCAGCCCCGACCAGCGTGCCGCGGCCGCCGACCGCGACCCAGATCACGGCCTCGATCGAATTGCCGGGCGCGAACTCGGAGGGGTTGATGATGCCGACCTGCGGGACGTAGAGCGCGCCGGCGACGCCGGCCATGCAGGCCGACAGCGTGAACACGAACAGCTTGTAGGACTCGACGCGGTAGCCGAGGAAGCGCGTCCGCGACTCGGCGTCGCGGATCGCTATCAGCACCTTGCCGAGCTTCGATGACACGACCGCCCGGCAGATCAGGAACGCCAGAATGAGCGAAAGGCAGCTCAGCGCGAACAGCGCGGCGCGGGTGCCTTCCGCCTGGACGTTGAAGCCGAGAATGTCCTTGAAGTCGGTCAGGCCGTTGTTGCCGCCGAAGCCGAAATCATTGCGGAAGAAGGCGAGCAGCAGCGCGTAGGTCATCGCCTGGGTGATGATCGACAGATACACGCCGGTGACGCGCGAGCGGAAGGCGAGCCAGCCGAAGCAGAAGGCGAGCAGGCCGGGCACCACGAGCACCATCAAAGCTGCAAACCAGAACATGTCGAAGCCGTGCCAGTACCAGGGCAGCTTGGAATAGTTCAGGAACACCATGAAGTCCGGCAGGATCGGGTTGCCATAGACGCCCCGGGTGCCGATCTGGCGCATCAGATACATGCCCATCGCGTAGCCGCCGAGCGCGAAGAACGCGCCATGGCCAAGCGAGAGAATGCCGCAATAGCCCCAGATCAGGTCGATCGAGAGCGCCAGGATCGCGTAGCAGACATATTTGCCCCACAGCGCGACCAGATAGGTCGGCACCTGCAAGGCCGAGCCGGCCGGCAGCAGCAGGTTGGACAGCGGGATCAGCACGCCGCAGGCGGCGACCACGAGCACGAAGATGGTTGCGGCGCGATCGAGCGACCGGGTGAGGACGTGCGGCATCATGCTTCCACCGCCCGGCCCTTGAGCGCGAACAAGCCGCGCGGGCGCTTCTGAATGAACAGGATGATCAGCACCAGGATCGCGATCTTGCCGAGCACGGCGCCGGCGACCGGCTCCAGGAACTTGTTGGCGATGCCCAGCGTGAAGGCGCCGACCAGCGTGCCCCAGAGATTGCCGACGCCGCCGAACACCACGACCATGAAGGAATCGATGATGTAGCTCTGGCCGAGGTTCGGGCTGACATTGTCGATCTGCGACAGCGCCACGCCGGCGATGCCGGCAATGCCTGAGCCGAGCCCGAAGGTGAGCGCATCGACCCGCGAGGTCGCGATGCCCATCGAGGCCGCCATGCGCCGGTTCTGTGTCACCGCGCGCATCTCCAGACCAAGCGCAGTGTAGCGCAGCATCGCCAGCAGGATCGCGAACACGGCCATCGTGAAGCAGAGGATCCAGAGCCGGTTGTAGGTGATGGTGATCTGGCCGAGCTCGAACGCACCGCTCATCCAGGAGGGATTGCCGACCTCGCGGTTGGTCGGACCGAACGCCGTGCGCACCGCCTGCTGCAGGATCAGCGACAGGCCCCAAGTCGCGAGCAAGGTTTCCAACGGACGCCCGTAGAGGAAGCGAATGATGGTGCGCTCGATCAGCACGCCGATGGCGCCGGCGACCAGGAAGGCGAGCGGGACGGCAATCAGCAGCGAATAGTCGAACAGCGCCGGGTACCGCGTGCGGATGACCTCCTGCACGACAAAGGTGGTGTAGGCGCCGAGCATCACCATCTCGCCATGGGCCATGTTGATGACGCCCATCACCCCGAAGGTGATGGCGAGGCCGATGGCGGCGAGCAGCAGCACCGAGCCGAGCGACAGGCCGTACCAGGCGTTCTGCACGCCGGACCAGATTGCGAGCGAGCTCTGGATCGATGAGATCGCGCTGGCAGCAGCCTTGGTGACGGTGGCCGGCTGGTCGCCGCCGCTGATCTCGGTCAGCAGCGCAAGCGCCTCCTGGTCGCCGCGCGACCTGATGGTGGCGACCGCTTCAAGCTTGTCCACCTCGCTCGCGTCGGACTTGAACAGGAGGATGGCAGCCCGCGCCTCGGTCAACGCCTGCTTGACCGCGCGATTGGTTTCCTTGGCGAGCGCCGATTCCACCGTCGGCAGCGTCGCCTCCTCATGCGACTTGAACACCGATTTGGCGGCGGTCAGGCGTGTGTTGGTATCCGGCGACAACAGCGTCAGGCCACCCAGCGCAGCATCCACGCTGCGCCGGAGCCGGTTGTTGAGGCTGACCGCCGCGGCATTGTCCGGAAGCTTGTCGACGGCAGCGCCGGTCGCGGCATCGATGATCTTGCCGTCGGTCTGCTTGACATAGACCTTCTTGGTTTCGGCATCGAACATCAGCCGCTCGTCCTGGAGCGCGCTGATGATCGGAAAAGCCAGCGGGTTGCCCGACACCGCGATCTCGCCGACGGCCTCGTCCGTGTCCGAGAAATCATCGTTCGCGAGCTTCGCGACCGACTCTTCGAAACTGGCTGCGAAGGCGGGAACGGAAACGGCGATCAGGGCGAGCAAAACAAGCAGACGGCGAATGATCGCCAGAAAAACAGCAGGCACTGGACAACCCCGGCAGGAGTTCAGGAGGTCAAGAGAAGGCGGCAACATCGCCGCCTTCTCCTGTCGTCATGGTCGCGTCAGGTCGGGATCAGGAGCCCGAGCCCAGGCACTTGTTGGTCTTGACGTTGAAGTTGCCGCACTTCTTGCCGACCCAGTCGCCGATCAGGTCCTTCGAGCCCTCGAGCTCCTTCGACCAGGCGTCGCCCGGGACGAGATCCTTGGTCTTGTAGACGACGCTGAACTGGCCATCGCCCTTGATCTCGCCGATGAACACCGGCTTGGTGATGTGGTGGTTCGGCAGCATCTTCGACACGCCGCCGGTCAGGTTCGGCGCCTCGATGCCCGGGAGCGCGTCGATGACCTTGTCCGGATCGGTCGACTTCGCCTTCTCGACCGCCTTCACCCACATGTTGAAGCCGATATAGTGGGCTTCCATCGGGTCGTTGGTCACGCGCTTCGGATTCTTGGTGTAGGCCTGCCACTCCTTGATGAACTTCTCGTTCGCCGGGGTCTTGATCGACTCGAAATAGTTCCAGGCAGCGAGATGGCCGACCAGCGGCTTGGTGTCGATGCCGGCGAGCTCTTCCTCACCCACCGAGAACGCGACCACCGGGATGTCCTTGGCCTTGATGCCCTGGTTGCCGAGCTCCTTGTAGAACGGAACGTTGGCGTCGCCGTTGATGGTCGAGACCACGGCGGTCTTCTTGCCGGCCGAGCCGAACTTCTTGATGTCGGCCACGATCGTCTGCCAGTCGGAGTGACCGAACGGCGTGTAGTTGATCATGATGTCGTCCTGAGCCACGCCCTTCGACTTCAGGTAGGCTTCGAGGATCTTGTTGGTGGTGCGCGGATAGACGTAGTCGGTGCCGGCCAGCACCCAGCGCTTCACCTTCTCTTCCTTCATCAGGTAGTCGACCGCCGGGATCGCCTGCTGGTTCGGCGCCGCACCGGTGTAGAACACGTTGCGCTCGCTCTCCTCGCCCTCGTACTGGACCGGGTAGAACAGGATGCTGTTGAGCTCCTTGAACACCGGCAGCACCGACTTGCGCGACACCGAGGTCCAGCAGCCGAACACGACCGCGACCTTGTCCTTGGTGATCAGCTCGCGCGCCTTCTCGGCGAACAGCGGCCAGTTCGAGGCGGGGTCGACCACGACGGCCTCGAGCTTCTTGCCGAGCACACCGCCCTTCTTGTTCTGTTCGTCGATCAGGAACAAGATCGTATCCTTCAGCGTGGTCTCGCTGATGGCCATGGTGCCGGACAGAGAATGCAGAACGCCAATCTTGATGGTGTCGTCAGCGGCCTTGGCCGGGCCAAAGCCGGCTGCGCCGAGCGCCAGGCCGGCAGCAGCAGCCAGCCAGCGACGGCGGCTGAACGGCGCCGTTAATTCCTGAGTGAGTCGAGTAAGCATGAGGTAATATCTCCCTGACGCAGACGTGCTTCGCAGCCAAGGCGGCCGGCGGTCTGCGGCGGAAGAATCGCAAGAAGTGTGCCATGCCGTGCACATCTGGTAAGGCATTGACACAGAAGTGGAACTTCGCGTTCTCGTGGCGCGAGGTCGCAGCCTTCTGCTATCGAATTAAGCAAGCTCGATGATTAATCAGATAGCATGTAGCGCAGGATTTGTGCACTTTGTTTTGAATGGCTAAATTTAAAGCAGCCAGGTACCACCCGGAAAGCCGATCCGTTGCGCAGCGGCCTTGCATGTGCCGTCCACCTGTTCCATATATCCGGTAGATCGAGGCGAATCGGCCGGATCTTTGCAAGCCGCGTGTTCTTTAGCTCGACCTGAGCTTCTGGCTTTGCATTCTCACCCATCCAATCTAGGCGCTCCAAACACGCGGGTGTCTCTCAACCACCCACCCGCGTCCGGCTGCCTGCCGACACGGGCCTTATCCTCTTATGGAAAGCCCAATCTTTTGACATCCTTCCAGGATTTTAACCTCGCCGACGCGCTGACGCGCGCGCTGAAGGAAGAGAACTACACCACCCCCACCCCGATCCAGGCCCAGACCATCCCGCTCGCGCTCGAAGGCCGCGACGTGATCGGCATCGCCCAGACGGGAACCGGCAAGACGGCTTCGTTTGCGCTGCCGATCCTGCACCGCCTGCTGCAGAACCGGATCAAGCCGCAGCCGAAGACGGCACGCGTGCTGGTGCTGAGCCCGACCCGCGAATTGTCGGGTCAGATCCTCGACAGCTTCAACACCTACGGCCGGCACATCCGCCTGAGCTCGGCGCTCGCGATCGGCGGCGTGCCGATGGGACGCCAGGTCCGCGCTGTGATGCCCGGCCTCGAAGTGCTGGTTGCCACCCCTGGCCGTCTGCTCGATCTGGTCCAGAGCAACGCTTTGAAGCTGACCCATGTCGAGTTCCTGGTGCTCGACGAAGCCGACCGCATGCTCGACATGGGCTTCATCAACGACATCCGGAAGATCGTGGCCAAGCTGCCGATCAAGCGCCAGACGCTGTTCTTCTCGGCCACCATGCCTAAGGACATCGCCGAGCTCGCGGACGCCATGCTGCGCGACCCCGCGCGGGTCGCGGTGACCCCCGTCTCCTCGACGGTCGAGCGCATTGCCCAGCGCGTGATCCACGTCGACCACTCGGCCAAGCCGAACCTTCTGGCTCAGTTGCTCAAGCAGGAGCCAGTCAACCGCGCGCTGGTGTTCACCCGGACCAAGCACGGCGCCGACAAGGTCGTGAAGAGCCTGGAAAAGGCCGGCATCCCGTCCCAGGCGATCCACGGCAACAAGTCGCAAAATCACCGCGAGCGCACTCTGGCCGCCTTCCGCTCCGGCGAGATCCGCACCCTCGTCGCGACCGACATCGCGGCGCGCGGCATCGACGTCGACGGCGTCAGCCATGTCGTCAATTTCGACCTGCCGAACGTGCCCGAAACCTACGTCCACCGGATCGGCCGCACGGCGCGCGCCGGTGCCGAGGGCGTTGCGATTTCGCTCGTGGCGGGATCGGACGAGCTGTCCTATCTTCGCGACATCGAACGGCTGATCAAGATCTCGCTGCCGCGCGACGATCGCCGCACGCCCGGCCTCCGCGAAGCTGCAGCACCGGCCAAACCGCCTCAGCGCGGTGGCCGTCCTGGCATGCAGAATGCGCGGACCAACGAGGGTGGCACCGCCGCAAAAGGCCCTCGCCGTCGCCGTCGTTCCAATGCTAAGATGGCGCCTCTGCCAGGCAATCGTCAGGAGCCCCAGCGGCCGTCGCAAGGCGGCGGCAAGGCCGGGTCGATTCAAGGCGTTGCTTTCCTGCATCGCGAGGGCAGACCCAAAAACCACGCTCACAACCGCAACCAACGGCCAAACTAGACGTCTATCGATCTGGAGAAAGACATGGCTAAGGAAGAGCTGATCCAGTTCGAAGGGCTGGTCACCGAAATCCTTCCCGATGCACGCTATCGGGTACAACTCGACGCGGGGCACGAGATCGTTGCCTACACCGCCGGCAAGATGAAAAAGAATCGCATCAAGACGCTCGCGGGAGACCGCGTGACCGTCGAGATGTCGCCCTACGACCTCGAAAAGGGTCGGCTGATCTTCCGCCACAAGGACGAGCGTCCCAGCTCGCCCGGCGGTCCTCCGCGTGGCGCAGCGCAGCGCGGCGGCCAGTTCCGTCGGCGCTAGGGGGATTGGGCGGAGCAATGTTCCGCCCGGCCCGGCGGATTGATCAAGCCTTGCGCAATCAGCGACAATTCAGCGCGTCGGCATCAAGCCGGCGCGTCAAAAAATCATGCACTCTCGCGCAGCTCAGGATTGTTTTGCGCGGGCATTTCCAATAATATATCCCGCAATCGATTTTCGGCCGGACGAGATTAGCTATTACCGGTACAGCCGGTTCAGACGCTGACGACCCTTCCAAAAATTCGATCTAACCAGCCCAGGAGACTGGGTTACGCATTTGGTATCTGAGAAGGGAACTACCCCCGTGAGCATGGGAACCGTGAAGTGGTTTAACGCAACCAAGGGCTATGGCTTCATTCAGCCGGACGACGGCGGCAACGACGTGTTCGTGCACATCAGCGCCGTCGAGCGCGCTGGTCTCGGCACGCTGCGCGAAGGCCAGAAGATCTCCTACGAGATCGTGGCGGACCGCCGTTCGGGCAAGTCGTCGGCCGACAATCTCCGCGCCGCCAATTGAGCGACGCCAGGGCAATCGCCTACGATTGCCCACCTGGACAACGAAAGGCCGCCTTGTGCGGCCTTTTTTATTTGCCGGCTGTTCGCCGTCGGATTGTGATCGCCTGGAACGCGGTCTGTTGCCCGCGCGCAAGCGGACCCGGCGCCGCGCAGGATTAGTCCGGCGCTCAGCTCAGCAGGAGGTCGCCGGGCTATACATCACACAGGTCGACTGCCGCGGCCGGGTATAGGCGACGTCGCTGAGATTGACGCCCGTCTTGCCCATGACGTAGCCGATCGTCGGAACGTATTGGTAGTTCACCTCGCTGAAGATCAGATAGGTGCCGGACACCAGCAATTCAGCCGGCACGCCGACCGTCATGCCCACGGTCCGCGGCGTCGACCCCTTACTCCACTTCACCGTCGCCTGCATGGTGGTGGGATCGACATAGAGTTCGGTGATCGTCGCATTCACCGGCGTGGTCGAGTACGGATACATGATGCCGGTCGAGGCGGCGAAGAAGTTCGACATGTCGCTGTCGCCGACCGTGGTCGACTGCGACGTCAGATCGGACAGGGTGCGCGCCATCAAAGTGACCTTGCGGTCGACGGCGATGGCCGAGCAGAATTCGACCGTGCCGAAGAACATCACCAGCATCAGCGGCACGATGAATGCGAACTCGGTGGCCGCGACACCGCGACAATCGGCAGCGAAGGCGTCGATGCGACGCCACAGGCGCAGGCGCGAAGACATACCCGGCATTCTTCCCAACGGCATGATGAATTCCTGGTGTCCCTCAGAAGCAGCTCGCGAGGTCCGTGTTATGAATACGGCTCGTTCTTGAATGCGGCCGTACCCACCAGCAGCCGCTTGCTGCCGCTCAGGTTGGCGATATTGTAGCCGAGGCCGGTCACGAAGATCGGCCACTGATAGAACAGCCTGACGACGACAATGTCTCCGGCGGCGCCCGGACTGTAGGTCATGTTGTTGACGAAGTTGCCGCTGTTGTCGATCTGGTTGCTGATCGAGACGCTCCCGAACGAGGAGTAGCTCTTCACGTCGATATAGATCTTGTTGCAGTCGAACAGCGCGGGAACCTGGGTGCAGACGTAGCTCGCGAATTGCGACTGCGTATAGGAGCCCTGTTGCGCCTGTCCGGTCAGGATCATGCGCGCCGAGTCCTGCGTGATGGTCTCGAGCACCTGGCCGGCAAAGAACATCAGCGCCGTTTCGATGATCGCGAACAGCAGCGCAAAGAAGACCGGCGCGACCAGCGCGAATTCGAGCGCGGCCGATGCCCGCCTGTTGCGCCGGAAGCGGCGCAGCAGCCGGCGCATCGAAGCGGTCGAGGAGACGGAGGCTTGCATGGGGTCATCCGGACTGGAAAGGCACATCAACCTGAGTGAAACGAATAGCGGAAACTCCTTGGGAAAGAGTTTCCTACGATACGGACAGTATGGCCCGCCGCATCAACCTCCCGCTAACCATGCTTGGGCAGGGCGATCGCATATGGTGAAAGAGGCTGGGCGCGCAGTCTTTTCGCGACCATCCTTCGAGACGCCCGCCTTCGGCGGGCTCCTCAGGATGAGGGCCTTTCTCCGCCGCAAAGCTGTTGATCCTCATGGTGAGGAGCGTCGCTCTTGCGACGCGTCTCGAACCACGAGGCCATGAAAGTTCCGCCCGGGAAAACCATATGCGATCGCCCTGCATGCTTGGGGGTGGCTCGCAGTCAGCCCTTCGAGGCAGCGCGCCACCTGTCCGACCCGATCATCGAAACCAAACGAATCGGGCTATCGAGCCGCAGCGCCAGCGGCAAGGCTCACCGCATCGTCGGTGCGGACGCGCGTGGAGAAGCGGTCAGACGTCGCCATCGACCCGGCCAGGCATGGCCAAGCCAGCGCTCAGTTGGTCTTCGACGCCGCTGCCGCGTTGCCGCTCGCCGTGCTGGACATCGTTCCAGCCTGGTCGAGCACCGATTTGAAGTAGTTGTCGCCGTCACCCAGGGTCACCCGGCGCTGGCAGATCGGCATGCAGCTATAGGTCTCGCGATCGACGCCGCGATACACCGTCACGAGCTGGTCGGTGGGCCCGGCGACCTGGATCTGGCGATCGATCAGCACCTGTCCGCCGCGATCCATCGCAATGAAGTTGGTGGCACCGTAGCTCTTGCCGGTGACGACGATGATGCCGCCGCTCTGCAAGGTCACATCGGCGATCATCGGATTGCCGACGACGAGGGTCGCGACCCGGTCGGGCAATTTGACCAGCTTGGCCTGGTCGACATTCACGGCGATGGCAGGATCGGGTTCCGCCGAGGCGGCAGCCGGCCACAGCAGCACGGCGGCGACAGCCGCCCGCAATGCGAAGGAAACAGAAGGACGACGTGATACACAGAACGACATACTCAACCCCGGGACCTTGACGAGCCGTCTCAAGCGATACGCAGCGGTGACGGCGCCCGACGCGGCAAATCTGCGCTCAATTGGTGAACGTTCTGCAAACGCCGCCATCTCAGCTCGGGCGGTTGCAGAACACGTCATCTTCGGAACGGAAACGCGAGCTGACCGCCGAACTCACCGGGCATCGTCGCCTCGTCCTTGCCGTAGGCCATGGGCAACTGCCCCTCCGGCATCCGGAACGTGCCGAACAGGATGTCCCAGATCGGGAACGTGCCGGCGAAATTGGTGTTGCCGCCCTGCTCCATCGACGTGTGGTGCCAGCGATGGAAGACGGGCGTGGCGAGGACATATTTCAGCGGGCCCAGCGTCCAGTTGAGATTGGCGTGGACGAAGGCCGAATGGAACGTCGTGAACGGTCCAACCCAGATCATGACATTGGGCGAGATGCCGGCCATCAGGAGGATGACGTCGACCGCGATCGTGCCGAGGATCAGGTTGATGGGATGGAAGCGGGCCGCCGAAATCCACTCCAGATCTTCCGAGGAGTGGTGGACCGCGTGGTATTTCCAGAACTCGCCGCCATGGAACAGACGATGCGTCCAGTACAGCATGAAGTCGGAGAGCACGAGAAAGAGCAGCCCCTGCAGCCATTCCGGAAGCTGCGCCAGCGGGCCGTGCCCGTTCTCATAGAAGGCGATCAACTCGTCGGCGTCGCGGATCTTGAAGAGAACGCTGGCGCCGAGCACGAGAAAGCCGATGCGGAGCACCCGCGCGAACACCGGCACGAAGAACCAGTAGACCACGTCGGTGACGAGCTCGCGCTTCTGCCACCACGGCTTGCCGGGATTGCAGGCCCAGAAGTGGCTGAGCACCGAGAACACCACTGCCAGCACCAAGGTGATCGGCAGCACCTTCTCGATGGTCTGGCCGAGCATCAGCGCGACTTCCCATGGCAGACCGGACATCACATTCCTCATCTCATGAACTGTTCCGAGGGGTACTCCTTGGCGCTTAAGGAGCCGTGAACCTCGTGGCCGGCCGAGCTGGGCTGCCGATCGGTCCAGCACGATCGACGCGGAGCCAAGGGCTCGCCGGCCAGGTCGACGGGACCATATGCCTATGGTGCGGAATGCGGCGCAGGCTCCTGCGCTGGAAACATTGGGCGCGGCAGTGGAAGCTCGCGCTCATCTTTTCAGCGAGATTGGCACGGCGCGTGCCGTGGATCATTTAGAATGATCACGGTCCGCTTCATCCTACGTTTACTCTGCACAATAACAGCCATTTGTCGCCGGGTTTCGGCGACCGAATTAACTACGCCGAAATTCCTGCCCCCTAGGGTGGCCGCATGGTCACGGTGCTGAGAACGCCGCAACGACCAGAGTTTGTTCGACCAGCCACGTGTACATGGAGTTACCTATGAAGAATCTTCTTGCTCGCTTCGTGAAGGATGAATCCGGCGCGACCGCGATCGAATACGGTCTGATCGCCGCCGGCATCTCGCTCGCGATCATTGCCGCGGTGAACGGTCTCGGCTCCAGCCTGAGCTCCAAGTTCGGCGCGATCAACACCTCGCTGAAGTAAGCGGTCGTCACGGCCGAGCAAAGAAGGCCCCGGACATCCGGGGCCTTTATCATTTCCACCTTCAGCTCCGCGGCGTTCAGTGATGCGTAACCACGTTTTGTCCGCAGCCGCGTCCCGGCCTCCGCCCAGCGGGACCGACGTCGCCTTGCGTTGGATCTGCGGCGGCCTCGGCCTGTCCATCCTCGCTCTGGCGGCCCGCATCGTCAGCGTCTGGTGAGATCGACAACCGGCCGGCCATTCCGGCCGTTTCCCGATCATTTATTTCTTGCAGCTAGACTCTGGCGCAGCGGCGCACCCATGCCCCGCGTCGATGCCATTGAGAGCCCATGACCCTCGATCTCGCGCGCCTCCTGCTGTTTCCGGCCCTGATGGCCTTTGCCGCGGCGAGCGACCTGTTCACGATGACCATTTCGAACCGGGTCTCCCTGGCGCTCGTCGCCGGCTTCCTGGTTCTGGCGCCGCTGAGCGGGATGAGCATGGCAGACATGCTGATGCATCTCGGTGCCGGCGCGACCTTGCTGGTGATTGCGTTCACGTGCTTTGCATTCGGCTGGATCGGCGGCGGTGACGCCAAGGTTGCATCCGCCGCCGCCCTGTGGTTCGGCTTCGCCCACCTGATGAACTACCTGTTGTACGCCTCGATCTTCGGCGGCGTGCTCACCCTCGCTCTCATGCAGTTCCGGCAATGGCCGTTGCCCTACATGCTGGCGGGGCAACCCTGGCTTGCACGCCTGCACGCCAAGGAGAGCGGCGTGCCCTATGGCATCGCGCTCGCCCTGGGCGCTCTGATGGTCTATCCGGAGACCGATTGGGTGAAGGCGATCGACGCTGCGCGTCTTGCATTGCTCTGAACACACCGTGTCAACGCGGTGTTAAGGCGATTTAGATACGCCTCATTAACCATGCTTTGACGAATAACTGCTCAACTCCCATCACGGCGGCGGAAACGTCGCGGCGTCATGTGGAAAGTGAAGCGTATGAATACCGCACGCATTGTGGTTCTGACCATCGCTGTAGGCGCTGGCGGCGTGGCCGCATATCTCGCGAGCGGGTCCGACGACCGGCCGGCTCAAGTCGCCGCGCCCGCGCCGCAGATGCCGACCGTCGACGTTCTCGTCGCCAAGGGCGACATTGCCCTCGGCCAATCCCTCAAGCCCGAAGATCTGCAGTGGCAGAGCTGGCCGGCGGCCACGGCCAGTTCCAGCTTCATCCGCCGCAACGAGCGGCCCGAAGGACAGACGCAGATCACCGGCACGATCGCGCGGGCGCCGTTCATTGCCGGCGAGCCCATCCGCGAACAGAAGCTCGTCAAGGCCGACGGCTCGGGCTTCATGGCCGCGATCCTGCCGGCCGGCATGCGCGCCGTGTCCACCGAGATTTCGCCGGAAACCGGCGCCGGCGGCTTCATCCTGCCGAACGATCGCGTCGACGTGATCCTGTCCAAGCGCGAACGCAATCCGGATCAGCCCAACGCGGGCGACGTCGTCAGCTCCGATATCATCCTGTCGAACATCCGCGTGCTGGCGATCGATCAGGCTCCGAAGGAAAAGGACGGCCAGACCACGGTGGTCGGCAAGACGGTCACGCTGGAGCTGAAGCCAGAACAGGCCGAGACGCTCGCGCGTGCCCGTCAAACCGGAACGCTGTCCCTGGCGCTCCGCAGCATCGCCGACGTCAACGTGGCCGAGCGCCGCACGGACGAGACCAGCCGCAAGCGCAGCGACAGCGTTGCCGTCGTCCGCTTCGGCATCCCCAGCACGATGACGACGCAGAAGTGAGCAAGAGGACCACCAAGATGACCTGCAGCGAAAATCAGCGGAAGATGCGGACCCTGCTGGTCCGCGCGCTGTCGTTTTCGGCCGCCGCTGCGCTGACCCTCAATCCGGCGATCGCGCCGGTGATCGCGGCAGACTATCGCCCGGCGACTGCAGCCGCCGCCGCGGACGGTCAGATCAATGCACGTTTCCTTGCGCTCGGCATCGGCAAGTCCGTCGTCATCGATCTGCCGCGCGATATCAAGGACGTTCTTGTTGCCGATCCGAAGATCGCGAATGCCGTCGTGCGCTCCTCTCAGCGCGCCTACATCATCGGTGCGGCGATCGGTCAGACGAATATCGTCTTCTTCGACGCGCAGGGCCAGCAGATCGCGGCCTACGACATCGCGGTCAAGCGCGACCTGAACGGCGCGCGGGCGGCGCTGAAGCAGTTGCTGCCGAATGCCGATATCCAGATCGAGGGCCTCGCCGACAGCATCGTGCTGACCGGCTCGGCGTCGAGCCAGATCGAAGCCCAGCAGGCCGGCGAACTGGCCGCCCGGCTCGCCGGCGGCGCCGACAAGGTCGTCAACTCGATCACCGTGCGCGGCCGGGACCAGGTCATGCTGAAGGTGACTGTCGCCGAGGTACAGCGCTCGGTCGTCAAGCAGCTCGGCATCGATCTCTCCGGCCAGCTCAACTACGGAACGGCTGTTATCAAATACGCGAACTCCAATCCGTTCACCGCCTACGGCAGCAATCTCGTCTCCAACAACGCCGTGACCGCGTCGTTAGGCGGAGCGACCCCGACGGTGCAGGCGACACTGCGCGCGATGGAGAACGCGGGCGTGATCCGTACGCTCGCCGAACCCAATCTGACCGCCATCTCGGGCGAGTCCGCGACCTTCATCGCCGGTGGCGAGTTTCCGGTTCCCGCCGGTTACTCCTGCGATCCGACGACCCATGTCTGTACGACGCAGATCAGCTTCAAGAAGTTCGGCATCTCGCTCAACTTCACGCCCGTCGTGCTCAGCGAGGGCCGGATCTCGATGCGGGTGATGACCGAGGTCTCCGAGCTCTCAAACGAGAATTCGATCACGCTGTCGCAAGCCGTCAGCGCGTCGACGGTCAACTCGTTGACGGTTCCCTCGATCAAGACCCGCCGCGCCGAGACCACGCTGGAGATTCCTTCCGGCGGCGCCATGGCGATGGCCGGCCTGATCCAGCAGCAGACCAAGCAGGCGATCAGCGGCATGCCGGGCCTGATGCAGCTGCCGGTCCTCGGCGCGCTGTTCCGCAGCCGCGACTACGTCAACAACCAGACCGAGCTGATGGTTCTGGTGACGCCGTTCGTCGTCCGCGCCGTGGCACAGAAGGATCTCTCCCGCCCAGACGACGGCTTTGCGGCCGCCTCCGATCCCCAGGCCGATCTCCTGGGCAGCATCAACCGCATCTACGGCGTACCCGGCCGGGTCGAACCCGGACGCAACTATCGCGGCACCTATGGCTTCATCACGGACTGAGCCGGGACAAGGACCTGCAACGATGACCACGAAACCCAGCCCCGCTCGACACCGCCGACTGCAACTTGCCGTGGCCCTGGCCGGCGCAGCGGTCCTGCTCGGCGCTTGCAACTTCCGCAGAGATCCGGCCGTCACGGCCAGCATCCCCGACGACTACCGGCTACGCCACCCGATCGCGATCCAGGAGGCCCCGGACTCCCTGGTGGTCTTCGTCGGCCAGGGCCGTGGCGGCCTGACGGCCGAGCAGCGCGCCGACGTGATGGGACTGGCCCAGAGCTGGATTCGCCAGGGCACGGGCGCGATCAGCGCCGACGTGCCGAGCGGCACCCCCAACGCACGGGCGGCTGCCGACTCGATGCGGGAGATCCACTCCCTGCTGGCCGCCGCCGGCGTCCCGCCGCACGGCATCACCGTACGCAACTATCAGCCGAAGGACCCGCGCCAGATGGCCGCGATCCGGCTTAGCTATCCAAAACTGTCGGCCACGGCGGGGCCCTGCGGGATCTGGCCGGACGACCTCGGGCCATCGATCAAGAACAAGAACTGGTTCGACAACAAGCCTGACTGGAACTACGGCTGCGCCTACCAGCGCAACATGGCGGCAATGGTCGCAAACCCGTCGGATCTCGTGCAGCCGCGATCCGAAACGCCGTCCTATACCACCCGCCGCACGGCGTTATTCGACAAATATCGCAAGGGACAATCAACCGCGATCACGTATCCAGAGGCCGACAAGGCCAAACTCAGCGACACAGGCAAATGATCAGCTACGCCCGACAGACCCAAGAGGAGCAGCCTGACGTCGTGCCGCCACCGGCCGACGATCACATCGCGCCCGCGCCGCGCGTGTCCGTGCAGGCGTTCTGTGAGACGGTGGAAACCGCCGCCACGGTTCAGGCCGCCGGTGAGGACCGGCGCCTCGGCAAGGCCCATCTGAAGGTTCAGATGGGCGGCATGGCGGCGGCGATCGAGGCCTACCGATCTGCCCCGACCCCGAACGTCATCATCCTGGAGACGGATGCGCGCACCGACATCCTGGCCGGCCTGGATCAGCTCGCTACGGTTTGCGACCCCGGCACGCGCGTCGTCGTGATCGGCCGCGTCAACGACGTCACGCTGTATCGCGAGCTGGTTCGGCGCGGCGTCAGCGACTATGTGCTGTCGCCAGTGACGCCGATCGACGTCGTCCGCTCGATCTGCAACCTGTTCTCGGCGCCGGAAGCCAAGGCTGTCGGGCGGATCATTGCCGTCGTCGGCGCCAAGGGCGGCGTCGGAGCCTCGACCCTGGCCCATAACATCGCCTGGGCGATCGCGCGCGACCTGGCGATGGACTCCGTGGTGGCAGATCTTGATTTGGCGTTCGGCACCGCCGGCCTCGACTACAACCAGGATCCTGCGCAGGGCATCGCGGACGCCGTGTTCTCACCGGACCGGATCGACATCGCCTTCATGGACCGGCTGTTGTCGAAATGCACCGATCATCTGAGCCTGCTGGCCGCGCCTGCGACGCTCGACCGGGTCTATGATTTCGGCGCTGAGGCATTCGATGCGGTGTTCGACACGCTGCGGGCCTCGATGCCCTGCATCGTGCTCGATGTTCCGCATCAATGGGCAGGCTGGACCAAGCGGGCGCTGATCTCCGCGGACGACATCCTGATCGTCGCGGCGCCGGATCTCGCCTCGCTGCGCAACACCAAAAACATGTTCGATCTCCTCAAGGCCGCCCGGCCGAACGATCGCATGCCGCTCTACTGCTTGAACCAGGTCGGCGTTCCCAAGCGACCCGAGATCAATGCGAGCGAGTTCGCCAAGGCGATCGAAAGCCCGCCGATCGCAACGATCCCGTTCGAGCCGCAGATCTTCGGCGCGGCCGCCAACAACGGCCAGATGATTGCGGAAATGTCTCCCAGCCATCGGACGACGGAGATGTTTCTCCAGATCGCGCAGCGGCTCACCGGCCGCAGCGAGACAAAGAAGCCGAAAGGCTCCTTCCTGTCGCCCCTGCTGGACAAGCTGAGGGCGAAGTAAGCACGCGTGGAGTTCTAAGTCGTGTTTGGTAAGCGTAGCGGATTGGACAACGATACCAGAGCCCTCAGGCCGGCCGCGCCGGCGCCCGAGCCGGCGCCGGCTGCGCCACGCGCGGCGGCTCCGGCCGTGCCGTCGCCACCTCTGGCTCCGACCCGGCAGGCTCCGCCGCCGCCGCCACCGGTTGTCGAGGCCCGGCGCTCGGACAGTTACTATCAGGTCAAGGCGACGATCTTCGGAGCGCTGATCGAAGCGATCGATCTCGCTCAGCTGGCCAAGCTCGACGGCGAATCCGCGCGCGAGGAAATCCGCGACATCGTCAACGAGATCATCGCGATCAAGAATATCGTGATGTCGATCGCCGAGCAGGAAGAGCTGCTCGACGATATCTGCAACGACGTGCTCGGCTATGGCCCGCTGGAGCCGCTGCTGTCGCGCGACGACATCGCCGACATCATGGTCAACGGCGCCGGCACGGTCTTCATCGAAGTCAACGGCAAGATCCAGCGCACGGGCATCCGGTTCCGCGACAACCAGCAGCTCCTGAACATCTGCCAGCGCATCGTCAGCCAGGTCGGCCGCCGCGTCGACGAATCCTCGCCGATCTGCGACGCGCGTCTCGCCGACGGCTCGCGCGTCAACGCCATCGTTCCGCCGCTGGCGATCGACGGCCCCGCGCTCACCATTCGTAAGTTCAAGAAGGACAAGCTGACCCTCGATCAGCTGGTCAAGTTCGGCGCGATTTCGCCGGAGGGCGCGGAGATCCTGCAGATCATCGGTCGCGTCCGCTGCAACGTGCTGATCTCCGGCGGTACCGGTTCGGGCAAGACCACGTTGTTGAACTGTCTGACCAACTACATCGATCACGACGAGCGCGTCATCACCTGCGAGGACGCCGCCGAACTCCAGCTGCAGCAGCCACACGTGGTTCGCCTCGAAACCCGCCCACCCAACATCGAAGGCGAAGGCCAGGTGACCATGCGTGAGCTGGTGAGAAACTGCCTGCGTATGCGGCCCGAGCGCATCATCGTCGGCGAGGTCCGCGGCCCCGAGGCATTCGACCTGCTGCAGGCCATGAACACCGGTCACGACGGATCGATGGGCACGCTGCACGCCAACAACCCGCGCGAAGCGTTGTCCCGCTGCGAATCCATGATCACAATGGGCGGCTTCTCGCTGCCGTCGCGGACCATCCGTGAGATGATCTGCGCCTCGATCGACGTCATCGTCCAGGCGGCGCGCCTGCGCGACGGCTCCCGCCGCATCACGCACATCACCGAGGTGATGGGCATGGAAGGCGACACCATCATTACCCAGGACATCTTCCTCTACGACATGATCGGCGAGGACGCGAACGGCAAGATCATCGGGCGCCACCGCTCGACCGGAATCGGCCGGCCGCGGTTCTGGGAGCGCGCGCGCTACTACGGCGAAGAGAAGCGGCTTGCGGCTGCGCTCGACGCCGCCGAAGTCGCGAGCAAGGACTGAGGAGAGACCCCATGAAGCTGCAGGCTCTCGCCCTTGCCTTCCTCGCCGCCACCGCGATCGGCGGCATCGCCTGGGTGTTCCTCTACCCCCTGCTGTCTGGCGAGCGGAAGGCCGAGCAACGGCGCAGCACCGTCGCCAAGTCCGAGCCGGTGGTCCGCCAGGCCGAACGCAGTCAGCGCTCGCGCCGCGAGCAGGTCGAATCTTCGCTGAAGGATCTCGAGGCGAAGGCCCAGAAGCAGAGCAAGGTGCCGCTGAACATGCGGATCTCGCAGGCTGGGCTTGACTGGACCGTGCAGAAATTCTGGATCGTTTCCGGGATCCTCGGCTTCGTCGTCTGCGCCGTTGCCTTCTTCGCCGGTGGCGGCCCGCTCGGCGCGCTCGGGCTCGGCTTCGCCGCCGGTCTCGGTCTGCCGCGTTGGATCCTCGGCTACCTCAAGAAGCGGCGCGAGAAGAAATTCCTGGCGGCATTGCCGGACGCCGTCGACGTGATCGTGCGCGGCATCAAGGCGGGGCTGCCGCTGTTCGAATCCATCAAGGTCGTCGCCGCCGACGCGCCAGAGCCTTTGCGCAGCGAGTTCCTCGGGATCATCGAGACCCAGGCGATCGGCATGCCGCTCGGCGAGGCTTGTGCGCGGCTCTACGAACGGATGCCGCTTCCCGAAGCCAACTTCTTCGGCATCGTCATCGCGATCCAGCAGAAGTCGGGCGGCAATCTCTCCGAGGCGCTCGGCAACCTCTCGAAGGTGCTGCGCGACCGCAAGAAGATGAGCGAGAAGATCCAGGCGATGTCGATGGAGGCCAAGGCGTCCGCGGGCATCATCGGATCGCTGCCGCCGATCGTGATGCTGCTGGTCTATCTGAGCACGCCCGAGTACATCTCGTTGCTCTGGACCCATCCGACCGGCCAGCTGATGCTGGTCGGCTGCGTGATCTGGATGTCGATGGGCATCCTGGTCATGAAGAAGATGATCAATTTCGATTTCTGAGGTGGACCATGGTCGACATTCTGGTCTCCAAGCTGCACGACCCGCACTTCATGACGATGTTCTTCGCCGCCATCGCGGCGACGGCCACCGTCTATACGCTGATCATGCCGCTGTTCGCAGGCGAGAACCTGAACAAGCGCATGAAGGCGGTCGCCAGCGAACGCGAGCGGATCAAGCAGCGCGAGCGCGAGCGGTTGAACGCCGGCGAGAAGGTCTCGCTGCGGCAGACGCCGAAGCAGCTCATCTCTCGCGTGGTGGAGGATTTCAACCTCACCAAATGGCTCGCCCAGGAGGCGGCCCGCGAGAAGCTCATCATGGCGGGCTACCGCGGCCAGGCGCCCTACATCACCTTCCTGTTCGCGCGCCTGGTGACGCCGCTGGTGCTGTTCGTCGGGTCCGTGCTGTACGTCTTCGTGATCGCGCATCTGCAGAAGTCGATGCCGGTCAAGATCGGCATCTGCGTCGGCATGGCCTATCTCGGCCTGCAGGCGCCGATGCTGTTCCTCAGCAATGCGATCTCCAAGCGCCAGCTGTCGATCAAGCGCGCGTTTCCCGACGCGCTCGACCTGCTGCTGATCTGCATCGAATCCGGCATGTCCATCGAAGCCGCCTTCCGCAGGGTTGCCATCGAAATCTCGAGCCAGTCGATCGCATTGTCGGAGGAGTTCACGCTGACCACCGCGGAGCTCTCCTATCTGCAGGACCGCAAGGTCGCCTATGAGAACCTCGCCCGCCGCACCGGCCTCGAGGGCGTGAAGTCGGTCTGCCTCGCGCTCCAGCAATCGGAGCGCTACGGCACCCCGCTCGGGCAATCGCTGCGCGTGATGGCGCAGGAAAATCGCGACATGCGCATGAACGAGGCCGAGAAGAAGGCCGCGGCGCTGCCGCCGAAGCTGACGGTGCCGATGATCCTGTTCTTCCTGCCGGTGCTGTTCGTGGTCATTCTGGGACCGACCGGCATCAAGGTCGCGGCCATGCAGTAGACGTAGACCGCTCGCGAGAAATTTCGCTTGCGGTCAGGGCTCTACCCTGGAAGCTAGGCGGAGCATGATCGAGGTCTCCGCCTGATGTCCGACAAGCTCCGCCGCGCCGACGGCGCCCGCGTCCTGGCCGATCTGAACGCACTGCGCGCCTTCGGCACCTACAAGACCGGCGTGCACCGGCCGACCTTCTCCGACGCCCATCGTCAATCGCTCGCTTGGCTCGCCGAGCGCCTGCCCGATGCGCGGCTGACGCCTGATATCGACGGCATCGGCAACGTGCTGGGCACCAGCGCCAAGCCCGGCCCCAAGCTGCTGGCCGGATCGCATCTGGAGAGCCAGAATCAGGCTGGCTGGCTCGACGGCCCGCTCGGCGTCGTCTACGCGCTGGAGGCGGCGCGCGTGCTCAATCCCGATCCGTCTATTGTCGGTGCGGTGGAGGTCGCCTCCTGGTGCGACGAGGAGGGCCATTTCGGCAGCATGCTCGGCAGCCGCTCCTATGTCGGCGACGTCAGCGAGGCCGAAATCGATGCTGCCCGCGACCGCAGCAGCCCGCGCACGCTGCGGGAGGCGCTTGCCGAGATGGGCCTTGCCGGACGGCCGCGCCTGCAGGCCGAGCCCGGCCGGCATATCGGCTATCTCGAAGCTCATATCGAGCAGGGCGACACGCTCGAGGCGGGCGAGCTCAAGATCGGCGTCGTCACCTCGATCGTCGGCATCTGGCAATACCGCATCACCTTCACCGGCGAGCAGAACCATGCCGGCACGACGCGGATGGCGGTGCGCAAGGATGCCGGGCTCGCGCTCGCCAAGTTCTGCGTCGCG
The DNA here is from genome assembly GCF_032489875.1 of Bradyrhizobium sp. SZCCHNR1015. Taxonomy (NCBI): domain Bacteria; kingdom Pseudomonadati; phylum Pseudomonadota; class Alphaproteobacteria; order Hyphomicrobiales; family Nitrobacteraceae; genus Bradyrhizobium; species Bradyrhizobium sp. SZCCHNR1015. Next base: position 214,979 of record NZ_JAUEYW010000010.1, read on the forward strand.
ATCGACGCGCGCTTTCCGGCCGCCTGCGGCCCGCGCACGGTGTGGACCACGGGACGCATCACGCTCGATCCGGGCGCACCGAGCATCATCCCCGGCCAGGCCGAGATGCTTTTCCAGATCCGCGACGACAATGCCGCCGTGGTCGACCGGCTCGAAGAGCTGCTGCGCGAGATGGCTGCGCAGGCGTCAGACGCAGGTCCCTGCCATGTCGCCGTCGAGCGCATCCGTACCGGCGCGCCAGCCATGATGGACGGCACGTTCCAGGATGCGGTCGGGGCCGCCAGCCGCGATCTCGCCGCCGGCAGGTCGCTGCGGATGCCGAGCGGCGCCGGACACGACGCGCAGGTGCTGGCCACCATCATGCCGGCGGGCATGCTGTTCGTGCCGTCGATCGGCGGCATCAGCCATCACTGGACCGAGAACACCGCCGATGCCGACATCGTCACCGGCGCCGACGTGTTCGTCGATACCTGCCGCCGCCTGCTGGCGGGCGCCACACGATAAGGCCCGCGATCAGCGAGGCACGTCGTCAGTCCGGCGGATTGAGCGCGGCCATCGGCGCCGCGTTGCGCGCCTTGCCCTTGCTTTGGCTCTGCCCCTGGATCATCTGCTTCAGGTAGGCGACGTTGGCGGCGGCCTCGTCCGGCGGCAGATCGGCCCGCGCGATCTGCTCGGCCTCCGCGAAGCGTCCCTGCAGGCCGACGACGAGCGCGAGGTTCTGACGCACCCGTGCGTCCGCCCGCTGCGAGCCGTAGGCCTGGCGCAGCACCTCCTCGGCCTTCGGCAGCTCCCGCGTCAGCATGTAGGACAGGCCGAGATTGGAGAGCACCGAGGGCTCGCCGGGCACGATCTTCAGCGCGCTGTCGTAATAGCGCCGCGCCTCCTCGTGGCGGCCCATCTGGTCCAGCGCGGTGCCCTGCACCGACAGCAGTTTCCAATCGGGATTGTCGGGCGAATGCGCGCGCGACAGCACGTCGAATGCGAGCTTGAAATTGCCGTTGTCGGCCAGCGCTCGGCCATAGGCCGCGAGCACGGTCTTGTTGCCCGCGTTGGCGAGCGTGGCCTGCTCCAGCACCGCAACCGCCTGCTCACGCTGGCCGTTGTTGCGCAGTGCCTGGCCATAGGCGACGGCAATGGCCGCATCCTTGGGATTGGCGCGGTAGCGCTCGCCATAGACCTCGACCGCGCGCTGCGGGGTCGCGGGCGGCGGCTCGGCGCGACTGCCTAGCGAGCCCGTGACGTCGGACATGGTCTGGCAGCCGCCGAGTCCCGCAGCGACGAGCGCGGCGAAGGCGACGGACGCGAGGAGCCGGGGAATGGAAGGCGGTTGACGCATGTCACTTGGACTCGACCGGGCGAATTGAACGCGCCAGCAATAAACTGTTAACGCTAACAGCCGGTTAATGGCGCGATCCCGGCGGAGACGTCACATTTGCGTCGGCTTGCGGGCGAGGCGCCCGGCGCGATTGCGGCGGCCTTCAAACTCTGCGAAGTCTGGCTCAAGCGCGCCAGTTAGGGAACCATTAGGCATGCCGTCGATGTTCGAGACCGCCTCCACAACGTCCGCCATCCCGATCACCTTCGTGACGAAGGCGAGCTGGCCGTGGATCAAGGAGAGCCTGTCGGCTGAAGCGCGCAACTTCGCCGAGGCCAACGTCTACACCGCCAAGCCCGGCAGCTATCTGGCGCTGCCCGGCGCGGACGGGCGCATCGCTCAGGTGCTGTTCGGCATCGAGGACGACGACGCCAAGCACCTTGACCTGTTCCGGCCGGGCGCCCTGCCCGGCCTGCTGCCCGCCGGCACCTACCGCTTCGCCAATGCGCCGCATGATAGCAGGCTCGCTGCGCTGGCGTTTGCGCTCGGCAGCTACCGCTTCGGCCGCTACCGCAAGGCCGAGACGCCGGAGGTCCGCCTCGTTCCGCCGGACGGCGTCGACGCCGCCGAGCTGAGCCGCCTGGCCGACGCGGCGACATTGGCGCGCGACCTCGTCAACACGCCGTCGAACGACATGGGACCCGAGGAGCTCGAGGCCGCCGCGAAGCAGGTCGCCGACCGCTTCGGCGCGCGCGTCACCAGCATCGTCGGCGACGACCTGCTGCAGGCGAACCATCCGCTGATCCATGCCGTCGGCCGCGCCTCGACGCGCGCGCCGCGGCTGATCGAGCTGGTTTGGGGCGACGCATCGCATCCCAAGGTCACGCTGGTCGGCAAGGGCGTCTGCTTCGACACCGGCGGGCTCGACCTGAAGCCGTCGAGCAGCATGCTGCTGATGAAGAAGGACATGGGCGGCGCCGCCAATGTGCTGGCGCTGGCGCAGATGGTGATGGACGCCGGGCTCAAGCTGCATCTGCGCGTGCTGATTCCGGCGGTCGAGAACGCGGTCGCCGGCAACGCCTTCCGTCCGATGGACGTGTTTCCGTCGCGCAAGGGCATCACGGTCGAGATCGGCAACACCGATGCCGAGGGCCGGCTGGTGCTGGCCGATGCGCTGGCGCTGGCTGACGAAGACAAGCCCGATCTGCTGATCGACATGGGCACGCTGACGGGCGCGGCCCGGGTCGCGCTCGGTCCCGATCTGCCGCCGTTCTACACCCAGGACGAGGCGCTCGCCGCCGATGTCGCGCGCTGCGCTGCCGCCGAGAACGATCCGCTGTGGCGGATGCCGCTGTGGGCGCCGTATGACTCGTGGCTCGACTCCAAGGTCGCGACCATCAACAATGCGCCTTCGGGCGGCTTCGCCGGGTCGATCACCTGCGCGCTGTTCCTGCAACGCTTCGTCGAGCACGCCAGGAGCTGGCTGCATCTCGACATCTTCGCCTGGACGCCGTCGGCCAAGCCCGGCCGCCCCGAGGGCGGCGAGTGCCAGGCCGCGCGCGCGCTCTACAAGCTCTTGAGCGAGCGCTATGGCTGATCCGAGGCTCACGCCGGCACGCGGCGATATCGCGGCCAGGCATCTCCAGGGACAGGTGACGGCTGCGCGCTTCGTCGACGGCGAGACCCTCGTCGTCGTCGATCCGATCGCGCCACTGCGGCTGCAGCCGCATTCCGGCGCCGAGCAGGCGACGCAGGCGCTGAAGGGCGAGCGCGTCACGGTCTACGACCGCAATGGCGAGGGCTGGGCCTGGGGCCAGCTCGAAAGCGACGGCTATGTCGGCTGGCTGCCGGAGGCGGCGCTGGCGGCGCCCAGTGCTGCGCCGACGCACAAGATCAGCGCACTGCGCAGCTTCGCGTTTCCTGGACCGTCGATCAAGCTGCCGCCGCTCGAGACGCTGCTCATGGGATCGACCATCGCTGTGACGCGTGACGAAGCGAGCTTCGTCGTCACGCATGAATCCTGGTTCGTGCCGAAGCAGCACGTCGTGCCGCGCGATCAGCGCGAGCCCGATTACGTCGCCGTTGCCGAGCGCTTCGTCGGCACGCCCTATCTCTGGGGCGGCAAGAGCAGCCTCGGCATCGACTGCTCGGGGCTGGTGCAGGTGTCGCTGAATGCCGCCGGCGTGCCGTGCCCGCGCGACAGCGACATGCAGCTCGCGGCGCTGGGTCGCGTGCTCGACGGTGGCGACCCACTCCGCCGCGGCGATCTGATGTTCTGGAAGGGCCACGTCGCCATCGTGCGCGATGCCGATACGATGGTCCATGCCAACGCGTTTCATATGGCGACGGCGATCGAGTCGGTCAGCGCCGCGATTGCACGGATCAAGGCGAGCGGGAGTGACGTACTCGCCATTAAACGGCTCGTTTGAGAAGGCCGAAGCACCACACGTGATGACATCGACACATCAGCTTCAAGGTATGAGTCTTGCTGGGCTGCTCGTGAATGGGCCCTCTCCCCTTGTGGGGGATGGCCTGTAGGACAGAGCAGCAAGCTCGGTCGGGTGAGGGGTCTGTATCCACGAGCACCTTCTTTGAAGAGACAACCCCTCACCCAAGCGAGTTCGCGGAGAGGCCGAAGATGCCCTCTCCCACAAGGGGAGAGGGCGCTGTATTGGCCATCAACGAGCCTAAGCAATAGAGACGCGCGTCTCCTCCTAACCAAGAGACTCGCATGCTCTCTCCTCCGTCATTGCGAGCGCAGTGAAGCAATCCAGGGCCGCGCAAGGACTCTGAATTGCGTCGCTGCGCTCGCAATGACGTGGAGGGAGGGGCGCAAGGATCCAATACACCTGTCAAACAGCATCAGGCCGGGCCAAACAGCACCGCGCGAGCGTCCGCGCTCTCGCGGCCTCGTCGGCCCGAGCTGTGCGACATTCATCCGCCCTCGAAAACATGAGAGGGCGCAGGGAAGGCCGGGTGCCGGTCGCACCCGTGGTTGCGTGCAAGAAAGCACGCGGTAGTCACCACAGGTACGGGCCGAACATCCGGCCTCCCCTGCGCGATGGGCTGCGTCTTATACGTGCTCTCCCCAGGGACCGGCGTTCTTGCCCCTGTCGGCCACGGGCTCATCGACCCGCAACCTTGACGCCAGCATCGGGGCGCCAGGACCACACGACTTCGTCGCCCGCCTGATGCCGTTCGTCCGTGCGCACATGCACACGCAGCATCAAAGCGGCCATCGCATCCCGCACCCGACGCCCGTGACGACGCGTACGTCCCTCTCGTGGGGCAGGACGGGGCGGAGTATGCACGAATTCCGAAAATAAGAAACCGGAATATTTTAACCGCGAGGGCTGGACAGATATTTGCAGACGCTGCCCGTCGGGCAAATCAATTCGCAATCATGCGACACATGAAAGAGCTAAAGAGCAGGTTCTACCTTGCTGGTTTTTCCATCCGCGCTGCTCGGCTCGGCTTAAAAAACTCCCCTACCCGGTCGGCTGTTCCAAAGAATCCCAAATTCGCACTGAAGCAAGCTGCCGTCAGCCCCTCGTATTCCCGCAGGATAATTAGTACGATATACGTATTCGACATTCTGATTCCCGTTCTGCTCATTTGATGACCACCACCGCAACGGCGAGTACTGACGATGAATTCCATCATCCCCCTTGGAAAATTTGAGAATGTACCCGTTAGAGAGGCTTGGCCAGCTGAGGACGATAACTTCACGCCGTGGCTTGCACAGCCGGACGCCATTACGATCCTTGGCAAAGCCTTAAACCTCGAACTGGAGGTTGAGGCGGTTGAACACTGGGTTGGCGCCTTCAAGGCGGATATTCTTGCGCGCATCGCAGATGAGCAAGACGACCATCGCGTGATCATCGAGAACCAATTCGAGCGAACAGATCACAAGCATCTAGGACAAATCCTGACCTATCTTGCCGGCATTGAAGGAGCAAAGACCATAATTTGGATTGCCGAGGTGATTCAGCCCGATCATCGCGCTGCAATAGATTGGCTCAACACGAACACCGCCGAGGACTTTTCATTCTTTGCGGTCGAGGTTGAACTCTGGCGTATTGGCAATTCGCCGCCGGCTCCTCGCTTCAACGTAATCGCTAGTCCGAACGACTGGACTCGATCGGCGCGGACAGCAACCCGCCAAGTCGCAGGGGCCGTTCGAGCGCAGAGTGATGCTGTTCGTCTGGGCTACTGGTCTTCATTTTCTGAGTATCTCAAGAAAAATGGCTCGGCATTTCAGCTCAAACGCCCCAATAGTAGACACTATTACAATTTTCCAACCGGACGATCTGGAATCCCGATCACCGTCACGTTCAGTACCGACAAAGAGAGAATCGGGGTCGAGCTGTACGTCTACAACGACGTAGAGAAGGCCGTCTTTCGCACTTTGCTCGCGGACAAGCAGACAATTGACGCAGAATTTGGGGAACAGCTCGATTGGCAGGAGCTCCCCCAGAGAAAGGCCTCGCGCATCGCGCTATTTCGTTCGGACATCAATCCTACGGACGAGAAGCAATATCTAGAACTCCATGCTTGGATGCTCGACAAGATGAATCGGTTCTGGAGAGTCTTCGTCCCCCGCGTGAAGTCAATGCGGCCAAGCGGCGAGGCCGGCTCGGTCGGACAGGAAGCAGAGGACGATTAGCCGTCAGGCTTCGGTCTTCCCCGGTCAAATTTCCGTCCCCAGCACGGGCGCCAATGGGGGTGAGTAACGGGCCAAAGGGGACGCCACTGAGAACAGTACTCAAGGCTCTGCCCGGCTTCGCTGATCGGAATCCGATCGAGGACGGCCTACCCAGCTTCATCAGTAAGTCAGTAGCCGCTCAGTCTCAAAGCGCTGAACGAACCGACCGCGCTCCATCCCCTAGCTCGCTGCCGCCCCATTCCCCGCCGTCTCGTTCCTGAACGCGGCCGCGAACAGTGCGCGGGTGTAGTCGGTCTTCGGCGCCTTGAACAATTGCGCGGCCGGCCCCTCCTCCACCACCTTGCCATGGCGCATCACGATGAGATGGCTGGCGAGGGCGGCAACGACGCGGAGGTCGTGCGAGATGAACATGTAGGTCAGCTCGCGCTTGCGCTGCAGCTCGCGCAGCAGCTCAACCATCTGCGACTGGAACAGCATGTCGAGCGCCGAGGTCGGCTCGTCCAGCACGACGAAGCTCGGCTCCAGCACGACCGCGCGGGCCACTGAGATGCGCTGGCGCTGGCCGCCGGAGAACTCGTGCGGATAGCGGAAGCGCGTCTCCGGATCGAGCCCGACATCGGTGAGCGCCTTGACGACCTTCGCCTCGGACTGCTCCTCCGACAGGTCAGGCTGATGCACGCTCAGGCCTTCGGCGATGATGTCGCCGACCGACATGCGCGGACTGAGCGCGCCGAACGGGTCCTGAAAGACGATCTGCATGTCGCGGCGGAACGGGCGCACCTGCTTGAAGGTCAGCCCCTGGATCTCGTTGCCAAGAAACACGATCGGACCGTCGGAGGAGATCAGCCGCAGCAGCGCCAGCCCCAGCGTGGTCTTGCCGGAGCCGGATTCACCGACCACGCCGAGCGTCTCGCCCTTGCGCACGGCGATGCTGACGCCGTCGACCGCCTTGATGTGGCCGACGGTGGAGCGGAACAGGCCGCGCTTGATCGGAAACCAGACCTTGAGATCCTTGGCCTGCATCACCACCGGTGCGTCGGGCCGCGGCGGCGCGGGGTCCGGCTTCGGCTCGGCGGCGAGGAGCGCCCTGGTGTAGGGATGCGACGGCGCGGTGAACACCTGCTCGACCGGACCCTGCTCGACGATCTTGCCACCGTTCATGACGCAGACACGATCGGCGATGCGGCGGACGATGCCGAGGTCATGGGTGATGAACAGCAGGCTCATGCCGAGCCGGGCGCGGATGTCGGCGAGCAGCGCCAGGATCTGCGCCTGCACGGTGACGTCGAGCGCGGTGGTCGGCTCGTCGGCGATCAGCAGATCGGGCTCGTTGGCGAGCGCCATCGCGATCATCACGCGCTGGCGCTGGCCGCCGGAGAGCTGATGCGGATAGCTGCCGAGCCGCGTCTCCGGCTCGGGGATGCCGACTTGCGTCAGCAGTTCGAGCACGCGCGCCCGCGCCGCGCCGTTCGAGATCGGTCGGTGCAGATGCAGAATCTCGCTGATCTGCCGCTCGATCGTGTGCAGCGGATTGAGCGAGGTCATCGGCTCCTGGAAGATGATGGAGATGTCGCTGCCCCGGATGCCGCGCATCTCGCCTTCCGACAGCGGCAGCAGATCGCGGCCCTTGAAGCGGATGCTGCCCGACGGATGCGAGGCGACCGGATAGGGCAAGAGCTTCAGCACCGACAGCGCGCTGACCGACTTGCCCGAGCCGGACTCGCCGACCAGGGCGACGCACTCGCCGCGCTTGATGTCGAACGAGACGTGGTCGACGGCGGTCGACAGGCGGCCCTGCTGGTGGAAGGCCACCGAGAGATCGCTGACCGAAAGCAGCGGCTGGCTGATCGCATCCATGTCGGTCACCTGAACGTCTTGCGCGGATCGAACGCGTCGCGCACGGCCTCGCCGATGAAGATCAAGAGCGACAGCATGATCGCGACCGAGAAGAAGCCGGTGAGACCGAGCCACGGCGCCTGCACGTTGGACTTGGCCTGCGACAGCATCTCGCCCAGCGACGGCGATCCCGGCGGCAGGCCGAAGCCGAGGAAGTCGAGCGCGGTCAGGGTCATCACCGAGCTCGACACGATGAAGGGCAGGAAGGTCATGGTCGCGACCATCGCGTTCGGCAGGAGATGGCGGACCATGATGACGGCGTTGGAGACGCCGAGCGCGCGCGCCGCCTGGATGTACTCGAAATTGCGGCCGCGCAGGAATTCAGCGCGCACCAGGCCGACCAGCGAGACCCAAGAGAACAGCAGCATGATCCCGAGCAACGTGAAGAAGCCGGGCACCAGCACAGCCGACAGGATCAGGAGCAGATAGAGATAGGGAATCGCGTTCCAGATCTCGATGAAGCGCTGGAACAACAGATCGACCCAGCCGCCGAAATAACCCTGCACGCCGCCGGCGGCGATGCCGATGATCGAGGAGAAGAACGTCAGCGACAGGCCGAACAAAACGGAGATGCGGAAGCCGTAGATCAGCCGTGCGACGACGTCGCGGCCCTGGTCGTCGGTGCCGAGCCAGTTGTATTCGAGATCCCGGCAGCTCTTCAGCCCCTTCTTCTCGACCACGGATTTGCACTGTGCCTCCGTCAGCATCCAGGTCGGCGGCGATGGCGCCGGCGTCGGCAGATCGAGATTGTGCGTGGCGTAGGAGTAGCGGACCAGCGGCCAGATCACCGTGCCGCCCTTGTCCGCAATCAGCTTCTGCAGATACGGATCACGATAGTCCGCGGCGGTCTCGAAGTCGCCACCGAATGCCGTTTCCGGATAGGTGACGAACGCCGGGAAGTACAGGTGGCCGTCGAACTTGATCAGGAACGGCCGATCATTGGCGATCAGCTCGGCGAACAGCGACACCACGAACAGGAACAGGAAGATCCACAGCGACCAGTAGCCGCGGCGGTTGGCCTTGAAGTTCTGCCAGCGGCGCTGATTGAGCGGCGACGGCCGGAAGCGGTGCCGCGTCGGCGGCACGGCCTCGCCGAGCGGGGCCTGCGCCTTGGTCTCGACCGGAGGGGTGGCTGTGATCGTCATCAGACCTCCCGCGCCTCGAAGTCGATCCGCGGATCGATCCACATGTAGGTCAGATCCGAGATCAGGTTGATCGCGAGGCCGAGCAGCGAAAAGATGAAGAGATTGCCGAACACAACGGGATAATCACGATTGAGAATGCTCTCGAACGAGAGCAGGCCGAGCCCATCCAGCGAGAAGATGGTCTCGATCAGCAGCGAGCCGGAGAAGAAGGCGTTGATGAAGGTGCCTGGAAAGCCGGCGATCACGATCAGCATGGCGTTGCGGAACACGTGGCCGTACAGAACCTGGTTCTCGCTGCAGCCCTTGGCGCGCGCGGTCATGACATATTGCTTGCGGATCTCGTCGAGGAACGAGTTCTTGGTCAGCAGCGTCATGGTCGCGAAGGCGCCGAGCGCCATCGATACCAGCGGCAAAGTGAGATGCCAGAAATAGTCGATGATCTTCCAGTACCACGGGAAGTCCGACCAGCCATCCGACGTCAGCCCGCGCAGCGGGAAGATGTTGAGAAACGAGCCGCCAGCGAACAGGATGATGAGCAGGATCGCGAACAGGAAGCCCGGAATGGCGTAGCCGATGATGATCACGGCCGAGGTCCAGACGTCGAAGCGCGAGCCGTCCTGCACCGCCTTGCGGATCCCCAGCGGGATCGAGATCAGGTAGGTCAGCAGGGTCATCCAGATGCCGAGCGACATCGACACCGGCAGCTTCTCCTTGATGAGCTGCAGCACGCTCGTGTCGCGGAAATAGCTCTTGCCGAAATCGAAGCGCGCGAAATTCCACACCATCAGCGCGAACCGCTCCGGCGCCGGCTTGTCGAAGCCGAACTGCTTTTCGAGCTGCTTGATGAAGGCGGGATCGAGCCCCTGCGCACCGCGATATTTCGAGTTCAGCTCGCCGCCGGATCCCACCTGTCCCGGCGGCCGCGCGCCGAAATCCGAACCACTGCCGCCCGAGATGCGCGAGGTGCCGCCGGTGTCGGCGCCGGTCAGTTGCGCGATGACGCGCTCGACCGGGCCGCCCGGCGCGAACTGCACCACGACGAAGGAGATGAAGAGGATCCCGAGCAGGGTCGGGAGCATCAGCAGGATGCGACGGGCGATATAGGCGGCCATGAACTACTTCGCCTGCTCCAGCTTTGCGGCTTTGGCGGCATCGTACCACCAGATGTCGGGGGCGCCGACGCCCGAGGCGTATTTCGGCGGCTTCGGCGGGTGGCTGAACTGATCCCAATAGGCGATCGGGTGGGTCTGGCGATACCATTGCGGTATCCAGTAGTGGCCGGCGCGGAACACGCGATCAAGCGCCCGGCAGGCCAAGGTCAGCTCGATGCGGGTCTCCGCCGAAATCGCCTTGTTGACCAGCGCGTCGATCGCGGGATTGCTGATGCCGCCGAGATTGTAGGAGCCCTTGGTCTTGGCCGCGTCCGAGGTGAAATACGGCCGCAGGCTGTCGCCGGGGGTCGGCGACATCGACAGCCGCTGCACCGTGATGTCGAAATCGAAATCCTCGACCCGGGCGCGATACTGCACGGCGTCGACGATGCGCAGATCGGCGTCGATGCCGAGCGTCTGCAGGTTCTTGATCAGGGTGCCGTGATGCGGCTTGAACGAGACCTCGTCGATCAGGAACTCGATCGCGAACACCTCGCCATTCGGTAGCAGCCGCTTGCCGTCCTTCACCGGCAGGCCGGCCTGCTGCAGCAGTTGCGTGGCCTTGCGCAGCAGCGTGCGATCCTGCCCCGAGCCATCGGAGACGGGAGGGACAAAGGGCTCGCCAAACACATCGTCGGGCACCTGGCCGCGGAACGGCTCGAGGAGCTTCAGCTCCTCCGGCGACGGCGGCCCGACCGCGACCATGTCGGAGTTCTGGAACGGCGACACGGTGCGCGCATAGGCGCCGTACATGATGGTCTTGTTGGTCCATTCGAAGTCGAACGCGTAGGTCAGCGCCTGGCGGACGCGCGGCTCCTTGAACTTGTCGCGGCGGGTGTTGATGAACCAGCCCTGTCCGCCGGACGGCGTCTCGTCCGGCAGCAGCTCGCGCTTGACGCGGCCGTCCTTGATCGCCGGGAAATCGTAGCGCGTCGCCCAGATGCGCGAGGTGAACTCCTCGCGGAACAGATAGCTCTTGGCGGTGAAGCCCTCGAAGGCGACGTCGCGGTCGCGATAGAACTCGTAGCGGACGATGTCGAAATTATACATGCCGCGGCTGACCGGCAGATCGGCGGCCCACCAGTCCTTGACGCGCTCGAACTCGACATAGCGGTTGATCTCGTATTTGCCGACCTTGTACGGGCCGGAGCCAAGCGGCACGTCGAGCGGGTTCTCGTCGAAGGCGCGGTTGGCGTACCAGGCCTTGGAGAAGATCGGCAGGGTCACGACATAGAGCGGCACGTCGCGCGCGCGCTTCTCGACGAAGCTCACCACGACGGTCGCATCGTCGAGCGCCTCGGCCTTGATGAAGTCGCGCAACTGCACGACGATCAGCGGGTGGCCCTTTTCCTTCAAGGTGTTCAGCGAGAACGCGACGTCATGTGCCGTGATCTTCGTGCCGTCGTGGAAGCACGCCTCGGGACGGAGCGTGAAACGATAGCTCAGCTTGTCCGCTGATATCGCGACGGACTTCGCGACCAGCCCATACACCGCGTCCGGCTCGTCGCTCGCGCGCACCATCAAGGTCGCGAACGTCATATCCATGCCCTGGGCGCCCTCGCCCTTGAGGACATAGGCATTGAACGAGTTGAACGTCTGGTAGGACTGGTTGTAGGCGCGCACCGAGGGGATCAGCGAGAACAGCCCGCCCTTCGGCGCGTCGGGATTGACGTAGTCGAACTGCCGGAAGTCGGCGGGATATTTCAAATCGCCGAACGCCGACATGCCGTGGGCCTCGGCGCCGAACTCCGCGGCCTTGGCCGGCGTGAGCAACGGCGCCGTGAGCGCGCCGAGCCCAAGCCCGAGCACGCCGCGCCGCGACAAATGAGAAAGCCGGCTCAAGAGCGCTTCACCTTGGCGGCCTTGTCGGCATCGTACCACCACAGATTCGGCCAGCCGGACCGCGCATATTTCGGGAATGGCGTGAAATGGCTGAAGCGGTCCCAGCGCGCGCTGCGCGAAAACGGATAGGTGAACTGCGGGACGACGTAGAAATTCCACAGCAGCACCCGATCCAGCGCGTGCGTCGCGGCTTCGAGCGAGGCGCGATCCTTGGCGTAGATGATCTTCTCGATCAGCGCGTCGACGGCGGGATTCTTGATGCCAATCGTGTTCTTCGAGCCGGGCTCGTCGGCGGCCTTGGAGCCCCAGAAATCGCGCTGCTCGTTGCCGGGCGACAGCGACTGCCCCCAGACGTCGATGATCATGTCGTAGTCGAAGGTGCGCACCCGGTTCTCATACTGGACGTTATCGACCTGGCGGACCGTCACCGCGACGCCGAGGCGCTCCAGCGACGGCTTGTAGAACAGCACGATGCGCTCGGACGACGGGTCCTGGACCAGGAGTTCGACCGTGACCGGCTTGCCGGCGGGATCGACGAGCTTGCGGTCCTTGATCTCGAAGCCTGCGTCCTTCAGCAGCCTGGTGGCCTCTCGCAGATTGGCGCGAACGTTCTCGGGATTGCCGCCCACCGGGGCCTGGTAGACCGTAGTGAACACGTCCGGCGGCACCTTGTCGCGCAGCTCCTCGAGGATCTGCAGCTCCTGGCCCTGCGGCAGCCCGGAACAGGCCAGATCGGTGCCTTCGAAGTAGCTGTTGATCCGCTTGTACTGGCCGTAGAACAGCTGCTTGTTCATCTCCTCGAAATCGAAGGCGTAGTTGAAGGCGCGCCGCAGCCGCGCGTCCTGGAATTGCGGACGCCGCAGGTTGAAGGCGAAGCCCTGCATGCGGCCGGAATCGCTGATCGGGAATTCGTCCTTGACCACGCGCTTGTCGTTGATGGCCGGGAAGTCGTAGGCCGTCGCCCATTGCTTGGCGGAGTTCTCGTTGATCCAGTCGGCCTGGTCGGCCTTGAAGGCCTCGAGGGCGACGATGTTGTCGCGGAAATATTCGAACTGCAGCTCGTCGAAATTGTTCTGGCCGATCTGGACCGGCAGGCTGGCGCCCCAGTAGTCCTTGACGCGCTCCATCTTGATCGAGCGGCCGGGCACGAATTCCTTGATGCGATACGGGCTCGACCCGAGCGGCGGCTCCAGCGTCGTCGCGGTGACGTCGCGCTTGCGCCCTTGCGCGTCGGTGCCTTCCCACCAATGCTTCGGCAGCACCAGCAGCTCGCCGACGATGTGCGGCAGCTCGCGATTGCCCGGACCGTCGAAGGTGAACTTGACCTCGAGATCGCCGGTCTTCTCGGCCTTCACGACGTGGCGGTAGTAGGACGAATAGTGCGGGCTGTTCTTCTTCAGGACGTCGAGCGAGAAGATGACGTCCCCGGGCGTCACCGGCTTGCCGTCGTTCCAGCGGGCTTCCTTGCGCAGGCGGTAGATGACCCAGGAGTAGTCGTCCGGATAGGCCGCCGACTCGGCGAGCAGGCCGTATTCGGTCGACACCTCGTCCTGCGACCGCGTCATCAGGGTCTCGTAGACCAGCCCCGCCGCGGACGCGATGTTGCCCTTCACATACATCACGACGATGTTGAAATTGTCGAAGGTGCCGAGCGAGATCATCCGGGCTGTGCCGCCCTTGGGCGCGTCGGGATTGACGTAGTCGAAGCGCTTGAAGTCGGCCGGGTACTTGATCTCGCCGAACAGCGACAGGCCGTGGCGCCAGACCAGTTGCTCGCCGGCCTGCGCCTGCGCGGCGTCGAGCGGGACGAGGCTGGCGGCGGTGCCGAGCGCCGGGGTCATCGCAGCGAAGACGCTGCTCTGCAGGAGCTGTCGTCGGGTAATCGTCAAATGAGACTTCCTCTGAATAAGACCGCTTGAAGCAGGTGGTCGGCCGTGGCCGCTGCTGCTCAAAGATCCAACGTTCGATCGTAACCCAATTCGCAAGGGCAGGTTTCGCCGGCCTCAGCCAGGGTGCTCCAGCCCGTGAACCCGTTCCATTCAGGGGACCAATATACGGCAAGGTTTCGACCAATAACCTTGCTTTTTCCTCATGATACCGGGTTGTGAACGAGGTGGATGCGACCAAAGGTCCCAAATGCGGCGAAATTCGCCCCGCAAAGCAAAACGGCCGGGCTTGGGGCCCGGCCGTCGGAAATTGGGGATCAGCAGCCGATCACTTGGCTGCGGTCGGCAGCGGCGCCGGATTGTCCGACAGCGAGTTCAGGTAAGCCAGCACGTCGGCGCGCTCCGAGTCCTTCTGGATGCCGGCAAAACCCATCGCGGTGCCCGGGATGTAACCCTTCGGATTGGCGATGAAGTGGTTGAGTTCCTCGATCGTCCAAGTGCCGCCCTTGGCCGCCATCGCTGCCGAGAATTTGAAGCCGCGGCCTTCGCCGACCTTGTCGCCGACGATGCCGTAGAGGTTCGGGCCGACGGCATTCTTGCCGCCCTTGTCGAAGGTGTGGCAGGCCGCGCACTTCTTGGCAGCGGCGGCGCCCTTCTCGACCGAGGCGGTCTGCAGCAGCTTCTCGATCGGCTCGGCCGCGGCCGGCGCAGCGGCTTCCTTGCCTGCGCCCTCGGCCTCCTTCACCGCGATCTCGAAACCCGGCTTCTCCGGCATTTTCGGCGCGAACAGCGCGCCGGCGGAAAAGCTCGTGACCAGCACGACCAGACAGGCGGCCAGGACGGCGCCGAGGATTTTGTTCAGTTCGAAGGAGTCCATTTTGGAATCAGGCTCCGAGGGCGGATTTCATTGCTTGGGGGCCGCGGGGCCGCGACCGTGAGTCGCCCCAGGATTCGAGAAAGGACTCGTGAAGGCATCGAGCGGAATCGAGCCGTCGCGCCTCCCCCTGCGGCAGAAGTGAGATATCGGTTTGCCCGTGCTCTGGCAACCCGTATAAGCGGGCCGCTTTCGCTGTCCCCATCAAGCCCGGCCGCGCTGTTGCGACCGGCTCCGACCTGCCGTTTCCCGGATGACCAAGTCCAAAATCCTCGTGCTGATCCCGGCCCGCATGGCCTCGACCCGCCTGCCCGGCAAGCCGCTGCTCGACATCGCAGGCCTCCCGATGATCGTGCAGGTGCTCCGCCGCGCCCAGGAGGCGGGAATCGGCCGGGTGGCGGTGGCGACCGACACGCCGGAGATCGCGGACGCCGTCGCTGCCGCGGGCGGCGAAGTGGTCATGACCAGGCCGGATCATCCCTCGGGGTCAGACCGCATCTACGAGGCCATGTGCAAGCTCGACCCGGCCCGCGAGGCCGAGATCGTGGTCAATCTGCAGGGCGACTTTCCGACCATCGACCCGCAGAATATCAGCGACGTGCTGCCGCCGCTCGAGGATCCCGCGGTCGACATCGCGACCCTTGCCGCGCAGATCCATACCGAGGAGGAGAGCCTCAATCCGAACGTCGTCAAGGCGGTCGGCTCGCCTGTCGGTGGACGGCGCCTGCGCGCGCTGTATTTCACCCGGGCCACGGCGCCGCATGGCGACGGACCGAGGTACCATCACATCGGCCTCTACGCCTACCGCCGGGCGGCGCTGGAGCGCTTCGTCAGCCTGCCGCCATCGCCGCTGGAGCAGCAGGAGAAGCTGGAACAGCTGCGGGCGCTGGAGGCCGGCATGCGCATCGACGTGATGGTGGTCGACGCCGTGCCCCGCGGCGTCGACACCCCGGCCGACCTCGAAACCGCACGCCGGCTGCTGTCCAAGGCTTAATTTGACAAAGGCTTGAGCTGCTAGAAGGCCCACCATGAGCAAGATCTTGAAAATCGCATTCCAGGGCGAGCCGGGAGCCAATTCCCACATCGCCATCTCCGAGGCCTATCCGACCGCCGAGGCCATGCCCTGCGCGACCTTCGAGGACGCGCTGAGCGCGATCTCCTCCGGCGAGGCCGATCTCGGCATGATCCCGATCGAGAACTCGGTCGCCGGCCGCGTCGCCGACATCCACCATCTGCTGCCGGCCTCGGGCCTCTACATCATCGGCGAATGGTTCCTGCCGGTGCGCCACCAGCTGATGGCGCTGAAGGGCACCAAGCTCGCCGACATCAAGACGGTCGAGAGCCACGTCCACGCGCTCGGCCAGTGCCGCCGCATCATCCGCCAGCTCGGCGTCCGGCCGATCGTCGCCGGCGACACCGCGGGCAGCGCGCGGGACGTCTCGCAGCGCGGCGACAAGAGCGTGGCGGCAATCGCCTCGCGGCTGGCCGCCGAGATCTACGGCCTCGACATCCTCGCCGAGGACATCGAGGACGAGGCCCACAACACCACCCGCTTCGTCGTGCTGGCGCGCCAGGAGCAGTGGGCCGAGCAGAATTCCGGACCCTTGGTGACGAGCTTCGTGTTCCGCGTCCGCAACCTGCCGGCCGCGCTGTACAAGGCGCTCGGCGGCTTCGCCACCAACGGCGTCAACATGACCAAGCTCGAGAGCTACATGGTCGACGGCAACTTCTTCGCCACGCAGTTCTACGCCGACGTCGACGGCCATCCCAACGACAAGGGGCTGGCCTTCGCGCTGGAGGAGCTGAAGTTCTTCTCGCGCGAGCTGCGCATCGTCGGCGTCTATCCGGCGCATCCGTTCCGCGCGACCTTCAGCGAGCGGATGGAGTGATCGGGGCTCACGCTTCGAGATAGGCCGCGAGCTCCGCGGGCGTTCCCGTCGGGAACGCCGCCTTCAGATGCTCGAGGAAGGCGGAGACGCGCGCGCTCAGCAGCCGGCGCGATGGATAGAGCGTCCACAGCGCGATGGCGGGCGCGTCCAGATCGCCCCAATGCGCCAGCCGGCCGGCCGCCAGATCGTGGCTGACGAGCGACAGCGGCAGGCACGCGGCGCCGACGCCCGCGCGGACCGCATCGCGAACCATGATCAGCGACGACAGGCGAAGGATGGGGTCGAACGCGATGCGCGATCGTTCCGCCGGCCCTTTCACCTCCCAGACTGCGTTCTGATCGCTGCCGCGCACGACCGCTGGAATGACGGCGTGATCCGCCGGCCGCGTCAGGCCTGGGCTCGCCACGACCACCAGTTGGTCGCGCAGGAAGATGCGTCCAACCAGACTTTCATCGGGATCGGGATTGACCCGGATCACCAGGTCATAGCCTTCCTCGACCATGTCGACGGTGCGGTCGTCGGTGGTCACGTCGAGACGGACCTCCGGATATCGAAGCGCAAACGCGGCGGCGAGCTTGCCCATCGCGGTCTGCGAGAACAGCAGCGGCGCACTGATCCGCAACCGGCCGCGCGGCTTGTCGCCGCCGGAGGAAATGGCGGCGACCGTCTCGTCGAGCTCGGTCAGCAGCGCCCCCGCGCGCTCGAACAGCGCCCGCCCCTCCTCGGTCAGCTTCAGCGCGCGTCCGCCGCGCTCGATGAGCCTGAGATCCAGGCTCGCTTCCAGCTCGCCGACCCGGCGGGACAGCGTTGCCTTGGGACGACCGCTGGCGCGGGCGGCACGGCCGAAGCCGCCGTGGCGGGCGACGAGGTTGAAATCGGCGAGCGCAAGCAGATCCATCCGTTCCACCAGTGAGACGACCTGTCCAGATATAGCGTCTATTGGCTCGCGTGTGGATCGATATCTTCCGGGTGTCCCAACAACCAACCCGGAGTGATCCCCATGACCATCCTCGTGACCGGCGCCACTGGAAATGTCGGCCGCCGCGTCGTCGAACAGCTCGTCAAGCGCGGCGCCGATGTCCGCGCCCTCGTCCGCGATCCCGCCAAGGCCAACTTTCCAGCGGGCGTTCAGATCGCCCAAGGCGACCTGCTCGACATCGATTCGCTCCGCGGCGCGTTCTCTGGCGTCTCGACGCTGTTTCTGCTCAACGCCGTCACATCAGACGAATTCACCCAGGCGCTGGTCGCGCTCAACATCGCTCGCGAGGCCGGCATCGAGCGGATCGTCTATCTCTCGGTGATCCACAGCGACGTCTACGTCAACGTGCCGCACTTCGCCGGCAAATTCGCCGTCGAGCGGATGATCGAGCAGATGGGCCTCAACGCCACCATCCTGCGGCCGGCCTACTTCATGAACAACGATCTCACGATCAGGGACGTCGTGCGCGGCTACGGCGTGTATCCGATGCCGATCGGCAGCAAAGGCCTCGCGATGATCGATGCCCGTGACATCGGCGAGATCGCGGCCATCGAGCTGATCCGCCGCGAGCAGTCCTCGACGCCGCTGCCGCTGACGCGGATCAACCTTGTCGGCCCGGACACGCTGACCGGCGCCGATGCCGCCGCTGTCTGGTCCGAGGTGCTGGGGCGTCCGATCGGCTATGGCGGCGACAACACCGCGGGCTTCGAGACCAATCTGCGGCAGGTCATGCCGAGCTGGATGGCGTTCGACATGCGGCTGATGAGCGAGCGCTTTCAGACCGACGGCATGGTGCCGGACGATGGCGACGTCGCCCGCCTGACCGCGCTGCTCGGCCGCCCCTTGCGCTCCTATCGCGACTTCGTCGCCGAGAGCGCGACCGTCGCCTGACGGCACACACCCCATGCGTCTGCGGGACGTCTCCATGAGAGCGTCCCGCGCAATCCAAGGAGGTCATCATGACCAATCAAACGAACGATGGCGTCACCATGAAGCCCAACATCCTCGTGCTCGGCGCGACCGGCGGCACCGGACGGCTGATCGTGCGCGACGCGCTGGCGCGCGGCCATCACGTCACCGCGCTGGTGCGCTCGCCGGAGAGGGCCGGGGATCTGCAAGGCGCGCAATTGATCGTCGGCGATGCCCGCGACGAAGCTACGCTGCGCAAGGCGCTCAAGGGACAGAACGCCGTGATCAGCTCACTGGGCACACCGCTCAGTCCATTCCGCGAGGTCACGACGCTCTCGACCTCGACGCGCGCGCTCGTCAACGCGATGAAGGCCGAGCATGTCGCGCGTCTGGTCGCCATCACCGGCATCGGCGCCGGCGACAGCCGCGGCCATGGCGGCTTCGTCTACGACCGGCTGATCCTGCCGCTGCTGCTGCGCAACGTCTACGCGGACAAGAACCGGCAGGAGGCCGTCATTCGCGACAGCGGGCTCGATTGGCTCATCGTTCGCCCCGCCATGCTGAACGACAAGCCTGGCGGGCAGAAGCTGCGTGCACTGACGGATCTCGCCGGCTTTCACGGCGGCACGATTGCGCGGGCCGACGTCGCGCGCTTCGTGGTGGACCAGGTGAGCGACGACAGCTTTCTGCATCGCTCGCCGCTGATCACATGGTGAGACCAGCGCCGTCCTGCTTATGCCGCCGCCTTCCGCTCGAGGCCGAAGGCGTCGGCGAGCAGGCTGTAGGAGCGCTTGCGGGCGTCGTGATCGTAGATCGCGGTGATCACCATCAGCT
Source organism: Bradyrhizobium sp. SZCCHNR1015 (assembly GCF_032489875.1). Lineage (NCBI taxonomy): Bacteria > Pseudomonadati > Pseudomonadota > Alphaproteobacteria > Hyphomicrobiales > Nitrobacteraceae > Bradyrhizobium > Bradyrhizobium sp. SZCCHNR1015. Next base: position 234,365 of record NZ_JAUEYW010000010.1, read on the forward strand.
CGTCGGCCTGGCTCGCTGCGATCATCGGATCGAGCTTGGCCCGCACCGTCGCCGGCGCGCCCACGAACAGCCGCGAGCGGTTGCGCGCGATCGAGGCCCGGTCCGCGTCTGTATACATGTACGCCGCCGCTTCCTCCGGGCTCGGCAGCGGCAGGAACTGGCCGCGGTCGCGCCGCAAGCGGTTGAGGTCCATCGACGACGCCAGCCGCTCGGCCTCGGCGTCGGTCTCGGCTGTCACCACTGCGACTGCCAGGATCGCATGCGGCTGCGAGCGCCAGCGCGACGGTGTGAAATGCGCGCGGTAGGTCCGCATCGCATCCACGGCATCGTGGCTCGCGAAATGATGCGCGAAGCCGAACCCCATGCCGAGCTGCGCCGCCAGCTCGCTGGAATAGTCGCTGGAGCCGAGCAGCCAGATCGGCGGCAGCGGCGCATCATCGGGCATGGCGATCACGTTGTTGTAGGGATGGCCGGCGGGGAACTCGCGGGTCTCCCACAGCATCAGCTCATGCAGCCGCTCCAGGAAGTCATCGCCCTCACGACGGTCGAGCCGGCTGCGCAGCGCATAGGCCGTGGTGCCGTCGGTGCCGGGCGCGCGGCCCAGGCCGAGATCGATCCGGCCGGGAAACAGTGCCTCCAGCATCTTGAAGCGCTCCGCGACCACCAGCGGCGCATGGTTGGGCAGCATCACGCCGCCGGAGCCGACGCGGATGTGCTGCGTCGCTGCCGCGATCTGCCCAATCATGATGTCGGGCGACGGGCTCGCCACCGACGGCAGGCTGTGGTGCTCGGCCAGCCAGTAGCGGACGTAGCCGAGCTGATCGACGTGACGGGCCAGGTCGATGCTGTTACGCAGCGCCACTGACGCCGGCGTGGCGGTGGTGGTGACGGAGAGGTCGAGGACTGAAATCGGGATCATGGCTTCAACCTAATGACTGCGAGGCGCGCCACAATGGGCTGGAAGCGATGGTGACCTGCCGGAAATGCAGTGGATGGCTGGACCTAATGTTGGGACAATACGATTGTATACATCAACAAAACCAAACTATCCCACATTCAGAATTGATAAAAAACCCTTCGCCGTAATCGATAACCTTTGATATTGTTTACCTTTATCGTCCCACTCTGGATTTCCAATAGCTCCTCAAAAATCCGCTTCTTGCCATATCAGTGGGCCAAATCCCATTTCTGGTGGGCTGTTTATTGCAGCGCCCTTCCCTTATCTTGGCACATCCAGAGGCCGATCCCCTCTTGAGTTGAAATTTACGCCCCAGCCGGAACCTGCGTTGCCATGACCGACCTCGCCACCGCCATTGCCGACGGCCACACCGCGATTCCCCGGCCGAAGATCTCGTTCGAGTTCTTCCCGCCGAAGACCGAGGAGATGGACCGGACGCTGTGGGCCTCGATCGAGCGCCTCGCCCCGCTGGAGCCGAGCTTCGTCTCGGTGACCTATGGTGCCGGCGGCTCGACGCGCGAGCGCACCCACGCCACGATCGCGCGCATCCTGAAGGAAACCGCGCTGCTGCCGGCGGCGCATCTCACCTGCGTCGGCGCTTCGCGCCACGAGATCGACGAGGTCGTCGACCGCTATCACGAGGTCGGCGTCCGCCACATTGTGGCGCTGCGCGGCGATCCGCCCGGCGGCATCGGCACGCCCTACTACACCCATGCCGAAGGCTATCAGAGCTCGCCCGAGCTGATCGCCGGCATCAAGAAGCGCCATCCCGATATCGAGGTCTCGGTCTCGGCCTATCCGGAGAAGCACCCCGAGAGCCGCGACTTCGACGCCGACATCGACATGCTCAAGGCCAAGGTCGACGCCGGCGCCACCCGCGCCATCACCCAGGTGTTCTTCGACAACGATCTCTACTTCCGATACCTCGACCGTGTCCGCGCCCGCGGCATCACGATCCCGATCGTGCCCGGCATCATGCCGATGCACAATTTCAAGCAGGCGCGCGGCTTCGTGACCCGCGCCGGCACGACGGTGCCGGACTGGCTGGCCGAAAAATTCGACGGTCTCGACGACGATCCCGAGACCCGCAAGCTGGTCGCGGCGACCGTCGCCGCAGGCCAGGTGCAAAAGCTCGCCAAGCACGGCGTCGACACCTTCCATTTCTACACCATGAACCGCGCCGACCTCGTGTTCGCGATCAGCCATCTGCTCGGCATCCGTCCGAAGTCCGCCAACAAGGCTGCCGCCTGATGTCCGCCCCTGTATCTCCAGCGCGTACCGCCTTCCTTGCCGCTGCCCGCGAGCGCATCCTGATTCTCGACGGCGCCATGGGCACGATGATCCAGGCGCTGCAGCTCGACGAGGCCGCCTTCCGCAGCGAGCGGTTCCGCGACTTCCATCGCGACCTCCGCGGCAACAACGACCTGCTGATCCTGACGCAGCCCGCGGCGATCGAGGACATCCACGCGCAATATCTGCGCGCCGGGGCCGATATCGTCGCCACCAATACGTTCTCGGCGACCTCGATCGCGCAGGCCGATTACGACCTCTCCGACATCATCTACGAGCTCAACCGCGAGGGCGCCCGGCTCGCCCGCAATGCCGCGACCCGCGTCGCCGCCGAGGACGGCAAACAGCGCTTCGTTGCCGGCGCGATGGGTCCGACCAACCGCACCGCCTCGATCTCGCCTGACGTGTCGAACCCCGGCTACCGCGCCGTGACCTTCGACGATCTCCGGCCCGCCTATGGCGAGCAGGCGCGCGGGCTCTTGGATGGCGGCGCCGACATCCTGCTGCTCGAGACCATCTTCGACACGCTCAACGCCAAGGCGGCGCTGTACGCCATCGCCGAGCTCTGCGAGGAGCGCGGCATCGATGTGCCCGTGATGATCTCGGGCACCATCACCGACAAGTCCGGCCGCCTGCTCTCGGGCCAGATGCCGGAGGCGTTCTGGAATTCGGTCCGTCATGCCAAGCCGCTGACCATCGGCTTCAACTGTGCGCTCGGCGCCGAGGATCTGCGCGCGCATGTCGCCGACATCGGCCGCGTCGCCGACACGCTGGTCTGTGCCTATCCCAATGCCGGCCTGCCCAACGAGTTCGGTCAGTATGACGAGACGCCGGCCTACATGGCGCGGCTGATCGGCGAGTTCGCGTCGGCCGGCCTCGTCAACATCGTCGGCGGCTGCTGCGGCACCACCCCCGACCATATCGCCGCGATCGCCGCCGCCGTTGCCCCGCACAAGCCGCGCGCCGTGCCCGAGATCGCGCCGCGGCTGCGGCTGTCGGGCCTGGAGCCGTTCGAGCTGACGCCCGCCATTCCCTTCGTCAATGTTGGCGAGCGCACCAACGTCACCGGCTCGGCGAAATTCCGCAAGCTGATCACCGCCGGCGACTACACCGCGGCGCTGCAGGTCGCGCGCGACCAGGTCGAGAACGGCGCCCAGGTCATCGACGTCAACATGGACGAGGGCCTGCTCGATTCGGAAGCCGCGATGCGGACCTTCCTCAACCTCGTCGCCGCCGAGCCGGACATCGCCCGCGTGCCGGTGATGGTCGACTCCTCGAAATTCCACGTCATCGAGGCCGGCCTGAAATGCGTGCAGGGCAAGCCGGTGGTGAACTCGATCTCGCTCAAGGAGGGCGAGGAGAAGTTCATTCACGAAGCGAAGATCGCGCGCCGGCACGGCGCCGCGGTCGTGGTGATGGCATTCGACGAGACCGGCCAGGCGGATACCTACAAGCGCAAGACCGAGATCTGCGCCCGCGCCTACAAGATCCTGGTCGAGACGGTCGGCTTCCCACCGGAAGACATCATCTTCGATCCGAACATCTTCGCGATCGCTACCGGGCTCGAGGAACACAACAACTACGGCGTCGACTTCATCGAAGCGACACGCTGGATCCGCCAAAACCTGCCGCATGCCCACATTTCCGGCGGCGTGTCCAATCTCTCCTTCTCGTTCCGCGGCAACGAGCCAGTGCGCGAAGCCATGCATTCGGTGTTCCTGTATCACGCCATCAAGGCGGGCATGGACATGGGCATCGTCAATGCCGGTCAGATGATCGTCTATGACGACATCGATCCGGAGCTGCGCCAGGTGTGCGAGGACGTCGTGCTCAACCGCGACCCCGGCGCGTCCGAGCGGCTGCTGGCGCTCGCGGAGAAATTCCGTGGCCAGGGCAAGCAGACCAAGGAGGCCGATCTCGCCTGGCGCGAATGGCCGGTCGGCAAGCGGCTGAGCCACGCACTGGTGCATGGGATCACCGAGTTCATCGATGTGGACACCGAAGAGGCCCGCGCCGCTTCGACGCGGCCGCTCGACGTCATCGAAGGCCCGCTGATGGCCGGCATGAACGTGGTCGGCGACCTCTTCGGCGACGGCAAGATGTTCCTGCCGCAGGTGGTGAAGTCGGCGCGCGTGATGAAGCAGGCGGTCGCCTATCTGATGCCGTTCATGGAGGCGGAGAAGGCCGCCAACAAGGGCCGCGCCAATGAGCGCTCCAACGCCGGCAAGATCGTGCTCGCCACCGTCAAGGGCGACGTCCACGACATCGGCAAGAACATCGTCGGCATCGTGCTCCAGTGCAACAATTTCGAGGTCATCGACCTCGGCGTCATGGTGCCCGCCGCCAGGATCATCGAGACGGCGAAGGCCGAGAACGCCGACATCATCGGCCTGTCCGGCCTGATCACGCCCTCGCTCGACGAGATGGCGTATCTGGCGTCCGAGATGGAGCGCCAGGGCCTGAACTTGCCGCTCTTGATCGGCGGCGCCACGACGAGCCGCGTCCACACCGCCGTCAAGATCGACCCGAACTATCAGGGCGGTCCGGTGGTGCACGTCAACGACGCCAGCCGCGCCGTCGGCGTCGCCTCGTCGCTGCTGTCGCCCGAGCGCAAGGACGCCTACGCCGCCGACATCCGCGGCGAGTACCAGAAGATCGCCGCAGCGCATCTGCGCGGCCAGGCCGATAAGAAGCGGCTGTCGCTGAGGGACGCGCGCGCCAACGCGCCGAAGATCGACTTCGCCAAGGCGAAGCCGGTGAAGCCGACCTTCCTCGGCACCAAGACGTTCGTCGACTATGACCTCGCCGAGCTCGTGCCCTATATCGACTGGACTCCGTTCTTCCAGACCTGGGAGCTCGCCGGTCGTTTTCCTGGCATCCTCGACGATGCCAAGGTCGGCGAGGCCGCGCGGGCGCTGTATGACGACGCGCTGAAGATGCTCGAGCGCATCGTCGACGAGAAGTGGTTCACGGCGCGCGCCGTGATCGGCTTCTGGCCGGCGAACGCCGTCGGCGACGACATCGTGCTCTATGCCGACGACGGCCGCACCCAGGAGATCGCGACGCTGCACACGCTGCGGCAGCAACTCGAGAAGCGCGAGGGCCGCTTCAACACCGCGTTGTCCGATTTCGTCGCGCCTGTGGATGCCGGCGTGCCGGACTATGTCGGCGGCTTCGTCGTCACGACGGGCCTCGGCGAGGACGCCGTCGCCGACCGCTTCAAGAACGCCAATGACGACTACTCCTCGATCCTGGTCAAGGCACTGGCCGACCGCCTCGCCGAAGCCTTTGCCGAACGCCTGCATGCCCGCGTCCGCCGCGAGTTCTGGGCCTACGCCCCGGACGAGGCGCTCTCCGCCGATGACCTGATCCTGGAGAAGTATCAGGGCATCCGCCCGGCCCCCGGCTATCCGGCGCAGCCCGACCACACCGAGAAGGCGACCTTGTTCGAGCTGCTCGATGCCGAGAAGAATGCCGGCGTCCGCTTGACCGAGAGCTTTGCGATGTGGCCGGGCTCGTCGGTCTCGGGCCTCTATTTCGCCTCGCCGGAGAGCTTCTATTTCGGCGTCGGCAAGATCGAGCGCGACCAGGTCGAGGACTACGCCGCGCGCAAGGGCATGACGGTGACCGAGGTCGAGCGCTGGCTGGCGCCGATCCTGAACTACATCCCGGCGAGGGGCGGCCAGCAGGCAGAGACGCCTCGCGCAACCGCTGCGCCCGCTCCCGCAGCAGCCAACGACGCCGCGCCCGCGGAGCTCGCCAGTCATCCGGCCGGCTGCACCTGCGCCGTGCATCTGGCCTGGCGCAAGAAGGCGGTCGGCGCGAAGTAACCGGCCCAGTCACCACGCCCACAACTGTCGTCCCGGCGAACGCGGGGACCCATACCGCGTGATGTATCGGTCGTACGCGATCGCGGAGACCGAGCTCACCAACAACTTTCCGGGGTTATGGGTCCCTGCGTTCGCCGGGACGACACCTCGTGGTGGCGGACGGCTCTCGCCTCTCATCGGCGTTCGCGACACCGAGGGTTGGAGCCATCCTCCGTGTCTCCAGCGCCACGACCGCTCCGAATGACAAGGCGCCACAGTCGCCGCCAGGCGATGCGGCGTGGACATCGCCGCCGTAACCGGCTGAAATAGGCCCGGGGCCTTCGGGTGGTTTTGGTTCATGTCGTTGCAGTTCAGGCTTGCGTCGCGAAACCTGTTTCATGACAGGCTGCGCTTCATCGCGACCATCATCGGCATCATCTTCTCGATCGTGCTGGTGACCGTGCAGATGGGTCTCTATGTCGGCTTCCGCCGCATGGTCACGACCATGATCGACCATTCCCCCGCCGAGCTGTGGATCATGCCAGTCGGAACCAAATGCTTCGAGGACCCCTCGCTGCTCGACGAGCGGCAGCGGTTTCGCGCGCTTGCGGTTCCCGGCGTGGCGGAGGCGACGCCGCTGGTGATCGGCTATGCGCAATGGCGGCTGCCGCAGGGCACGACGACGCCGGTGTTCGTGGTCGGCTCGGAGCTGCGCGGACTCGGGCTGCATCCCTGGAACGTGGTGGAGGGACGGCTGGACGACCTGTCGGTGCCGGGCGCGGTCGCGATCGACCGGACCTATTTCGAGCGGCTCGGCATCACCGGCGTCGAGCAGGCCGCGGAGCTGCGCGATCGCAAGGTGCAGGTGATGGCGGTGACCAAGGGCATCCGCTCGTTCACGACGACGCCTTACGTTTTTACCGACGTGGAGCGCGCGCGGACCTATACCGGCATCGCGCCGAACAAGGCGTCCTATCTGCTGGTGAAGCTGACGCCCGATGCCGATCTCGGCACGGTGCAGCAGGCGCTGCGCGGCAATCTCGGAAACGTCGACGTGCTGACCGCAGCCGAGTTCCGCAGCCGCAGCCGCTCGTTCTGGCTGTTCGGCACCGGCGCCGGCGCGGCGCTATTCGCCGGCGCGCTGCTGGGACTGATCGTCGGCACCGTGATCGTGGCGCAGACGCTCTATTCCAGCACAAAGGATCATATCAACGAGTTCGCGACGCTGCGCGCGATCGGCTCGACCAGCCGCTACATCTACACCGTCATCATCTGGCAGGCGCTGCTCAGCGCCATCGTCGGCTTCGCCGGAGCCGCCGGCATCGGCAAGATCGTGGCGGCGGCGACGGCGGAATCGGCGCTGCCGGTCATCATGACGCCGGCGCTGACGGTCGCGCTGTTCGTGCTGACGGTGACGATGTGCATCGGCTCGGCGATCGCGGCGATCCTCAAGGTCATGCGCATCGATCCGACGCTGGTGTTCTCGCGATGACCGAGACCGTGCTCGAGGCCACCGATCTCGTGCATCACCTCGGCCAGGGGGCCGGCCGGGTGCAGGCGCTGAAGGGCGTGAGCCTGTCGCTGAAGGGCGGCGAGCTGGCGCTGCTGATGGGTCCCTCGGGCAGCGGCAAGACGACGCTGCTGTCGATCCTGGGCTGCCTGATGACGCCGGATGCCGGGACCGTGCGGGTTGCCAACCAGCCGGTCGCGGGGCTCGATCCCGAGGCGCTGGCGAAGCTGCGCCGCGAGCGCATCGGCTTCATCTTCCAATCCTATCATCTGTTTCCGACGCTGAACGCCGAGGACAACGTCCGGCTCGCGCTCGACGTACGCGGCGAGCGCGCGCGGGCGGCGAAGAAGGCGGCGCGCGAGGTGCTCGACAGGGTCGGCCTCGGCCCGAAGAAGCGGTCGTTCCCGCGCCAGCTCTCGGGCGGCGAGCAGCAGCGCGTCGCGATCGCCCGCGCCATCGTCGGCAAGACGCAGGTCATTCTCGCCGACGAGCCGACCGGCGCACTCGATACCGCCAACGGCCAGGCGATCATGACCCTGCTCGCCGATATCGCCAGGGATCCGTCGCGCGCGGTGCTGGTGGTGACGCACGATCCGCGCATTCTGCCGTTTGCCAATCGCGTCATCCACATCGAGGACGGCCGCATCGTCCGCGAGGAGAGCGGCGGCGAGTCCATGAAGAAAGTCTCGCACGCATGATATCGGGAATTCCAGAACGCGCTCACCTGCTCGGGCTCGTCGCCGCGGCTGCATTGGCGATCATCGTCACGCCGACCTCGATTCCACCGACAGCGCGCGCCGCCAATGCCCAGGAGGAACGCTGGCTGGCCGTCGCACCCGGCCGGGTCGAGCCGGCATCCGGCCTGATCAAGCTTGGCGCGCCGGTGGTCGGGCTGATCCAGGAGGTGCTGGTCAAGCCGAACGAGACCGTGTTCGCCGGCCAGGCGCTGGTGCGGCTCGGCGACGCCGAAGCCCGCGCGCAGCTCGCCAGCGCCGAGGCGCAGGTCGCGATGCGCAAGCGCGTGCGCAACAAGGAGTCGACGCCGTCTGGCGCGGGTCCGCGGCGCCGCGCCGAAGACGGCCTCGCCGATGCGCAGGCGGCGGTGTTCGACGCGCGTGCTGCGCTCGACAAGGCCGTGGCCGAGCGGCGCGCCGGGCGCGGCACCGATGCCGATGTCGACACTGCACGCACGCAACTGACAGCCGCGCAGGCGAAGCTGGAGCAGCAGGCCGACGAACTGCGCAAGGTCACCGCGGATGCGCCGCTGCCGGTCAGCGCCGAGGGCCAGCTCAACGTCGCCCGCAGCGAACTGCAGGGCGCCCGCGCCACGTTGGAAAAGCTCACCATCCGCGCGCCGCTCGACGGCGCGGTGCTGCAGGTCAATGCGCGCACCGGCGAGATCGCTTCGCCGCAGACAACGCCACCGCTGGTGCTGCTCGGCGATACGTCCTCGCTGCGCGTGCGCGCCGAGCTCGACCAGCGCGACCTCGACAAGATCAAGGTCGGCCAGCAGGCCGTGGTCCGCTCCGACGCCTTCCGGGGCCGCGACGTCGCCGGCAAGGTCGCCGCCATCGCCCCGCTGGTCGAGAGCAGCCGCACGGCTGCGCTCAGCCAGCGCAACATGACCGATGTCGACGTGGTGGAAGTGCTGGTCGATCTCGCCGAGCCGGGTCCGTTCGCGGTGGGCATGAAGGTGGACGTGTATTTCAGGCCGTGAGGGCTGGTGGCTCGACTGCGCTCCGCGCCTGGCTGCACAGCTTCTCTTGGCGGGCTGAGGTGAGAACATCTCTCGCCGCTGGCGCGGTGCACCTCGCCCCGCTTGCGGGGAGAGGTCGGATTGCATCGCCAGATGCAATCCGGGTGAGGGGGTGCAGGTCTTTCCGCTGACACTTCTCGTGCGGCTGCCCCTCTCCCCGTGAGGAACGGGAGAAGGAGCGCACCATCGCCGGGGCGGCGGCTCGCTCCAACAAGCTCAATCCCCGCTCGGCGGCGCCAGTGGCTGGACGATAGCCTGGAATGGCGACAGCGCCTCACAGCGGGCGGCGTGCGTGGCCAGCGCCGGGTAACGCGTCGCGTCGAACAGATGCGGATGCGCCTCGCGGGTGAAGCGCAGGACGCAGGCGACGGCGATGTCCGCGTGGCCGATGCGCTCGCCATACCAATAATCCGTCGTCGCGGCGGCGCGCTCGGCCTCCAGCATCGCCAGCACGCCGGAGATCTGCGTCTCGCAACGCGCGACCCACAGGGCCAGGCGGTCCTTGCGCAGCACGCGCTCATAGATCAGGCTGACGGCCTTGTCGCCGAGACCGGTCGCGAGCGCGATCGTATGCAGCTGCCTGCGGCGCGGCGCGCCGCTGCGCGCCAGCATGGCACGCTCGGGCCCGACGGCCTCATCGAGGTGATCGAGGATCGCCGCCGAATCGATCAGCGCCTCGCCGTCATCGAGCAGCAGCACCGGCACCCGGAGCAGCGGATTGTACGGCGCGATCTTGTCGGCATCGCCGAAGGTCGACCACGGCTTGTGCTCGAACGGGATGCCGTAGAGCTCGAGTGCGATCGCGGTGCGGCGGACGAAAGGCGAGTCGTATTGGCCGATCAGGAACATCGGTTATCCTCCTGTGCGGCGCATTGAAGCGCCGTTCGGCGCCGTTGTCAGCTGCCACGTTCAGGCGAGCAGCGGCACATGCGCGGCGACAGAACGCGGCAGGGTACCGTCGAGGCGGGGATCGGGGGCGATCTCGATCTGGCGGCGATAGGGGCGGAAGCCGGAGCGCTGGTAGAAGGCCAGCGCGCGCGGATGATCGAAGCTGCAGGTGTGGACCCAGAGCCGCGTCAGCGGCTGCGCCCAGGCGCGGCGCAGCGCATGGTTCATCAGCAGGCGTCCGGCGCCGGTGCCGATCAGCCTGTCGGTGACGCCGAACAGCACCAGCTCGCAATCGGTCTTGTTGCGGAAGTCGAGCTCCAGCAGGGCTTCGTCACCGCCGTCATGCGCCAAGGTGTAGATCTCGACTCCGTCGGCGCGAACTGTCTTGGCAAGCTCCGCATCGCTCATCCGCGTGCGCTGCGACCACAGCCACTCCCAGCCGACGCGGGCATAGAGGTCACGGTACCAATCGAGATCGGGCTGCGCGACGCGGCGAATGCTCCAGTCGCCGATCGGATCCGGCGGCAACACCGGCGGCGCCACCATTTCCAGCGAGGTCACCACGGCCGCGACCTTGCCGTGTGGAACGTCGTAGTGGCCGTCGGGGACCGACATGCCGTTCACCTACTCGCCCTCGTCGCTCGCCAGCACGCCCTTCACGGCGCGGGCCCAGCCGGCGAGCTTGCGCTCCCGCGTGGCCGCGCTCATCGCCGGCCGGAAGCGGTGCTCGAGCCGCCAATTGTCGGCGAACTTTTCCGGCTCCGGATAGACGCCGGCGTTGAGGCCGGCGAGATAAGCGGCGCCGAGCGCGGTGGTCTCCTGAATCATCGGACGGTCGACTGGTGCGTCGAGCAGGTCGGCGAGACGCTGCATGGTCCAGTCCGATGCGGTCATGCCGCCGTCGACGCGCAGCACGATCGTGGCTGCGGACGCATCGGGCCAGTCGGCGCGCATCGCGGCCCACAGATCGTAGGTCTGGTAGCACACGCTCTCCAGCGTGGCATGCGCGAGCTCGGCGGGGCCGGTGTTGCGGGTCAGGCCGAACAGCGCGCCGCGCACGCGCGGATTCCAATACGGTGCGCCGAGGCCGACGAAGGCCGGCACCAGATAGACCGATTGCATCGAGTCGGACTTGTCGGCGAGCGGGCCGGTTTCGGCGGCATGCTTGATGATGCCGAGCCCATCGCGCAGCCATTGCACGGCCGAGCCGGCGACGAAGATCGAGCCTTCGAGCGCGTAGGTCCGGACGCCGTCGAGCTGATAGGCGATGGTCGTCAGCAGCTTGTTGTTCGATTTCACCGGCGTGGCACCGGTATTGAGCAGCGCGAAGCAGCCAGTGCCGTAAGTGGACTTCATCATGCCCGGCGTGAAGCAGGCCTGGCCGATGGTCGCCGCCTGCTGGTCGCCGGCGATGCCCGCGACCTTGATCGGACCGCCAAACAGGTCGGGCGTGGTGGTGCCGAACTCAGCCGAGGAATCTTTCACCTCCGGCAGCATCGAGCGCGGCACGCGCAAGAGCTTCAGCAGGGCATCGTCCCACTGCCCGGTGTGAATGTTGAACAGCAGCGTGCGCGAGGCGTTGGTGGCATCGGTGGCGTGCACCTTGCCGCCGGTCAGCCGCCACAGCAGGTAGCAGTCAACGGTGCCGAACATCAGCTCGCCACGCTCGGCGCGCTCGCGCGCGCCCGGCACGTGATCGAGGATCCATGCGACCTTCGTGCCGGAGAAATAGGGATCGATGATCAGGCCGGTCTTCGCGCTGACCTCCGGCTCATGGCCTTCGGCTTTGAGACGCGCGCAGATGTCGGCCGTGCGGCGGTCCTGCCAGACGATGGCGCGGTGGACGGCCTGGCCGGTGGCGCGGTCCCACACCACGGTGGTCTCGCGCTGGTTGGTGATGCCGATCGCGGCGATGTCCTTGGCCGCCAGTCCCGCCTTCTCCAGCGCATCGCGGCAGGTCATCACCGTCGAGGTCCAGATGTCCTCCGGCTCGTGCTCGACCCAGCCCGAGGCCGGAAAATGCTGCGGGAATTCCTGCTGCGCCACCGCGGCGATCGAGATGTCGGAGCGGAACACGATCGCGCGCGAGGACGTGGTGCCCTGATCGATGGCCAGCACGAAGGACATGGGGCTTCTTCCCGGGAGTTGACGACGTTGGGCCGACAAGCAAGCGGATTGGCGGGGGAAGGTCAAGGAGGTTGGGAGCGCGCGACGTCCTTCTGGAAAAAGTGGAGAGTTCGCACCTTACGAGCATCCAACCCCGTGTCCGAACTTGGCTGGGACCACTGCGCTGCGCATGGCTGGGCCCTCTCCCCTTGTGGGAGAGGGCCACACCGCCGACAGCCGCAAGCTCACTCGGGTGAGCGGTTGGCGCCACATGCGCGCTCTGAGTACGCGGAGAGAGACCCCTCACCCGGTTGCGCTTCGCGCAACCACCCTCTCCCACAAGGGGAGAGGGTGCGGCTATCGTGTGGAGAGATTTTTACACCGCCGCCGTCGTGACGCCGCCGTCGACCACGATGGTCTGCCCCGTCATGAAGGTCGAGGCATCCGACGCCAGATACGCCACCGCGCCGGCGATCTCATGCGGCTCGCCGATGCGGCGGAGCGGGGTCGTCGCGCAGCGCTGTTTCAGGCGGGCTTCGTCCTCCCACAGCGCGCGGGCGAAGTCGGTCTTGATCAGGCCCGGCGCGACGCAGTTGATGCGCACGCCCTGCGGGCCCCATTCGCCGGCAAGGCTGCGGCACAGCGCGAAGTCGGCGGCCTTGGAGATGCCGTAGGCGCCGATCACGGTCGAGCCGCGCAGTCCTCCGATAGAGGACACGATGACGACCGAGCCTTTGCCGCGCGCGGCCATCGGCGGGATCGCCTTGGCGCAGAGCCAGAGATTGCTCTTCACGTTGGAGGCCATGATCTTGTCGAAGGCCTCGTCGGTGATGTCAAGCAGCGGACCGTAATACGGGTTGACCGCAGCATTGCAGACGAGGATGTCGACCTGGCCGTATTGGCTGACGGCGCCGTCGATCAGCGCATCGACCTCGGCGCGGCGCGAGATGTTGCAGGGGATGACGCGGGCCTCGCCACCGCTCGCGCGGATGCCGCTTGCCACTTCCTCGCAGGCGTCGGCCTTGCGGCTGGAGATCACGACCTTGGCGCCGAGCTGCGCCAGCAGCTCCGCAGAAGCACGGCCGATGCCACGGCTCGAGCCGGTGATGACGGCGACCTGGCCGGAGAGGTTGAAGGGATTGGGGATCATATTCTGCGTCCTCCGAGTCATTGCGAGGAGCGAAGCGACGAAGCAATCCAGGGCGACGCGTGACGCCCTGGATTGCTTCGCTACGCTCGCAATGACGGCTCAAAACAACCGAGCCGGCGTAGGCTCTCACGCTCGTCATGCGCGGGCTTGACCCGCGCATCCATCATCAAGGAGCGATGGGTTGCCGGGTCAAGCCCGGCAACGACGGACCATCTCAGATCAGCCCACCCGCCTCGCTGACGCGGCGGGTATGGTAGTCGGTGTCACCGAAGGTGCTCTCGATCATGGTCAGGCGCTTGAAGTAGTGGCCGATCTTGGCCTCCATCGTCATGCCGATGCCGCCGTGGAGCTGGATCGCCTGCTGGCCGACGAACTTGGCCGATTTGCCGATCTGCACCTTGGCCGCGGCGATCGAGGTGGCGCGCTCCTTGGCGTCGTCGAAGTCGGCGGCCATGGTGGCGAACATCGACATCGAGCGGGCCTGCTCCAGCGCGACGAACATGTCGGAGGCGCGGTGCTGCAGCGACTGGAACGAGCCGATCGCGACGCCGAACTGCTTGCGCGTCTTGATGTACTCGACCGTGGTCTTGAGCGACTCGTCCATCAGGCCGACGGCTTCCGCACACAGTGCGATGCGGGCCTCGTCGACGACGCGCTCGATCAGCGGCAGAGCGTTGGCAGGATCGCCGATCGCGGCGTCGGCGCCCACTTCCACACCGGTGAAGGTGATGTCCGCCGCGTGCAGGCCGTCCTGGGTCGGATAGCCCTTGCGGGTGACGCCCTTCGCGTCGGCCGGCACGATGAACACGCCGATGCCCGACTTGTCGCGCTGGCCACCGGAGGTGCGCGCGGAGACGATCAGGGTGTCGGCATTCTCGCCGTTGAGCACGACGAACTTCTCGCCGTCGATGACCCAGCCGTCGCCCTTCTTCTTGGCGGAGGTGGCGACATCGAACAGGTCGTAGCGCGACTGCTTCTCGAGCTGCGCGAACGCAAACGTCTTGCTACCGTCGATGATTCCGGGCAGGTGCGCCGTCTTCTGCGCTGCCGAGCCGCCATGGCGGAGGAAGCCGCCGGCCAGCACGACCGTGGCGAGATACGGCTCCAGCACCAGCGCGCGGCCCATCGCTTCCATCACGATCATGGTCTCGACGCCGCCGGCGCCGAAGCCGCCGTCGTCCTCGGAGAACGGCAGACCGAGCAGGCCCTGCTCGGCGAGCTTGGACCACATCGTCCGGCTCCAGCCGCCCTTCTCCTTCATGTACAGCTTGCGCTTGTCGAAATCATAGGCATCCGCCAGCAGGCCGTCGATGCTGTCCTTGAGGAGACGCTGCTCCTCGGTGAGATCAAAATCCATTGGTTGACTCTCCAGTATCCCCATTCTCCGTCATGCCCGCGCTTGTCGCGGGCATCCACATCAGGCCTTCGCGGGGCTCCGCGTGGACGGCCGGGTCAAGCCCGGCCATGACGGCGTGCGTTGTCGAAGCGCTGCGGCTCACACGTCAGAGCCCCAGCACCGCCTTGGCGATGATGTTGCGCTGGATCTCGTTGGAGCCGCCGTAGATCGAGACCTTGCGGTTGTTGAAGTAGCTCGGCGCGATCTGCGCGGTCCAATCCATGGTCTCGTTGCTGTCGTCGTCGCCATGGATGTCGTAGGGCGCGGCGAACGGACCGATCACCTCCATCAGCAGCTCGGTCGTGGTCTGCTGAATCTCCGAGCCCTTGATCTTCAGCACCGAAGACGCCGGATTGGGCTTGCCCTTGCCGTGCTTGCCCTCGTCGGCGACGACACGCAGCTGCGTCAGCTCCAGCGCCTTGAGCTCGACCTCGCACGCGGTGAGCTTCTCGCGGAACGACGGGTCTTCCAGCACCGGACGGCCGCCCGCCTCGATCTTGGCGGCGAGCTCCTTGATGCGGCGGATGCGCTCCTTGGAGACGCCGACGCGGGCGATTCCGGTGCGCTCATTGCCGAGCAGGAACTTGGCGTAGTCCCAGCCCTTGTTCTCCTCGCCGATCAGGTTCTCATAGGGTACCTCGACGTCGTCGAAGAACACCTCGTTGACCTCGTGGCCGCCGTCGATGGTCTGGATCGGACGCACGGTGACGCCCTTCGACTTCATGCTGAAGACGATGAAGGAGATGCCCATCTGCTTCTTCGCGGAGGGATCGGTGCGGCACAGGCAGAAGATCATGTCGGCGTGCTGGGCCAGCGTGGTCCAGGTCTTCTGGCCGTTGATGATCCACTTGTCGCCGCGGCGCTCGGCCTTGGTCTTCAGCGAGGCCAGGTCGGAGCCGGAGCCCGGCTCCGAGAAGCCCTGGCACCACCAGTCGTCGACATTGGCGATGCGCGGCAGATACTGCTTCTTCTGCGCCTCGTTGCCGAAGGTGTAGATCACCGGGCCGACCATGCTGACGCCGAAGGCGAGCGGCTGCGGCGCCGGATAGGCCTGCAGCTCCTCGTTGAAGATGTAGTGCTGCACCGAGGTCCAGCCGGTGCCGCCATATTCCGTCGGCCAGTGCGAGACGCCCCAACCCTTCTTGTTGAGGATGCGCCACCAGGTCACCATCTCGTCCTTCGACAGATGGCGGCCCTCGATCATCTTCCGCCGTGTCTCCGGCGGCACGTTGTCCTTGAAGAACTGCCGGACTTCCTCGCGGAACGCCTGCTCTTCCTTCGTGAATGCAAGATCCATTGGATCGCTCCCTTAGGTACTCGAATGGTTCGTTTCGCTCCGCTGTCGTCCCTGCCTAGTGCGCAATTGCGCACGCGGCGCAAGCGACCCATAACCACCGGCTAACGTTGGAGGCACAGGCGACTGCCATTGTGCCCCAAGCAACATCACGCGGTATGGGTCCCGGGTCTGCGCCCGCGAGCGCTGTTGCGCGCGCGGGCTTGCCCGGGACGACAGCTGTTTGAAATCCCGCGCGACGCTCGCCCGGGATGACGGCTGTTGTTTACTGCAGCACCTCGAACAGGCCGGCGGCGCCCATGCCGCCGCCGACGCACATGGTGACGACGGCGTACTTGGCCTTGCGGCGGCGGCCTTCGATCAGGGCGTGGCCGGTGAGCCGCGCGCCCGACATGCCGTAGGGATGGCCGACCGCGATGGCGCCGCCATTGACGTTGATCTTGTCGGGGTCGATGCCGAGCTTGTCGCGGCAGTACAGCACCTGCACGGCGAACGCCTCGTTGAGCTCCCACAGGCCGATGTCGTCGACGGTCAGCCCGTGGCGCTTGAGCAGGCGCGGCACCGCGAACACCGGGCCGATGCCCATCTCGTCGGGCTCGCAGCCGTGCGCGACGAAGCCGCGGAAGATGCCGAGCGGCTGCAGGCCGCGCTTCGCCGCAGTGGCGTCGCTCATGATGACGCAGGCCGAGGCGCCGTCGGAGAGCTGGCTGGCATTACCCGCGGTGATCGAGAAGCCGTCGCCGCGCACGGCCTTGAGGCCGGCAAGACCTTCGGCGGTCGTCTCGGGACGCGGCCCCTCGTCCTGCGACAAGGTGACGTCCTTGAACGAGACATTGCCGGTGGCCTTGTCGGTGACCGCCATCTTGGTGGTGATCGGCGCCAGCTCGTCGTTGAACTTGCCGCCCTGCTGCGCGGCCGCGGTGCGGCGCTGGCTCTCCAGCGCATATTCGTCCTGCCGTTCGCGGGAGATGCCGTAGCGCTTGGCGACGATCTCGGCGGTGTCGATCATCGGCATGTAGACGTCGCCCTTGATCTCGAGCAGCGCCGGATCGGTGGCCTGGAAGCTGTTCATCTTGTCGTTCTGGACCAGCGAGATCGATTCGCCGCCGCCGCCGACTGCGATCTCGACACCGTCGAAGATCACCGAGCGCGCCGCGAGCGCAATCGCCTGCAGACCGGAGGCGCATTGGCGGTCGATCGTGGTGCCGCCGACCGACACCGGCAGGCCGGCACGCAGCAGCGCCTTGCGCGCGATGTTGCCGCCGGTCGAGCCCTGCTGCAAGGCCGCGCCCATCACGACATCCTCGACCTCTGCCGGATCGACCTTGGCGCGCTTGACCGCCTCGCCGATGGCGTGGCCGAGCAGCGTCGCGCCGCCGGTGGCATTGAGCGCGCCGCGATAGGCCTTGCCGATCGGCGTGCGGGCGGTGGAAACGATGACGGCATCGGTCATGGGCGACCTCCTGTTGTTGTCACTGATGTTTGATTTGAGACGCGGGTGATTGCTGCTGGCGCAGTTCGTGACGCGACAGCTTGCCGACCGGCGTGCGCGGCAGCTCGTCGACGAACTCGACCGCCGCCGGCAGCTCGTGCTTGCCGAGCTTGCCGGTGAGGAAGGCGCGGAGATCCTCGACCGGGAACGGCGCAAAGCCGTCGCGCAGCTTGATGAAGGCCTTGGCCGCCTCGCCGCGATAGGCGTCGGGAATACCGATCACGATGACCTCCTGCACCGCCGGATGGGTGTAGATCGCCTGCTCGATCATCTGCGGATAGACGTTGAAGCCGCCGGAAATGATCATGTCCTTCTTGCGGTCGACCAGGAAGTAGAAGCCGTCGGCGTCGACATAGCCGATGTCGCCGGTCAGGAAATGATCGCCGACGAACGACTGCGCCGTTTCCTCCGGCCGGTTCCAATAGCCCTTGGTGACGTTCGGCCCCTTGATCCGGATCTCGCCGACCTCGTTCAGGCCGAGCACCTTTGCGGGATCCTCGAGCGACACGACGTCCATCTCGATGCCGGGCAGCGTGATCCCGATCGAGCCGGGCTTGTCCGGGCCACCCTTGGGATGGGCGGTGCCGGGCGAGCAGGTCTCGGTCATGCCCCAGCCGCTCTTCAGCTTCATGCCGACGCGTCGCTCCAGGATGCGCGCGACCTCGACCGGCAGCGGCGCGCCGCCGGAGCCGACGCTGGTCAGCGACGACAGATCACGCTTGTCGAGATCGGGCAGGTTGGCGATCGCGATCCACATCGTCGGCACGCCGGGAAAATAGGTCGCGCGCTTGACCTCGATGTCGCGCATCACGGCGTCGAGATCGAAGCGCTGGTGCAGCGAGATCAGGCTGCCGAGGCGCAGCGAGGTCAGCAGCACCACCGTCAGTGCATAGATGTGGAACAGCGGCAAGACGCAGATCACGCGGTCGGAGCCGTTACCGTTTGCACGCGTCGCGCGGCCCCAGACTTCGGCGATCGACACCGCGGAGGTGAGATTGCCATGGGTCAGCATCGCACCCTTGGGCAGGCCGGTGGTGCCGCCGGTATATTGCAGCAGGGCGATGTCGTCGGGCGAGATCGAAGGCCACGCCATAGGCGCAACGGCGCCTTCGACGAAGGCGCGGTGCGTAATCACCGCGGGATTGTCCGGCAGCGCCGTCTGCGGCGTGCCGACTTTGCCCCAATCATCATCCTCGCAGACGATCAGGCGATCGATCAGTCCCTTGGCGAGGAACTTCAACGCGGTCGGCAGCAGCGCTGATAGGTTCGACGTGACGAGAATGCGCGCGCCGGAATCGCTGAGCTTGTGCGACAAGGCGATCTCGCCATCGAGCGGCGACAGGTGCACCACGCGGGCGCCGGCCTTGAGCGCGCCGAAGAAGTTGATCGGATGATCCGGCGTATTGCCGAGGAACAGCGCGATCGACGCGCCCTTGCCGAAGCCGGCGCGCAGGAACGCCGCGGCGGCCTGGTCGACGAGCGCCGCGAGTTGCTTGAAAGTGATGGGGCGGTCGCGGAATTCCAGCGCGTCGCCATCGCCGAAGTCACTGACCGCCTTTGCCAGCAGATCCGGCAAGGTGCCACGCGCGATCGGCGCGTCCCAGCGGACGCCTTCGGGATAGAACTGTTCGCCAGGATGGGTCATGCGAGCTCAATGTCCGTTGGCGTAAGACGGCCCCGCTGTCTCCGTTCCCTCCCCCCTTGTGGGGGAGGGTCAGGGAGGGGGGTGGCCCCGGGCGAGACTGCCCGTGTGGACCCCCAACCCCTCCCCGCAAGGGGGAGGGGAGCGCAGCCGGGCGCAGAGTGATAGTTGGGCCGCCTCAAGCGGCCTTCCCCTGCGCCAGCGAGGCGAAGGTCTTGCCTTCGTCGGCGAGCTTCTTCAGCAGCGGCGCTGGCTCCAGCGACGGGTCATTGGTCTCCTTGGCATAGAACGCCAGCCGCTCGGCAATGTGCTTCAGGCCGACGCTGTCGGCCCAGTACATCGGGCCGCCGCGATAGATCGGCCAGCCATAGCCGTAGAGCCAGACAACGTCGATGTCGGACGGACGCGCGGCGATGCCCTCGGCGAGGATCTTCGCGCCCTCGTTGATCATCGGATACATCATGCGCTCGAGGATCTCCTCGTCGCTCACCGCGCGGCGCTTGAGGCCGAGCTTGGCGAGCGTCTCGTCGATCAACTTCTCGACATCGGGATCCGGCAGCGGCGCACGCGAGCCGGCCTCGTATTTGTAGTAGCCCTTGCCGGTCTTCTGGCCGAAGCGGCCGGCTTCGCACAGCGCATCCGCGATCTCGCTCTTGATGCCGCGGTCCTTGCGCGAGCGCCAGCCGATGTCGAGGCCGGCGAGATCGCCCATCGCGAACGGGCCCATCGGCATGCCGAACTTGGTGACGACGGCATCGACCTGCTGCGGCAGCGCGCCTTCGAACAACAGCTTCTCGGCCTGCTTGCCACGCTGCGCCAGCATGCGGTTGCCGACGAAGCCGTCGCAGACGCCGACCACGGCCGGCACCTTGGCGATCTTGCGGGCGATCGACACGGCGGTGACGAGCGCATCCGGCGCGGTCTTCTCCGCGCGCACGATCTCGCACAGCTTCATGACGTTGGCCGGCGAGAAGAAATGCATGCCGAGCACGTCCTGCGGACGGCTGGTCTCGGCGGCGATTGCGTCGATGTTCAGATACGAAGTGTTCGAGGCCAGCACCGCGCCCGGCTTGGCATATTGATCGAGCTTGCCGAACACTTCCTTCTTCACGGCCATGGTCTCGAACACCGCCTCGATGACGAGGTCGGCGTCCTTGACGTTCTCGAGACCGACCTTGCCGTCGATCAGCGCCATGCGCTTGGCCGGGGCGTCCGCCGGAATGCCGCCGCGCGCGGCGGTCGCCTCCCAGTTCTTCTGCATGATGCCCATGCCGCGCTTGAGCTGCTCCTCGGCGGTCTCGATCAGGGTGACCGGGATGCCGGCATTGGCGAACGACATCGCGATGCCGCCGCCCATGGTGCCGGCGCCGATGATGGCGACGCGCTCGACCTTGCGGCCCTTCGTGCCCTCGGGCACGCCGGCAATCTTGGCCGCCTCGCGCTCGGCGAAGAACGCGTAGCGCTGCGCCTTGGACTGGTCGCTGGTGAGCAGCTTGAGGAAGCCCTCGCGCTCCCGCTTCAAGCCCTCGTCGAACGGCAGATCGATCGCATAGCCGACCGCATCGGCCGCCGCGAACGGCGCCTCCAGCCCGCGCGACTTCTTGGTGATCGCAGCGACCGCATTGGTGAAGATCGAGCGATCGGCCTTGGCCGCGGCGATCTTGGAGTCATCGTCGCGCAGCTTGCGCAGCGGACGGTTCTCCGCCACCACCTTGCGCGCGAAGGCTTCGCCGCCCGATGCCGGCCCCTCGACGATCTCCTCGATCAGGCCCGCCTTCAGCGCTTCGGCTGCGCCGATCGGATCACCGGCGACGATCATCTTGACCGCGAGCTCCGGCCCCACCGCGCGCGGCAGGCGCTGCGTTCCGCCCGCGCCCGGCAGCAGGCCGAGCTTCACCTCGGGCAGGCCGAGCTTCGCCTCCTTGGTGGCGACACGATAATGACAGGCGAGCGCCACTTCGAGACCACCGCCCAGCGCCGTTCCATGAATCGCCGCGATGACCGGCTTGGGGCTGTTCTCGATCGTGCTCAGCACGTCGTTGAGCGCCGGCGGCTTCGGCGGCTTGCCGAACTCGGTGATATCGGCGCCGGCAATGAAGGTGCGTCCGCCGCAGGTCAGCACGATGGCCTTGATTGCGGGATCGTCGATCGCCGCCTTGACGTTGTCCAGGATGCCGCCGCGAACTGCGGCACTCAGCGCATTGACGGGCGGACTGTCGATGGTGACGATGCCGATGATGTCATGACGATCAAGCTTTGCCACTTCGCTCACGCGTAAGCTCCTTGGGATGTCGTTTCTTTGCGGCCGGTTAACGTTCCGACCCCTTCTTGGCTCTTCATTTGCGCAGAGGTTCAGCCTTGCTTGCGTCTACCCGCTGCCGGACATCAATTCCGCAGTGCGAAATCTAATTCCACATCTTGACAGCCAGGGTTATTTTGAAGCACGAGCGTTGTCAACGAGGCTCATCAATCAACAGCCGATGACATGAAACGCCCAGGGAAGAAAGCTGCGACCGATCGCAACTTCGTCGTTGCGCTGTCGCGCGGCCTCGAGGTGCTCAGGGCTTTCCGGCCCAATGACGGCCTGCTGGGCAACCAGGAGATCGCGGCGCGCACCAACCTGCCCAAGCCGACCGTGTCGCGCCTGACCTACACGCTGACCAAGCTCGGCTATCTCACGCCCGTTCCCCGCTTCGAGAAATATCAGCTGGCGCCGTCAGCGCTGCTGCTCGGCTACGCCGCGCTCGCCAATCTCGGCGTGCGCCAGCTCTCCGAGCCGTTCCGCGAGCAGCTGATGCGCGAGACCGGCGGTGCGGTGGCAATCGGCGGCCGCGACCGGCTCAGCATGATCTATATCGGCCAGAGCCGGCACGGCGTCGTCAACGTCGAGCTCGACGTGGGCTCGCGCATTCCGATTGCGACCACCGCGATGGGCCGGGCCTATCTCTGGGCGCTGCCCGAAGAGGAACGCGCCGTGCTGATGCGCGAGATGCGCGAGCATTACGGCAACCGCTGGCCCAAGATCCGTGACGGGATCGAGCGCGCCGGCGAAACCGTCGCCAAGTACGGCTTCACGATCTCGGCCGGCGAATGGCAGGATGACGTTCACGCCGTCGGCGCGGCGTTGAGGCTCAACGATGGAACGGGTCCTTACGCGATCAATTGCGGCGCGCCTGCATTCCGCTTCACGGAAGAGCGCCTGCTCACCGACATTGGACCTCGTCTCGTGGCGATGGTAAGGAAAATCGAAGCAGCGCTTGGCGGACTTGCGCCGCAAACTAATCAGACGAATGTTCATGCGAACAATTCGTCTCACAAAGAACTCAATAAAAAGCCGAAGCCAGGAGGAAAAGTTGCCCGTGTTGCCGAGGGTATCAGATAGCCTGCATCATCGCGGTCGGCTGGCGCCGCGTCCTGACCTGAACGATTTCGGGAGGGGCGAGACGAGATGACGCAGGCACAACTCGCCCAGACCAACGATCCGCTGCTCGCCGTCCGCGACGTCAGCGTCGTATTCGGCGGCATCGTGGCGCTGAACGGCGTCTCGTTCGACATGCGCCAGGGCCAGATCCTCGGCCTCATCGGCCCGAACGGCGCCGGCAAGACCACGCTGTTCAACTGCCTCAGCCGGCTCTACCAGCCGAGCTCCGGCGACATCCTGATGGAAGGCCACAGCATCCTGAAGCGGCCGCCACACCGCATCGCCGAGATCGGCATCGGCCGCACCTTCCAGAACGTGGCGCTGTTCCCGAACCTGTCGGTGCTCGACAACGTCCGCGTCGGCACGCATGCGCGGACCTCGAGCGACATCATCTCCGATTCGCTTCGTCTCGCCTGGATCCGCCGCAGCGAGACTTCGGTGAATACCAAGGTTCACGAGATGCTCGCCTATCTCAACCTCGAGGAGGTCGCGCACAAAACCGTGTCCGGGCTGCCGTTCGGCACCCAGAAGCGCGTCGAGCTGGCGCGCGCGCTGGCCGCCGACCCGAAGATCCTGCTGCTTGACGAGCCCGCCGGCGGCCTCAATCACGAGGAAGTCTATGTGCTCGGCGACCTGATCCGCCGTATCCGCGACGACCGCCACATCACCGTGCTGCTGGTCGAGCATCACATGGGCCTGGTCATGTCGATCGCCGACCACGTCGTGGCGCTGAATTTCGGCCGCAAGCTCGCCGAGGGCACGCCCGCGCAGGTGCAGGCCAATCCCGACGTCATCAAGGCCTATCTCGGGAGCAAGGATCAATGACGGCGCTGCTCAACGTCAAGGACCTGCGCGCCTATTACGGCCAGGTCCAGGCCCTGCACGGCCTCTCCTTCTCTCTCAACGAAGGCTCGCTGACGACCCTGCTCGGCGCCAATGGCGCCGGCAAGACCACCACCCTGCGCGCGATCTGCAACATGGTGCGCTCGACCGGTGCGATCGAGTTCGAGGGCAAGCCGCTCAACAACAAATCGACCGAGAGCATCGTGCGCTTCGGCATCGCCCATGTGCCGCAGGGTCGCGGCACCTTCACCAACATGACGGTGGAAGAAAACCTGCAGCTCGGTGCCATCACCCGCTCCGACAAGGCGGGCATCGTCGCCGACATCGAGCGGATGTATTCCTACTTCCCCAAGCTGAAGGAGCGTCATACGCAGCAGGCCGGCACCCTGTCCGGCGGCGAGCAGCAGATGCTGGCCGTGGCGCGGGCGCTGATGCTGCGTCCCAGGTTGATGCTGCTCGACGAGCCGTCGTTCGGCCTCGCGCCGCTGGTGGTCCGCGACCTCTTCGGCATCCTCGGCAAGATCAACCGCGAGGAAAAGGTCTCGATCCTCGTCGTCGAGCAGAACGCGCAGCTCGCGCTGGAGCTCGCCGATCAGGCCTATGTGATCGAGACCGGCCGCATCGTCATGTCCGGCGCGGCCTCGGACATCGCGAACGACGAGAACGTTCGCAAATCCTATCTGGGCTACTAACGGAGGCGGGACAATGGAGCTGTTCACCAACCAGGTCCTGGCCGGCATTGCGACTGGCGCGATCTACGCCTGCATGGCGCTCGCGGTCGTGATGATCTACCAGGCGATCGACCATCTCAACTTCGCGCAAGGCGAGATGGCGATGTTCTCGACATTCATCTCCTGGCAGCTGATGCAATGGGGCCTGCCCTACTGGGTCGCCTTCGTGGCGACGCTGGCCCTGTCGTTTGCAGGCGGCATCGCGATCGAGCGCGTGCTGTTCAAGCCGCTTACCAAGGCGCCGATCCTGACCCAGGTCGCCGGCTTCATCGCGCTGTACTCGATCATCAACTCCTTTGCCGGACTGACCTGGGACTTCACCATCAAGCAGTATCCGACGCCGTTCGGATCGTCGCCGTTCCTGGGCAGCCAGCTGATCTCGACGCACCAGGCCGGCATGATCGGCATCACCTTGCTGCTGCTGATCGGCCTGTACTTCTTCTTCCAGTACACCAGGGTCGGGCTTGCGATGCGTGCGGCGGCGGCGGTGCCCGAGTCGGCGCGGCTGGTCGGCATCAACACGTCGTGGATGATCGCGCTCGGCTGGGGCATGGCGGCAGCGATCGGCTCGATCGCCGGCATGCTGATCGCGCCGGTGGTCTTCCTCGAGCCGAACATGATGGGCGGCGTGCTGATCTACGGGTTCGCCGCCGCCGTGCTCGGCGGCCTGACCAGCCCGTTCGGCGCGGTGCTCGGCGGCTTCCTGGTCGGCATCTTCGAAAATCTCGCCGGAACCTACATCCCGCATGTCGGCAACGAGATGAAGCTGCCGATCGCTCTGGCCCTCATCATCTCCGTCCTGGTCATCAAGCCCGCCGGCCTGTTCGGCCGCAACATCGTGAAGCGAGTCTGATCATGAGCGCAATCGAGGACATCACATCCCAGGCGCCCGCGGTCGAGGCCGTTCCGAAGCGGGCCATGACCCTGAGCTCCGGCACCACATTCGTGGTCGTGCTGCTGCTCCTGGTGGTGCCACTGTTCGTCAAGAACTTCATCATCTTCCAGATGACGATGCTGCTGATCTACGGGCTGGCCGTGCTGGCGCTGAACATCCTGACCGGCGGATCCGGCCAGTTCTCGCTCGGCAACAGCGCCTTCTACGCCATCGGAGCCTATACGTCGGCGATCCTGATGGAGCAGTACAATGTCAACTACGCGCTGACCCTGCCGGTCGCCGGCGTGATCTGCTTCGGCGCCGGCTTCCTGTTCGGCCAGCCGGCGCTGCGGCTCTCGGGCGTGTATCTCGCGCTCGCCACCTTCGCGCTAGCCACCGCGATGCCGCAGATCCTCAAGCTCGGCTTCTTCGAGGAATGGACCGGCGGCGTGCAGGGCCTCGTCGTCACCAAGCCGGACGCGCCGTTCGGCCTGCCGATGTCGCAGGACATGTGGCTGTACTACTTCACACTGGCGATCACGATCGCGATCTACGTGTTCTCGGTGAACCTCCTGCGCTCGCGTTCGGGGCGGGCTTTCATGGCGATCCGCGACAACGAGATCGCGGCATCCGCCATGGGCATCGACGTCGCGACCTACAAGACGCTGGCGTTCGGCGTCAGCGCCGGCATCACCGGCGTCGCCGGCGGCCTCGGCGCCATCGCCGTGCAGTTCGTGGCACCCGACAGCTACACGATCGTGCTCGCGATCTCGCTGTTCCTCGGCATGGTCGTCGGCGGCGTCGGCTGGCTGCCCGGATCGTTCGTCGGCGCGGCCTTCATCATCTTCGTTCCCAACATCGCCGAAGGCATTTCGAAGGGCCTGTCCGGCGCGGTGTTCGGCGTGCTGCTGTTCCTCGTCATCTTCCTCGTGCCGCACGGCTCGCGGCAGGTGGCGATGGTGGCGCAGCAGCTGCTCGGCAAACTCAGAAAGAACTAAGGAGGAACTCTTGCAGGTCGTTCAACAACTACGAATCGCCGCGATCGCGACGGCGGTCATCGCCCTCACCTCGGGCGCAGCACTCGCCCAGAAGAAATACGATACCGGCGCGTCGGATACCGAGATCAAGATCGGCAACATCATGCCCTACAGCGGACCGGCGTCCGCCTACGGCGTGATCGGCAAGACCGAGGAGGCGTATTTCAAGAAGATCAACGCCGAGGGCGGCATCAACGGCCGCAAGATCAACTTCGTCAGCTATGACGACGCCTATTCGCCGCCCAAGGCGGTCGAGCAGGTGCGCAAGCTGGTCGAAAGCGACGAGGTCCTGTTCGTCTTCAACCCGCTCGGCACGCCCTCGAACTCGGCGATCCAGAAATATCTCAACGGCAAGAAGATCCCGCAACTGTTCGTCGCCACCGGCGCCACCAAGTGGAACGACCCGAAGAACTTCCCCTGGACCATGGGCTGGCAGCCGAGCTACCAGAGCGAGGGCCGCATCTACGCGAAGTACCTGCTCAAGGACAAGCCCGGCGCCAAGGTCGGCGTGCTGTTCCAGAACGACGATTTCGGCAAGGACTATCTGAAGGGCCTCAAGGACGGCCTCGGCGACAAGGCCGCGTCCATGATCGTCATGGAAGAGAGCTACGAGACGTCCGAACCCTCGATCGACGGCCACATCGTCAAGCTGAAGGCCTCCGGCGCCGACGTCTTCTTCAGCGTCACCACGCCCAAGTTCGCGGCGCAGGCGATCAAGAAGCTTGCCGAGATCGACTGGCATCCGACGCATCTGGTCGTCAACGTGTCGGCCTCGGTCGGCAGCGTGATCAAGCCGGCCGGCTTCGAGAACTCGCAAGGGATTCTTTCGGCCGCCTACGCCAAGGATGCTGCGGATCCGCAGTGGAACGATGATCCCGGCATGAAGAAGTTCTTCGACTTCCTCGCGCAGTACTATCCCGACGCCAACAAGCTCGACAGCTCGACCGTCTACGGCTACGGCGCCGCGCAGACGCTGGTGAAGGTGCTGCAGATGTGCGGTGACGACCTGACCCGCGCCAACGTGATGAAGCAGGCCGCGAGCCTGAAGGACTTCGCGCCCGACACGCTGCTGCCGGGCGTCAAGATCAACACCTCGGCTACCGACTTCGCGCCCATCGAGCAATTGCAGATGATGCGGTTCAAGGGCGAGAAGTGGGAGCTCTTCGGCGAGGCGATCAGCGGCGCCATCGAGTAATCGCGCATCGCCGCAGAAAGCGGTGCCGATCTCCACTGGCCCTCCGCGCCGATGGCGCGGAGGGCTTTTTCGTATCTGGATCGGCGTCGAACTATTCATCTCAGGCTGTTCTTGCAGAGCACTCACCCGCCGAGATTGCGGAGACCTCTCGCAGTTGCACATGATATGGACCGTCAAGGCACCGCGAAAACACGGACCGTGCCGTGATGTCGCAACCACCCCGGTGCAGCTCTGCTATAGTTCCAGCCAGAACAAGAGCCGCCATCAAGGCGGCCGAGACACGTCAACCAAACCAACACGGGAGAAACGCACCATGATGATCACGCGAAGGGCCGCCCTCGCCTCGGCTGCCGCCATCGTTCTCGCCTCGAGCTCCGCAATCGCCGCCGACAAGAAATACGATACCGGCGCCTCCGACACCGAGATCAAGATCGGCAACATCATGCCCTATAGCGGGCCGGCCTCGGCCTACGGCATCATCGGCAAGACGGAAGCGGCCTACTTCAAGAAGATCAACGCCGAGGGAGGCGTCAACGGTCGCAAGATCAACTTCATCTCCTATGACGACGCCTATTCGCCGCCGAAGACGGTCGAACAGGCACGCAAGCTGGTCGAGAGCGATGAAGTGCTGTTCATCTTCAATTCGCTGGGCACGCCGCCGAACTCGGCGATCCACAAATACATGAACTCGAAGAAGGTCCCGCAACTGTTCGTCGCCACCGGCGCCACCAAGTGGAACGATCCGAAGGACTTCCCCTGGACCATGGGCTGGCAGCCCAACTACCAGAGCGAATCGAGAATCTACGCAAAATATCTGCTGAAGGAAAAGCCGGACGCGAAGATCGCGGTGCTGTATCAGAACGATGATTACGGCAAGGACTATCTGAAAGGGCTGAAGGATGGGCTTGGAGCCAAGGCCGCCTCAATGATCGTCATGGAGGAGAGCTACGAGACCGCCGAACCCTCGATCGACAATCACATCGTCAAGCTCAAGTCCACCGGCGCCGACGTATTCGTGAACATCACCACGCCGAAATTTGCGGCGCAGGCAATTAAGAAGGTCAAGGAGATCGAGTGGAAGACGCTGCATATCCTCAACAACGTCTCCGCCTCCGTCGGCAGCGTGCTGAAACCGGCCGGCTATGAGAATTCACAGGACATCCTCTCGGCGGCCTATCTCAAGGACGTCTCCGATCCGCAATGGAAGGATGATGCCGGGATGAAACAGTTCCTCGACTTCATGGCGAAGGATTTCCCGGATGGCGACAAGCTCGATGGCGGCACCGTCGTCGGCTACAGCGTGGCCCAGACGCTTGTGCAGGTGCTGAAGCAGTGCGGCGACAACCTCACCCGCGAGAACGTCATGAAGCAGGCCGCATCCCTGCGCAACTTCCGCACCGAGATGCTGCTGCCTGGCATCACGATCAACACCTCGGCAACCGACTTCGCGCCCGTCAGCCAGTTGCAGCTGATGCGCTTCAAGGGCGAGAAGTGGGAGCTGTTCGGCGACGTGATTTCCGCCGACGTCGGCGGCTAACGACGGAACGCAGTTGAAACCGCCTCCTGCGGCTTCGCGCCGCAGGAGGCGATCTCTCCAGGCATCTTTGCTGTCTTTGCCAAGAATTTCTTAAGCTAGGAGTTGAAAGAGAGGCGGTCATGCAGCGGCGGCGGTTACGCCGAGCGCGCGGCTGCGCTATGGGGACTCGTCCGGAGTGAAACGAGTCGCCCGTGCTGCGGGCGAATCCAACAACAAGGCCAAGCTCCAAGGCCGAGAAGGAGTCCCCACGTGACCACTGCCCTCACCCGCCGCACGCTCTCCAGCCTGCTCGGCCTCGCCTTGGTTGGCGCCGCTGCCGGCAGCGCCTATGCCGACAAGAAATACGACACCGGCGCCAGCGACACCGAGATCAAGATCGGCAACATCGTGCCCTATAGCGGCCCGGCCTCGGCCTACGGCTCGGTCGGCAAGGCGATGTCGGCTGTGTTCAAGAAGGTCAATGATGAGGGCGGCATCAACGGCCGCAGGATCAATTTCATCTCGTACGACGACGCCTATTCGCCGCCGAAGACGGTGGAGCAGGCGCGCAAGCTGGTGGAGAGCGACGAGGTGCTGTTCCTGTTCGGCGTGCTCGGCACTGCGCCCAACACGGCGATCCAGAAATACATGAACGCCAAGAAGGTGCCGCAGCTGTTCGTCGCGACCGGCGCCACCAAGTGGAACGAGCCCAAGACCAATCCGTGGACCATGGGCTGGCTGCCGAGCTATCAGTCGGAAGCCCGCATCTACGCCAAATACCTCACCGCGCAGCAGCCGACCGGCAAGATCGCGGTGCTCTACCAGAACGACGACATGGGCAAGGACTATCTGAAGGGTCTCAAGGACGGCCTTGGCGACACCTCCCGCGTCGTGCTGGAGGAGAGCTATGAGATCGCCGAACCCACGGTCGAGTCGCACATCGTCAAGATGAAGTCCGCCAATCCCGACATCGTCGTGCTGTTCACCACACCGAAGTCCGGCGCCCAGGCGATCAAGAAGCTCGGCGAGATGAACTGGAAGCCGCTGACCATCATCTCGAACGTCAGCGCCTCGACCGCGGCCGTGATGCGGCCGGCCGGCGTCGAGAACTCGCAAGGGGTGATCTCGGCCGCCTATGCCAAAGATGCCTCCGATCCGCAATGGGCCAACGACCCCGGTCTCGGCGCGTTCAGGGAACTGCTCGCCAAATATCTGCCGGAGATCAACCCCGTGGATTCGTCGGCGCTGACCGGTTACAACATCGCCACCACGATGGTCGAGGTGCTGAAGCGATGCGGCGACGAACTGACCCGCGCCAATGTCATGAAGCAGGCGGCAAGCCTGAAGCAGTTTGCGCAGGGCGGGCTGTTGCCCGGCATCACGCTGACCACCGGTCCGGACGACTTCCAGCCGATCGAGCAGCTGCAGCTGATGCAGTTCAAGGGCGAGCGCTGGCAGTTGTTCGGCGAGGTCATGAGCGGCGAGCTGAAATAGGCTCCGCACGGCACGCGGGCGGCGCCGCATGACCAGCCGCCGTCCGTTGTTGCGCGCGATCTTCGATGCCGCGGTCGCCGCGGCGCATCCTGACATGGTGCTGCCGGCATTCCTGCCGGCGGCTCCCAAAGGACGAATCATCTGTCTCGCCGCCGGCAAGGGCGCGGCCGCGATGGCGGTCGCGGCCGAGCGCCACTACCTGGACACGCTGGGATTCGATCCCGCGAAGCTGACCGGCATCGCAACCACCCGCCATGGCCATGGCGTGCCGACCCGGCGGGTGAAGGTCATCGAGGCCGGACATCCGATGCCAGACGAGGCCGGGCTGAAGGCCGCCGACGAGACGCTGCAACTGGCGGCAACCGCCGAGCCCGGCGACCTGATGCTGGTGCTGCTCTCCGGTGGTGGGTCCGCCAATTGGGTCGCGCCGGTGAACGGCGTCAGCTTCGCGCAGAAGCAGCAACTGACCCGCGCGCTGCTCCGCTCGGGCGCACCGATCGGCGAAATGAATACGGTCCGCAAGCATCTGTCGCGGATCAAGGGCGGCCGGCTGGCGCGGGCCGGGCAGAAGGCCGAGATCGTGACCCTGGCGATCTCCGACGTGCCGCATGACGATCCCTCGGCGATCGCATCGGGTCCGACGGTGCCCGATCCGACCACGCTGGCCGATGCCCGCGGCATCGTCGCCAAATACAAGCTTGAGGTCGACCCGGCGATCAGCCGGGCGCTCGATGATGCCGCCAATGAGAGCTGCAAGCTCGGCGATGCCGCCTTCGCCCGCGCCTCGTTCGAGCTGATCGCGCGCCCCGCCAGCTCGCTCGAGGCCGCCGTGGCCAGCGTCAAGGCGGCGGGCTACGACGTGCTCGATCTCGGCGCCGATCTCGAGGGTGAGGCCCGCGATGTCGCGGCCGATCACGCCAAGCTGGCGCGCGAGGCCCGCGCGCTCGGCCGCCGCATGGCGATCATCTCCGGCGGCGAGCTCACCGTGACGGTGCGCGGCCAGGGCCGCGGCGGCCCGAACCAGGAATATGCCTTGGCGCTCGCCGACCTCCTCAAGGACATGGAGGGCATAGCAGCGCTCGCCGGCGACACCGACGGCGCCGATGGCGGCGGCGGCAGCGCCTCCGATCCGGCCGGTGCGCTTGTCGATGCCGAGGTCATCGCCGCGATGCGGGCGCAGGGGCTGGATCCGCAGGCCTATCTTGCCAACAACGACGCCACCGCATTTTTCGCCGCGACCGGCGGCCTGCTGCAGACCGGACCGACGCTCACCAACGTGAACGACGTCAGGGTCATCCTGGTCGATTGAGGGGCGCGCCTGCGTCCTTCAGAACTCCTCCGCGATCTTGGTGAGCATCGCCAGTAGCGCGTCGCGCCCATCCGGGCCCAGCAGCTCGTTGAGCCGCGCCTCGTGCTTCGACACCACCAGCTTCTTGGCGCGGGCCAGCACGGCGCGGCCCTTCTCGGTCAGCATCAGGATGTGCGAGCGCCGGTCGTTGGCCGAACGCACTCGCGCACACAGGTCGCGGCTCTCGAGGCTGTCCAGCAGGGACACGAAGTTCGGCCGCAGGATGCCCAGGGTGTTGGCGATCTCGGTCTGGTTCCGGCCCGGATTGGCGTCGAGCAGCAGCAGCACCGAGAACTGGGCCGGCGTCAGTTGCAGCGGCGCGACGCAGCGCAGGAAGTCCTCGAACACCTTCAACTGCGCCCGTTTCAGCACATAGCCAAGCAGATCCGACAGCTCGCCGAGCTGGACCGCTTGCGTCTCATCGGCCGCTACGGCAGCTTCCTTGCGGCTTTCCCTCTTGCTGACGGGCTTGGCGCTATCGGCCATCACGGTCCGCCAAATTCATCGCATTTGCTTCCATCCCTGGTCTCGAACGCCGCAGCCGGAACAGCGGCCTTGAGATTATAATCGATAATTGTTATCCACTATATCAAACACGGGCAGCCCAATTCAACTGCCCCGACCTGCGGACGGCGCATGGCGTCGCCCGCATCCGGTCACCACAGAGGGGGAGCGTCCGGTCTTGAACACAACGATCCTGCTGTTCCTGTTGCAGGACGGCATTACCAATGGCGCGATCTACGCGCTGCTCGGGCTGGCGCTCGTGCTGGTGTTTGCCGTCACCCGGGTGATCCTGATCCCGCAGGGCGAATTCGTCACCTACGGCGCCCTCACCTAT
The DNA here is from genome assembly GCF_032489875.1 of Bradyrhizobium sp. SZCCHNR1015. Taxonomy (NCBI): domain Bacteria; kingdom Pseudomonadati; phylum Pseudomonadota; class Alphaproteobacteria; order Hyphomicrobiales; family Nitrobacteraceae; genus Bradyrhizobium; species Bradyrhizobium sp. SZCCHNR1015. Next base: position 266,953 of record NZ_JAUEYW010000010.1, read on the forward strand.
GCCTCGCTCGCTGCCGGCCAAATGCCGGGCACGGCGAAGCTCGCCGTCGTGATCGGGCTCGCGGCCTTCGCCTTCGACCTTTACGCCATGCGCAAGACGCTGCACGCGCCGAAGATCGTGCGCACCTTCGGCCTCAACGTGGTCCTCCCGGTGGCCATTCTGCTCGCCAGCATGTGGGCGGCGAACCAGCGCATGCCCGCCGGCGTCAGCCTGGTGCTGTCGCTGCTGATCGTGGCCAGCATCGGCCTGTCGCTCTACCGCATCGTGTTCCAGCCGCTCGCGCACACCTCGGTGCTGGTGCTGCTGATCGCCTCGGTCGGCGTTCACTTGGCGCTGCAGGGCCTCGGCCTGCTGTTCTTCGGCGCCGAAGGCCAGCGTGGCCCGACGCTGCTGAATGCCAGCGCGACGCTCGGCTCGCTGCGCTTTACCGGACAGGGCATGGCGGTCTACGGCATCACCATCGCCTTCATCGTCGGCCTCTGGCTGTTCTTCGGCCTGACCCTCTACGGCAAGGCGCTGCGCGCCACCGCCGTCAACCGGCTCGGCGCCCGCCTCGTCGGCATCCGCACCACGCTGTCCGGCCAGATCGCCTTCCTGCTGGCCTCCAGCATCGGCGCGCTCTCGGGCATCCTGATCGTCCCGATCACGACGCTCTATTACGACACCGGCTTCCTGATCGGCCTCAAAGGCTTCATCGCCGCGATCATCGGCGGCCTGATCAGCTATCCCCTGACCGCCGTCGCCGCGCTCGTCGTCGGCATCGTCGAGGCGTTCTCCTCGTTCTACGCCTCGAACTTCAAGGAAGTGATCGTCTTCACGCTGCTGATCCCGGTCCTGCTGCTGCGTTCGCTCGCCGCGCCCGCGGTCGAAGAAGAGAAGGATTGAGCCGTGCGCGAGCGTTGGCCTCTCATCGTCTTTGCCGTCATCGTTGCGGCGATCCCGTTCATTCCGGGCATGCCGCCGTTCTGGATCGTGCTGCTCGACAATATCGGCCTGTCCGCGCTGGTCGCGATGGGCCTGGTGCTGTTGACCGGCGTCGGCGGCCTCACCTCGTTCGGCCAGGCCGCCTTCGTCGGCTTCGGCGCCTACACGACCGCGGTGCTCTCGGCGCAGTATGGCATCTCGCCCTGGCTGACCTTGCCACTGTCGCTGCTGGTCTCCGGCCTCGCCGCGGTGCTGCTCGGCCTCGTCACGGTCAGACTGTCCGGCCACTATCTGCCGCTCGGCACGCTCGCCTGGGGTCTCGGCCTGTACTACCTGTTCAGCAAGCTCGCCTTCCTCGGCCGCAATGACGGCATCTCCGGCATCCCGCCGCTGTCGATCGGCAGCCTCAAGATGCTCGATCCCGGCACGATCTATTTCGCGATCTGGGCCGCCGTTCTGATCTCTGCGCTGCTGACGATGAACCTGCTGGACTCCCGCACCGGTCGCGCCATTCGCGCCCTGCGCCGCGGCCACATCGCGGCGGAAGCGTTCGGCGTCTACGCACCCCGCGCCAAGCTGCTGGTGTTCATCTATGCCGCCGTGCTCGCCGGCCTCTCGGGCTGGCTCTATGCGCACTTCACCCGCGCCGTGAACCCGACGCCGTTCGGCGCCCAGGCCGGCATCGAATATCTGTTCGTCGCCGTCGTCGGCGGCGCCGGCTATGTCTGGGGCGGCGTGCTGGGTGCTGCGATCGTCGTTGTGCTGAAGGAGGTCCTGCAAAGCTACCTCCCGCTGCTGCTGCATGGCGAGGGCCAGCTCGAGACCATCGTGTTCGGCATCCTGCTCGTGACGCTCCTCCAGCTCGCTCCGACCGGCCTGTGGCCGTGGCTGACGGCGCGCCTGCCGTTCAAGCCGCTGGCGAAGAAGCCGGACACCACAATCAAGCTGCCGGCCCGCGAGCGGTCCGCGACGACGCCCAACGTCCTGCTGCAGGTCGACAACGCGCGAAAGCAGTTCGGCGGCGTGGTTGCGGTCAACAACGTCTCCTTCGACGTCCAGGCCCGCGAGATCGTCGCGCTGATCGGCCCGAACGGCGCCGGCAAGAGCACGACCTTCAACCTGATCACCGGCGTGCTGCCGCCGACCTCCGGCAACATCTCGGTGCTCGGCAAGGCCGTCGGCAACGCCCCGCCGCAGGACGTCGTCAAGCTCGGCATTTCCCGCACCTTCCAGCACGTCAAGCTGGTGCCGGACATGACGGTGCTGGAGAACGTCGCGATCGGCGCCCATCTGCGCGGCCATTCCAATGCGCTCACCAGCATGTTCCGGCTCGACCGCGCCGACGAGGCCAAGCTGCTCGCGGAAGCCGCGCGCCAGATCGATCGCGTCGGGCTCGGCGACCAGATGCACCAGCTTGCTGGCTCGTTGTCTCTCGGCCAGCAGCGCATCGTCGAGATCGCCCGCGCGCTGTGCGTCGATCCGATGCTGCTCTTGCTCGACGAGCCGGCCGCGGGATTGCGCCACATGGAGAAGCAGCGCCTCGGCGCGCTGCTGCGCGACCTCCGCGCCGGCGGCATGTCGGTGCTGCTGGTCGAACACGACATGGGATTTGTCATGGATCTCGCCGACCGCATCGTGGTGCTCGATTTCGGCACCAAGATCGCCGAGGGCACACCAGCCGCGATCAAGACCAATCCCGAGGTGATCAAGGCATATCTCGGAGCCGCTGCATGAGCACCTTGCTGGAAGTCGCCGACGTCCACGTCTCCTACGGCAAGGTCGAGGCTGTCAGATCGGTCTCGCTGACCGTCGCCGAGAACGAGATCGTCACCATCATCGGCGCCAACGGCGCCGGCAAGACTACGCTGCTCAGCGCCATCATGGGCGTGTTTCCGCTGAAGGGCCGCGTCTCCTTCCTGGGCGAGGACCTGGCACGCTATGAGATCGAGGACCGCGTCGCGCGTGGACTGTGCCTGGTGCCGGAGCATCGCGAGCTGTTCGCCACCATGAACGTCGAGGACAATCTGCAGCTCGGCGCGTTCCGCATGAGCAAGGCGCACGCCGCGCGCGGCTTCGAGCACGTCTACACGCTGTTTCCGAAGCTCAAGGAGCGGCGCAAGCAGCTTGCCGGCACGCTCTCCGGCGGCGAGCAGCAGATGCTGGCGATGGGCCGGGCGCTGATGGGCGCGCCGAAGATGCTGATGCTGGACGAGCCCAGCCTCGGTCTGGCGCCGATCATCGTCGCCGGCATCTTCGAGATCGTCGCCAGGCTGCGCCAGGAAGGCGTCTCGGTGCTGCTGGTCGAGCAGAACGCCAAGGCCGCGCTCAAGGTCGCCGACCGCGCCTATGTCATGGAGCTCGGCGAGTTCGTGCTCAACGGCAAGGCCAGCGAGATCGCCACCGATGAGCGCGTGGCGGCGAGCTATCTCGGCTTTGCCGAGGCGGCTGCGAGCTGAGCCTGATGTCGATGGGGTGAGGCGCTGCTTCAGGAGGGCGCCTCCTTCGACAGCAGGAAATCGACCATCACGCGCTCCAGCGCCCGGTACATGTCGGTGCCGGTCGCCGTCAGGCAGCCGCGCTGGCGCGCAGCGGCGATGAACGGCGACACCTCCGGCCGGGTGATCACGCAGCCGCAATAGGCCGACGGGCTGACGGTCGCCATGTCGACCGGCAAGGGATCGCCGGGCTGCATGCCCGCCGGCGTCGCATTCGCGACCAGGTCGAAGCCGCTGGCATCGGTGCCGCCGACAACGGCGCGGCCTTTGCCCCGCTCGTTGAGGCGCGCGATCAGCACATCGCGGCGTCCGGGATCGCTGTCGTGAATGGCAAGCTCGCGCACGCCGGCATCGATCAGCGCCAGCGCAATCGCCGAACCCGCTCCGCCCGCGCCGATCTGCAACGCCCGGCAGCCTGCGGGATCGAAGTCCTTGGCTTTCGCCGCGCCGACGAAGCCGAGGCCATCGACCATGTCACCGTGCCACCCGCCGCTTTCACCACGCCGCATCAAGTTGACGGCGCCGATGAACTGCGCACGCTCGGTGGCGGTCGCGCAGGCGCGGTAGCAGGCGAACTTGTGCGGGATCGTCGCGACGATGCCGTCGAGATTCCTGACCCGAGTCATTGCCGCCAGGAAGTCCGCGAGATCGCCTGGCGCGACCTGGACCGGGACGAGGATCGCATCGCTGCCCTGCTCGGCAAACGCCTGGCTCACGCCGGCCGGCGCACGCACCTGTGCGATCGGATCGCCGATGATGATGTGGAGCCTTGTGGCGCCGGTGGGGGCTGGGATCATGGCGGGCCTCTCGGAAAACTACAAAGATCCTCGTCCAAATGGCCGAAAGGCCGGCTCACGGAGCCGGCCTTTCTCAATCAGAAGCTATGGTCTCGCGGCTCACTTCGCCGGGACGTACTTCCCGTCCTTCACGGTCAGGATGATGCGGGAGCGGTCGTCGAGGCCCGAGCGATCCTTTTCGGTGAAGTTGTAGACGCCCTGCGAGGCCGCCATGTCCTTCTCGGTCATCAGCGCCTGGCGGATGGCTTCGCGGAACTCCGGCGTGCCGGGCTTGGCGGTCTTCAGCGCCACCGGGATGACGCGCTTGAGGATCTCGAACGCATCGAAGGAGTGACCGGCGAACTGGCTGCGGCTGTTCGGGCCATACTTGGCTTCATAGGCCTTGTTCAGCTCGAGGCCGGGCTTCTTGGTCAGCGCGCTGTCGTCCTGCGTCTCCGGCGACATCACCGGGCCGGAGGCCATGATCACGCCCTCCGCCGCCTTGCCGGCGATGCGGATGAAGTCCATGCTCGCGGCGCCGTGGGTCTGATAGATCAGGCCGGTGTAGCCGCGCTCGCGCAGCTCGGTCTGCGGCAGCGCCGCCGCGGTGCCGGAGGCGCCGACCAGGATCGCGTCCGGATTGGCGGCGACCAGCTTCAGCACCTGGCCGGTGACCGACGTATCGGGGCGCGCGAACCGCTCCTCGTCGGCAATCGTGATGCCCATCGGCACCGCCTGGTTCTTCAGATCGTTGAACCAGAGATCGCCGTAGGAGTCGGAGTAGCCGATGTAGCCGACGGTCTTGATGTTGTGCGCCTTCATGTGCTCGTACAGCACCTTGCCCATGATCGGCACCGGCTGCGGCATCACCACCGACCATTTCATCCGCTCAGGCGTGACCGGGAACGGCGCCAGGCCGAAATGCGGAATGCCGGCCTCGTTGGCGACGTTGGACACCGCGATGGTCGGCGGCGTCAGCGCCGAGCCCATGATGATGTCGGCTTTCGACTCCGTCACGAAGCGGCGCGCATTCGTCGTCGCCGTGGTCGGATCGCCGCCGTCGTCGAGCACGATCACCTTGAGCGGCACGCCGCCGATCTCCTTCGGCACGAACTCGAGCGCATTGCGCTCGGGGATGCCGAGCGCAGCGCCCGGCCCCGTCGTGGTCGTGGTGATGCCGATGGTGATCTCGCTGGTCTGCGCCAGCGCAGGAGCAGCTGCGAGCATCGCGATGACGCCTGCCGCCGCCAGATAGGCCTTCCTCATAAAATCCTCCCTTGATCTTTTCGGTTCAGCTCGTGATCCGCCGATCCTGTTTGCAGTCCCGCCCCTTGTCCGGGGCGCCTTCCAACATGGCCGGCCGATATGTGTCCAAACGTGATCATAGCATTGAACACGAGAAGATCACGCCTCACCAGTCGACCAAAGCATGACAGCTGAACATCCTTAAGACGGTCGCATGTCGCACCCATTCCAGCCTCATCCACCGAGAAACTTGGCGCGCATCTCCTCGGGAAACGGCGCCGACTTCAGCTTGTCCGGGTCGGCCGGATCGCGCCCGACCAGCACCCGCGTCTCGAATCCCTCGATCGCCAGCGCCTCGCCCTTGAACACCTTATGGGTGACGTCGAAGGACGAGCGCTTGATGCTCTCGATCCGGCTCTCGATCGTGATCCAGTCGCCATAGGTCGAGGGGATGTAGAACTTGGCGCGGGTGTCGACCATGGGGATGCCGACCAGACCGTAGCGACGGACGATGTCCTGCTTGGAGAACCCGGCCGCCTCGAACATGACAGAGGTTGCATCGTCGAACATCGCGAAATAGCGCGGGTAGTAGACGATATTGGCGGGATCGCAGTCGCCCCACTGGATCTGCACGTCGCGGCGGTGGATGAACATTGGTTTGGCCTCGCTATCAGCCGTGTAGACGGTGCGCTCCCTCTCCCCGTTCTTTACGGGGAGAGGGCTGGGGTGAGGGGCAGCCACGCGCACCAGACTCGCGGAGAGCCCCCTCACCCGGATTGCATCTGGCGATGCAATCCGGCCTCTCCCCGCGCGCGGGGAGAGGCTGGCAGCGAGCCTCTGGCGAGTAGCTCGGCGCATCAATCCTACTTCGGCGCCATGCGCAGCGAGCCGTCGAGGCGGACGACTTCGCCGTTGAGGTAGGCGTTCTCGACCATGTGCAGCGCCAGCGCGGCGAACTCGTCGGCGTGGCCGAGACGGCGCGGGAACGGGATCGCGGCGGCGAGCGAGTCCTGGGCCTCCTGCGGCAGGTTGGCGAGCAGCGGCGTCAGGAACAGGCCGGGCGCAATGGTCAGCACGCGGATGCCGAACTGTGCGAGCTCGCGCGCGATCGGCAGGGTCATGCCGACGATGCCGCCCTTGGAGGCCGAATAGGCCGACTGTCCGATCTGGCCGTCATAGGCGGCGACGGACGCGGTGTTGATGACGACGCCGCGCTCGCCGGTCGCCTGCGGCTCCAGCTTGGTCATGCCGTTGGTGACCAGACGCAGCATGTTGAACGACCCGATCAGGTTGACCTTGATGACCTTCTCGAAATCGGCCAGCGGCATCGGGCCGTCACGGCCGACGACGCGCTTGGCGACGCCGATGCCGGCGCAGTTCACCAGCACGCGCGGCTGCTGGCCGAGCGCCTCGACGGCCTTGGCAACGGCCGCTTCCGCGCCGGCGGCGTCCGAGACGTCGCAGACCACCGGCACGCCCTTGATCTCGGCCGCGACCTCCTCCGCCAGCTTGGCGTTGAGATCGAACACCGCGACCTTGGCGCCCTGCGCAGCGAGCTTGCGGGCGGTGGCGGCCCCGAGGCCGGAAGCGCCGCCGGTGACGATGGCGGCCTGATCCTTCAACAACATTGTCGTTTCTCCCTTGGATGCGTCGATCAGCCGGCGATCATGATGTCGTCGTCCGGCGTCGCGGCGTAGATGCGTTCGATCAGGTCCTTGCGGTTCTCCAGCACGGCGCGCTGGTTGATCGATCCCTTGTCGGTGACCTCGCCCTTGTCGATCGACAGCGGCACGCCGAGCAGGACGGCGCGCGTGATGCGCGTCGACGAGCCGGTCGCGGTCTGCAGGAATTTTGCGAAGCGCTGACGGAAGGCCTCGATGATCAGCGGATCGGCCGCCGTGGCGGCGAGGTCGTCGAACGGCAAGGTCGCGTTGATCAGGCGGCAGCCGTCGAGATCGAGCACGACGATGGCCGCGATCTCGTCGCGGTTGATGCCTGCGATGATGACGTCGCGCGCCAGCGGCGCGCAGGCGGCGATGAAGCGCGCCCTGAGAGGACCGACCGAGACCCAGGTGCCCGACGCCAGCTTGAAGTCCTCGGCAACACGGCCGTCGAAATCGAAGCCGGCATTGAAGTCGTCGGGATCGACGGGCTTCAGCGCGTCGCCCATCTTGTAGTAGCCTTCGTCATCGAAGGCCGCGGCCGAGACCTCCGGCAGGCGCCAATAGCCCGGCGTCACGTTCGGCCCCTTGGCGCGCACTTCCATCTTGCCGTTGTTGGGAACGAGCTTGGCCTCGTTGCCGGAGACCGGCAGGCCGACATGGCCGGAGCGGCTGGTGCGTGGATTGACCGACATGAAGAACGGTGCGGTCTCGGTGGAGCCGAGGCCCGTCAGCATCGGCACGCGATAGCCCGTCTCGGCCACCGAGAGCTCGTCGAGCTCGTTCCAGACATGCGGCGCCAGTGCGGCGCCGGAGAAGAACATCGCGTGCAGCCGCTGGAAGAAGGACTTCCGCAGCGCCGGGTCCTCGCGGAAATAGGGCAGCAGCGACTCATAGCCCTTGGGGACGTTGAAATAGACCGTCGGCGAGATCTCGCGCAGGTTTCGCACGGTCTCCTCGATGCCGCCAGGCACCGGCTTGCCCTGGTCGAGATACATCGAGCCGCCGTTGAACAAGGTCAGGCCGATGTTGTGGTTGCCGCCGAAGGTGTGATTCCAGGGCAGCCAGTCGATGATCACAGGCGGCTCGTCCTTCAGGAAGGCGAGCGTCTCGCGGATCATCACCTGGTTGGCACAGATCATCCGCTGGGTGTTGATCACGGCCTTCGGATTGCCGGTCGAGCCCGAGGTCAGCAGGAATTTCGCGATCGTGTCCGGGCCGATCTTGTCATGGGCGGCGTCGAGGCCAGGAAACAGCGGCGATGCGATCAGATCGGCGAGCATCGTGATCTTGCGGCCCGGCACCGAGCCGAACGACGCCACGATCTCGGCGCCTTCGGGTGCGTTGGCGATGAGCGCGTCGGCGAACTTGTCGGCGTCGTCGACGAAGACGAGGCCCGGCGTTAGCAGCTTCATCAGGTAGGCGAGCTTGCCGTAGTCGCGCGACACCAGCGAATAGGCCGGCGACACCGGACAGAACGGCACGCCGGCATAGAGCGCGCCGAACGCGACCAGCGCATGGTCGATCGAATTGCCCGACAGGATCATGACCGGTCGGTCCGGCGACAGCCCGCGCGCGAGCAGCCCCGACGCGATGTGCCGGCTCGCCGCCAGCAGCGTGGCATAGGTCAGCTCGCGCCAGCCCTCGGGCCCGACGCGCTCGGCCATGAACACGCGCTCTGGTGTGGCTTTGGCGAAGTGATGCAGCCGATCCGTGATCCGCTGCGGATAGTCGCCGAGCGGCTGCTTCGGACGGAGATAGATGGTGCCGTCGTCGCGGCGATCGACGGTGACCGCGGGATCGTTGAACGAGATCGCGCGCAACGGATGAACACTGGCGGTGCGCGCCGTGTCGTCCGTTCCTCCCTGTGTGCTTCTTATTGTTTGTGTGGTCATGTCACGTCGGCTTCACTTTGGCGGTCTTGTGATCGAGGAAGGCGCGGATGCGACTCTTGGCCTCCTTGTCGCTCTGCGCGACGGTGGCCATCAGCGATTCCATCAGCAGGCCGGTCTGCGGATTGGCCTCCGCGATCATCGGCAGCGCCTGCAGCACCGCGAAATTCGTCAGCGGCGCGTTACCCGCGATCTTGGCGGCCAACTCCATGGCCTTGGTCATCGAGGCACCGGCCTCGACGAGATATTGCGCGAAGCCGTAGGACGAGCCTTCGGTCGCGGAATAGACGCGCCCGGTCAGCATCATGTCCATCATGCGGGCGACGCCGATCAGGCGCGGCAGCCGCACCGAGCCACCGCCTCCGACGAAGATGCCGCGCTGGCCTTCGGGCAGCGCGAAGTAAGCCGACGGCTCGGCGACACGGATATGCGCGGCGCAGGCGAGCTCGAGACCGCCACCGATGACGGCCCCCTTCAGTGCGGCGATCACCGGCACGCGGCAATACTGGATGCGGTCGAACACGCGATGCCACATCTGCGAGTGCACCAGGCCCTCGGTCGCGTCGCGCTCGCGCAATTCGGAGAGATCGAGGCCGGAGGAGAAATTGTCGCCGAGGCCGTGGATCACGACGCAGCGGACGTCGTCGGGCAGGCTGGTGAAGCGCTCGCCGATGGCGAGGATGATGCCGTCATTCAGCGCGTTGCGCTTGGCCGGGCGGTTGAGCCCGATCGTCAGGACGGCGCCCTGCTGTTCGATCTGCAGCAGAGACGGATCGCCCGCTGGCGTGGCGGTGTCGGCGTTTCCCATCGCTTGATTGTGTCCTGTTCAGAATAGTTATGTTTTATAACGATCTTCGCGGGAGTCAATAAGCGGCGCCCGACATCATGTTGTGCGATGCAAAACAACAAGCCGCGGGGGGAGCGGCCAGACGCAGCATGGTAAGGCCCGCCTGCGCGCAAAGGCAAATGACATGATCCGGCATTCCCGCGGCGAAATCACGCCCGGGGCTTTGCTGATCGTGTTCACCCTCCGGTGCGGAGGGCGCAGGGAAGGCCAGGCGTCGGCTGACGCCTGCGGCCCGCCTGCGAAAAGAATGCAGGCGGCAGGTACCACAGGTGCAGCCGAGAACGCCCGGCCTTCCCTGCGCGATGGTCTTCACGCTTATACGCAGTCTCCCTGGTGCGCCGGGCTTTTTGGCCACCATCACCGCGCAGCGCCTGCGGCGCCATCACGGCTTGATACCAGCGTCGGGGTATCAGGACGCTGCGATTTCACGTCCGCGTCACATCGTTCGTCCGCGCGCCCGAAGACACGCTGCGACATGATCGCGGCCACCGCTCCCCGCCCCGCGTGTCGTGACGATCGCGCGCTACGCCCCTCGGCTTGGGACGGGATGGCGCGATATGATCATAACTTCTGGAAAAACGCAAGATATTTTTGTTTTGCAAAAATCAAGGATCGGAGGCAACGGCGCCTCACCGCTCTCCGCTGTCGTCCCTGCGAACGCAGGGACCCATAACCACCGGCCCTCGTGAGATGAGGACTGCCAGTTATGCCCAACCGACAGATTCCGCGGTATGGGTCCCTGCGTTCGCAGGGACGACACCGCCGTTGCGGCGGGCAGCGTGGCCGACAGCAAAGTGAACGGCCGACAACATCGCATTCAGGGTGCCTTCAAAGCGCGCGCTGTAGAACCTCTACCGTCACCACACTTCCCAATGGAGGGGATCATGGTTTCGCTGAAGACATCTCTCGCAGGCGGCATCGCCGCGCTCGCCGTGACCACCACCCTGCTCGCCGGCGTGGCGCCGGCTCAGGCCCATGACGGCCGCAACGCGGCGCTTATCGGTGGTCTCTTGGTCGGCGCTCTCGTCGGCGGCGCGCTGGCGTCGGAAGCGCAAGCCTATGAGCCCGCGCCGGTCTACCGGTCGCACTATCGCGACGCGGCGTATGACGGCTACGGCTACGAGCGCTACCGTTACGTGCCGGCCCAGCGCTATCGCAATTGCGACCACGGCGGCTATGGCCGGGCGGCGGATTGGGACGACGAGGATTAGTCGCCGGCGTTCCCGAATACGAAGCTGTCGCGACGAACGACCCGGTCAGCCAAGAACTCCGTCATGCCCGGGCTTGTCCCAGGCATCCACGTCGTTCTCCGCAGCCGGAGGACGTGGATGGCCGGGACAAGCCCGGCCATGACGACGTGGAGACAGGCTACCGCCAAACTCAGGCCGCCTGATGCGATCGCACTACGCAGGCCGTGCAGCCTACAGCACCACGTGCACGTCGATGATGACGCGGTCGGCGTGCCGGGCCGCCGAGCCGACGAAGACGTACTCCATCAGCCAGCGATATCTGTCGTGGCCGGTCTCGAACCGCGGGTGGGTGCGGAAGTAGATCAGCTTGGGATCGACCGGCTCGCCGCGCTTGAGCTTCTGCAACAGGTCGACCGGCCCGAAGCGGATGCCGCGGTTCTCGACGTAGATCGTCGCGCCGTCGTCGGTCTCGAAGCCATATTTGGCTTCGAGGTCGATCAGCTCGTTCGGACGGATGACCTGGAAGTCGGCGCCGAAATTGCAGATCCTGCCGCTGATGCCCTCACCGGCGCGGCCGGGGCCCTTCACCTCGCCGCCATGGATCGGGATGATCCGGCGCACGCCGATGCCGGTCTCGCCGGCACTGGTGACGTCGCCGATCATCACGGTGAGGGTGAAGACGTAGCGGGTCTCGAGGATCGGGGTCGTCATCAGCGGGCCATCATCTGTTGCGGCAGCCAGGTGGCCAGCAGCGGGAAGGCGATCAGGATCACCAGGCGGATCAGGTCGGTGACGACGAAGGGCAGCACGCCCTTGAAGATCGTCGAGAACGACACGTCCTTCACCACGCTCTTGATGACGAAGACGTTCATGCCGACCGGCGGATGGATCAGGCCGAGCTCGACGGTCATCACGATGATGACGCCGAACCAGATCGGATCGAAGCCGAGATGGGAGATGACCGGGAAGATGATCGGCACGGTCAGGATGATCATCGCCATCGCATCCATCAGGCAGCCGAGCACGAGATACATCACCATGATCAGCGCCAGCACCCCGTAGGGGCCGAGGCCGAGGCCGGTGAGGAACTCCGTCACCTTCTGCGGCGTCTGCGTCACCGTCAGGAAGTAGCCGAAGATCAGCGCGCCGATCAGCACGGTGAACACCGCGGCCGCGGTGCGCGTGGCCTGCAGCAGCGAAGCCAGGATCTTGTCCTTGTCGAGCCGGCCGGTGAACACGCCGATCAGGAATGCGCCGGTGGCGCCGACGCCGCCGGCTTCCGTCGGCGTGAAGCGCGGCAGGAACGGCAGACCATAGAGACCGCCGATCACGAACAGGAACAGGAGCACCGGCGCCCAGATGCCCTTCAGGCCCGCGATGCGCTCGCGCCACGGCGGCGCCTCGCCCTTCGGGAGAAAATCCGGCCTGACACGGCCGATCACCGTGATCGTGATCATGTACATGGTCATCGCCAACAGGCCGGGGATGATGCCGGCGATGAACAGCTTGCCGATGTCCTGCTCGGTGATGATGCCGTAGACGGCGAGCACGGTCGACGGCGGCAGCATCGCGCCCAAGGTGCCGCCGGCGGCGATGACGCCGGTGGCAAAGGACTGCGGATAGCCGAAGCGGCGCATCTCGGGATAGGCCACCGCCGAGAACGTCGCGGCGGTCGCCACCGACGAGCCGCAGATCGCGGCGAAGCCGCCGCAGGCGGCGACGGTGGCGATGCCCAGGCCGCCCCTGAGATGGCCGACGAAGCCGTTGGCGGCGCGGAACAGCTCGCGGCTCATGCCGGAGTTGGAGACGAACGTTCCCATCAGCAGGAACATCGGGATCACGCCGAACGTGTAGTCCGTGACCGTGCGCATCGAGGTCTGGCCGACCAGCTTCAGCGCCGCCGTGCCGTTGACGAGATAGGCGAAGCCGGACACGCCGACGAGACCCATCGCCATGCCCACGGGCACGCGCAGCAGCATCAGGGCGAATAGCGCAACAAAGCCGATGACGGCGACCGCATCCGTGCTCATGCGGCGCTACTCCGTGGGCTTGACGTGAGGGTCATGAATCTCCTCGGGGTGGAAGATCAGGCGATAGGTCCGGATGGCGATCAGGAGCACCGCCGAAACGTCGCCGATCCAGGCGATTGCGAAGAACGGCCAGGTCGGCATGTGCAGATCGAAGGTGAGGACGTTGTCCTCATAGGTGCCGCGCACCTTGTCGAACAGGGTCCAGGTCTGCACCGTGACGACGAACAGCAGCACCAGCGTTGCGAAGATGTCGATCCAGCGCTGATAGCGCGGGCCGACATTGCCCCAGATCAGGTCCACGGTGATGTGGGTGCCGCGATAGGATGTCGCGGCGATGCCCCAGAAGATCAGGATGCCGAGCAGCATGCGCCCGATATCGAAGGAATCGGGGATCGAATAGTTCAGCGTGTTGCGGAGCAGCACCGACAGGAAGATGTCGAGCGCGACGATGCCGACGAAGAACGCGGCGATCCACTCGATCCCGTCGATGATCCGGTCCATGAAGGCGCGCTGCATGGCGTCCCCGTGTCAGAAAGGCTTGGCGTGGAGATTGAAGAACGAGAGCGAGCTGCTGCGCGGCCGGCGGTGAACTCCCTTTCCCCGTAAGAACGGGGAGAGGGATTTCACCGTCCGCCGCGCAAGAGCTTGGGTCTGAAGAAGCTACTGCGCCAGCGCCTTGTACTTGGCGAGCGAGGCCTTCAGCTCGGTCATGGCGGCGTCGGCATCGACGCCGGTCTTCTTGACGCCATCGGCCCAGGTCTTGAACAGCGGCTCGGAGGCCTTTTTCCACAACGCGGTCTGCTCCGGCGTCAGCTTGTAGACCTCCTGGCCCGGCTCGGCCTTGATCTTGTCGACGCCGGCGTCCTCGAACTTGCCCCAGGGCTCGCCGACCTTGCCGGCGGTCTCCGTGTTGCAATTGTCGTCGATCGCCTTCTTCTGCATCGCCGACATCTGGTTGTACTTGTCCTTGTTCATGACGAACACGAAGGTCGTCACGTAGAACGGCGCGTCCATGTGGTACTTCGTGACCTTGTCGACTCCGAACAGGACCAGCGAGCCCGCCGGAAAGGTGACGCCGTCAGCGACACCGCGCTCGATGATGTCGCGCACTTCCGGCGCCGACGACTGCACATTGGTGCCGCCGAGCAGGGTGACGAAATTGGCGATCGTCGCATCCGCCGGGCGGATCTTCATGCCCTTGACGTCCTCGGGCACGACGACCTTCTTGGTGCGGGTGTGGAAAGCCGAGGGCGTGTGGACGAAGGCGAGGCAATACTTGACGTCCTTCATCTCCTTCTCGGCATATTTGCGGTACCACGCGTCCAGACCTTCCGAGCCGCCCTTGGCGTCGGAGACCAGGAACGGCAGCTCGCCGGCGCCGATGATCGGGAAACGGCCGGGCTGATAGCCGGGATTGACGTAAGTGACATCGGCGATGCCGTCGCGCGCCATGTCGTAATGGTCGAAGGCCTTGCCGAGCTGCTGGGCCGGGAACACCTTGCCCTTGATGGTGCCGCCCGAGGCCTTTTCGACCGATGCGGCCCAATCCTCCAGCGCCTTCTGCAGCGGATGGCTGGCGGGCACCCAGTGCGAGATCTTCAGCTCGAACGTCTTGTCCTGCGCGAGCACGGGGGTGGTCACACCGGCAGCCAGCGCCAACGCCAGAAGCGTCTTCCTCATCGGGATCCTCTCCTTCCATCATGGGCCTTCGAGGGCCCTTTGCTTCATTGTTATAGCATATAACCATCATTGCAAGCGTGACGGCAGACCTGCCGTCGCTGCACGCGCGAGCCTGCCCCTATCGCGCCAGCCAGCGCAAGTCTGGCAGACGAAAGTTGCAGCCGCGCGACCAATTCATTAACACGTTAAGCATCTTGAGTGCACCCGAAATTGCACGACTGCATCGGCACACCGCGAAATTGCTAGGAGGGGTCGAGCGGCCCTGCGACATCGTGCGCCATCTCCTCCGGCGTCGGCACGCACCGTTTCAAACATCGGCGCAAAACACGTTTGAAACTTTGTAGGCGGTGCAAAACGCGCGGAGACGTCGTTGACTGCGGACATCGCCAGCAACGATCGAGACACGCGTGAGCAGCATTCCCGCCGGCTTCGAGCCGCATTTCCGCAAGAGCCCGTTCACCGATCCCTGGGAGCCGCTCTACGCCAGGAGAACCGACAAGGCCGTCATCCTCGGCCTGCGGCTTGCCGTGCCGCACACCAATTCGCGCGGGCTGATCCATGGCGGCCTGATCGCATCGCTGGCCGACAATGCGATGGGCTATAGCTGCGCCCAGACGCTGGGCTGGGAGGCGTCGTTGGTGACGATCAACCTCGCAGTCGACTACATCGGCAGCGCCGGGATCGGGCAGTGGCTCAGCGTCGAGAGCGACGTCATCAAGAGCGGACGCACCGTCTGCTTCGTGCAGAGCCTGGTGCTGGCCGACGACGCCGTGATCGCGCGGGCGAACGCAACGTTTCGCGTCGTGCCGAAGAAGGAGTGACGTCGTCAGCCGAAGCGCCAGTCGCAGGTCGTCGCGATCAGGTCGATGAAGGCGCGGACCTTGGCTGATAGGAGCCGGGAGCTCGGGAACACGATGTGGATGGGAAGTGGCGGCGGCTCGTATTTCGCCAGCACCCGCTTGAGGCGGCCGCCACGCAGCGCGTCGGCGGCCTGATAGGCCATCACCCGTGTCACGCCGCCGCCCGCCTCCGCATATTGGATCGCGGCGTCGGCATTGTTGGTAACGAGCCGCGGGCTGACCGCAATCCGCAGTTCCCTGCCCTCCTTGACGAAGCGCCATTCGTCGGCCGGGCCGAATTGGATGGTCTGGTGCTTCGCCAGCGCATCGGGTGTCCGCGGCTCGCCTTGGCCTTTGAAGTAGGCGGGAGCCCCGACCACGATCCGGCGCATGCTGCCGACCTGGCGGGCCACGAGCGACGAATCGCCGAGATGGCCGATCCGAACGGCGCAGTCGACGCCGTCCTCCACCAGATTGATCTGGCGGTCCTCGAGGCGCAGCTCGGCCGCGACCTCGGCATAGCGGCTCAGATACGCGGCCATGACCGGACCGACATGGAGCCGGCCGAAGCCGACCGGCGCCGAGACCACCAGCCGCCCCACCGGCTGCAGGCGCTCGCTCTCCGCGGCGCGCTCCGCCTCCGCCAGATCGGCCAGGATGCGGCCAGCGCGTTCCAGATAGCGTCGTCCGGAATCGGTCAGCGTCACCGAGCGCGTCGTCCGCTGCAGCAGGCGGACGCCAAGATGCGCTTCGAGCGCGGCGACCAAACGGGTGACCGCCGATGGTGACAGCTTGAGCCGGCGCGCCGCCGGTGCGAAGCCGTTCAGCTCGGCGACGGTGACGAACGCCTGCATGGCATCGATGCGGTCCATGGGATTATTGCAACATCTGCAACGATCCAATGTCAACTGGTCAGATTATTTCCCTGGGGGATTGGGACCATATTGCCTTCACGGCGGCAGTCACGGCCGCAGCGACAAGGAGTCATTGCGATGACCCAGCCAACCATCCAGGCACCCGGCGACGTCATGTTCTCACCCGCCGTCAAGGCGATCCAGGCCCGCAAGGGGTCGCGCGAGAGCTACGCGCATGTGGAGCAGAGCCGCGGCTTTCGCCACGAGGTCGACGCCGATCTCGCCGGCCGCCTCGCCGAGGCCACGAGCTTCTATCTCGCGACCGCCTCGGCCGACGGCCAGCCCTATATCCAGCATCGCGGCGGACCGAAGGGCTTTCTCAAGGTGCTCGACAGCCACACGCTGGCGTTCGCCGACTTCAGCGGCAACCGGCAGTACATCACCCAGGGCAATCTGTCGGAGAACCCGCACGCCTACATCTTCGTCATGGACTACGCACATCGCCGTCGGGTGAAGATCTGGGGGACGGCGCGGGTGGTCGAGGATGATGCCGCGCTGACGGCCTCGCTGATTCCGAGAGGCTACAAGGCGCGGCCCGAGCAGGTCATCCTGTTCACGATCAGCGCCTGGGACACCAACTGCCCGCAGCACATCCCGCAGAAGTTCGACGCGGCCGACGTCGCGGAAGCGCTGGCCGTGCGCGATGCGCGCATCGCGGAGCTGGAGGCGGAGGTGACGCGGTTGAAGGGCGAGGCCCTCTGACGAAGTCCTCTGCCTTCAGCACTGTGGACCTGTGCTTGGTCGTCATTCCGGGGCAAATCGTTCGTGCGCGGTAGTGCACGGGCGATTGAACCCGGAATCTCGACATGAGTAGAGCGCAAAACAATCTCGAGATTCCGGGTTCAAGGCCTGCGGCCTTGCCCCCGGAATGACGTGGGTGGGGCTTAAGAACTCAGGCGGCCTCGGCCGCCCTGCCCCAATCGAACTCAGGATAGTACTGCGCCATCATGCGCTCGGCATAGGCGACGAGATTGCCGAAGCTTTCGGTCCTGCGGCGGAGCTCGGAGTCGAAGAACGGCGTGAGAATGCCGGCGATGACGGCGAACGCGGTCGCGTCGGTGCCGCATGGACGATCGCCCATCAGATAGAGCCGGTCGCCGAGCTGCACCGAGAGCGCCCGCAGCGAGCGCGCGGCGAGATCGACGTCCTCGTCCGGCGCATGGCGGCCGAGCCCTGAGATCAGATAGTTCTCGGCGACACGAAACTGCGCGTCCTCGCGCAGCTTCTCGCGCTTGTCGGCCGGCACGCCGTCGAAGAAATGCGCCGGCCCCTTGGCGAAGTTGACCGGATCGACCCAGCGCGCCCCGACCAGCGCGAAATACAGATGATGCTCGATCATGCGCTCGAACCCCCAGGCCTGCGCCCGCGCGCGCACGTCGAGTCCGGAATCGAAGTCGAAGCCGTATTTGCGCTCGATGTGGGCACGGATGAAGGTCGAATCGGCAATCAGCTCGCCGCCATCGTCGATGAAGGGCAGTTGCCCCTTCGGCGACGCCGGCGGCATCGCCCGCTGCTTCCGATAGTCGAGGCCCGCCATCTTCAATTGCACCTCCGTCTTGGTGACGAAGGGGCTGATCTCCGGCAGGCCGAAGCCCGCGCCCAAACCGAACAATGTGATCATGACAGCACTCCCGACTTCCTGAGCAGACGCCGGACGCTACGGACGTGCTGCTGCCACCATGGTGTCAGCAGCGGCAGTAGCGTGGTGGCCAGGCCAAGGCCATAAAACATCATCATCGACATCACCCCTTCAATCTCGTTGTTGGCCCGGTATAAGGACAGGCTGCTGCCAGCATCCTGTCAGCATCGGCGGGGGTGCTCGCCGCTCGCAGGACACACCATGAGACGCGCCGACCGGCTGTTCCAGATCATCCAGGTGCTGAGACGCACGCGCCGCCCATTGACGGCGGATGCGATCGCGGCCGAGCTCGAGACCTCGAAGCGCACGATCTATCGCGACATCGCCACCCTGATCGGGCAGCGCGTGCCGATCCGCGGCGAGGCCGGCATGGGCTACATCCTGGAGAAGGGTTTCGATCTGCCGCCCTTGATGCTGACGCCGGACGAGATCGAGGCGGCGGTGCTTGGCGCGCAATGGGTCGCGGTCAACGCCGACCCGGTGCTGGCGCGCGCGGCGGAAGACCTGATGGCCAAGATCGCCGACACCGTGCCGGAGCGCTTAAGGCCATTCGTACTGGAGCCGGCGAGCCGCGCGCCGCGGCCGTGGATGCGCGAGCCGGACCGCATCGACATGTCACGCACGCGTTCGCAGATCCACGAGGGACGCAAGATCCGCTTACGCTATCGCGACGAGCAGGGCCGCGACAGCGAGCGCGTGATCTGGCCGATCGCGATCGGCTATCATGACGCGGTGCGCATCCTCGCCGCCTGGTGCGAGCTGCGTCGCGACTTCCGCAGCTTCAGGACCGACCGTGTCGTCGAGGCGGATTATCTCGACGACAAATATCCTGAAAGGCGCGAAGCGCTGCGCGCCAAATGGCGGCGCAGCCTGGTGTGGGAGGTTCCCAAGGATGTCTGAACTGATGTCTGGCGAGACTGACAGCAGCCCCTGTCAGAGCTGCGGCGCGTGCTGCGCCTATTCGTCGAACTGGCCGCGCTTCACGATCGAGGAGGATGAAGCCCTCGACCTGATCCCGGCCGAGCTGGTCAACGAACGGCTGTCGGGCATGCGCTGCGACGGCGACCGCTGCTGCGCGCTCGATGGCGAGATCGCGCGCGCCGTCGCGTGCCGGATCTACGCGATCCGCCCTGAGGTGTGCCGCATCTGCATGCCGGGTGACGCCGAATGCGCGATGGCCCGGCGCAAGTTCGGGCTGCCGGTGCTCGCCTGAGCCAAAGGCCAGGAAGACGGGGAGTCAGGCCGTGACCGGCTCGGGGCTGTCGTCGAGATCGTCCTCGAACGGCTTCATCACCGAGAGCGGCTTGGTCGACAGCGAGATCGGCTTGCGGCTCGAGGTCGCGCTGGCCGGACCCGCCCGACCGCCGCGGGACTGCGCATACAGCGCCGATCCGACCCGGCCGCCGAACTGCGACAGGTCCTGCTCGCTGCAGGTGGATGCAATCGCAAGCGCCAGCGGGTGAAGATGCGTGCGCCTGTAACAGAACAGCGCCAGCATGGCCCTCACATCGGCGGAGACGCTCTCGACCAGCGCGGGCAGCCCGTTGGCGTCGGCACGGTAGAGCTCGCCGAGAAGCTCGTCGCCGACCGGGCACGAATCGCTGTCGAACGCATCGCGACTTTGAAGCATCTGTTTGATTGCCATGGCGCGACGATGCGGCGCGAATCGCTAACGTCCGGTTAACCAAACCGAACGGTCGTCCCACCCCCGGCTTGACACGGGGCTGCCGCCGTCGGCGCAGCTTCGCCGCGACGCACCGCGACCGGACTCAGCCGTTCGCGGCCATGAAGATCGAGAGCCCGAATCCGGTGAGGTGATGCAGCGCCTGGTCGACGCCGATCAGGGTCCAGAACCATCGGTGCTCGGTGTTCATGCCGAACCGCGACGAGCAGATGCCCTTGATGCGATCGATGGTGATGTGAATGGCGAAGTCGATCACGGCGACGAACCAGAATCTCGGCGCGACGATCAGGATCAGGACCATGGCGACGGCGAGATGGATCAGGCAGTGCACCAACAGCGGCAGCGCCCAGCCCTTCCGCTGGTCCTTGCCATAGGCCATCCAGGCGTTCTGCAGAACGAAGTCGCCAATGATGTGCTTGAAGGTCAGCAGCAGCATCCAGCCGACCAGCGCACCAACCGGAACCTGCGACGACAAAGAAGGAAAAGACAAAGCTGACGCTCTCGCTACGACTAACCCTTGGAACCAACCCTGGGAACCAACCCTTGGACGCACGGGGAACTGGAGGCGTTCAGCGCAATCTGATGAGAATACCCGGCCAATTCGACGCGTATGCGACGCTTATGACA
Organism: Bradyrhizobium sp. SZCCHNR1015; assembly: GCF_032489875.1. Classification (NCBI taxonomy): domain Bacteria; kingdom Pseudomonadati; phylum Pseudomonadota; class Alphaproteobacteria; order Hyphomicrobiales; family Nitrobacteraceae; genus Bradyrhizobium; species Bradyrhizobium sp. SZCCHNR1015. The sequence continues at coordinate 287,396 of NZ_JAUEYW010000010.1, forward strand.
TCTCCGGTAGCGAATTGCACGCGAAAGGGAACCTCAAATCGCGCCCTGCTACCCTTCCCGGCAATTCCGCGGGGGTAAGGTTACCCGCCACCGCGCATCTGCGAACCGGCCGCAGTCGCGGCGTTTCATTCAGCGGCGTCGGTCTTCGGTGCTGACAGCGCCCTCGCCCGGATCTGCGCGATGGCCCGCTTCAGCGCGCCCTGTCCCGGCTCTGCCAGCGCAACGGCGCGCGCCTCGGCGATGGCGGAGGCGAGATCCGAGATCGGCAGCACGCCATCGAAGGTGGGCTTGGCCAGGCCATCGATGATGGCATGCCAATCGGCGAGACCCTGCCGGTAGCCGTCGCCCTGCCCCTGGATCATGGTCGCCGTGCCGATCACGGCGGACGCCGCCGCAGGCTGCTTGTCCAGCGCACGCGCGATCATGTGCAGCCACCGTTCGGCCCAGGCGCGCTCCTCGCCATAGCGCACCGACTGCAGCCGCCAGCGCCGCAGGCCGGCCATCAGCTTGAGACGGCGAATGGCGAGCGGCGATCGAACCGAGAAGCGGACCTTGACCCGGCGCCGGCCCAGCCAGCCGACCTGCTCGAAGGCTGCCAGCAACGATTCCGCCACGGCCTGCGGCAGCGCACCGATCAGTTCGTCGAGGCGAAACCGCCGCACGTCATCGCTCTCGCGTCCCCCCGGGCGCTGCCCCATGTCGAGGCTGATCAATCTGAGCTGGGCGATCCGGATCGGATCCTCGTAGGCCATGCGGGCGGCCAGCAGCTGCGCGATCTGAGACAGCATGCCGGCATCGACGTTCGATCTGCGCACGAATCGCTTGATGCGATCGACGTAGAGCTGCGCATAGCTCGCGCCCTGATACTCCATCAGCAGATGGATGCCATCGCTCACCGTCGGCACGGCGGCGTCAGGCAGGCCCTGAGGCAGAAAAGGCGGCTCGCCATCGTCGTCGCCGATGACGTCGGCGAACAGATATCGCAGCGAGGACCGGACGCTTTCCACTGGGCTTCAGGCTCCCCGGATCACGCCGGCTTGGCGACGGGCGCCGGCGCGGTGGTCTGTTGCGCCAGCCGCCGCTCGAGCGTTTCGATGTTCTGGAACAGCCGGGCGCTGGCGAGGCGCAGGAAGTAGAAGGCGAAGGCGGGGTTCTGGACGTAGAGCTGCTCGACCTGGTCGTAGGACACCGACAGGATCAGCCCGCCCTCGACGCATTCCAGCGTCTGCGTGCGCGTATTGGACGGGGAGATCATGCCGAACTCGCCGACGATCGCGCCCACCGGCAGCTCGATGCCGGATTCGACCAGGCGGAAGCGGCCGCTGACGATGTAGTACATGCTGTCGGCCTTCTCGTCCTTGTAGAACAGCACCTCGCCGGGACCGCATTTGCGCTCGGTCATGAACGGCTTCAGCCATTCCATGGAGAGGTCGCTGTTGACCGACTGCTTCACGTCGCGGACCAGTTGCAGCATCTGGTGGAGCCGGTAACTGTTGAGCGGCAGCAGCACCCCGTGCAGGATCAGGACCGGATAGTTGTGCATCGGCACCGCGGTCGCGATCAGGACGATGTTGGTGAGGATGGCGAAAACCCGCAGCGGAATCATGGTCCGCATCGACAGCGTGGCGACCACGAAGATCGAGGCGAAGAGGCTGCCGGCGGCGCCCGCATGTTCGACCAGGTGTGAGGTATCCATTGGGATCAACCAGACTCTTGGGACGCAGGAGGGCGGACGCTCGGTTCCGGCCTCCTTTTGCCTAATTTAGCGTGTCCATGCCGACCTCTGATATACGGCGAACAGACGACGTTTGAACCGGTATTTGAGCCGACACTCAAAAATTCCCGCTCGAAGTAGGACGGCTTGGACCTGCCGGAGGCACCCGCGCAACCGACCGGCCCGCATCGTTGACGGGATTCCCCCGATCGGGGCACCTTGCCGCCGCCGCGATCTCCTGCGGCTCTGAGATCAGCGACCGACGCCCGCCAGCAATGACCAAACCGCAGCACCCTGCCCTGGCGGCATTCGTCACCGCGCTGGCCGGACGCAACATGACCAAGGCGGCCTTTGCGGCCGTGGCGCTCGGCATGAGCGCCATGGTGCTGTTGACGATGGACCCGGCCTACGAGGCCGGACGGCGCTGGATCATCGCCCTGCTGTGCGGATGCCTTGTCTTTTTCGTCGTCGAATGGGCGGTTCGGGTTCAGCAGGCGGCCCGGGCGCATCGCGTCGCCGCCTACCTCATGTCGGGCCGGGGACTGCTGGACACGATCTCCGCTCTCGCCGTGCCGACCGCGCTGGTCTCGGGCATGGAGGCACGCACCGCGTGGCTGCTGGCGGTCATCTGGGTGCTCAAGGTGATCCCCGGCGTGCCCGGCCTGCGCCGGCTCCGCCGGGTGCTGGTGTTGGAAGCGCGTCCGCTGCTGTCGGTGCTGGTGCTGTTCCTGGTGGTGCTGTTTGTCGGATCGGTCGCCGAATACGCGCTCGAACATGACGAGCAGCCGGCCACCTTCGGCAGCATCCCGTCCGCGCTGTGGTGGGCGGTCGTGACCCTCACCACGACGGGCTATGGCGACGTGGTGCCGGTCACGCCGCTCGGGCGGGTGGTCGCCGCCACGGTGATGATCTCCGGCCTCGGCGTGTTCGGCCTATGGACCGGCATCCTGGCGACCGGCTTCGCCGCGGAAACCCGGCGCGACAACTTTCTCAAGACCTGGGAATCAGTCAGCAAGGTACCGTTCTTCGCCAGCCTCGGGCCCTCGACGATCGCCGACGTCACGCAAATGCTGCGCACCATCGACCTGCCGCCCCGCGCCACCGTGATCCGCAAGGGCGAGCCGGGCGACTGCATGTATTTCATCGCCTCCGGCGAGGTCGAGGTCGACCTTCCCGGCAAGAAGGTCCGGCTCGGCGAGGGCGCGTTCTTCGGCGAGATGGCCTTGCTCGGGAACAACCTGCGCTCGGCCGACATCAGCACGACAGGGCTGTCGAAGCTGCTGGTCCTCGACCTCGTCGATTTCCGCGTGCTGATGGCACGCCACCCCGATCTGGCGCAGAGCATCGCTGCCGAGGCGAGGCGCCGAACCATGGAGAACAGGACATGACGACCGGACGGACCACCCAGGCCGATGACGCGCCGAGCATGCCGCTCCTGACCATCGACGGCGCCCGCGCCACCATTCGGCTCAATCGTCCGCGCCATCTCAACCGGCTCCAGCCGGAGGACCTCGCCGAGCTGCTGGCGCTGTTCGACCGGGTCGAGGCCAACGTCGCCTTGCGCGTGCTGGTCTTGACCGGCACCGGGCGGGCGTTCAGCGCCGGCTTCGACCTTGGCGCCATCGGCGCAACGCCGGCGGATGAGGCCGAGGCTTCCAGCCCGGCATTCGAGGAGGTCGTCGACCGGCTGGAGGACCTCGCCCTGCCGACGATCTGCCGGCTCAACGGCGGGGTCTATGGCGGCTCGACCGATCTGGCGCTGGCCTGCGATTTCCGAATCGGAGTCGATACCAGCGAGATGTTCATGCCGGCGGCGCGGCTCGGGCTGCACTACTACCCGAATGGCATCAAGCGCTACGTGTCCCGCCTTGGTATCGACAATGCCAAGCGTCTGTTCCTGACGGCGGAGAAGATCGACGCGGTCGAGATGCTGCGCATCGGCTATCTCACCGGCGTGGCGACGGCCGATGCGCTCGACGCGGAGGTCGACCGGCTGGCGGCCATTCTGACCGGCAACGCCCCGCAGGCCATGCGCGGCATGAAGCGCGCCATCAACGAGTTTGCACGCGGAGCCCTCGACGATGCGGCGGCTCGCCGCAGGCATCGGGACAGCATGAGCGGAGCCGAGATCCGCGAAGGTATGAAATCGTTTGCAGAGAAGAGAACGCCGCAATTCTGAGCGCAGCCATGCTCCGAACTGATAAAATTTTGCATGCAAATTGCTGTATCCAGCCGGTGTTCTGACACACGCTCAACGAACTATCGACGTAAAGCCCCAATTTGCGGTTGACAGCTTTTTGTCCGTGGCTAGCTTGAACCACGGGCGGAGACTTTCACATGCAAGTGATGGACGCGTATTGGGGACGACGAGCTCTGGAGTACGTCGATGCGATCGAAGCGTCGAAGACCAGCGCGAGCGTGCTCTCCCAGTTCGAGAAGATGATCAGCGACCTGGGCTTTCACGCCTACATCATGGCCGGCGTGCCGACCTCGGGCCAATCGCTGCAGCAAACCATTCTCGCCAACGGCTGGCCGCGGGAATGGTTCGACATGTATGCGCGCGAGCAGTTTCACCGCTGCGATCCTATTCCGCGGCACTGCATCTCGACATTGAATCCATTCGCGTGGTCGGAGGCTCCCTACGACCGCGAGGACGAGCCCGGCGCGCATGAGGTGATGATGCGCGCGAAGGACTTCCGATTGAACGAAGGCTTCTGCGTCCCCATCCACTACGACGATGCCGTGGGCGCCGTCAGCCTTGCAGGCGAAAATCCGAATCTCGCTCCGGACGCGCGGGGCGCGCTGCACCTGATCAGCATCTTCACCCACAGCCGGCTGCGCGCGCTGGCGCGCTCGGCCGCGAGCAACCAGGGCCGACGCCTGTCGCGGATCGAGGCCGAGGTGCTGGGCTGGGCGGCGCGCGGCAAGACCGCGTGGGAGACGGCGCGCATCCTCGGCGTCTCCGAACGCAACGTCCGGTGGCATCTGGAAGAAGCACAGCGCAAGCTAGCAACCAAGAACAAGACGGCGACGGTTGCGACCGCTCTTGTCAACGGCGAGATCTCGATCTGATCTGTCGTTTCTCCCACTGGATCAATTCGAGCGCATCGGCAATCTGCAAACCCCAATTTGATTCAGACGACCGGGGGTTTCGATGCCTGAGATTCATGTCGTTCGAAAAGATAATCGCGCTCTGTACGAGAAATATTTCGATTCGTATTACCGTCTGCGCCACGAGATCTACGTCAAGCAGCGCAAGTGGATGGCGCTCGATCGTCCGGACGGGCGCGAGATCGATCAGTTCGACACCGAGGATTCGGTCTATCTGTTCTGCATCGACAAGGGCCAGTTGATCGGCTCGATGCGCGCGGTGCCGACGCTGCTGCCGACGCTGATGAGCGACATCTTCCCGTATCTGAATCTGCGCGGCCCGATCCAGCGCCCCGACGTCTACGAGCTGTCGCGCATCTTCGTGATCCCGGAGCGCCGCGGCGAGCACGCCGGCCCGCGGGTCGACATGCTGCTGCTCACTGCAATCATGGAATACGGCATCTCGATCGGGCTGACCGGCTTTTCGATCGTGCTCGAAACCTGGTGGCTGCCGCGGTTCGAGAAGTGCGGCTGGAAAGCGCGGCCGCTCGGCGTACCTCACATGATGGACGGGATGTCGGTGATGGCCGTACTCGTCGACTGCGATGAAACGACTTGGAAGTCACTCTGCAAGCAGATCGGCCTGACGCGGCCAACCCTCACGTGGCGGGGGCTCGAAGACGTCAGCCGCCAGGCCCTGCCGGATATCTTTCTTCATCTTCCACCAGCCTCTCAGCCAGCGCAATGAGCTGTTCCCGGTGCCGCTTCAGCCTGAGCTTATGGAAGGCCTTCAAGAGGCGGTGACCAAGGAGCGTCGCCTCATCCACCTCGAGGGCATAAAGGTTGGACGGCGTGTTCATGGAATCCATCGCTGACACTTCAGGTTTCGAGCCGTGACTGAACCTTCAATCGAGAAGATCATCGAGCGTCTGCAATTTTGCATCGTTGACGCTCGGGCGATGCAACTCAAAATGTTAGAGAGAATTTTGTCAATATCATTGCTTGAAGCCCACGAGCTGAAGGAAAAGTGCGCGCCCCATTCGACAAACAGCAGCCATTAGCGCTCCTGCACCGACTCTCGCAACACGTCTGGTCCCCGTAGCAACGCGTCTCGGTTGGCGCATCACAGACACAAACTGTTGATTTCAGGGCGGCTTTCGATGTGAAGGTCGGACAGGAGAGCGCGCGCATCGTTGCCGAAACGCGCTTGCCGAACTCGGACGACACCTCGGCAAAATCATGGCGCCGCCGCCCGAGCTGCTCCTTGTTCAGCAAACTCGGTTTACAAAAATGGACTCGCGGGTCGTCTCGCCCTCCTCCGGAGTCCCGGATAACGGAACTCCACCGGCAAACAATAGGCGCGCGCGACCCCACGGACGGGACGTTATTTGTCGTGAAAGCGGACGGTCTCCGCGACCGTGGCGCGGCGGGTGCGGTAGGAGTTGGCCTTGTCACCGAGATCGGGATGGCCGAACGAGATGCCGCAGACCACCTTGCGGTCGGCGCCGAGCCCGAAGTGCTGCCGCACCACGTCGGAATGAAACGCCAGCGCCGCCTGCGGCACGGTGGCGATGCCGAGCGCCTGCGCCGCCAGCATGAAGCTCGTGACGTAGCCGCCGCAATCGATCGCGCCATAGGTGCCGAGCGCCTCGTCGCTGTGGATGATCGCCACATGCGGCGCGCCGAAGAAATTGTAGTTCTCCAGCGCCTGCCGGGCATAGCCCGCCTTGTCGCCGCGCGGGATGTCGAGCGCGTTGTAGAGCTGGAAACCGCTCTCGCGCCGCCGTTCGAGATAGACACCGGTGTATTCGCGCGGGAAAGGAAAGTCGCCTGACGCCGCCTTGCCGCTGGAGGCCGCCGCATACATCACCTTCCGGAACGCCTCGGTCGCCACACCGGAGGTGATCTCGACACGCCACGGCTGGCTGTTGCACCACGACGCGGTTTTCTGCGCCGCCTCCAGGATGCGCTCGATGGTGGCGCGCGGCACGGGCTCGGGCAGGAACCTGCGACAGGAGAAGCGCGCGGCCATCAGCTCTTCGAGAACGGTGATGGGAGTGGCCTGTGCGGCTGCGGCGTCAGCTTTCATTTATGGTTCTCACTACAACGGAGAAACGTCCCTTCATGATGAGGCGCGCAGCGCCGTCTCGAACCATGAGGCCCGGATATCGGCCTCATCCTTCAAGACGCTGCTGCGCAGCTCCTCAGCATGAGGGTTAGCTACGTCCCTTGGTCGGCACCTTGTTGAACGGCACGTCCTTGTCGACCCGGATGTCACCGGGCAGGCCGAGCACGCGCTCGGCGATGATGTTGCGCAGGATCTCGTCGGTGCCGCCGGCGATGCGCATCGAGGGCGAGGTCAGCAGCATCTGCTGAAACTGGCCCTGCGTCACCGCCTCGTCCGCGCCGGTCAGCACGCCGGCGCCGCCTTCGAGATCCATCGCGTAGGTCGCGATATCCTGCAGCATGACGCCGGCGACCAGCTTGCCGATGGAATTCTCAGGTCCCGGCCGCTCGCCCTTGGACAGCGCCGAGATGGCGCGATAGCTCGTGTATTTCAGCCCGCTCGCCTTGACCGCCCACGACGCCAGTTTCGAGCGCGTGGCGCGATCGTCGATGGCGAGCCCGTTGTCGCTCATCAGGTTCGCGCAGAACTCGAACATTTCGGGGAAGCCGGTCGCCAGCCGCGCGCCGATCGACATGCGCTCGTTCATCAAGGTCGTGAGCGACACGTTCCAGCCGTCGCCGACGGCGCCGAGCCGCTGGCTGTCCGGGATCACCACGTCGGTGAAATAGACCTCGTTGAACTCCTGCATGCCATTGGCCTGCTTGATCGGACGGACCTCGACGCCCGGGCTCTTCATGTCCAGGAAGAACATCGTCAGGCCCTTGTGCTTGGGCACGTTGGGCTCGGTGCGCGTGATCAGCAGGCCGTAATCCGAGTAGTGCGCGCCCGAGGTCCATATCTTCTGCCCGTTGATGACCCAGTCATCGCCACGCTTCTCGGCGCGGGTGCGCAGGCCGGCGACGTCGGAGCCGCCCGCCGGCTCGGAGAACAGCTGGCACCAGATCTCCTCGCCCGAGGCGAGCTTGGGCAGATAGCGCCGCTTGTGCTCTTCGCTGCCATAGGCCATCACGGTCGGGCCGCACATGCCCTCGCCGATCTGGAACGGCTGCGTCAGCTTGCCATAGACGCCCTCCTCCTGCTGCCAGATCACGCGCTCGATCGGCGTCGCGCCGCGGCCGCCATACGCCTTCGGCCAGTGCAGGCAGGCCCAGCCGGCATCGGACTTCCTCTTCTGCCAGGCCTTGCCGACCTCGACGATGTCGGCGTGCTTGAGCCTGATGCGGCCGAGCGAGGAGCTCGCCAGCTCGCCCTCGAGCTCCTTCGGCGCGTTGGCCGCGATCCAGGCGCGCGCGGTCTCGCGAAAGGCGGCTTCTTCAGGGGTGTCGTCGAAGTTCATGGTCTAACCTCGCTTCGTATGCGTAGGGCGGGTTGGCCGAAGGCGTAACCCGCCGCTTTGATCAGCATTGCACGAGCCAAGGGCGGGTTACGCTGCGCTAACCCGCCCTACGACTCCGCTTGTTAGGCACGTCCCTTGGTCGGCACCTGGTTGAACGGCACGTCCTTGTCGACACGGATGTCGCCGGGCAGGCCGAGCACGCGCTCGGCGATGATGTTGCGCATGATCTCGTCGGTGCCGCCTTCGACACGGGTGCCGGGCGCGCGCAGCAGCATCGCCTGGAATTTGCCCGCAAGCTCGGCCTCGGGACCGCTGAGCACGCCGGCCGCACCCTGCAGGTCGAGCGCGTAGGCTGCGACGTCCTGGATCATCGGTCCGGCGACCAGCTTACCGATCGAGTTCTCAGGTCCCGGCCGCTCGCCCTTCGACAGCGCCGAGATGGCGCGCATGCTGGTGTATTTCAGCCCGCTCGCCTTCACCGCCCAGTTCGCGAGCTTGGAGCGCACGTTGCGGTCCTCGATCGCGGGACGATCGTCCAGCATCAGGTTGGAGCAGAAGTCGAACAGCTCCGGGAAGCCGGTGGCGACGCCGGCGCCGATCGACATGCGCTCGTTCATCAAGGTGGTGAGCGCGACGTTCCAGCCGTCATCGACGGCGCCGAGCCGCTGCGAGTCCGGAATCACGACGTCGGTGAAATAGACCTCGTTGAAATCCGAGTGCCCGCTCGCCTGCTTGATCGGCCGGACCTCGACACCAGGGCTCTTCATGTCCAGGAAGAACATCGTCAGGCCCTTGTGCTTCGGCACGGTCGGATCGGTGCGCGTCAGCAGGATGCCGTAGTCGGAATAATGCGCCCCCGAGGTCCAGATCTTCTGGCCGTTGATCACCCAATCGTCGCCGCGCTTTTCGGCGCGGGTACGCAGGCCGGCGACGTCGGAGCCGCCGGCCGGCTCGGAGAACAGCTGGCACCAGACCTTTTCGCCGGAGGCGAGCGGCGGCAGATACTGCCGCTTATGCTCCTCCGACGCGTAGGCCATCATGGTCGGCCCGCACATGCCGTGGCCGATGATGAACAGGCCGGAGAGCTTGCCGTAGGGCCCCTCCTCCTGCTGCCAGATCACGCGCTCGATCGGCGAGGCGCCGCGTCCGCCATAGTCCTTCGGCCAGTGCAGGCAGGCCCAGCCGGCATCAGCCTTCTTTTTCTGCCACGCCTTGGCAACCTCGAGGATATTGGCGTCCTTCAGCGCGACGCGGCCGAGCGAGGTCGCGCGCAGCTCGTCTTCATACTGCTTCGGCGCGTTGGCAGCGATCCAGGCCCGCGCCTGGCTGCGAAACGCGGCCTCCTGCGGAGTGTCATCGAAGTTCATCGGCAAGCCTCTCATCTCGTAGGGTGGGCGAAGGCGCAACGCGCCGTGGCCACCGATCCAATCCTGCGCCACCGATGGTGGGCACGCTTCGCTTTGCCCACCCTACGGATTCCCATCGTGCGTCACGCCGCATTGCGCTTGCGCATGCGGTCGATCAGCTGGTCCTCCCAATAGGACAGGCTGCCGAGACCGAGCGCGAGCGCGTTGGCGCGGCGGTAGTACATGTGGCAGTCGAACTCCCAGGTGAAGCCCATGCCGCCATGGACCTGGATGTTGTTCTTGGCGCAGTGCTGGAACGCCTGCGTCGCGCTGATGCGCGCCGAGGCCGCGGCTTCAGGCAGCTCCGGGGCGTTGGTCGAGAGCGCCCACGCGCCGTAGTAGGAATTCGAGCGCGCCAGGGTCGCAGACACATACATGTCGGCCAGCATGTGCTTGACCGCCTGGAACGAGCCGATCGGACGGCCGAAGGCGATGCGATCGAGCGCGTAGTCGCGGCCCATCTCCAGCGCGCGGTCGGAGCCGCCGACCTGCTCGAACGCCGTCAGCACCGCGGCGCGGTCGAGCACCTGGGTGATGATGCTCCAGCCCTCGCCGGCGGCGCCGAGCGGCTCCGCCTTGCAGTTCTTGAAGGTGAGCTCGGCCTGGCCGCGCGTCGGATCGAGATTGGTCAGCGCCTTGGCTTCGACACCGCCCGCCTTGGTGTCGACCAGGAACAGCGAGATGTCGCCGTCGCGGCCGGTCGAGCCGGTACGCGCGGCAACGATGATGAGATCGGCGATGGTGCCGTCGGCGACCGGCTTCTTGGTACCGTTGAGCACGCCGTTCGTGGCTTCGAGCTTGATCGCCTTCGGGGATGGATTGCCGGTGCCCTCGAACAGCGCCAAGGTGCCGATCGCCTCGCCATTGGCGATCTTCGGCAGCCAGGCCTGCTTCTGCGCATCGCTGCCGGCCAGCATCAGCGCCTCCGCCGCAAGATACACGGTCGACGAGAACGGCACCGGCGCCAGCGCGCGGCCGACCTCCTCCGCGATCACGCAGAGCTCGAGATGGCCAGCCCCCGCGCCGCCGTACTCCTCGGGGATCGCCACGCCGAGGAAGCCCATTTCGGCAAAGCCCTTCCACAGCGCGCGATCATAAGATTCCTTGCCGTCGAGCACGACGCGCACTGCCTTGGGCGGGCACTTCTCAGCGAGGAATTTCCTCGCCTGATCCCGCAGCTGTTTCTGATCGTCGGAGAAATCGAAGTTCATGGGATGTCACTCGCCTTCAAAAGGGGGATCAAGACTCGCCGTCATTCCGGGGCGCGCGGAGCGCGAGCCCGGAATCCATACGCCCGATCGGGGTTATGGATTCCCGGCCTGCATGCTTCGCACGCATCCCGGAATGACGAATGGAGAGAGAGCGTCGTCATCACAGCACGATCACGTCGCCGTCGGGCGTGGCCGCGTAGAGCCGCTCGACCAGCGCGGCGCGGCGTTCGAGACCGGCGCGCTGGTTGATGTAGCCCTTGTCGGTCAGCTCATGGCCGTCGATCGAGGGCGGCTCGACCATCAACATGGCGCGGCCGATGCGCCGGCTGGTCGCGCCCTCGCACTCTTTATTATGGGCTTCGAGACCACGGCGGACGCAGTCGATGACGGCCGGATGCTTCACCACGTCCTCGAACGTCGCGTTGGGATCGCCGACCAACTGGCGGCAGGCGTGCAGATTGGGCCAGGCCAGGAGACCGACATATTCGCGATCCTGCCCGGTCACCAGTGCATCGTGGATCGCCGGCGTTGCGGCTGCGATCGCATCGGTGCGCAGCGAGCCGACATGGACGAAGGTGCCCGTCGTGAGCTTGAAATCCTCGACGACGCGGCCGGCGAAGATGATGCCTTGCGCCGGATCATTGGGATCGACGAATACGCCGGCGTCGCCGATGCAGTAGAAGCCCTCCTCGTCGAACGCCTTCTTCGTCAGCTCGGGCTGACCGAAATAGCCAGGCATCACGTTGATGCCGCGCAGGCGCAGCTCGTATTTGTCGCCGACAGGCACCATCTTCAGCTCGACGCCGGGGAACGGCAGGCCGATCAGGCCAACGCGCTCGGTGTTCCAATAGGTGCCGGTCGAGGTCGGCGCGGTCTCGGTCGAGCCCCAGCCGGTGTAGAACACGATGCGCTCACCGGTGGTCTTCACCGCCAGCGCCTGCATGCGCTCGTAGAGATCGTCCGGCAGCCGCGCGCCGCCATAGGCCATGATGCCCAGATCCTTGAAGAACGAGCGGCACAGCGCGTCGTCCTTTTCCATCGCCGCGGCGAGCGCCGCGTAGCCGGCGGGAACGTTGGCGTAGTAGGTCGGCGACACCTCGCGCAGGTTACGGATGGTTTCGTCGAACATGCCGGGCATCGGCCGTCCGTCGTCGATGTAGAGCGTGCCGCCCTCGATCAGCAGCGGATTGAACAGCGCATTGCCGCCCATGGTGTGATTCCACGGCATCCAGTCGAGCACCGTGGAGATCGGCGCCTCCGGCCCGCGCGGCCGCGTCTGCATCATCATCGCCGCATTGGCGCACATCATGCGCTGGGTGTTGATGACCGCCTTGGGCATGCCGGTCGAGCCGGAGGTGAACAGCAGCTTGCCGACCGTGTCCGGCGTGATCTGCGCAATCGACGCGTCGACCGCGCCGGTGACCGGCGTCGCGGCGAGATCAGCGAAGCTGATGCTCGCAACGCCCTCGCACGGACGCGCGACATGAACGACGGTGACGCCGTCGAGATCGAGCGCCTTCAGCGCCTTCTCGAAGGTCGGGCCGTCCTGCACCATGACCACGCCCGGCTTCACCAGTCCGAACAGGTATTTCAGCTTGAGGTGATCGTGACTCATCAACGAGTAGGCCGGAGACACTGGCGTCGCCGGCGACCGTGCCTGCATGGCCGCGAACGTCATCAGCGCATGCTCGATCGAATTGCCGGAGAGGATCGCGACGGGCCGGCCGTCCAGCCTCAAATTGAGCAGGCCCTGCGTCAGCCCATCGACCGTGCGCTTGGCCTCGGCATAGGACAGCTTGCGCCATTGCCGCTCGGCCCCGCTGCGTTGCGCGAGCCAGGTCCGCGTCGGCGCCTCCTTGGCCCAGCGGGCGAGCGGCGCCGCCAGATGCGGCTCATAGGCCTGCAGCGGAATGCGCGACTTGATGATGATCGTGCCGTCAGTGCGGCGCTCGACGTCGATGTCGCGCGCCAGCCAGTTGACCTTGCGGAATGCCGGCTTCTCCAACACCTTCGCTGCCGTCCCGTCCATTTTGCGTCTCCCGAAATATCGTCCTTTGCGGATCTTGATATCTAGCGGTTGGTATAGACCGGCTTTCGCTTCTCGAGGAAGGCTGTAATGCCCTCCTTGAAATCCTCCGAGCGGCTGCACAGCACCTGGTTGCGATCTTCCATCGCGATGACGGCCTCGATCGACGACGCATCGACGCTCATGTTGAGGCATTCCTTCGACAGTCGAAGTCCGACCGGCGAGGCCGTCATCATCGCGTCGACGAACGGCGCGGCCGCGTTCTCGAGCATATCGTCCTCGACGATCTCCGACACCAGGCCGACCATGAGCGCGCGCTCGGCGCCGATGAAGCGGCCGGTGAGAATCAGCTCCGATGCGACGGAGACGCCGACGAGGCGCGGCAGGAAGTAGCTGGTGCCGATGTCGCAGCCCCCCAGGCCGAGCTTGATGAAGGCACAGTTCATCCGCGCCGAGCGCGCGGCGATGCGGATGTCGGCCGCGAGCGCCAGCGCGAAGCCGCCGCCGGCCGCCGCGCCCTGCACCAGCGCAATGATCGGCTGCGGGCAGCGCCGCATCAGCATCACGATGTCGGCGATGCGCCGCTGCGAGTCCAGGGATTCGGTCACGCTCGGCGGCTCGTTGACACCGCCGCGCCGCTGCATCGCAGCCTTGAGATCGAGCCCTGCGCAGAAATTCTTGCCGGCCCCCTTGAGCACGACCACGCGCGTGGTGCGATTGCGCTGCAGGCCTTCGAAATAACTGTTGAGCGCATCGATCAACGCCGGGTCGAGCGCATTCAGGCTCTCCGGACGATTGAGCGTCACCCGGTCGACACCATTGTCGTGTTCGATCAGCAGCGGTTGGGACATGGCGCGCGCTCCAGCCTCAGTGTCATCCCGGCGAACGCCGGGATCCATAGCCACCGGCCTGATTGGTTAGAGCGCGGCGTCTGCCAGAGTGCCTCTCACAGACGCCGCGGAGTATGGGTCCCGGCTCAAGGCCGGGACGACAGCGGAGAATGCCGCCTAGCGCGGGGCCATGCGGATGGCGCCGTCGAGGCGGATGGTCTCGCCGTTCAGCATCGGGTTCTCGACGATGTGGACGGCGAGGTTGCCGTACTCGGAGGCGTCGCCGAGCCGGGCCGGATGCGGCACCTGGGCGCCCAGGCTCTTGCGCGCTTCTTCGTTCAGGCCCATCAGCAGCGGTGTCAGGAACAGGCCGGGCGCGATGGTGTTGACGCGGATCTTCTGGCTGGCGAGATCGCGCGCGGCAGGCAGGGTCAGGCCGACGACACCACCCTTCGACGCCGAATAGGCGATCTGGCCGATCTGGCCTTCATAGGCCGCGACGCTCGCAGTGTTGATGGCGACGCCGCGCTCCTCGCCGATCGGCTCGGCGGTGACGAGGCGCTCGGCGAACAGGCGCAGCACGTTGAAGGTGCCGATCAGGTTGACGTTGATGATGCGCGCGAACTTGGCGAGCGGATAGACGCCGTCCTTGCCAACGATGCGCTGCGAGCCGCCGATGCCGGCGCAGTTGACCAGCACGCGCGCGATGCCGTGGGCGGCTTCGGCCTTGGCGATGCCGGCCTTGACCTGCTCCTCGTCGGTGACGTCGGCATGAATGGCGACGCCGTTGAGCTCGGCCGCCACCTTCTCCGCGTTCTCCTTGCTCTGGTCGAGCACGGCGATCTTCGCGCCCTTGGCGGCCATGGCGCGCGCCGTGGCGGCGCCGAGGCCCGAGCCACCGCCGGTGATCAGAACGGCAACGTTGTTGAGTTGCATGGTGCGTTTCCTCCGTTTGTTTGTTGTTGGCGAATGGCGAGTAGGGAGTAGCGAACAGGGAAGGTAGGGCATCCCCCTATTCACTACCCCCTATTCGCCATTCGCGCGTTTCAATATGCCGCCGCAGATCAGCGCCTCCATATGGGCGATGTACTGGCGGCAGACGTCATCGGTGACGGGGCCGACGCCGATCGCGCGCGACATCGCGTGGCGGCCGAAGAACAAATGATCGCAGGCGCCGATCAGGCTGGTGTAGAACAGCACCGGATCGACGGCGCGGAAGTCGCCCTCAGCGACGCCCTGCTCGATCAGCCTGCGATGGAAATCGAGCAGCGGGGCCACGAAGAACTTCGACACCTCGTCGGCCGCTTCGGCGCTGCTCTCGTGCAGCAGATAATGGATCAGCCGGTTCATGTAGGGAAACCGGTGATAGGCGCGGATGATGCCGCTGATGTGCAGCTTCAGCTTGGCCGTCGGCGGCAGCGGCTGCGCCAGCAGATATTCGAGATTGGCGACCTCGGTCGCGGCGTCACGGGCGAGCAGCGCCAGCAGCAGGCCGTCCTTGTTGCCGAAATGGTATTTGACCAGCGCAGCGTTTGCCCCGGACTTCTGCGCGATGTCGCTCAGCGAGATCTCGATCGAGGACCTCGCGATCATCAGCTCGCTGGCGGCGTCCAGCAGCTTCTCTGCTGTCGCATTCCGCCCCGCGGGAAGTTTCTCCGGCACACTGTTCTGAAGCTGGGGTCCCAAGACATGTCTCGCGCTTGATCGGGGCAGATAAGCCGAAGCCGGAGTTGATCTCAAGAGTTAATTGATCGATTGACTAAGGCTCAATCGCGCATTTAAATCGCAGCCAATCACGAACACCAAGTCTAGGGAGGACACGTCATGGCGGAAGCCTACATCGTCGCGGCTGCACGCACGGCCGGCGGCCGCAAGGGAGGCCGCCTGGCCGGCTGGCATCCGGCCGACCTCGCTGCGAAGGTGCTGGACGCGCTGGTCGAGCGCTCCGGCGCCGCGCCGGACCAGGTCGAGGACGTGATCATGGGCTGCGTGATGCAGACCGGCGAGCAGTCGAACAACATCGCGCGCAATGCGGTGATGGCCTCGAAGCTGCCGGAGAGCGTGCCTGGCACTTCGATCGACCGGCAGTGCGGCTCGTCGCAGCAGGCGCTGCATTTCGCCGCGCAGGCAGTGATGTCGGGCGCGATGGATGTCGTGATCGCCGCCGGCGTGGAGTCGATGACCCGGGTGCCGATGGGTCTCTCCTCCACGCTTCCGGCGAAGAACGGCTTCGGACACTACAAGAGCCCTGGCATCGAGAGCCGCTATCCGAACATCCAGTTCAGCCAGTTCACCGGCGCGGAAATGATGGCGGAGAAGTACGGTCTCTCCAAGGATGAGCTCGACGAATACGCCTATAACAGCCATCAGCGCGCGATTGCCGCCACGCAGGCAGGCCACTTCAAGGACGAGATCATCCCGCTCGAGATCGTCAGGGCCGACGGCTCGACCGACACCCATCACATCGACGAAGGCATCCGCTTCGATGTCACCCTCGACGGCATCAAGGGCGTCAAGCTGATCGCCGAGAACGGCAAGCTCAGCGCGGCGACCGCGAGCCAGATCTGCGACGGCGCCTCGGGCGTGATGGTCGTCAACGAGCGCGGCCTGAAGTCGCTCGGCGTCAAGCCAATCGCCCGTGTCCACCACATGACGATGATGGGCGGCGATCCCGTGATCATGCTGGAGGCGCCGCTGCCGGCCACGCAGCGCGCGCTGCAGAAGGCCGGCATGTCGATCGACGACATCGACCTCTACGAGGTCAACGAGGCATTCGCTTCCGTGCCGACCGCGTGGCTGAAGACCACTGGCGCCGATCCCAGCCGGCTCAACGTCAATGGCGGCGCGATCGCGCTCGGCCATCCGCTCGGCGGCTCCGGCACCAAGCTGATGACCACGCTGCTGCATGCGCTGAAGCAGCGCAACAAGCGCTACGGCCTGCAGACCATGTGCGAAGGCGGCGGCATGGCGAATGTGACGATCGTCGAGCGGCTGTAAGTCGCGCCCCAATAACGGTGTCGTCCCGGCGAACGCCGGGACCCATAGCCACCGAATTGAATGTCGGGCGAGTTGGAGCCACAGCTCGCTCTCACCACAGGCCCTTGTGGTTATGGGTCCCGGCTCAAGGCCGGGACGACACCATTTTCCTAATTTAGCGGTGAGCCCTCATGACCCACCCCTCCATTCACGCCCAGAGCCATCCGGACAAGATCGCCTATCAGATGGCTGGCACCGGCAAGGCCGTCACCTATCGCGAGCTCGACGAGCTCTCCAACCAGGGCGCGCAGCTGTTCCGCGCGCTCGGCCTGAAAGCCGGCGATCACGTCGCCTTCCTGATGGAGAACCGGCTCGCCTTCATGGAGATCGCCTGGGCGGCGCAGCGCTCCGGCCTGTACTACACGGCGATCAGCCGTTATCTCACCAAGGACGAGATCGCCTACATCATCAGGGATTGCGGCGCCAAGGTCTTCATCACCTCGCCGAAATGCGCCGAGCAGGTGCGCGATCTCGCCACCGCCAAGGACGGCCCGCTGTTCTTCATGGTCGACGAGCCCGAGCCCGGCTTCCGCTCCTGGGACAAGGAGGCCGGCGCCCAGCCGAGGACGTCGATTGCCGACCAGGTCGCCGGCTACGACATGCTGTATTCGTCGGGCACGACCGGACGGCCGAAGGGCATCAAGAAGGACTTCGAAGGCAATCCGATCGACCAGCCCACCCAGTTCCTGCGCGTGCTCTGCGCCGACATGTGCGGCATGAACGCCGAGAGCATCTACCTGTCGCCGGCGCCGCTCTATCATGCAGCGCCCCTGCGCTTCAACATGATGGTCTCGGTGCTCGGCGGCACCTCCATCATCATGGAGCATTTCGACGCCGAGGAGTTCCTGAGGCTCGTCGAGAAGTACAAGATCACGCAGTCGCAGCTGGTGCCGACGATGTTCGTGCGCATGCTGAAGCTGCCGGAGGACGTCCGCAAGAGCTATGACGTCTCCACGCTCAAGGGCGCCATCCATGCCGCCGCGCCCTGCCCGGTCGACGTCAAGGCCAGGATGATCGAGTGGTGGGGCCCGATCCTGATCGAGTATTATGCGGGCTCCGAGGGCAACGGCGTCACCGTCTGCACCTCGAAGCAGTGGCTGGAGCATCGCGGCAGCGTCGGGCGTGCCGTGGTCGGCAAGATCAAGATCCTCGGCGAAGATGATCAGGAGATGCCGACCGGCGAGATCGGCACGGTGTATTTCGCCGACGCGCCGGTGTTCTCCTATCACAACGATCCGGAGAAGACGAAGCGCGCCTACAACGACAAGGGCTGGTCGACGCTCGGCGATGTCGGCTATCTCGATGCCGATGGCTTCCTCTATCTGACCGACCGCAAGTCCTACATGATCATCTCCGGCGGCGTGAACATCTACCCGCAGGAGACCGAGGACGTCCTCATCACGCATCCCGACGTCGCCGATGTCGCCGTGTTCGGCGTGCCGAACGAGGAGATGGGAGAGGAGGTCAAGGCGGTGGTGCAGCCACACGACATGGCGCGCGCCGGCAAGGAGCTCGAGCAGCAATTGATGCTGTTCTGCCGCCAGCATCTGTCACCGATCAAATGCCCGCGCTCGATCGACTTCGAGCCGGAGCTGCCGCGCACACCGACGGGCAAGCTGGTCAAGCGGCATCTGCGCGAGCGCTATTGGCCGAAGGGCGCGGCTTAGAACGCGACTGATCCGCAGATTCCGTCATGCCCGGCCTTGTGCCACGGCTGTCCGGTTCAGACAGACTGGACATGGTGCATGGCGTGGATTCTTCTGCGGTCTTGAGCATCGCCAAATG